>JALHJL010000048.1 GCA_022839625.1 Phycisphaerales bacterium
CCGTTGGCCGTCACGCTCTGTCACCAGTGGCCTCCTCACCTTGCACCAGGCCACCTTCATTCGATGCCCAGCTTACAAGGCCCGGAGGCCATCGCTACGTCCGCACCGCCTCACACTGGTGAAATATCCGGGTTATCGGGTCTGTGGCGTCGCGGCAGCCTGCTGTGGATCGAGGAATACGTCTTGACGTCCGCGCCGGAATGGGCGGTCGCTGTCTGATAATCGTACGAAGCCAGCCGAGGGCTTGGCCCCGGACCGCCGAGGTGCGCAGCGCGAAGGTCTTCGTATGCGGTGCATGTCGGAGCAACGCCGACAGCGCGCCGCGGCTTGCGTAATCACTCTACTCATCGCGAGTACTTACTCTCCGATGTCATAGGTGGCTAACGGGGGCGGTGCGAACGGCGGCGATCACGTCTGTATGCCGCCACCTCGCCCAACGCACACGCCGCCGTGAGGGCCGCCGACACCGGGTCGGCGTCTACATGTGGTGCGGCTTGAAGAGAAGGACACGCGTCATGACACTGGGCAAGAAGGTCGTCCTTTCCAAGGTCTTGTTGGTGGTGGTGCCGATTGTGGTCCTCACGGTGATCGCGGTCTGGCAATCGGCCCGGGGCTTCGAACGGGCCGCAGAGCAGACGCGCGCGGCGTTCGAGGCGAACACGGAGTCCTCGAAGGAGGCCTTGTTTGAGGCCGGGCTGGTGGACCTGGAACACCAGGCGCAAGCCACGTACGACTTGTGTGCGGTTGCCCAGGAGATGCTGGAGCAGAAGCTCCAGTACGACCTGAAGGTCGCCCGCGAGGTGCTGAGCCGGGCCGGGTCGGTCTCCTTTGCCGACGAGACCGTGAACTGGAGTGCCAGCAACCAAGCGACCGGCGAAACCAGTAAGTTCGAGCTGCCGGCCATGCGAATCGGCCAGGTGACGCTCGAGCCGAACGCCGACCCGGACACGGCGGCGCCGGTGGTCGACGAGGTGCGCGATCTGGTGGGTGGAACCTGCACGGTGTTTCAGCGCATGAACCCGGCGGGCGACATGCTGCGCGTGTGTACGAACGTGCTGCGCGCCGACGGGCAGCGCGCGATCGGCACGTACATCGCCGCCAGCAGCGCGGACGGGACCGCGAACCCCGTCATCGCCACCGTGCTGCAAGGCAAGACCTACACGGGCCGGGCCTTCGTTGTGGACCGCTGGTACGTCACGGCGTACGAGGGGCTGAAGAACGACGCCGGCGAGGTGGTGGGCATGTTGTACGTGGGTGTGCCGCAGGAAAGCGCGGCCTCGCTGCGCAAGGCGATCATGTCCGTGAAGGTCGGCAAGACCGGGTACATCTACGTGCTGAACGCGCGCGGCGAATCCCGCGGCCATTACGTGATTTCGTTCCGCGGCACGCGCGACGGCGAGAACATCTGGGACACGAAGGACGCCGACGGCAATTACGTCATCCGCACCGTGTGTGAGAAGGCCCTGGCGCTCAAAGCGGGCGAGGTGGGCGAGATTCGCTACCCGTGGAAGAACGCGGACGACGCCGCGCCGCGGGAGAAAGTCGTCAAGCTGGCCTACTTCGAGCCGTGGGACTGGGTCATCGGCGTCGGTTCGTACATCGACGAGTTCCAGGACGCTGTGAAGGCGATGGACGCCAAGGCCGCTGCGGCGATGGGCGAAGTCGAGCAGACGAAGAACGCAGCCCAACGGCACGTGGTCACGGCGTGCAGCGGCACGGGCGCCGCGGCGCTGGTAGTCGCCATTCTCGTCGGCCTGCTGGTGACGCGCAGCATCACGCGGCCGGTGAACCGGATCATCGGCGGTCTGACCGAGGGCGCCGAGCAGGTCAGCGCCGCGGCCGGCCAGGTCTCGAGCGCTTCGCAGCACCTGGCACAGAACAGCAGCGACCAGGCTTCGTCGCTGGAGGAAACGAGCGCCACGCTGGAAGAGATGGCGGCCATGACGCGCACCAACGCCAGCAACTCCGAGAAGGCCAACACGCTGGCGAGCCAGGCCCGCGACAACGCCGACGCGGGCCAACAGACCATGGCCCGGCTCAACACCGCCATGGGCTCGATCAACGACTCGTCCGGCAAGATCAGCAAGATCATCAAGGTCATCGAGGAGATTGCGTTCCAGACGAACCTGCTGGCGCTGAACGCGGCGGTCGAGGCGGCCCGGGCCGGCGAGCACGGCAAGGGCTTCGCGGTCGTCGCCGAGGAGGTGCGTAACCTCGCGCAGCGCAGCGCCCAGGCGGCACGGGACACGACCAGCCTGATCGAGGATTCCGTCAGCCGCGCCAAGGAGGGCACCACGGTCGCCGACGCGGCCGCGAAGGCACTCCAGGCCATCGTCGGCGACGTGGCCCAGGTGGCGGAGCTGCTGAACGGGATCACTCGGGCGTCCAGCGAACAGGCCCAGGGCGTGGAGCAGATCAACCTGGCCGTGTCGCAGATGGACAAGGGAACGCAGCAGACCGCCGCGGCCGCCGAGCAGTCCGCCTCCGCGTCTGAGCAGCTCAACGCTCAGGCCGAGACGCTCAAGCAAATGGTGGACGACCTGGGCCGGCTCGTGGGTTGCCAGCGCGTCGCGTCGCACGGCGGCACGCCGAGGGCCGTCCAGCGCGGCTCCGTGAAGCCGTCGTCCGCCGCAGCAGGTGCCCGACCGGCCCCGGCCGGACAGCGTAAACCCGTGGGCAAGACCGATCCAACTGAGTCGTTCGACCATCCGCCGGCGACGACCGACTTCTGATTCTCGCCGGATAGCGGTCCTGCATCAGGGGGGCGCGCGCGAGCCCCGGCTCGCGCGCGGCCCGGGGGCTCGGGCACTGGGGTGGGCCTCAATCGCCACTCGCGAACAGCGGACCGGCGCACAGTGCGGCGCGTCCGCGAGCGGCGGCTGCGGTCCCGAGCCGGCCGAACGGCGGACGACTACGAAGGGGAACAAGCGTTTCGCCCCGCAGTCCAGCGCGAATTACAGACCCTCGGCCTCCTACATCTGCTGGTGCGTGGGCGCGACAACTTCCCCGCGTTGCCGTAACATAGATACTTGTTACGCGAGGTTGCTGTGGACTCGCCGCCGGATGTATCACCAGGAACGACGCCCCCGACGCAGCCCGCGCCGGCTCCGCCCGTTGTCGCCCGGCGGCTGGAGACGGCGGCGCGTCCCGGGTTGATCGTCGCCCAACTGGTCGTCGGACTACTGCTCACCGTTGCCGCGCAAGTGGCACTCGGAATCTTCGTCGGTTGCTTACTCGGATTCAGCGCGGGTCTCCGCGGTTCGGCGACTGACCTGAGCGAAGTTGGAGAAGACGTATCCGCGTTCCTGGCGGGGCCGGCCGGCATGTCGCTGTCGATCCTGCTGACCCAAGCGGTGTTCCTGGGCGTTGCGCTGACCGGCGTGCGGCGGCTGGCCGGTACCCGGCGGGACAATCTCGGAATTCCGCGACCCGCGCTCGCCTGGCAGGCGTACCCGCTGTTCGCGCTTGGCTCACTCGCGGTTGGGCTGTTCGGCAATGTTCTGGCCGGGCTCGTGGACGAACTCATTCCGTCCATGATCGACGCGGAAGGTCTCCGCAGTAGGGTCACGTGGGCGACGACGGGAGTCCCCTTCGTGATGATCCTCGCCCTCGCTCCCGGGTTCGTAGAAGAGCTGCTGTTTCGAGGTTACGTCCAGCGGCGGCTGCTCCGCTCCTGGCGGCCCTCGTCGGCCATCCTCTTCACATCGGTCGCGTTCGCCATCGCCCATCTCGACCCGATGCACGTAGCGCTCGCCTTCCCCCTCGGCGTCTGGTTCGGCATTCTGGCGTGGCGGACGAACTCGATCTGGCCCGGGGTCGCTGGACACATGTTCGTCAACGCCTTCTGGAACATCTGGGGGATCTGCGCTGCGAAGCTCGATACGTCGGACATTTCGGAAGCGGCTGTCACCATCATCGCCGCCGTCTGCGGCGTGGCCGGACTTGTGGGTTCCATCATCGTGCTGGTCCGCATGTCGGCGCGTGGCACTGCGTCGGCTGTGCCCGTGGCTACCGCTCCGGCCGAAAACGAGCCCGGGCCGTAGGCGATGGGACTGCTCCACGCGCTGCGCGAGCCCCGGCTCGCGCGCGGCTCCAGGGGCTCGGGCGCTGGGTATGGGGCGGTCCCTGAGGGTTTGCCAACGGATACTGCGGGGTGCATACTATGGAAGTGGTTTGATGGTCTGAGGACCGGAGTGAAGGTGTGGGACTGCCTGTTGGCGGCACGCAGGCAAAGCACGGGGGGTTGAGTCGTGCATAGGATCATCATCGAACACCAGCGCGAACTGGCGAGCATCTGTCGCAGATTCCACGTCGCGCGGCTCGAGTTGTTTGGCTCCGCGGCGACCGACGAGTTCGATCCCCAGCGCAGCGACTTCGATTTCCTGGTCACGTTCGGCGATGTGCCCGCTGGGCAGCGGTTCGACACGTTTTTCGGCCTCCAGGAGGCGCTCCGGGAGCTGTTCGGCCGGCCAGTGGACTTGGTCGAAGCCGGGGCCCCGCGAAACCCGTACTTCAATCGGCGGCTGAACGAGAGCCGGAGGCTCGTGTATGCCGCATGACCCGGAAAAGTACCTGTACGACGTTCACAGCTCGTGTGAGTTTCTCCTCGAGTTCACGGCCGGGCACACCGTTCAAGACTACGAGCGCGATCGAGCTTTTCGCTCGGCCGTCGAGCGCGAATTGCAGATCATCGGCGAGGCCGTGATGCAGTTGCACCGCGTGGCGCCGCACGTGGCCGCGCGGCTCTCGGATTTCCAGAAGATCATCGGATTCCGACATGTGCTGGTGCATGGGTATGACAGCTTGCGGCCAGTGACCGTGTGGGACGTAGTGGAGACGAAACTCGCGGTGCTCTTGCGCGAGGCCAAGGCCCTGCTTGATGACTCGCACGCGTAGGGACGTGACGTGCATATCGCCTGGATCACTCTTCGGGGAGCGGGCCAGCGCGCGGTCTTCCCTGATGCGAATTGAGCAGGCCGCATATCGAGCAGTCCCCAGCCGACAATCAGGGGGCAAGAACGGCTTGAAAAACCACTCCAAGCCTGACGATAACTCCTTGCCGGTAGGTTATTTAGGCGCCCTGTGAGTTTCCCGGATGAACCGCGTTGTGCCGTCGCAGCCGGTAACGTGGTCCGTGCTTGGCCGTAGCCGGGACGCGTTCCCGCGGGTCGCGACCCGGCAGCATCGCCGCCCGGTGGGCGAAACGTGACGCCGTGGATTCGCATCGCGAGCCAACTCGCGGTATCCTGCTCGCTTTCGCGGTACCTGTGCGGGCGCGCGAGGCTTGATGACCGCAGAAATCCGTCACTCCTGTGGGCTCTTCGGAATCGCCAATCACCCCGAAGCGGCCCAGCTCGCCTACCTGGGCCTGTACGCGCAACAGCACCGCGGGCAGGAATCAGCCGGCATCTGCACCGCGAACGGGCAGTCCATTCTCCGCCGGGCCGGGTTGGGTCTCGTGACGGACGCGATCGGTCCGCGGGACCTGACCGAGCTGGCGAACCCGCTGGCGATCGGGCACGTTCGCTACTCGACCACCGGATCATGCAGCGAGTCCAACACCCAGCCGCTGCTGGTCACGTGCTCGATCGGCCAGGTGGCGATCGGCCACAACGGCAATCTGGTCAACGCGGGGGAAATCCGCCGCGAGTACGAACACCACGGCCACATCTTCACTACGACTTCCGACACGGAAGTCATCTTGCATATGCTGGCCGACCGGCAGTTCGTCGAGCGGCCCGATCCGCTGACCTCGGTGCTGCGGCACCTGTGCGGCTCCTACACGCTCCTGCTGATGTACCCCGACCGCCTCGAGGCCATCCGCGACCCATCGGGCAACCGGCCGCTGTGTCTGGGCCGGCTGGGCGAGGCCTGGGTCGTGGCCAGCGAAACCTGCGCGCTGGACATCATCGACGCAGAATACGTGCGGGACGTGGCCCCCGGAGAGATCGTCACGCTGTCGCTGACGGGGTTGCAGTCGCGCCGCTTCACGACGCCGGATGCGTCGCGCCTCGGATACTGCATCTTCGAGCACGTGTACTTCGCCGATCCGTCGAGCTTCGTGTTCGGCGAGAATGCACACCTGGTGCGCATGGAAATGGGGCGGGCGTTGGCGCGCGAGGCGCCCGCGGACGCCGATCTGGTGATTCCCGTTCCGAACTGCGCGCGCTGTGCCGCACTTGGCTACCACGAGACCTCGCGCATCCCGCTCGGCCGCGGCTTCACGACGAACCACTACATCGGGCGCTCGTTCATCCAGCCCACGCAGACCATCCGCGATCTCACGGTCCGGCTGAAGCTCAACCCGATTCGCGGGAGCGTCGCCGGCCGGCGGCTCGTGGTGGTCGAGGACTCGATTGTGCGGGGCACCACGACGCGCGGGAAGATGCAATCGCTGCGCCGCGCCGGGGCGAAGGAAATCCACCTGCGCGTGGCCAGCCCGCCCATCCGAAACCCCTGCTATTACGGGATTGACTTTCCGAGCCGACAGGAGCTGGTGGCCAACGAACGCACGGTGGAGCAGATTCGCGAGTACCTCGGCGTGGACTCGCTGGCCTACCTGTCGCTGGAGGGGATGCTGGCGGCGGCCGAAACGGCCAACAGCAACTTCTGTCATGCCTGCTTCAGCGGGGACTACCCGATCCCGATCGACCCGTGCTTCCAGAAGGACATGTTCGAGCAGCGGCAGTTGCGCTTCTTCGATGCGCTGGGCCGGGTGCGCGACGTGGGGTCCATGCCATCGCCCCCCGCCGCGGACGCGGCCCGGGATTGAGCGGCGCCCCCGGTGCGCTACTGGAGCAAGGTCACAAGCTGTACGAACAGGCTGATGTCCCCGAAGTCAGCGCTGCCATCCTCGTTGATGTCCGCGTACAGCCAGTTGCACTCGGGGTACTGCGCCTGGTACATGGCGGGCGAGCTCAGCGCCAACACGAACGGCTGAACGTCGGCCAGGGTCAGGGCGCCGTTGCAGTTCATGTCGGCGACCACGTGTCCCGGCGTGTTCCAGCAGATGCAGCCGTAGTCTTGCGCGAGAAGCGTCAGGTCCGCCAGATCGATGACGCCGTCCTTGTTCAGATCGGCGTCGGGATTGAGAAGCGCAACGGTCTCTCCGCGATCGCGGTAGGCAGGATATGGGCTCATAAGCTCCAGCATGATGCACAGGTCCGCGTACCCGGTCTGACCGTCGCGGTCCACGTCGCCGAGGCAACTGTTCGGCCAGATCGCGATCCGGAGCTTGTCCGCGTCGGCGGCGAACCCCGCCACGATTTCCGGCAGGGAGTTCCCGAACAGATCGCCCGCCGCCAGGTTGCGGGGCCGCAGGATCTGATTCGTGGTCTGGTTTTGGAAGCCCGTCGTGTCGATCGGCGTCGGGTTGATGCGCCGCCAGACCGTGCCGCCGTAGCAGCACACCGTGATCTCGATCTGGTTGGCGTCCGCCACCGTTCCCAGCTTCTGCTTGGTCACCAGATCGAGGTCCCCATCGCCGTCGACATCGCACAACACTGCCGTCATGCCGCGGCTCTCCGAAAGGCCGGCGTAGCCCGTGACCTCGACCGCCAGGGTGAAGTCGATCGGGCCCGCGCACGTCGCACTCCAGTACTGCATCCGGGTACCGTTGATGTCGGTGACGATCAGGCCCGGGCGGCAGTTCGGATCGGGCCGGACGTCGACGACGTCGGAGCACAGGAAGCTCGGGAACTCGTTCCACACCTGAAAGTAGCCGGTGCTGAGATTGAGTCCGTGCCAGAGAGTAAGCGCGGGGCCGCTTTCGTACGGCGGGTTCTTGGTCCGCGTGAAGCAGAGGTCCGGGAGCCCATCGCCGTCGAAGTCGGCGACGGCCAGGCTGCGCGTCCAGCGCGTCGGCAGCGCGTCGTACCCCTGCCAGTCGAGCTGATACATGTCCGCGATGGCGCCGTCGGTCTTCCAGAAGTGTATGACGAGGTCATTCGGGTACAGAACCGGATCGACGATGTAGACGAGCTCATCGCGGCCGTCGCCGTCGAAATCGGCCGGGAGCACTTCGGGCGGCGTGAGGAAGTTGGCCTGGTTGATACCGAACATGAACACGAGGTGCTGCGAAAACTGCCCCCCGCCGAGGTTCTCAATGAACCACAGCTCGTCGCCATAGAACGGCGTCACGACCAGGTCCAGATCGCCGTCCCCGTCAAAGTCTCCCACTCCGACGTCCGACGTGCCCCGACGAAAGATCGACAACGCGGGGGTGGCGGGGTCGTAGATGTACAAGTCCAGGACGATGGGCGGGGCGAACACGGGACCCCCGGCGTTGAGGAAGATGCTGAGCGCCCGGCGGCTGGCGAGCGGATCCTCGTTGTCCGTGGCGTACCAGGCCACCGCGATGTCGTTCCGCCCGTCGCCGCTGAAATCCGCAATCTCCACGTCGGTGACCGTGGCGGAGTCGATCCCGGGGTCCAGGTGCGCGACTGAGAGCGTGATTGGCTGCGGCTTGAACAGGAGCCCCATGCGACCTTCATCTGCGGGCGCTGCGACCGCGGGCGTGGCGATCGTGCCTTGTAGCCCGATCGCCGCGACAAGTCCCGCGGCGTAGATCATGAGTCTCCACAGCATCGCGCGAACTCGCATTGCAGTTCCTTTGCCTCGCGACCGCACCACAGCGCGCACCGCAACTTTCGACCACGGCCCGGAGCTCCATTAACCCGGGCCACGATTTGCCCTGCAACCCCCTGTTGAGCGTCCCACTCCAGGCGCGTCGTTCAGCCCACGATCGCGCCGCGCCCCAGATAGGCCCCGTAACCGCACGCCAAAGAAAACGGGGGTCAACCGGGTTGACCCCCGCACACGTCAGAGTCCGATGTTCGATGGCACTATCGCCGGCGCCATCCTGCCACCATCGCGCACAGCACCAAGGCGAGTCCCGCCGCCGGCTCCGGAAGAATCCGGTAAGTGGTCGTTCCACCCGCGGAATCGCCGTAGGTAAGGCTGAAAGTGATCATGGCACTCATGTCGTACACGTCATCGGTGATTGCCACGTAGCCGGCACCGGCGGGCATCGTTTGGCTGGCGTTCGCACTGCCACCCGGTCCGGCCGAAATCTCGCCGACGAGGTTCGCAAACGTCGTTCCGGTGGGCACCCACCCGTTGTATTGCGCGGTGTACGAGCCCGCCCCATTGGGCCCGATCGGCATCATCGTGACGCCGTTGCCGTTCACGTCGGTCGCGTTGAACGACGCGGTCGCGCGGCCGCCACCCAACGGCGGCTGCAAGATCGCGGCCGGCAGCATTGGGAAATCAATCAGCGCGGACTTGATGAAGAAGTCGGTGTCCGCTTCTCCCGCGTGAACGGTAAAGCCCAACTCGAGGTAATAAGGCTTGGTTGGGTCCGGATCCTTCACGAGCTTGAGCGTGGCGGCGTCCAAAGTCGCCACTACGTCCATGCCGTCGAGAATCTCGTTGAACCCGGTGGTCCAAACCCATTGATTCGTCGCCGGGTTGTACGTGAGCTGATCGGAAGTGAATTCGAGGTAGCCGTTGCCCAGCGTGTTGGAAGCCTCGATGCGGAAGATGACGTTCGAGACGTTCCCCGCATCAGCCACCACCGGCATCAGCATTAACGCGGCCGCCAACACCCACGCCACTTGTCTCATCTGCGGGACCATCCTTCAACCCTCTCCTCAAAGCCCTTTGCGGGGCACTCCGCTGACCGTTTCCACCTCCAGACACTCAGAAATCACCGTCGAGTGATTCCTGCGAGACCGGGTCACGCTGTTGCACCGGCCCGATTCTAGGCGCGCCGACGCGCCGCCAGCAGTCCGACCGCCAGCAGCAACAGCCCTGCCGGCTCGGGGATGATCTCGAACACGGACGTCCCGCTCGCCAGGTCATTCGGCGAGAGCAGGAAGTGGACCTGCGTGCTCATGTCGCTGACGGCACCCGCGATCGGTGTGAACAGCCCGCCGCCCGGGTACTCCTGGGACAGGCTCACCGTGTCCATCGGGTCCGCAACCATCTGCGGCATCAGATACGTGAACGTCGCACCGGACGGGACGAAGCCGTTGTACTGGGCCAGGTACGAGCCTGGATCACCGTTCATCGGCGCAAGCGTGGCGCCGTCATCGTCCACGCCGTCCGTTAGCGTGAACGCCGCGCTGGCCCGGCCCTCCGCATTGAACAGCGTCGGGAAGCTGAGGAGCGCCGACTTGATGGTGAACGAGGTGCCGCCCGCAGCCGGCCCGGCTTCCACGGCGAAGTTCAGGTTCACCGAAGGATCCTGCGCGAACTGGAGCGCAGTGGCGTTTGCCTGAAGCGTGCCGAGCAGTATTTGCCCGTCCAAGCTCAGAATCGGCACGTCGACGAGCAACGTCCACGACCACACCTCAGTCTCCGGGTCGAACGTGAGCTGGCCTCGCGGATCATCAGGCGTGAACACGCAGTACCCGTAGCACGAGTCGCCGATGCACGCCTCGACAGTCAGAAGCTCCGTCGATATGCCGGCGCTGGCAACAGGCGAAACAAGCAACGCGACAGCGCAGAGCGCGACTCCAAGGGAGCCCAGAAGTTTCCCCTTCATACCCAAACTCCTCCTTCCTCTTCCATCAACCTCGATGGGGCGACCGTAGAACGATCCACTAAGTCCTCTTATAGGCCAGCCGCCCTCCACTGTCAAGCAGAAAAGAACAACAGCAACTCGCGGGCACTCTTGCCCCCGGGGGGCGCGACCTTCTCTACTGCCGGCCTATGCTTCGCCGCCAGCCCGCCCGGATGCGCAGCGTAGGTGATTGGCCGACACGATCCCGGCGTTGCGCCGCCACATCCCAGGTGCGGCGCGCGTGGCCGGCGATGACCCCAGCAGGGCGGCGTAGCCGCTATCGCTTAAGCCCAACAAAGGCCGGATCTTAACACGTTCAGGCAGGACGTCTGCGGTGATCCCGGGGTGGGTGCCCAGTGGAGCGCGGGAATTGTACGGGCACACCTGCTGGCACACGTCGCAGCCAAACACGCGGTCGGCGATCGCAGCGCGCAAGCTCTCCGAGATCGGGCCCCGGTGCTCAATCGTCAGGTAGGCGATGCAGCGAGTCGCTTCAATTCTGAAAGGTCCGATAAAAGCACTGCTTGGACATGAGTCGATACACCGCGTGCAGGACCCGCATTGGGGGGTGCCGGGGTGCCCCACCTCCAGCTCCAATGTCGTGGCCACCTCGCCCAGGAGCAAGTACGACCCGAGCTCCCCGTTGATCAGACACGTGTTCTTCCCAAACCAGCCCAGCCCGGCAGAAACAGCCAGTTCCTTCTCGAGAACCGGGCCAGTGTCTACGAAGACCCGCGCTTCGAACGGCTCGTCCAGGCGTCCCCGCAGCCGTTCGACGAGCGCCTCCAGCAATGCGCGCAGTATCACGTGATAGTCGGAGCCACGCGCATATTGGGCGACGGTCCCCGTCGGCTCGTCATCAGCCCGGCGGCACGGCACGGTCGCGCCGGCGCCGAGATACCCGTCGCGACGCTTGTAGTTGACGGCGACGCAGATGATGGACCGCGCCCCCGGCAGGAGGCGGGCCGGCTCCGCACGAGATTGGACATTGCGTGCCAGGTACGACATCGTGCCCCCGTAGCCCGCCGCCAGCCACTGCCTATAATAGGCCGCCCGGCGAACGGGCGCGACCGGGGCGACGCCGGCGAGGTCGGCCCCGACCTCTCGAGCGAGCGTCAGGACAAGTTGGGTCTTCGCGGTCGGTGTCATTTTCGACGATGATACCCTGGAACGCGAATTTGCCGCTACAAGCGGGAGCACCGGATGACCACGCCGGAGCCGACGCGGAGTACATTCATGTTCAATTTCGATTGGTTCCACGGCCCGGGATTGCGCCGCCAGATCGAGGAAGCGAAACAGCGCTGCACGCTGCACAAGTTCCCCGCGGCCCGCCAAAGCAAAGAGGGCAACGGGAACACGGAGTTCCAGAACTACAAGGACCAATTGGAAACGCGGATCATCCTGTATCTCAAGGACGGGCTCAGTTACGAGATGCGGGAGATGGTCGACATCGGCATGAGCAGCGCGCTGGCGTTTGAATGTGTGCCGGTGGACGAGAATTACCAGGTCGGGGCGTACGTGATCGTCGTCCCGTTCGAGGATATTGCACGGGTCGAGGTCTTCGCGGTCCACCCGGACGACAAGCCACAGGAGAACATCCGGATTCCGGGCTTCCGTTCCGGCGCCGCGGAAACGCGCGACTAGCTCCGGGCCGGGACAGCGCTTCGCCGGTGGGAGGTGCCGTTGCGATGAGAGGTGCATTGGCCCTCGGGCTCATGATGCTCAGCATCGCGGCGACCGGATGCATGCCGCGCTTCGGGGAACGAGCCACGTACGGCATTACGTTCTATGTGCCTGGGGCCGGAGTCGACCTCGGCGACGCCGGCGTCCGCGCCGGGCTCAAGCAGGCCGGCTATCGCGGCCAGGTCGTGCGGGCCACCTGGTCCATTACGCTGAACCCGGCCATCGACCAGACCGTCCGCATCCTCGCCCGGCAGGGCGGCAAGCGGCTCGCCGCCGCCATTCAGCAGTACCTGGATGAATACCCCGGCCGCGAGGTGAACATCGTCGCCCTGTCCGCCGGGACCGGCGTGACCATCTGGGCCCTTGAAGCGCTCAAGCCCGGGTACGACGTGAACAACGTCGTCCTGATCTCCTCCAGTTTGCACCACAGGTACGACGTGAGCGATGCGTTGCAGCGCGTGAAGGGCAAGGTCTACAACTATTACTCGCCGACCGACCTGGTGCTCACCGGCCCCATGAAGATCTTCGGGACGATCGACGGCGTGCTCCTGGAGGACGGAGCCGGCGCGGTCGGGTTACAGGTTCCGCCCGGCGCGGAGGACCGGATCATCAACATTCCGTGGCGCGAGGATTTCGCGCAGTACGGGTACGTCGGCGGACACGGGGACGGGACCAACCGCGTCTTCGTCCAACACGAGATCTCCCGGCACATCATCGGGAACGAAGGCGAGTCACCGCCTCGTACAGCGCTCGCCAGGCCGCTGGCGACAGTTCCTCTGGCCGCGCATCCGAACTGACGCCGGCGCGCTGGAACGCAAGCAGTGCCGCAGCTTCCTCCCAACCGCGCAGCAGGCGCCGCAACATCTTCCGCCGCTGCTGAAATCCCCGCTGCACGAAGGCCGCAAAGCCGCGCACGTCGCTTACTTCGACGCGCTCCGGCGGGCGCGGCGCGAGCGTGAGCATGATGGACTCCACGTCCGGCCGCGGCCAGAAAGCGGTCCGCCGGACGATGGCCAGCGGCGTCAGGTCGGCCAGCGTCTGCGTGACCACGGACACGGGACCGTAGCTTCCCGTGCGCGGCGCAGCGGCGAGCCGCTCGCCCACCTCGCGCTGGATCGTGCACGTAAGCCGGGCAAACCCCGGCTCGATCAGCAGCAGGTCCATCAGCAGCGGCGTGGCGATCTGGTAGGGCAGGTTCGCGACCAGCTTGTAAGCGCCCCCGAGGCGTGGGGGCTGCGCGTACAGGGCCTTCAGCACGAGCGGATTGACGTTGTGCTTGCCGCCCAGGGCGTCGCCCTGAACGAGCGTGAAGTGCGGATGGCCGGCGAGCCGCGTCCGCAGGATGGCCTGGAACCCGCGATCGATTTCGACGGCCACGACGCGTACGCCGCAGTCGAGAAGAATCTCGGTCAACGAGCCCGTGCCCGGTCCGACCTCGAGCACGGTGTCCGCGGGGCAGAGGTCCGCCGCGGCGGCCAGCTTCCTCATGAGATTGAGATCGATCAGGAAATTCTGTCCGAAGCGGTGTTGCGGCGCGAGACCGGCTTCGGTAAGCAAGCGGCGAATCTCGGTCAGCGTCTGGCCGGGCATAACTGCGGATGGTGCTCGAAGCACCGGCGGATGGCAATTGCCGCCGCCGCCGTGTCGGCCGTGCGGGTGCGCGGAGTGGGCAGAGGCCGGGCCACGCTGCTAGACTGTTGTCCGAGGAGCTGACTCGTGACGGAAGCCAGGAAAATCCGGCTGACCGACTACGCCTCGTGTGCGGGCTGAGCGGGCAAGTTGCCGCAAGACGGCCTGGCGCTGGTCCTGCGTCAGCTCGAGCCCTGGCAGCACCCCGACTTGCTGGTCGGCACCAACACCTGCGACGACGCGGGCGTCTTTCGCATCGATGACGACCTGGCGCTGGTTCAGACCACGGACTTCTTCCCGCCCCTGGTGGATGACCCGTTTGCCTTCGGACGCATCGCCGCGGCCAACGCGCTGAGCGACGTCTACGCGATGGGCGGCGAGCCCCTCACGGCGCTGAACCTCGTCGGTTTCCCGGACAAGACGTTGCCCCTCGACATTCTCGTCGAGATCCTCCGCGGCGGGGCCGACGCGGTTCGCGAGGCCGGGGCGGTCATCGTCGGCGGGCACAGCGTGCGCGACAGCGAGATCAAGTACGGCCTCGCTGTCACGGGCCGCGTACACCCGAACCGGATTCTCACCAATGCCACCGCCCGGCCCGGCGACCAGCTCGTCCTCACCAAGCCCATCGGCACCGGCACGCTGTGCAACGCGGCCAAGAGCGGGAAGCTCGCGGAGCCGGAACTCGCCGAGGCCATCGCCTGCATGTCGGCGTTGAACCGGCCGGGGCGGGACGCGGCCGTGAAGGTCGGCGTCAGCGCCTGCACCGACATCACCGGCTACGGCCTGGTCGGCCACGCGTTCGAGGTGGCCGAGGCCAGCGGCGTGAGCATCGTCCTGGAGGCGTCGCGCGTGCCCCTGCTCGCGCGAACCATGGAATTCGCCCGACAAGGGGTGCTGACGCGCGTGCACAAGGGCACGCAGGCGTTTCTCGGCGACAAGCTGCACATCGACCCGCAGGTCGAGCCCGCCCTGGCCGGTGTGCTGGCGGACGCCCAGACGTCCGGCGGGTTGCTGCTGAGCGTGCCGGCTGCCCGCTGCGCCGCGCTGGTGACCGAGCTGCTCGCGCTTGGCGCGCTGTGTGCGGCGGCCGTTGGACGAGTGCAGGCCGACGACGGGGTGCGGGTTCGACTCGTCTCGTGAGCCGCCGTTCACTGTCCCGAGTCTGAGGCACTTCCCGGAGGCCGGCGAGAGTAGAACTCTGCCCCGCATCTGCGCGCACAACGGGAAGTGGGGGCTCCGGCGTATAGAGGCCAGCCAAAGCTTCGCACTTCCCGTTTCTCAGGCGAGTCTGCGACTCAGCGCGTTGGTGTGGTAGCCCAGAGGAGCTTCGAGGCAGGTGGGGCAGACCTCCGCGCCTGCCGCGGCCAGTGCGAACGTGTGCCCTGCCTGCCCGATATGCGTCAGACTGCGAGACGATACGCTAGAGCAGGAAGTCGGGGATTCCGACCCCGAGGCCCGACGCGATCGACGAGAGCAGCATCAGCCCGCACGTCGAGTACTTATCGGGATTCGTCTCGTAGTCCGTCTGCAACTCTGCCAGCTCCTGCGGGGTCATGTCCATGAAATCGAGGTTGCAGATGACGCCGTCGTTGTCACGGTCCAGCGGACACGGCGGGCCGCCCGCCACGATGGCACTGCATCCCGCAGACGCAAACAACATCGCTGCCAGCCCAAACACGAAGAGCCGTTTCATGATCGCCACTCCTAACCGAAGCCCGAACCGGTTGTTCACCAGGCGTTGGCCGCCAGAGGGATCGTAGCGCGGCGGGCGCGAAGAGCAAGTAATCTGCAAATTGGCGGGCCTCGTGGGGCCGCGGGTTATCGGCCGTCGATCGTCGCCCGGCCCGGGGTCAGGAGGTGGGTGTGCCTCGGACGCTGGTCGGCCTCCGCATCATGCCCGTTTTCGCTGCAATCAGGTCACGACCGGAGACCTTCGGGCTGCGCGAGCCGACTGCGCGACCGAATCTCGTGGTCCGGGTACGTCCTGGTCCTCATGAGGCACTGCGCCGGCGCCGGACGTCTTCTCGGACCGGCAAACGCCGGAACGGCAGGTTGAATCACGGTGCGCGATTCGGCCACGGGCATCAGAATGCGAAGCGCAGGCGAGCGTGCATAGGACCACGCGCTTGCTCGCGCGGCGTGTTCTGATAGCGCTTCTGAACCGCGCACGGCCATATCGGGAGTACTGGAGCGGAACAGGGGCGAAAAACTTGGGGGGGGCGCGCTTGAAATCCGAAAATGGCGGGGCGTAGAACCTGTTGCGTAAAAGACAGGGTGAACGTCACCCACACCGAACGGTCCTCGGAGGCTGGAAGCGTACCTCCACTGACACTATTGGAAAGGGAGTAGCGGACTATGAAGAAAGCACTGTGTCTTGTTGTGATGTTGGCTATGGTGGCATCTGCGAGCGCGACGGTGCGTGTATTTATCACATCGTCGGCCGGCGGACTCGGCCTGGAAAACCCGGCCAACGCATTCGTCCCAACGATCAGCACCGTGTACAGCAACGGCTTGAACGAGAACGCGTACGATTACTCTGACTACTATGGCGCGCCTGGGCCGATTCGGCCGGGCGACTTCCCGGCGGTGGATGCCCCGTCGGGGACTGCGGACACCCCGGTGCAGGTGAATGTCGGTGAGGGCCAGTTCGCGTACGTCTGGCTTCAGTTCCAGGATGAGGTTAAGGGCTCCAAGATCAACGGGCTCCTCGTGCGGGTTAGCGAGGTGGGCTCGTCCGATCCTGCCAGCAACCTGACCTACAACTGGTACCTGTGCAACAACATGGGGCTGCCTCAGCCGACCAAGCGTTGGGACGGCAACGCGACGCCGCCCGCCTATCCCGAGTGGCACAACAATCCGCAGACCTTCGTGGCGATTACGGCCTATGGCCTCCAGAACACGGCGCTCGACGCCCCGTGGAACCTGTGGGATGGAACCGGCCGTTACGCGCTGCTCGGTGCAATCAACGGCGAAGCCGACATGAAGAAGTACGAGATCAGCATCATAAACATCAGCTATGCCAGCGGGACGCCAAATGGGTTGGCTGGTGGTGTGTTCCAGTTCGTGCCTGAGCCCGCCAGCTTGCTCCTGATGGGGCTCGCCGGCCTGCTCCTGCGGCGGCGCTAAGCGACCCGCGCAGTTTCGGCTGATTGTTGAGTAAGGATTCGATCGAGGAGCCGGACCAGTGTCCGGCTCCTCGTGTGTTTCTCACCCTCCGCAAAGAAGTCCGTTGAAAAAGGGGACTGGCTCCACGCCGGCGGGCATTCGCGGTAGCGCTGCATGGCTCTCTCGCGGTGCCTGTACTCTTTTTTCGCGGAAACGGAGCCCGCGCCGCGGCTGGGGTGGCTTCACATATGCTCCGGCGGGGTGCCACTGGCCGCTTCCTGCCAGTGCGGCCTGAAACACGGGCGGACAAGCCGCCCGTGGTGCCCACACGTTCTCTTCCACAAAGCCCCGCCGTTGTCGCGCGCCCGGCTTTCGGTACACTGACGCCGGTCGGTGCGAACGCTGGAGGAGCGCGCCATGCCTACGATTTGCTTTCTCGGTGCCGGCAGCGGTTTCAGCGGGCCGATCTGCGCGGACATCATGCTGGCGGCCGGCATCGGCGGCGGGGAAATCCGGCTGGTCGACGTTGACCTCCAGCGGCTGGACCTCGCGTATCGGCTGGTCCGCAAGATCGCGACCCGCGTCGGCGGCGGGCGCTGGGCGGTCCGGGCCACGACCGATCGGCGCGAGGTGCTGCCGGGCACCGACTATGTCATCAACTGCATCGAGGTGTCCGGCATCGACACCGTCCGGATGGACAACGATATCCCGCTGCGGTACGGCGTGTCGCAGTGCATCGGCGACACGATCGGGCCGGGGGGCCTGATGAAGGCCCTGCGCACGGGGCCGGTCTGGCTGGACGTGCTGCGCGACTGTGAAGAGCTGTGCCCGCAAGCCTGGGTGCTGAACTACACGAACCCCATGAGTACCCTGTGCCTCGCCGCCGCGCGGACCTCGCCCATGACGGTCGTGGGGCTGTGTCACTCGGTGCAGAGCAGCAGCCGCCAACTGGCCGCGTACGCAGGGGTTCCCTACGGCGAGTTGGGTTGGACGTGCGGGGGCATCAACCATATGTCCTGGTTCACGACGCTCCGCCACAAGGGCCGAGACGTGTACCCCGAGCTGCGTCGCAAGGTGGAGGCGTCGCGGGAGCTGTGGGAGAAGGACCCCGTGCGGTTCGACATCATGCTGCACTTCGGTGCGTTCGTGACCGAGTCCAGCGGGCACTTCTCCGAGTATGTGCCGTACTACCGCAAGCGGCGTGAGCTGGGGGAGCGCTACTGTCGGGCCGGATATCTCGGGCAGGAGAGCTTCTACGCGGACAACTGGCCGAAGTGGCGCCGCGAGACGGATGACTCGCGCGCGCGGGTGCTGGCGGGCACAGAGGAGCTGACGCCCGAGCGCTCGCTGGAGTACGCTTCCTACGTGATCGAGGCGCGCGAGACCAATGCCCCCTGCGTGGTCCACGGCAACGTGCCCAACCACGGGCTGATCGATAACCTGCCGGCCGACGGCTGCGTCGAGGTGGCTTGCGTCGTGGACCGCCACGGCGTTCACCCGACCCACTTCGGCCCGCTGCCGCCGCAGCTCGCGGCCCTGTGCCGTACGAACATGAGCGTGTTCGATCTGATGGCGACGGCGGTGATCGAGCGGAGCAAGGAGGCGGCGATCCACGCGCTCCTGCTGGACCCGCTCACCGCGGCGGTGTGCTGCCCGGCCGAGATTCGCCAGATGGCGGAGGAGCTGCTGGCCGCGGAGCGCGCCTACCTTCCGGAACTCCGGTAGCGATTCCCGGGGCTGCTATTGCGCTGGGCGCAGTTTTGGCGCCCCGTCCATTCGACCGCTGGCAAGCGTCGCACGTGCACGTCGATAGCGCCATGAGAGCCCGACCGCGCCGTGGTAGCGCATGCGGGATGCGCCCTGCCTGTCAGGCGGTGCGGCGAAGCGACAGGAGCCGAGCATGTGCGGTCAGTTTATTAAGTACGTCATTCCTCTCGTGCTGTGTCTGGTTCTGGGCGGTTGCCCGGGCGCGAACACGGGCGGCAACGCTCCGCCTGGCGGTGACGAAGTCACCCCCGACGGCGGCGATGCCGACACGAACCAGGACCCCGGCGTCGACGGCGACGACAACGACGGGCAACCCGCCGGCGCGGTTGCCCTGCGCGGTCGCATCAATCCCGGGCAGGCGGCGAAGCGCCGGCCGCGTTTGCAGGGTGCCGAGCTATATTCCTACACCGTGGTCGCCCAGAGTGACGCGACCGGCGTGGTCTATCGAGGTGCGACGAGCGAGGAGGGGGACTTCCAGATTGACATCCCGGCAGATGAAGCGGGCAACTCGTTCATGGTCACGATTCTGGGACCGGACGGGCGTGCGGTGGGACCGGTGATCCTGGACGCGGCCAACAACGAAGGTGCGACCGGCCTGGCAATGGAACGCGACGCGGACCTCGGTACGCTCGATCTGCCGGACGATCCGACGCAAGCACCGATTGCGCCCGGCGCCGACGGGGACGTGGCCGACCTCGTTGACCACTCCATCACGGCGCGTTTGAACGACAACGGCGTGCC
Source organism: Phycisphaerales bacterium (assembly GCA_022839625.1). GTDB lineage: Bacteria > Planctomycetota > Phycisphaerae > UBA1845 > Fen-1342 > JALHJL01. Next base: position 19,490 of record JALHJL010000048.1, read on the forward strand.
CGTGGGCTTGGGATCGGTGGGCAAGGGCGCGGACGCCGTGGCCGAGACCAACCGAGCCGAAGGGGTCGTGGACACGGACGGCGATGGGCTCATCGACATGCTTGATGCCGACGATGACGGCAACGGGATCGTGGATGACTTCGACGCCGGCGGAGACGCCGGCCCGCGGCCGCCCGATGTCCAGGCCAACTTCTTCATGAACTTGAAGGTCCAAGCCGAGCTGGCCCCAGCCTACTATGCCGGGACGCCGGAGGAGATTGCGGCCCGCTTGGCACAGGACACGGTGATCACGTTCGAGGTGCTGGGCGAGCCGAACGCGTCCCGCACGATCGCTTCCGCCCGGCTGTTGGAGACTCCGGGGCCGGCGTACTTGACCGGGGCGACGACGACTGGGAACGTCCCCGGGAGCCCCGCGCTATGGTCAGAGGCCAACTACGCCTTCGTCCAACAATCCGACAGGTTCTACGTGTTCGTGTGCCCAAACGCGGTGATGGACGCCGGCGACAGCTTCACGGTGGAGATCACGTTCGATGACAGCACCGTCGAGCAGTACTGCCGAATGATCAACTACGTGTTCAAGAACATACCGAAGCTGCTGCAATACGGTCCGCCCGGCAATCTGACCGCATTCGACGTGACCGACCCAAACACCAACGGAACCCACGCCCAGCCGATTCCAGTGGACGGTACTCAAGACCTGATCCTGGTCTTTGAGCCTCCGCCCGACGAGACCGGCGCGCCGATCACCGGGATGAATTACTCGTTCCAGATGTTCTACTTCGGTGATGGCGGCCAGCTCAACCAAGATATTGATGTCCAGGCCACCTGGCCGTCGCCGGTGCCCGGCCTGGACCGAACCATGTACTGGGTGTGGGCCGACGAACTGGGCGATCTCTCGCCGGAGGGTACCTACACCGTGACGCTGCCTCGCGATGTCTTCCCCGATACCGTGACCCTCACTTCGGGCCAGCCAGCGGCAGTGGAATTCTACAAGATCGACATTACTGCCGAAGCCCCGACCGGTAACGCCGCCATCATGTTGGCCTTCGTCAGAGAGTGAGGCTCCCGCTTCGCGCTCAGAGGCCGGCGGTCCGGATTGCATGCCGGAACCGGCATGCCTCCGGATTCGGCGGGCGACGTTCGCCGTGCCCTCATCGTGACCATGGCCGCCCGCCGCAGGAGTCTCGTTGGGCCACACTTCTGCGGCGGGCGGCGCTGCGCATCCCCTGCCGGGCCCGCGACCTGAAGCACTTGGAAAACGCCCGGCCTTGGGTTATACGAGGGATATTGAAGGACCGGTTGGGACCCAGAGCGTAGACGGACACCCGATGGCCAGCCCGCCCACTGCCACACGGAAGCGGCGTATCCTGCTCCTGATGGGGCCGGAAGACGTTTCGGAATGGCTCCCGATGCTCGGCGGCGAGGTCGATGTCCACCGCGTTGCGACGTTCCCCGAGGCCCAGGCCGCGCTGCGCGAGCAGACGTTCGATGCGGTGTTGTGCCCCGGCGCCGAGTTGCAGCCGCTGACTTCGGCGGCCGGCCGCGGCCAGGCCCGCATGATCCTGGACGGCATCGCCCAGGGGGTCTGCGTGGTGGATTGCCAGGGTCGGCTCACGTGGAGCAATACCGCGCTGAACAGCTATGCCCCCGAGGTGATCGAGACCATTCGGGCCGCGTGTGTCGAGCTCACGCCGCAGATCAGCGCCGCTCCGCCGCAGGCCACCGCTTCGTGCTCGATCAAGGTCGGGCAGCAGAGCTTCGACCTGACGGCCAGCGGGCTGCGAAACTCCGCGGGGGAGCTTGATCGCGTGGTAGGACTGGTGCATGACACCACGTCGCTGGCCCGGATGCGGGAGAAGCTGGACGCGATCGATGCCGCGGGGCGCGAGCTGGTGGCGCTGGACGTGGACGCCACGGCCCACCTGGAAGTGCCCGAGCGTCTGCAACTGCTCGAGGACAACCTGATCCGCTACTGTCGCGAGCTGCTCAACTTCACGCACTTCTCCGTGCGGGTGTTGGACCCCCAGACCGGCCGCCTCGACGCCGTGCTGGCCGGCGGGTTCTCGGAGCCGGCCAACGGGGTTGCGATCTACGCGCGCCCGGAGGGGAACGGCATCAGCGGGTACGTCGCCGCGACGGGGCAGTCCTACATCTGCCCGGACATCGCCCAGGATCCGCTGTACCTGCCGGGGCTGGAATGTGCGCGCTCGTCGCTGACGGTCCCGCTCCGCCTGAACGAGCGCGTCGTGGGCGTGTTCAACGTGGAGTCGGACGAGCCGGCCGCGTTTACCGAGGAAGACCGGCAGGTGGCGGAGATTTTCGCCCGCTACATCGCGGTCGCGTTGCAACTGCTGCGGCTGCTGGTTGTGGAGCGGAGCGAGACGACCGGCCAACTGGCCGCCGACGTGCGGGCCGAGTTGGCCGAGCCCCTGAACGAGATCGTCGCCGAGGCGACCCGCTTGCTTCAGGAATCGCCCGGCGGCGATGAGTGCGGCCGGCGCCTGCACGCGATCATCGGCCAGGTGGACCGCGTCAGGGAGATCCTCCAGGCGATGACTGCCCCGCCGGCCATCCGCGGCCTGGGGCCCGCTGCCGCCGCGGAGACGAAGCCGGCGCTGCACGGCAAGCGCGTGCTCGTGGCCGACGATGAGGAGATCATCCGCGAGACCATCGCCGACGTGCTTTCGAAGGCCGGCGCGATGCCGGTCATGGCCCGCGACGGCGAAGAGGCGGTCGCGATGGTCGCCGCGCAGCACTTTGACCTGGTCCTCTCGGACATCAAGATGCCGCACAAGAACGGCTACGAGGTGTTCGCGGCCACGAAGCAGGCCCGCCCCCAGTGCCCGGTCATTCTGATCACGGGTTTCGGATACGATCCCGACCATTCGATCGTGCGGGCCAGCCGGGAGGGTCTGGCCGGCGTCCTGTTCAAGCCGTTCAAGGTCGAGCAGTTGCTCGAGTTGATTGAGAAAGCCGTCCAAGCGCCCACGGTCGGCGACCCCGCCTGACCGGCGTGCGTCCCGCGACCACGCTGCGTGTCCCATGTACCTTCATCTTCCCGATCGCCTGTGTACCGAGCCGCTGCCGGCCCTCGAGCGCGAGTGGCTGGTGACCAACGGCCTCGGCGGATTCGCCGCCGGTACAGTGGCCGGCGGGCTGACGCGACGCTACCACGGCCTGCTCGTGGCGGCGCTTCATCCGCCGGTCGGACGCCGGCTGCTGGTCGCCAAGCTGGATGAGCGGGCCGAGGTCGGCGACGAGTCGTTCGCGCTCTACACCAACGTCTGGCGGAGCGGCATCGAGGAGCCGGCCGGGTGCCGCCTGTTGCGCCGGTTCGACCTGGTGGAGGGGGTGCCGACGTGGACGTTTCAGTTGGGCCCCGCGCGCCTCGTCAAGCGCATCTGGATGGAGCCCGGCCACAATGTCACGTTCGTCGGATACGAGCTGGATGCGTCGGCGCCGCCGCTGGTGCTTTCCTGCCGGCTGTTGGTGAACGACCGCGACCACCACTTCCTGACCCGCCCCGGAGCGCAGACGTTTCAGGCGCAGGCGGCGGGCGCGGAACTGGTGATCCGGCCGCCGGAATGCGGCGTGCCGATTCACGCGCGCTGCCTGTCGGGTCCGCGCGTGCAGCCGAAGTGGCAGCCTGATTGCTCCTGGTGCCGTGACTTTCACCTGCCGGTGGAGGCCGCGCGCGGACAGGACCACCTGGACGACCACCTCGCGATCGGACGCTGCACGGTGACGCTACGACCGGGGCAGACGGTCACGTTTCGTTTCGCGGCCGGGGCTCCCGCCGAGCAGGATGAACGCCGTGCGCTCGAGCGGTACCGGCAGCACTCGCGCGCCCGGCTCGAGGAGTGGGCGACGTGCCGCCGCCCGCGCGCCCTGGGACCCGCGGTGCCGCTCGGGCAGCTCGTGCTGGCGGCGGACCAGTTCATCGCGTCGCGGCCTGCGGCCGGCGAGCGGGACGGCCATACCGTGATCGCCGGCTATCCCTGGTTCACCGATTGGGGGCGGGACACGATGATCTCGCTTCCCGGCCTGACGCTGGCGACGGGCCGCTTCGAGATCGCCCGGCAGATCCTGCGCACGTGGGCCCGGCACGTCGAACAGGGCATGATTCCCAATCGCTTCCCGGATGAGGGCAGCCGGCCCGAGTACAACACCGCCGACGCGACCCTCTGGTACTTGTGGGCCATCGATCAGTACGTGCGCGCCACCGGCGACGTGGACACGCTCGTCGAGCTGCTCCCGGTCATGAAGGACATCGTCGCCTGGCACCGGCGCGGGACGCGGCACAACATCCGCGTCGGCGACGACGGCCTCGTTCATGCCGGAGAGGGCGGGGTCAATCTCACTTGGATGGACGCGAAGATCGGCGACCGCGTGATCACGCCGCGGATGGGTAAGCCCGTCGAGCTGAGCGCCCTGTGGTACGACGGGCTGTGCAACCTGGCCAGGCTGGCCGACCTCTGCGACGAGCCGGGCGACGAGTACGTGCGGCTGGCCGAGGCCACCCGCCGGTCGTTCCACCGTTTCTGGAATGAGAAGCTGGGGTGCTGTCACGACGTGCTTGACGGTCCCCACGGCACGGAGTCGCAGGTCCGGCCGAACCAGGTGTTTGCCGTCTCGTTGACGCATTCGCCGCTCGAACGTGAGTGGCAGGCGGCCGTGGTCGCGGTCTGCGAGCGCAGCTTGCTGACACGGTTCGGGTTGCGCAGCCTCGACCCGCACGACCACAGCTACCGCGGGCGATACGCCGGCACCTTGCTCCAGCGCGACGAGGCCTACCACCAGGGCACGGTCTGGGGCTGGCTGCTGGGTCCGTTCGTGCTCGCGCATTACCGGGTCCACCGTGACGCGCAGCAGGCGCGGCGGTTCCTTGAGCCAATGCTCGGGCAACTGTGGACCGCGGGTGTCGGCTCGCTCAGCGAGGTCTTCGATGGCGACGAGCCGCACCGGCCGGGCGGGTGCTTCGCGCAGGCCTGGACGGTGGCGGAAACGCTGCGGGCGTGGTGCCTGACTCAATCGGCGCCGGACCCGGGTCGGGGGTAGTGGCAGCGCACACGACGTCCGCCCGCGAATTCCCCGCAGTTCCCGTCGGCATGCGCCCCGTGCGGGCACATCGGTGCCAGGTCGCTCCTCACGTGCGGGAAGGTGGAACGGGGCTGATGTTGAGTCTGCGCATCTTGCGCCACAGGGTGGTACGGCTCAGGCCGAGTTCCGCGCAGACGCCCGCCCGGTTCCAACCGTGACGCCGCAGGACCTCCAGGATCACCTGCCGCTGGGAGGCCTCGAGAATACGCAAGTTCGCGGGCGCGCGCAGTCCCTTCTTGCCAAGCGCGAGGCCGGGCGGCACACCGGCCGGCTGCGCCGCGGTCCCGGTTGCAGCCAGATTCCGAAACGTCTCGATGGCGCCGACGATCTCGCCCGACTCGTCACGCAACGCAAAGGCCGACAGCGAGAACGGCAGCGGTTGGCCCTGGTCGTCGGTAGCGTAGTACCGCCTGGTAACGCAATCGCGTTTGGTGGCGAGCAACCGGGGCACCGGACACTTGCCGATGTGCCGGCAGACTCGATGTCGCATAACTTCCTGGCAACGCCGGCCAAGCGCCTGGGAGCGCTCACACCCCGTGGCTTGTTCGGCGGCACGATTGAAGCTGGTGATGATGAAGTCGCGGTCGATCGTGATTACCGCGTCGTGCACCGCGTCGAGCACGGCCTCAAGCTGGGGCAAAGTCAGGGCGGTCCTCGGACGCGGCGTGCTCATGGTACACGCATTCTATCGCTACAAACGCCGGAATGCGATGGAGCGCGGGTCGCCAGCGTATGGCGGCGTGGTCCGAGCGCCGCCGGCGAAAGCGACTTGAGCGGCTCGTATGATCGCTTAAGCTGGCGTTCCTGGAACCAGTTTGGAGCCGCGATGAGCAAGAAATCGGCCACGAAGCGTAAGCCAAAGGTAGCTGGCGGTGCCCCACCACAGGTCGCGAAGGGTGCTTCTCCATCAACGTCCCCCTGGCTGTTGGTGCTGGGGGCGATGTTCGCCGGCTTTGCCCTGGTGATGTCGCTGCTGCTGGTGCTGGAGCACTTCGGCGGGCTCAGTCTGCCGGGCTGCGGGCCGGGCGGGGCATGTGACCAGGCCGCGGAAAGCGTGTGGGGCAAGGTCAAGCTCGGGGACTTTGAATGGCCGGTGTCGCACCTCGGGCTGGCCTACTTCGGCGCGGTACTCGCGGCTTGGCTGGCGTCACGCGCGGCAACCCCCTCGGTGTTTCGGTACCTCGTTCGGATCGGCGCCCTGGGCTCGCTCGGCTTCTGCGCGATCATCGCGGTGGAGTGGCTCCTGTGCGTGTACTGCCTCGCCGCGCACGCGGGCAACTTCGCGTTCTGGATCGCGGTGGAACGGGCGCGCAGCCGCCCTGCTCGAACTCGGCTGGCGGTTCTCAGCTTCATCGGTGTCTTCGCACTGCTCACGGGTGTGCTGGGCATGCTCGAATGGCAGCACCGGGACCGGGTGCTGCGCAAGGGCGAAGAGGAGCTGGCCGAGGCCACCCAGTCCATCATCGAGCGCTCGCACCGCGCCGCCGAGCCGGCCACGCAGCCCGCGGCGGCGGAGCCGGTCGCACCGGCCGTTCCCGTCACCACCGAACCGGCCGCCACCGAGCCCGCCGCCACTCCGCCAGCGCCGTCGGCGACCGCACCGTCCGTCGATCAGCCGGTCGCGGCGACCACCGAGCCGGCTCCGTCGCCGCCGTTCGTGGGGCGGTATCGCTTCGGCCCGGAAGCGGCGCCGATCCGCATCGTGCTGTTCACCGGCTACCAGTGCCGCGACTGCTACAGCATCGAGCAGCAGCTCATGCAACTGATGGCCGAGCGCAATGACATCTCGGTTTCGATCAAGCACTTCCCGTTCAACAAGGAATGCAACCCGTTCGTGGAGCGTGACCTGCATCCCAACGCGTGCTGGGCGGCCCGCGCCGCGGAGGCCGCCGGCATCCTCTGGGGCAGCGAAGGCTTTTGGAAGATGCACCACTGGCTGTTCAGCAAGCACGGCGTGTTCGAGACCACGGCGCAGTTGGAGGCCGGCATCCGCGAGTTGGGCTACGATCCCACGGGCTTCGTTGCGGTCATGAGCGGCGAGGAGCCGCTGCGGCGCATACGCGAGGACGTGGAGGAGGGCAAGGCGCTCGGGCTGTTCTTTACGCCGATGATCTTCATCAATGGCGTCGAGCTGAAGGGCTGGTATGCGCCCAACGCGCTGCTGCGGACGGTCGCCGAGGTGGCCGCCACCAATCCGCCGGCGCGGACCGCGCACCACGACCATCCGCCCGCCGCGCTGGAGAAATGCGTGGCCGATTGGCGCGATCAGCCCGTGCGGCCGTTGCCCGCGGATGCGCAGGCGTGGGTCCAGGGGGCGGCGGACGGGGCGATCCGAATCGTCGTGTGGGGCGACTACCAGGAGCGCTACACGGCCGAGGTAGATGCCATCATCCGGGCCTTCGTCGCGCGACGCGGCGATGCCGGCTACACGTTCCGCCAATACCCGTTCAACAGCGACTGCAATCCGCATCTCAACGAGCGGCGGCACCCCCAGGCCTGCCGGGCGGCACAGGCCGCGGAGGCGGCCGGGCAGCTCGGCGGAGTGGAGGCCTTCGGAAAGATGCACGCCTGGCTCATGGAGCGCCAGGGGAATTTCAACGACGAAGCGCTGCTCTCGGTGGCAGGCGAGTTCGGCCTGGACGCCGACGCGTTCCTGGCCGCGATGGGTTCCGACGCGGTTCAAGCCGCGATCGCGGATGACATCCAGGCCGGGAAACAGCTCCCCTCGCTTCGTTGGGGAACCCCGCCGGGGCTCCATGCGATTCCGACGGTGTTCATCAACAGCCGCTACGTGCCGCGCGTCCGACTGGACGACAAGTCGGTGTTGGACTTGATTCTGGAGGCGGCCGCGGCCGACGCTCAGTAGGCCCGGAACAGCCGGGCGTCGACGCCGTCCTTCCCGACCCGCACACGCAGGGGGCGCAGGCACTTCGGACAGCGTCCCTCGTACGCCCGACCGTCGGCGCGACGGTAGATGCGCGCGTACACGCCGCAACACTCAAACAAGATGCCGATGTAAGGCCGGGCCACGGAGGTGTGACCATCGAAAGTGTCATAGCAGTCCAGCGGCACGGCGGGGCTCCGCGGCGGCTTGCGCCCCAGGGGTAGTATCGGCGGGCAGCGTGCGCCTCTTGATCGGGACCTGGGACCGGCGGCGCATCGGGAATGAAGTTGCCCCCGGGTTGCCGTATGATCCCGCAGCATGTACCTCGTCGTCATCGGCATCCTGGGCCTCGTGCTGACATTGTCCCGGCCCATCTACCGCCTCGTAGAGGATCCGCGGCTGGTGCTGGTCGCGGCCGCGGCGGCCACGCTGCTGCCGGCCCTGGTGGGCGTGTGGATCACGCGCCGGGTGCTTCGGAACCTCGACGACCATCCGGACCAGCCGAGCCTGGCCCAGGGCACCCTGGCCCGCGGTCTGGTTTTCCTCCAGGCCCTGCTGATGCTCTGCCACGGCGGGGTGCTCGTGTGCACCAACTGGCTGCCGCTGTGCGAGCGCGTGCCGGTCGTGGGGAAGTGGCCGCTGCTCCCGAGCCTGCTCGCGGTCACGCCCTTTCTGCTGTCCGTTCTGCTTGTGTGGCTGGCGTTGTATTCCGCGGACCGGGCCGTTCGGCAAATCGCGCTGGAAGTCTACCTTTTCCGCGGCAAGCCCGTTCGTCCGGCCTGGTCGCTGGTGCACTACCTCTTGTACAACCTACGGCACCAGGTGCTGTTCGTCCTGATCCCTATGTTGCTGATCCTGGCCGCGCACGATGTCGTGATGCGCTTTGAGCGGCCCATCACGCGCGCCACCCAGTTGGCATACGCCCCCGATCTCCTGGTCGGCCTGGCGGCCCTCCTCGTCGCCGTTGTCACGCCGGGAATCCTGCGGCACGTCTGGATCACGCAGCGCCTGCCGGACGGACCGCTCCGCGACCGGCTGATGCGCCTGGCGACGAAGCTGCGCCTGCGGTGCCGCGAGATACTCGTCTGGCGCACGGGCGGGATGATTGTGAACGCGGCGGTCATGGGTGTCGTCGCTCCGCTGCGCTACGTCCTCATCACGGACGGCATGTTGGAGCAGATGGACGACACCAAGATCGAAGCCGTCTTCGGACACGAGGCCGGGCACGTGAAGCGCCGCCACATCCTGTACTTCCTGTTATTCGCGTTCATCAGCGGCTGTGCGGTCGCCATCTTCTCTTTGCGGACGCACGACCTCGCTCGCCGCGACTACACGCTGTACCAGGTCACTGTTACCCTGTTCGGGCTGCTGCTCGCGGTGAAGTGGGGCCTCATGTTCGGCTGGGTCTCGCGGCGTTTCGAGCGCCAGGCCGACGTCTTTGGCGTGCGAACGCTGGCCCTCAGCGGCCTGCCCTGTGCTCAGCCGTGCGCCCTCCATGCCCCCGCCACCAACCAGAACCCTGTGCCCAGCGGCGACGCGCTCTGTAGCACGGCGGCGCACGTCTTCGCCGACGCATTGCACGAGGTCGCGCTGCTCAATGGAATCCGCCCGGAAGCGCGGAGTTGGCGGCACTCGTCAATCTCCGGGCGCTCGCGGTTCGTGCAAGAGCTGGCGCTGCACCCCGCGCGTGCCCGCCGATTCGACCGGACCGTGTGTCTGACGAAGGCCGTGATCCTCGGTGCGGCGGCTGTCAGCGGGGCGTGGGCGGCGTACGATCTGCGCATCTTCGCCACGCTGGCGCACTGGCTGAGTATCTGATTCCCACCACGGTTCAATAACGCGGCAGGCGTAGCTGCGCGTTCTTGCGCAGTGCGCGTGTGCCACAAACGGAACGTCTCAGGTGCGAGAATATGGGGCACCCAGCGTGCGGTGCCTGCGGGTCCGGTTTCCGCAGCTTCGCCAGTTTGCCTAATCTCGCAACACTTTGTACGTTTCCATCCGGGAGGTAGCCCGGCGCAGAGCCGATCGCCGGACATCGGAGGAGAGAGAAGCCGTGCGTCTCCTCGCGCGCCGCGTCATTGCGGTCACTGCGGCGGCCTTGGCGGGGATGCTTGCCGTCGTGGCAGTCGGGTGTGGGGCCGTACCGCTGGAGCATTCCCAGTTCGCCGAGATTGCGGATCAACTCGGGCTGACCAGTCTGATTCCGATCGTGGCCGGTGAGGTCTGGATGAATCCGGCCGTCCCGGACGCGGACAACGCGCCGGGCGCCGCCACCAGCGACGGCAACTCCGCGCCCGCGTCGGACGGTCCGGACGGCGGGGGTTCCGAGAGTGCGGGCGATCTTGGCACACCAGGCCCTGCGCTGGGTGCGGCCGACGAGGATGCGCCGGCGACGCAGGAGGGAGAGGAAGCGTTTGCAGGCGACGATGCAACTGCGGGCGGCTCCGACGGTGATGCGCCTGCCGGATCCGACGGCGACGTATTGCCGTCCGACGCCGAGAGCCCGGCTGACCTTCCCTCGTCCGACGCGGCGGCGCTGAACGGCGTCTATGTGCTCGGGCTCGAGGGCGCATCTGCCGCCGTGCTCGCCCCGTATCTGAGCAACCCCGATGTGGACGGGTTCTCGCTACGGGCGGGATGGAGTGATGTGGAGCCGGCGGACGACGCCTACGACTGGTCGCAGTTTGATGCGGTGATCGAGGCGGCCGCCGCGCACGGCAAGAAGGTCATGCTGCGCGTGCTGCCCGGCCTGCGCACGCCTGAATGGGTGTACGAGGCCGGGGCCGCCCGTTTCGAGTTTGTGGATGATAATCCAAATCGCCCGACGTACGGCGAAGTTGTCTCGATGCCCCTGCCGTGGGACCCGGTGTTCCTGACGAAGTGGTCGGACCTCGTGGCCGCCTTCGGTGCCCGGTACGCGGCCAATCCAGCGGTGACGCTGGTCGCGATGACTGGCCCCGCCGCCGGCGGCGAAATGCACCTCGGGGACAAGAGCAACGCCGACCGCTGGCACGACCTCGGCTACTCAAACGAGCTGCTGATCGACACCTGGAAGCTGACTATCGACGCGTTCAGTGCGGCGTTTCCGAACCAGCACCGCACGGTGGCCGTCGCCAACCCCGTCCTGTTTGACAACCCCGCCGAGGTGCGGGCAGCGGTCGCCGCGTACTGCGCCGAAAGCGGGTGCGGTCTCCAGGGTAACTGGCTGGCGGCCAAGACGTCGCCGACGGGGGACCTGTACCAGCAGATCGCAAACCACGCGGCGGCCGCGCCGGTCGGCTTCCAGATGCTGTGCTCGGCCACGCAGGAGCGCTTCGGCGGCGAGCTGATGACGGCAGTTGACCTGGCGCTGGAAGCCGGCGCGAGCTTCCTCGAGGTCTACCGGGTGGATGTCGCCGAGTTCCCGGACGCGATTGCCTATGCGCACGAGCAGCTCAACCTGACGAGCGAGTAGGTGCCGCCGCAGAAGCGTAGCGCCGGACCTCCGTGTCCGGCGAGGATTCCGTCTGGCTCGGAAACCGACGGACACCCACCACGACGGGCAGGTCGCTACAGGCGACTCGCTGCGGCGAGCTCAGGTCCGACGCTATCCATGAAAGGCATCTTCGTGTCAAGGGTGGCGTCCGTCTGCACAGTCTCCGCGTACGGTCGCAGCGCTCTTCGCGTCCGCTGGCC
>JALHJL010000154.1 GCA_022839625.1 Phycisphaerales bacterium
GCCCCTCCGGCCCACCCGGTTGAGCTTCGAGCTCGCAGAGGTAGTTGCCGCTTGGCCCTACTTCGGCAGGGGGAACGCGGACTCGTAGTCCAAACCCGTCTGCCTCCGTTTGGGTACCGAGCCCAACGGGTCGCCCTCGGTCTTGCCCCGACAAGGGAGGCAATCCCATGCCGAAGAGAATCATACGCTACGTGGGCCTCGACGTCCACAAGCGGGTGGTCGAAGCCTGCATCGTCGACGGCGCCGGCAACGTGCTGCGACGTGAACGGTTCACCCTGAACCGCCAGACCCTGGAACGCTTCGCCGCCAAGATCCTGCGGCGGACCGACCACGTGGCCCTGGAAGCCACCACCAACTGCTGGGCCGTGGCCGACGCCCTGCGGCCCCACGTGGCCAAGGTGGTCGTCTCCAACCCGATGGCCACCAAGGCGATCGCCCAGGCCAAAGTCAAGACCGACAAGGTCGACGCCCACGTGCTGGCCCAATTGCTTCGTTGTGACTTCCTGCCCGAGGTCTGGCACGATGCGCAACCGGATCCACGCCGTGCTGGCCGTGCGTCTGATTGAAACGCCCATAAAGCTGTTCACCCCAGCCGCGAGGGAATGGCTGGCCGGCGTCGAACTGGACGAGCAGGGGCGGTTGCTGGTCGACCTGGAACTGCGGCAGATGGACCACGTCCAGAAGGAGATCGATTTGCTGGACGAGGAACTTGCCCGCCGGGCCTACGCCAGCGACGCGGTCAAGCTCCTGATGACCCTGCCCGGCGTGGACGCGGCTACGGCCCTGGCGATACTTGCCGCGTGGGGCGATCCTACCCGGTTCCCCGACGCCGACCACGCGGCCGCCTACCTGGGCCTGGTGCCCTCGACCAAGCAATCGGCCGACCGCTGCTACCACGGACCGATCACCAAGCGGGGCAACTCGCAGGCCCGCTGGATGCTGATCGAGGCGGCCCAGCACCTGGACAAGCACCCCGGTCCGCTGGGACACTTCTTCCGCCGGCTGGCGAGGAAGAAAAACCGCAACGTGGCCGTCACGGCCTGCGCGAGGAAGCTGGCGGCGATCGCCTGGCAGATGCTGATTGCCGGCGAGCCCTACCGGTATGCAATCCCGCGTTCCACCGAGGACAAACTGCGCCGTCTGCG
>JALHJL010000049.1 GCA_022839625.1 Phycisphaerales bacterium
CACCTCTGGGGCGCGAACGAAGACCTGCCGCCGATCCTGCTGCTGCACGTCGGCGAACGCTGGTACCAGCCCGGCGTCGGCCGGTTCGTGCAAAGGGATGCGATTGGGACGGGCGGTGGATTGAATGTGTACGCGTATTGCAGCGCGGATCCGCTATCAACGACCGATGCGTTGGGTTTGCGCACGCTCGGCGACCATGGTGAGTACTGGACGCGCACGACACCCGAACAGGCCTATACCGACCTTACAGGAGGCAAAAGCTCGTGGATGGATGACCCACGAAAAGTCCGGAAGGTCCAGTTTTGCCTCGACGTAGGCGCGACGCTGGTTACGTGGCTGGCGCCGCAGATCGGTGTGGTAAGGGAGGTCGTCAGGATCGGAGGACGCTCAGTTACTGTCGTGAAGTGGATCATTAACGGCGTCGAGGTGTGGTCGGAGAGTGAGTGACGCGGCCGCGCGCCGGTAGCGTACTGGCCAGTTACGAGGCCAGACTTCGTGCACGGAGGAAGGCTTGTGCTCACGGCAAACACCCGTCCATTCTGTCCGCAGTGCAACTACAACCTCAACGGGCTTCCCGGTGATCCGGTGCGTTGTCCGGAGTGCGGGGAAATCTCGTGGGAAGCCGACCTGCGTATCGCGGCAGCCCAGATCGAGCAGCGCGTTCGCACCGCAGAAACGCTGTTGAGCATCTGCGTACTCGGGATGTGGGTCGCTGCACTCGGAGGAAGTATTCTCTTGTTCTTCGGAGTGGCAGGAGGGGGCGCGCTGTTGCTCGGCGGCCTGGTTGTGTGGGGGGCGGGACTGAGGTGGTTTGTCTGCCACATCCCGCGTGCCGAAGGACGCTGGGGTGCGGTCGGCTGGTATCACGTAACTGGCCTCGTGTGGTTGGGCGCTTTGAGCGGTCTCGCCGCATGCGCGCTGCTGGCGTTCGACGCACTGTCGGCTCGTGGTCGGTGGTGGTTGCATACTGCCATCCTAGCGGGCGCTCTCACTGCAGCATGGATTCGGCGAGAAACCGCGCGGCGGTTCCTGGGTTGGCCCTACACGACGGCGCAGGCTCGCTTGGAGATGGTTTGTCGGCGTGAGGCGGTCCGACAAGCCCGGCAAGCTCGGCAGGAACGCCGTAGCAGTCTGGCGGAGCCATCTCACGGAGTACTGCCTTGAGCGCGCGGGCATCGAACGTGGGGCGGTGCAAGTACGCCGGTTCGTACGGCTACGAGTGGGGGATGATCCACCTCTGGGGCGCGAACGAAGACCTGCCGCCGATCCTGCTGCTGCACGTCGGCGAACGCAAAGGGATCCGATTGGGATTGCGGGGGGGTTGAATGTGTATGCGTACTGCGAGAGCGATCCTGCGGGGATTGTGGACCCGCTTGGGCTTGCCGCGCGCCCGCCGACGTCCCAACCGGTGAAAAGGCGGATCAACTGGCACTTCGTTGTGCATGCCGTGCCTTTGGCGGTGTTCGGCGTCGGGAGTGCGTGCGTGGGGGACGTCGTGTGCACGGTCTTCATCGGATGGGTTCCAGGCTCAGGGTACAGACCGGGCGACTGCGTCCGAGCTGTGGTCCGCGGCTGCAAGGAGTGTGCAACAGAAGAGGTGCCGGACTCAGGGCCGGGGGAGGACAAGGAAAGGGAGGAGAACAAACGATGACGCAAGGGCTGCGGCGTCCGGGCAGGCTGAGAGCCCACGAGTCGTGGATCTTCGCGGTCCTGCTCGTCTGGTATATCGGCTACGTGCTGGTGTGCATGCTCGCTGACCCACGGGCCGCGCGGCCGTGGGATGTGGTTGTGCCGACTGCGGTGCTGGGCAGTGCCTATTGGGGGGTGGGTGTCTGGATCTGGGTGGGCTTGCGGCGCGACCGACGCCGCATCGCGGCGATCTGCTGGGCAGGCTTCACCGTAGTTGGCGTGATGGTGAGCCTCGGTGTTACGGCGGCTGGCCTCAACAAGGGAGCTCACCGGATCATCTTCGCTTGGGATCTGCTGTACCTGCTGTGGGCGCTGTTGGCTCTTGGTGTCCTGGGCGCCGGAACTTGGGTGAAACCCGACGTGAACGGAACAGGGCCTGATGGTTGCCGGGAGGCACTGCCGGAATACCCTCAGGCCGGGCACGAAGAGCGCACGGGTGCGCCGGAACAGCAACGGCGAGGGTTGCCGTGAGCGTGCGCCTGTCATGGCTATCCCGGCTGGTGGGCGCACGGCGACCTGATCGGCTCGACGATGATGGAGACGGGGCCGACGGGCGAGGTCGTGGAGATACGCGTTCGGCGCGCCCTGATCGCCCACAGCTTCGAGATATTCACAGTGGACGTCGGCCTGGAAGCGCTGCGCTGCACTGGGGATCACCCGTTCTGGGTCAACGGGAAGGGTTGGACCGCGGTGCGCAAAATTGGGGTCGGGGACGAGTTGGCAACGGCAAGCGTCAATACCCTGCGCGTCGAGAACATCCGTAGCGAGCGGCTTACAAGCCCCGTGATAGTCGTGCTGTTGACGGTCGACGAGCCTCACAATTACTTCGTGGGAATGTCCGGTATCCTCGTCCATAACAAGCAATAATCGGCGTCGCGTTGCGAACGACGCAGCGCCCCGCTAAGACGGGGCGCCCTTTTTTCATAAGCGAGCCCGTTTGATCCCGGGCGACCACCCCGCAGGAGCCTGACGATGCTTTCGGGAGTTCACGACGAAGCGACCCAACAAAGCCTCATATCGCGCTGCACCGAACAACTCCGCGCCCGGCGAAAGAGGGTGCTGCTATTGAGCTGCTCGCTGATGGGCGCCGCGGTCGCCGTCGTCGTGACATGGATGTCGCTAGGTTTTTGGGGGCGGATGTTCGCTTTCTTCCTGGGCGCCCTCACCGTGACCTTGTTCCTGAAGGCATGGGAGCGCCGACAGGTGCGTAGAATGTTGCCCGATGTACTGCGAGCCCACGGCCGATGCGAGAACTGTGGCTACGACCTTTCGGCCGCAACTGCCGGGCAGCGCTGCCCGGAGTGCGGCGCGCCGTTCGAGTCTCCTCGCCGCAACCCCTGAACGGGTAGGCCGGACAGGCCGATTCGGGTGTACAATGTCAGGGTGGAACCGGCCCACACGTTCTATGTCGGGACATCGAAGGTGCTTGTGCACAACAAGAGTGTGTAATGGGAGTAAGCGCTCGACCGAGGGCAGGTTGACGGCGTGTGGCTGACGGCGGAGGGCTGGGGCTGGGTGGGGGGTTACGCCGCGGTGGGCGGCGGGCGGGGTGGGCGTCCCGCCCGCCAACGACGCCGGGTACCCGCCGTGACTTTCGTAGCCGGCCGTCGGCTGGAGCCATGTGATGCCCGCGTGGGCACTCTTCCGCCCCCTCCCGGGCGGACCGGCGCACGCTGACCTCGTCAGTTGCCCTGTGTGGGCACTTTTGTTGCCGAACCTGTTGCCGCGCTGAGGCGCGCGCTGGATAATGATGTCACGGTGGTGAACACCCGGACGGCTGCCGTCAGCGGCCTCGGCCCCGGGGCGGGCAGGCACCTG
The DNA here is from genome assembly GCA_022839625.1 of Phycisphaerales bacterium. Classification (GTDB taxonomy): domain Bacteria; phylum Planctomycetota; class Phycisphaerae; order UBA1845; family Fen-1342; genus JALHJL01. The sequence goes on from JALHJL010000049.1 coordinate 3,508, forward strand.
GAATGGGTGACCAGGACGGCTCGGGCCGGCGTGCACGTGATCGCGGCGTTCGGAATCGCGGAGAAACCACATGCCCACCGAGGACATCGTCCGCTGGTTGCGCCACGAGCACGATGACACCCGCGAGTTGGCCGGCCGCTTGCGGGCGCGGATCGCCTCACCGCCGCGCGGTGGAAAGCAGGAGTGGATCGAGGAGCTGCGCGCGCGGTTCGCTGACTTCGCGACCCACCTCCGGCGACGTATGACCGAAGAGGAACGGGGCGGTTATCTCACGCCGGTCTTGCAGGCCCGGCCAGCGTTGTCCGCCGCCGTGGGCGTGTTGCGGCACGAGCATGACGAGCTCGGCCGTCTGGTCGAGCGCCTCGGCCGCACGATCGGAACGCTGCGTCCCCAGCACAACCTGCTGCTGCGCGACTGCTGCAAGCGCATGGAAGATCTGTTGTGTTGGGTGGAGCGGCACGAAGAACACGAGAACCACATCGTGCTGTACGCCCTTGTGGACTCCGGCCAGGCGGAAGCGCGGCCGGCCTGAAAGGTCCCCGATGGATTCCGATGACCTGACGACCTGGATGCTCGAAGAGCATACGAAGGTGGCCGAGCTGGCGGCGCACCTCCGCCAAAGGGTTGCCTCGGCGCCGCGCGGCGATCCGGCGCGCTGGATTGCCGAGCTGCGCAGGGAGTTTGACGAGTTTTTCCTGCACATGGCGCGTCACCTGGAGCTGGAGGAAGCGGGCGGCTACCTCGCGCAGGTGGTCGAGTTGCGGCCGACGCTTGCCCAGGCGGTGGAGATCATCCGCCACGAACACGAAGAGCTGTCGCAGATCTTCCGCGAAGTGCAGGAGGCCGTGCATGAACTGGGGCCGGCCGACGTCCTCCTGCTGCGCGACTGCTGCAAGCGCATCGAATACCTGCTGACCTGGCTGGAACGGCACGAGGAGCACGAGAACCACGTCGTGGTCTATGCCTTCACCCAGGACTTCGGCGGGCCGGACTGACACGCCCGCGGCCGATGGCCTCCGCACCGCCGCTCATCGCCTGACCGCCCGATCCCGCCACAGACCCCATGTCACACCGCAATCTTGTTGGTGAAGCCGCACGCGGCAAGCCTGCGCCGCCCGACACGGCTCGACGTAACGCAGTAGAGCCGCCCCGGGTGGCGAACCGCGAATGCAGCGCTACAATGAACAGGTTCGGGTCGCGCGGGAAAACCGCGGCGTTTCTTGTGTTGCGCCGGCACGCTCCCGCTGAAGTCGAAGGTAATCGGCCCTATGGGTACACGGGTGAATCCTGCGACGTTGCGCGCGGCCCGGCGCGCGCGGCTCGCCCTGCTGGCGCGCGCCGCGTTGGCGCGCCGGCGGACTGACCCGGTCCGCCGTGGCGTACCTGCGATCGAAAAGCGAAGCGACGTCGCACACGCCGGCGAAGTCCGCACAGCGGATGCACCGTCGCGTTCAATCCGGCCGGGACCGCCACAGGCCCAAGATCGGCCCGGCCGGCACACCTGCCCCCCCCACCGCCGTCTCGCCGCCCGACACGCTGCATGAGCTAGCCGCCTTGCTGACCCACGAGCTCAGCCAACCGCTGGCGGCGATCCACAATTATGCGCGCGGCGGCTTGCGGCACCTCGAGGGCGGCACGGCCACGACGGCGGAACTTGCGGAGGCCATGCAGGAAATTGCGGACAGCGCCATCCGGGCTGGAGAAATCATCCGCACGCTTCGGAATCTCGTCCGCCAGAGCCCGCCCGAACGTCAGCGCGTCGATCCGAACGACCTCGTGTTGCGCGCTGCGCGCACGGTGAGGCCGGAGTGCCGGCAGCGGAGTATCGCGCTGGAATTGGACCTTGGCACCGGACTGCCGCACCTGCAACTGGACCCCGCTCAGATGGAGCTGGTGCTGGGGAACCTGCTGCGCAACGCGCTGGAGGCGATGGACGACACGCCGCCCGAGCGGCGGGAGTTGGTCGTCCGCACGGCCCGGGCAGCCGGCAACCACGTCGAGCTCGCCGTGCTGGACCGCGGCGTCGGGGCGGACGAGGACGCCCTGCCACGGCTCTTCACGCCGTCGTACACCACCAAGCCCCACGGATTGGGGATCGGACTCTGGGTCTCCCGCGCCATCGTGCAGGCCCACGAAGGATGTCTTTGGGCCGAGCAGAGGCCGGGCGGCGGCGCAATCTTCCGGCTGGTCCTGCCGGTTTCGGGGAGCGGAACGAATGCCAGATAACGGCCCCGTCGTCTTCGTCGTGGACGACGACACCAAGCACCGGCAGTCCCTGGCCTGGCTGCTGAAAGGCGTCGGTTTGGAAGTGCGGGCCTACGAATCCGCCCGCGAGTTCCTCCAGGAGTACGCCCCGGCGCGCTGGGGTTGCCTGCTGCTGGACCTCCGCATGCCGCACATGGGTGGGCTTGAGCTTCAGGAGCTGCTGAAGGCCAGGGGCATCCGCCTGCCGACCATCATTGTCACCGGGCACGGCGAGGTGCCGTCGGCCGTGCGGGCCATGAAGGCCGGCGCCGTCGACTTCATCGAAAAGCCGTTTGCCGAGCAAGTCCTCATCGAGTGCGTACAGCGCGCCGTGGAGAATGCCCGGCACTTCCATGAAACGGTCCGCAAGCAGGCCGCGCTGGCGTCCCGCCTCGCGCAACTGACGCCGCGCGAGACCGAGGTGATGAACCTCATTGTCGCCGGCCTGCGAAACAAAGAGGTCGCCCTCCGGCTCGGGCTGAGCGAACGGACGGTCGAGATTCACCGCGCCGGGGTCATGCGGAAGCTCGCGGTGAGCAGCCTGGCCGAGCTGGTGCGCGTGGCCGGCAGCGCAGGCGACCCGCATCCGGGCACGCCGGGATCGCACGCCGTCAGCTTCTGATTCCGCCTCCGCACGCCGCCGTTCTTGCACGTGCCATGAGCTGCTTCCCACCGAGCCGTCGCTGGCACCGCAAGCGAGTGGGTCGGATAAGACTGGGCCGCGCGCCCCCGGTTTCCCAGGCCGGCCTCCCAGGTATCGCCGGCGGCGCCCCGTGACGATGAATACTCTGCGAACGGAAGGCCACGATCCGGCGTCGGTCATGCTCACCCAGCCCGAGGACCGGATGCCGCCAAGTTCCACCTTGCGACCCAAGGAGCCGTGATGCGCCCCTGGTGGGACGACCCGCGACTCGTCGACACGCTGCCGATTTCCCCGCAGGCGTACCAGGCGACCCTCCGGACACTGGACGCGCTCCAGAGTCCCGCTCCGGGCGTGCCCGAAGGCTGCCCGCCATCCCGTACACGCCCTCGACCTCACCCTTTGTCCGCCCGCGTCCTGCTGCGCTTCGCGGATGGCGGGCGCGCGGCGTACGCCGTGAAGGCACATCGCCTCAACGTCACCGACGTTGCGTTCCTCCACGGGTTCCCGGTCGCGCCGGATACCTGGTGTGAGATCGCGCTGCACGACCTTGACCAGCGCGTCGCCGTGCCGTCGGGCCGCGTGGTCGGCTGCCGTGACCTCGGCCAGCGGGTCTACGAGATCAACGTCGCGTTCACGCGGCCGCTGGACACCTCCCGCTTCCTGCCTGTCTCGGCTCACAAGGCGGGCAGCGACTCGGTCCTCCTGGCCGTGCGCCGTTTTCCCGCCTAGCGACACACTCCAGCGCCCTCCCCCGGGGGGCGACTGCCTCGGCACCGCGTCGCCGCTACGTATCCTGTGCTTGCTGCGCGCGCACCGTCACCAATTCGGCCTGGGCGCGGAGGATGCGCCCCATCCAGCGCTCCCGGCGCGCAATGAACACCTGGGCCAACAACGTCGTAAACTGCGGATCGAATTGCCGGTGCGCTTCCGACTCAAGTAGTTGGACGGCCGCCTCCGCCTCCATGCCCGCCCGGTACGGCCTCTCGCTGGTCAGGGCATCGAAGGCCTCAGCCACCGCGAGCAGCCGCGAGCCGACGGGAATGGCCTTCCCCGCCAGGCCAAAGGGGTAGCCGGTACCGTCAAAGCGCTCTCGCAGGTGCCGTACGATGAGCGCTTCGGTCTCGAAGATGCGTAGCGGCTCCAGGATCTTGCACGTGATGAGGGGCACCTGTCGCAGCACCGCCGACTGGGCCTCCGTCAGAGGCAGGGAACTCTGGAGAATTTCGTCCGGCACGCCGATCTTGCCGAGGTCGTGCAGCATTCCGGCGTTCGCGATGGCAACTCGCAGCGGCTGGGGCAGGCCCGCGGCCTCTGCCAGGTCCGTCGCATAGAACGTCGTATTCCGCGAATGCCAGGCCGTGAACCGGTCGCGCGTTTCGAGGGCCTGGACGAGCGTGCAGATGCTCTGCAGGCAGAGCTGCTGGGCTTGGGCGCTGAGCGCGACCACCTGGCGCCGCAGGCGATCCACCTCGACGTGCTCAACCTGCGGCGCGGGCCAGGGCTCGTCCACGCTGTCCGCACGCACAACGACATTACGTCCCCGGTGCTTGCCCATGTAGAGCGCCTGGTCCGCCTGGTCGATCAGGTCGCGAACCGACGCAACCCGCGGGTCGTTCGTGCATGCCACCCCGATCGACGCCGTGACCGCCAGCTCGGGACACGTGGGCGCCCGCACGCTCTGCGGGATCGTCTGGCGGATGCGCTCGGCCAGCCGCGTCGCGTCGTCCAGGCCGGTGGCCGGGCAGATGACGGCAAATTCCTCCCCGCCGTAGCGCGCCACGATGTCGGTGTCCCGCACCATCTCGAGCAGGTGGCGCGCCAGACCCTCGAGCACGAGGTTGCCGACCTCATGTCCGTACGTGTCGTTGACCACCTTGAAGTGATCGAGGTCCAGCATGAGCAAAGAGGCCACACCGCCGTAGCGTCGCGTGCGGGCGAACTCCCGGTCCAGCAGTTCGCGAAACTGGGCGTGGTTCCACAGGCCGGTGAGCGCGTCGGTCAACGCGGCGTGCCGCAGCCGTTCCTGGAGCTTGTTGATGCGCAGACCATTGCGCAGCCGCGCGGTGAGTTCCTCGATGTCGTACGGCTTGAGCAGGAAATCGTCGGCCCCGCCGTTGAGCACCTGGTGCTTCGTATCGCGGTCGCGGTTGGCCGTCACGACGATCAGGTAGGTGCCGTCCAGGGCGGCGTCGTTCCGGACCTGCCGACAGAGTTCCAGCCCGCTGATGCCGGGCAGGTTCATATCGGAGATCACGACCCGCGGACGGTGATGGCGAATGTGAACCAACCCGGATTCCGCATCCTCGGCCTGGACGACCGTAAACTGGTTCTCCAGCAAGTGCCGGAACAGCAGCGACCGCTGGTCCGGGTCGTCTTCGACGATGCAGATGTCAACCGGGTTCGTGTTCATGTCGTGTCTGCCACACTTCGGATGGGGCCGCCCCGGGCGTCAAAACGTCTGCCCAACCTGTGGCCGGCAACCCTGCGCATCACCCACCTGTCCACCGCTGCTCTGTCTGCACCGGACTCGTACCTCCAGCAAGTGACCGCAGACCCCGGCAACGCGGGCCTGCGCATCTAACCATTAGAAACATGGCAATTGTTGAGCCCTGAGGAAAGCGATTCCGGCATGGATTTGTACCCAATTTGATTCTCCGGGCCCCGCCGACGGTCCGATACACGCCGCCCCCCCCCTCGCCCGCCGGGTTGGCGCCCGCCCAATAGTCTGATACGTATGGCGTACACCGCATGCACGGACCGCACTTATGACCAACCCGACCCAAGTCCCGGCACACATCGACCTCGCCTGCCTGCGAAGCATGAAGGCGGCGGGCCGCAAGTTCGCCATGCTGACTGCCTACGATTATCCGACCGCCGCACTGGCCCAGGTGGCGGGCGTGCATGCCCTGTTGATCGGCGATTCGCTCGCGACCGTCTTGTTGGGGCACCCCAACACACGCCCGGCCCCGCTCGACCTGATGATCGTCCTGGGCGAGGCGGTCCGCCGCGGCGCACCGAACGTGTACTTCGTTGGGGATATGCCCTACGAGGCGTTGTCCGGCGGGACCGAGCGAACGCTGACCGCCGCCCGGCGTTTTCGCGACGAGGCCGGCTGCGACGCCGTCAAGCTCGAGGTCAAGTCCCGCGACCATGAGCTCGTCGGCCGGCTCGCGCAGGCCGGCATCGACACGATCGCGCACCTCGGCTTGCGTCCCCAGGACGTCCTATATCCCGACGGCTATCGCGCTCAGGCCCGTGACGCGGACGCCGTCGCCGCGCTGGTTGCTGAAGCGCGTCGCATGGTCGATTCCGGCGCCGTCATGTTGTTGCTCGAGGCGGTCCCCAACGAGGCGTCTCAGGCGGTCGTGGCCGCCGTGAACGTGCCGGTGATCGGTTGCGGCGCCGGACCCGCGTGCGATGGACACGTGCTCGTCACGCAGGACCTGCTGGGGATGAGCGCGGGCCGCCCGCCGCGCTTCGTGCCCGTCCTGGCCCGGGTCGGCGAGATCATGGAGGACGCCATGCGCCGCTACGTGCAGGATATCGTTGAGGGGCGTTATCCGCGGCCGGAACACGTGTACGGCATGCGCGCACCGACGGCGAGCCCTCCCCGGTGACGACCCCGCTTCATCCGCCGGCGCGTTGTCCCGTCTGTGCGATCGCCCCGCGGAGTCTCTACCGTCTCGCAAACGGTGCGTGGCTACAGCAGTGTCCGCGCTGTCTTCTCGCCTGGTGGCGTTGGCCTCCCTTCGATCCCGCTGCGTTCTACGACCAGGCCTACTTCCAATCCCCTGCCGCCCGCAAAGGCTACGACGACTACGCCGCCCTCGAACCCGGGCTGATGAGAACGGCAAGGAGCCGGCTTCGGCGAATCGACCGCCTGGCCGGACTCGGCCGTGACACTCGGCAGCAGCCCGGTCACAGGAACCTGCTCGACATCGGCTGCGGCACCGGCGTATTCCTCGAAGCGGCCCGGCGGAGCGGGTGGGACGTGCGCGGCGTCGAAGTCAGTGCCTATGCCGCCCAGCAGGCGCGGCAGCGCGGCCTGGCCGTCGCGTGCGAGCCGATTGAGCACCTCACACCCGCGCCGGCGACCTGTGATTGTGTCACGCTCTGGGACGTGCTCGAGCACGTACGCGACCCGGTGCGTGTGCTTCGTGCGGCGGGCAGCGCGCTGCGTTCGGGCGGTGTGCTGGCCCTGTCCACGGGCGACATCACCTCCCTATGCGCGCGGCTCAGCGGCCGTCGCTGGCATCTGTTCAACTTGCCGGAGCACTTGTACTTCTTCTCTCCCGCCGCACTCGTCCGCATGCTGGCCCGCGATTTCCGGGCGATCCGCGTCACCCGCGAAGCGAACTGGCTCCCGACCGCGTATCTGCTGGAACGCATCAGGAAATCGCTGCTGCTCCGCGGTCCGTGGTCGCGGCGTCTGACCGCGGGTCTGGCGCGCAGCCGCATCGGACGAACGACTTGGCCGGCCACGCTGCTCGACGTAATCGGCGTATACGCCGTCCGGCGATAGGCCCTGGCAGGCACGCAGGCCGCGCGCGTGCAACCGCGCAACCACCCGGCTCATCGCGGCGTCTTCCCCCTCAGGCCACTTGCGTTACCCCTCGGCGGCAGGGGCGCGCGGCAGCAGTACGTGCACGGTCGTGCCCTCGCCCTGTTGACTCTCCAGCCAGATTCGGCCGCCGTGGGCCTCCACGATCCGATACGCGCGCGGCAACCCAAGGCCGCGGCCGCGGCCGGCCTTGCGATGCGAGAAGAACGGGTCGAAGGCGCGCTGTTGCACGGCCGGCATCATGCCGCAACCCGTGTCCTCCACCAGCACCTCGACCATGTTCGCATCCAGCGCCGCCTGCCAGCGGATCACCACCGTTCCCTCGTTTTCGGCCACGGCGTTGGCCGCGTTGCCGATCAACTCGCGGAACACCGTCTTCAGTTGCTCACGGTCGGCCCAGACCATCGCCGGCGGCCGGCCGGACGACGACGACGCCTCCAGCCGCAGCCGCGTGGGCCCCATCCGCATGTCGCGCAGGCAACCGGCCCGCACGTCGTCCAGCAATTCGGCCAGGTCGACTCGGGCCGGCTCGGGCGACCGCGGACGCGCGAAGTCCATCAGCTCCCCGACGATCCCGCTGCACTCGTGCGCCTTGTCCGCGATCGTTTGCAGAATGCGGCGGGTCTCGGCGTCCTTCGTGGAGGCTGCCAGCATCTGGGCCCGGCCGGAGATCACCGTGAGGGGGGCGTTCAGCTCCGGACCCGCGCCGGCCGCCATCTCGGCGATCATCGACAGCGTGCGGGACTGCAACAGCTCGCTCTGCATCTGCTGGAGCCGCCGGTTTGTATCGGCCAGGTCTTCCGAAAGGCGTTGCGCGGCCGCCTGGGCGTTGGCCCGCCCGATCGCCAGCCCGAGGCTGGCCAGAAACGAGCGCAGCTCCTCCGCTTCCTCGGCGAGCCGCGCGCGCTCGTCCACCTCCGACAAGTACGCAATTCCTCCCGCGACCTCGCCCCGATGCGGAACCGGAAGAAGCCACAACGACCCCCGGTCCCCAGGATCGAGGGCCGGTCCAAGCAGGGCCCGGACTGCCGGCGGCCCCTGAACGAGGACCGAATCCAGCCCGCTCCGGGCCTCCTCAAGCCACACCCGCAAATCGTCTGGCACAGCCTGCGTCAGATGGCCGCGGTCGTCGGCCGATTCCCCAATCCAGCACACGTCCACCGCCGAGCAGTTCTCCCGCAGCCCAAACGCACCCACCCGCGGACGCTGCAACGCCGTCGCCGCTGCGTCCGCCAGCGCGATCACCACTGCGGCCGGATCGGCCCAGTCCGACAGCCGCTGCTCGAAATGGGCAATCGCCTTGAAATAGCGCGCCCCCGCCGCGAGCCGCCGGTTCGTAGCCAGCAACTCCGCGTTCAAACGCCCCAGCTCGGTGTTCGCGGAGGTCATCGCCCGCACGTACACCGCCTGCGGCGTCGCTCCGTCCAGTCCGAGCAACGTGGCCTGCTCGGCAACGTCCGTCGCCAGGCACTCCACCACGGCGGCGAGCTGCTGCGACGTGTAGCCCAGCCGCTCGGCCAGCCGCGACGACGTCGCATAGAAGACGTGGTTCCCGGAGTACCCGATTCGGTGCTCGCGCGCCAGCGTATCCGCAAGCTGCACGAGGGCGATCAGGCCCGGCCTGCCAACCGAAGACGGCAAGGCGTCGGACGCCAGGTGGTGCAGCCAGATGACGTCTTGCAGCTCCCGCGGCAGCCGCCAACGCTCCGCCAGCCGCCGCCCCGCCACCGTGTGATCGGCACCCAACACGGCCCGCTCCCGGTCGGCGATGTCGCCGCGGCACTGGTCTGACTGCGCGGCCACGCGGTCGTACGCCTTCGGAAACACCGCCGCCAGCGCCACTTTGCCCAGATCGTGCAACAGGCCCGCGACGTACGCATCCTCCGGGTCGGAACCGAGCGCCCGTGATGCCCCGGCCAGCCGGCGCGCCGCACACGCCACCGCCAGCGCATGCTTCCAGAACTCGACCCGGTCAAAGGCGCCGTCCGGCGCACTGCCCGGCCGCTTGCCGAAGCAGTCGAACACGCTCGTCGCCAGCACGATGCTCCGCACGCCCGCAAAACCGATGAGCGGGACCGCGCGCTCGAGCGTCGTAACGGGTTCCCGCACACCAAGCGCGGCCGAAGCCGCCACCGAGAGAATTCGCGCCGTCAGCGATTGATCCCCACGCAGCAACCGGATCACATCGTCCGCGTCGCTGTCGCTCAGGGACGTGACCTGCAAGAGCCTGACGGCGACGGCCGGCAGCGTCGGCAGGGAATCCAGGTGGGCAAGCACGAGTTCGGGAGCGGAATCAACTGCCTGGGCCACGGCACCCTGCCCACTTTCGTTACTTCGCCACGAGCTCGACGATCCGATTCACCAGGTGCTCGATACTGAACGGTTTCTGAATGAAGTCGTCGGCCCCCTCTGCCAGCAGCCGGTCCACATGCTCGCGGTCGATCACCCCCGACACGATGATGATGCGCACGTCCCTCAGCGATTCATCGCTGCGGATACTGCGGCACACCGCATTCCCGTTGATGTCGGGCAGCATGTAGTCCAGGATGATCACGTCCGGGCGAAAGTCGCGCGTCCGCAGACCCGCGTCGTAGCCGGTGGCCGCCGTCTGCACCTCGAATCGGCCGTCGCGCTCCAGCAATTCCACCAGCATCTCGACGATGGCGGGGTCATCATCCACGACCAGCACGCGCGTCTTACCCATCTCCAGTTGGTCAAGCGGGATATTATTCTCTTTCATGAACTGAATCAGCGCGTCACGCGGAATCCGCCGGAAGCGAGATCCCGGAACCCGATAACCGCGCAATCGTCCGCTGTCGAAGCAGCGAATGATCGTCTGCTGACTCAGGTTACAGATGTCCGCCACCTCGCCGGTGGTGAACACGTTCTTCAGAGGTAGGATGCCGGCCCGCTCGTTCATGGCAGTTTCACCGCCTATATGCTTCCCATCTTCTCCATATTACCAAGTGTAGCACAAGCAGGCAGTCTTGGCAAGCTGCGCACTTCATTCTGGCGGGAAAACTTCCGTTCTGTCGCGTTTTCTTCCGCCTACTATATGAACCAGAAGCATCGCTACGTCCGTCGGATGGACACCGCTCACGCGGGCCGCCTGGCCCACGTTTCTCGGCCGCACGGCCGACCATCGCTCGACCGCCTCCCGCCGGAACTGTTTCAACGCCCGGTAGTCGATCGTTGCGGGAATCGGCTGGTCTTCCAGCTCGCGGAACCGCGCGATCAGCCGTTGCTGTCGATCAATGTAACCCTCGTATTTGACGGCGATTAGCGCGCGAGTCCACACGTCGGAGCCGTCGGCCAGCTCGCGCAACTCATCAAACGACCGCAGGAAACGCTCGCCCTCCTCCTCCGGCCGCTTCAGCCACTCCCGGATCGGGCGACCGTCGTAACGAAGCCGCTCCAGGGCATCCGCAAGCCGCACGAGCCGGTCTTTCATGCGCAGGAAATGCGCCCACCGATCGTCCTGCACGAGGCCGTAGGCGCGCCCGACCGGTGTCAGCCGTTGGTCCGCATTGTCGTAGCGCAGATGCATTCGGTGCTCCGCCCGGGACGTGAACATCCGGTACGGCTCGACGACGCCGCGCGTCACGAGGTCGTCAATCATCACCCCGATGTACGCCTGGTCGCGGCCGAGAATGAGCGGGTCGCGACCGGCCACGAAGCGTGCGGCATTGACGCCGGCGACGAGCCCCTGACCGGCCGCCTCCTCGTAGCCGCTGGTGCCATTGATCTGCCCGGCCAGGAACAGGCCGTGGACCTTCTTGGTCATAAGAGCTGCGTCGGTCTGTTCCGGCGGAACGAAGTCGTACTCGATCGCATAGCCCCACTGGACGATCCGCGCACGGGCCAGGCCGGGCACAAGCGCGACCAGCCGCTGCTGCACGTCGCGCGGGAGAGACGTGCTCAGCCCGTTCAGGTAGATCCGCTCGCTGTCGCGGCCTTCCGGCTCAAGGAAGATTTGGTGCCGCTCCTTGTCCGGGAAGCGGACAATCTTGGTCTCGATGCTGGGGCAGTAGCGCGGCCCCGTGGATTCGATCTGCCCGGTGTACAGCGGTGCGCGGTGCAGATTGACCCGAATCAGCTCGTGCGCCTGAGGGTTCGTCGCGGCGAGCCAACAAGGCACTTGCGGTTGCGTGATCTTGGGAGTCATAAACGAGAAAGGCAGGGGCTGCTCGTCGCCGGCCTGCTCGACAAGCGGCGAGAAATCGACGCTGTCGCGGGCCACGCGCGGCGGCGTGCCGGTCTTCAGCCGGCCCAGCGTAAGGCCAAGACCGCGCAGCGACTCGCTAAGCCGATCGGCGGCGTCCTCGCCGACGCGTCCCCCCGGGGTCGTATCCGCGCCCGTGTGCATGAGGCCGCGGAGAAACGTGCCGACCGCCACGACGACCGCGGGCGCCGTGAGACAACCCCCGTGCTGCAGCACCACACCGGCGACACGCTGATGGCCGCCCGACTTGTCATGCCTCTCGGCCAGGATCGTCTCGACGGCGCCCTCGACAATGCTCAGGTTGGGGCAGTTCTCCAGATAGCGCCGCAGCACCGCCGGGTACACGCGGCTGTCGGCCTGGGCGCGCGGGGCCCAGACGGCGGGCCCCTTGCGCCGATTGAGCAGGCGGAACTGGATTCCGGCTTCGTCGGCGACGAGCCCCATGAGGCCGCCGAGGGCGTCGATCTCGCGGACGATCTGGCCCTTGCCGATGCCGCCGATGGCGGGGTTGCAGGACATGCGGCCGATGGCCTCGCGCCGGTGCGTGAGGAGTACGGTGCGCGCGCCGAGGTTTGCCGCGGCCCAGGCCGCCTCTGCACCGGCATGACCCCCGCCGATGACGAGCACGTCGTACTCTGCGCTGCCCTGGTGCATTCTGTGAGCGAGTCGCTGCGTCGCGTCAGTAGCGTACCGCACCGTATGCGTGGCACGCGGGATCGCATCGCATGGTTATTGTACGGCCCAATCGGCGTTGGGCCGCATACGGCGTCAGCGCATGCTCGGGCGCGTGCCTGGACCGGGCGGCGGTCCGGCCCCGGAGGGGCCGCGGTCTGTAGCCACGGCCGGCGTCGCCAACGGAACGTCGGGCGCTCCAGCGCTTGTAGCGTGCCCCGGCGGGTCCACACCGGCCAGGCGGCGCCGACGCTGACGACGCACGATGCGGCCGACGCTGACGACGCACGATGCGGCCGACGCGGACGCGACAAGAGCCGGCCCGCGTGGTAGCCTGTCGCGGCAGCCGATGATCGGAGTCGTCGGAGGACCCCGCTTGGGGCTGGGAACCCTGAGCCGGCGCAGATCCCGTGGCAGGTAGCACTATGAACGGACCCGACAGCGACGCCCAAACCGCCCACAAGACTCCCGGCAGCGTGAAGACGCACACCTTCACCGATGCCGTCGTCCGCGTCTTTCTTCGCTCGAATCTGTCGTTGATCCTCATCTTGCTCGCGTCCGTGCTCGGAGTGGCTGCCCTCGTGGTTACGCCGCGCGAGGAAGACCCCCAGATCATCGTTCCGCTGGCGGACGTCTTCGTCAGCTTCCCGGGGTACTCGGCGGCCGAGGTCGAGCGGCTCGTCGCCACGCCGCTCGAGAAGCTGCTCTACCAGATCGACGGTGTCGAGTACGTGTACTCGATGTCGCGCGAAGGGCAGGCGATCATCACCGTGCGCTACTACGTCGGCGAGGACCGCGAACGCAGCCTGGTCAAGCTGTACAAGCGTATCGACGAGAATATCGACCTCGCACCGCCGGGCGTGACGGGCTGGGTCGTCAAGCCCGTCGAGATCGACGATGTGCCGATCGTCACTTTGACGCTGACGAGCGCGACGGCGGATGAATACGCCCTGCGCCGCGTGGGGGAGGAGGTGGTCGAGCGGCTGGCCGGCGTCAAGGACATCTCGCGCGCCTACGTCGTCGGCGGCCGGCCGCGCAGCGTCAGTGTGTACCTCGATCCCGATCGGATGCGGGCATACAGCATCGCACCGCTGGACGTCCAGCGGGCCATCCAGGGCGCCAACGTCACGCTCACCAGCGGGGAGTTCACGCGCGACGACGAGCTGATCCGCGTGGAGGCCGGCGTCGCACTGGCCGGCGCGGACGAGCTGCGCGACCTCGTCGTCGGGGTCTTCGGCGACCGGCCGGTGTACCTCAAAGACGTGGCCGCCGTCACCGACGGCCCGGCCGAATCCGTCAGCTACGTCCGGCACGGTTGGGGGCCGGCGCGTGGCTTTGACCAGGAACAGGGCTTCACGGGAACGCTTGTCGGACCGGCGGCACCTGTCCCGGCGGAGACGGCCGCGGGACCATCGCAACCCGGCGTCACCTTGGCGCTGGCAAAGCAGAAGGGCACGAACGCCGTGTGGGTGGCACGGTCGATCCTGGCGGCCACCGAGGAGCTCAAACGGGACGTTATCCCTGACGACATTGAGGTCGTCGTTACCCGCAACGCCGGTTGGACGGCGAACGAGAAGGTCAATGAGCTGGTCGAGGCGCTGGCGGTCGCAATCTTCATCGTGATCGCACTTCTGACGCTGGGACTGGGATGGCGCGAGGCGCTGATCGTCGCCATCGCGGTGCCCGTCGTGTTCGGCCTGACGCTGGTGGTGAACCTGGCGTTCGGCTACACGATCAACCGCGTCACGCTGTTCGCGCTGATTCTGTCGCTCGGGCTGCTGGTGGATGACCCGATTGTCGATGTGGAGAACATTGCCCGGCACTTCGCGCTGCGCGGCCGGGCCACGCGGCGAATCGTGCTGGAGGCCGTGGCCGAAATCCGCCCGCCGCTGATCACGGCGACGCTGGCGGTGATCATCTCCTTCCTGCCGATGTTCTTCATCACCGGGATGATGGGTCCGTACATGCGGCCGATGGCGCTGAACGTGCCCGTCACCATGGTCATGTCGATGGTGGTCGCGTTCACGATCACGCCGTGGATGGCGTATCACGTGCTGAAGCGGCACTACGCGCCGAGCCACGCAGCCACGCAGCCACGCAGCCACGAAGCCACGGAGCCACGCAGCCACGAAGCGGACGAAGCGGACCACGATCTGGAAGTGCTGCGGCGCAGCCTGCTGTACCGCGCGTTCTACCCGCTGATGGCCCCGCTGCTGCATTCGCGCAGGAAAGCCTGGATCTTCCTCGGGGTGATGGCCCTGTTGATGGTCCTGACGGCCGGGCTGGCGGCGATCCGCGCCGTGCCGCTCAAGATGCTCCCGTTTGATAATAAGAACGAGCTGCTGCTCGTGCTCGACTTCGATGAGGGCACGACGCTGGAGCGGAGCGACGCCGCCGTGCGCGACTTCGAAGTCTTTCTCGGCACCGTGCCGGAGGTAACGGACTTCACCTCCTACGTCGGCGTCGCCTCGCCGATGGACTTCAACGGGATGGTCCGCCACTACTACCTGCGCCGCGGCGAGAACGTGGCCGAGCTGCGGGTGAACCTCGTCGCCAAGAAGAGCCGCCGGACCCAGAGTCACGCCCTGGGCCTGCGCCTCCGGGATGACCTGACCGCGCTCGCCGACCGACACGGTGCCAACTTGAAGATCGTCGAGGTCCCGCCCGGGCCGCCCGTCATCGCCACCATCGTAGCGGAGATCCGCGGCCGCCCGGACCACACCTACGAAGACCTGATCGCGGCCGCGAGAACGGTCCGGGCACGAATGGAACGCGAGCCCGGCGTCGTCGACGTCGATGACACCGTGGAGGCCGACAGCCGCAAGCTCGTGTTTGTCACGGACAAAGAGAAGGCTGCCCTGCACGGCATGTCGGTCGCCGAGGTGGCCGAGACCTTGCGAATTGCGGTGGGCGGAGCGGCAACGGGGGCCCTGCAAGTGCCGGCCGAGCGAAACCCACTGCGCATCGAGCTGCGTCTGCCGCGCGCGCTGCGGTCCAGCACGGCCGACCTGTCGCAGGTGCACCTGAGGAGCCCCGGCGGCGCGCTGGTTCCGTTGGCGGAGCTCGGGCGCTGGGAGGAGGCGCTGGTCGACAAGACGATCTACCACAAGAACCTCGAACGCGTCGTGTACGTCTTCGCCGAGACCGCCGGCCGGCCGCCCGCCGACTGCATCGTCGATATTCAGGCCGACCTCAACCCCCCTCCCTCACAGCAAGGGACTGAGGGAGGGTCGGGGCCGCCGACCGCGGCCGGGCTGCCCCCCCCTATGAGCGGGAACGGCTCAGGTGCGGGCAGCGGTTGGTTCGCCGACACGCCGCCGCGGTCAATGCGATGGCGAACGTTCCTCACCAATGGCGGCGGAATCGCCTGGTCCGTGCCGGAGGGCATCCGCGTGAGCTTCTCCGGCGAGGGGGAATGGCAGATCACGCTGGATGTGTTCCGCGACCTGGGGCTGGCATTCGCCGCGGCCCTGGTTGGCATCTACATCCTGCTCGTCGCACAGATGGGGTCCTTCGTCGTACCGATCATCGTCATGCTCGCGATTCCGCTGACCGTCATCGGCATCATGCCCGGCTTCTGGTTGCTCAACGTGTTCGCGGGGCACTATGGCGTGTATGCCGACCCGGTGTTGTTCACGGCGACGGGGATGATCGGGATGATTGCGCTGGCGGGGATCGTGACGCGCGATTCGATCATCCTGGTAGATTTCATTCATTTGTCGCTCCAGCGTGGCCGGTCGCTGTTCGACGCGATCATGGAGAGCCGCGTGGTGCGGCTGCGGCCGATCCTGCTGACGACCGGGGCGGCGATGCTTGGGGCCGCCCCGATCACCATCGACCCGATTTTCGCCGGCCTGGCCTGGGCGCTGATCTTCGGCCTGTTCGCGTCCACGGTCTTCACCCTGTTCGTCATTCCAGTGGTTTACTGGCTTTTGTATGAGCACAAGCCGGGCCACGGCCTGTCATTGGTCCGCGACACAGACTGACGCGCTCCCGACACGCCGCGGAGCCCCTCCCTGGCAGTCCGCCGCAGAACTCCTCGTGAACCGCTCACCCGTAGCGGCGGACCTCCGTGTCCGACGTTTTTCGAGCTGAATGGAATCCTCGCCGGACACCCGCCACGCCGGGCAGGTCGCTACAGGCGACTCGCCGTGGCGTGCTCAGGCCCGGCGCTACACTTCTGCGGCGGACTGCTGGCGTTGTGCGGCCCGAAAGATAAACTCTATGTGAGGCGGCCGGGCCCAGAGCCGGCGGGCCGCGCGGAATGGAGTATTTAACCAATGCAACGTGCAATCTGCATCAGTGGCTTCTTTTGTTGGGTCGCAGCGGCCCTCGCCGGTGCGGGGGCCCAGGAGGCGTCCGCCCCGCGCATCACGCTGTCGCAGGACTTCTGGAACTTCGGCGAGGTCTGGCACCCCGAGAGCACGAGCCTCACGCTGGTCGTGACGAATACGGGCAACGCGGACCTCCAGATCAAGGATGTGCGGACCACCTGCGGCTGCACGCTGGTCGAGCCGGGCCGCAAGCTGATTCCCCCCGGCGAGAACACCGAGGTCATGGTGCGCTTCAACTCCGAGGGCAAACAGGACCACGTCGAGTCCAAGGTCATCATCACCAGCAACGACCCCACGAAGCCCACGGTCGAGATGAAGATCGCCGGCGAGGTCAAACGCGCGGTGAAGCGGACGCCGCTCGGCGGCCTGGTGATCCGCACGCTGGATGGGAAGGCGGGGCAGGTCGGGAGCTTGCGTCTGGAGAACCAGATGCCCGACCCGATGCGCCTGCGGTTGGTGAGATCGAGCCTACAAGACTCCCTGGACGTGGAGGTGAAAGAGGTAACCCCCGGCTTGGCCTATGACGTGGTCGCCCGGACCAAGCATGACTTGCAGCCGGGCGCGGTCGTGCGCGGCTCGCTCGAGTTCGACACCGGGCTGACCAAGGAGCGGCAACTGACGGTCCACGCACGGGTGCAGGTGCTCGCCCGCATCGAGACGTCGCCCCCCATCATCTACCTGGACCCCAAGACGGCCACCGCGCCCAGCGAGCGCTCCGTGAGCCTCCACTACTATGGCGCGGCAGAATTCAAGGTGCTCGAGGCCCAGAGCGACCGCCCCGACATTCAGGTCCGCTTCCAGCCGCCAGAACCTCCGACGGGCGGCATGGAGCGCGTGACGCCCAAGATCACGGCGCTGGTGCGCACGACCGTGTCGCTGCCGCCCGCCAGCTCCATCCCGCCGGAGGGCGCGCTGATCGAGTACACCACGAGCGATCCGGAGTTTCCCAAGGTCCAGGTGCGCGTGACGACGGACTCCCAGGTCTGGCGCGCGACGATTCAGGGGCCGTCGGAGGGTCCGCTCAAGCCGATGTAGTCACGGGGACGTCGCGGCCGGTCCCGGCGTGCCGGAGCCGGTCGCGCAGGAGCAAGCACAGCTATGCGTCGATGCCGGATCATCACCGTCAGGTGTCCGTTGAAGAAGGGGACTGGCTCCGTCCCGGCGGAGTTTCGCGGTAGCGCGGCACGGTTCTCGCGCGGCGCCTCGCGCCTGTTTCAACGGACTCTTAGCACCCTGGTCTGTCTGAGCCTCACCGTTCTCGTCGCGGCACAAGACGAGTCACCCGCGCCGCCTGCCCCCGCGCCACGCGCCGAGGTCAGCACGCAGGAATGGAACTTCGGCGTGGCGTGGCAGGGGCAGCCGCTCAAACAGGACGTCGTGGTGAAGAACGTCGGCACGGCGACCCTTGAGATCACCGATGTGAGCAGCACTTGCGGTTGCACGGTGCCCACCCGGCCCAAGAGCCCCCTGGCACCGGGCGAGTCCAGCACCATGAGCATCTCTTACGATTCCGCCCGCCGCGTCGGCAAGGCCAACCACACGGTGACACTGATCACCAACGATCCGACCCAGCGGAGCATCCCGATCAAGCTCTTCGGCGAGGTCAAGCCCCTGTACGAAGTCGAGCCGAAGGAAGGGCTGACCTTCGGGCAACTCTACCAGAAATCGAGCGAGACCCGCGAAGTCACCATCGTGAATCGCTACACCGAGCCGCTTCGGCTTCAGCTCAAGGCGGGCCAGGATTTCGGCCCGTTTGACATCGCGCTCCAGGAACTCGACGCCGGCCAGCGCTACAGGCTGACGGCGGCCACGCGCCCGCCGTTGAAGGTCGATCGCTACCAGGCGATGGTAGCCCTGTCCACCGGGTTCGAGCTGGTCCCGGAGGTCAAGGTGTCGCTCTATGGCTTTGTGCAGCCGCCCGCATCCGTCCGGCCCAACAAGCTCTTCTTGCCCAGAAACTCAGTGAGCGAGATGAAGCGCGTGCTGCACCTCACTTTCGCACCGGACTACCCGCTGGAGCTTACTAGCGTCCGGGCCACGCACGACGCCATCCGCGTTGAAGCCGAGAAGGTCAGCGTCACCGGCGACGCTCGCGGCGCGTCCGGGACCCCAATCTACCAGATCACCGTCACCTTGCCGCCCGGCGAACAGATTCCGCCGGATAGCGAGCCGGAGGTCGAGATCACTACGAACGCCAGGGACCCGGAATACCAGCGGTTTGTCGTTCCGATCCGCCTCGTCCCCCCCAGGGGGTCGCCGACCCGGCCTGCTCCAACGCCTTGACTCGTCGCGGGCGGCGCGGCGGCTTGTCGAGAACCGCTCTAACACTCTGATTTGTAACGTGTTATCGCCCGTTGTCGGCCGGTAGCGAACTTTGCGCATCTTTTTCTTGCCGCGCACCCGGTTGTAGGGTATACTTCCCGTGGCTCCCCATAGTTGCCGTTCCCGGCGCACCTGGTTGGCTCCCTCTGCCGGGCGAACGGCTCCGTGTGTCAGTTTGTGGACGTCGTTCCTGCGCGAACGTGTGCAGTGTGGCTCGTTCGGCGGTGGCGTCCGGCGCAGTCGGAGAGCCGTGCTGGCTGTGGGCACAGGCCGGATGGGAGAAGCGATGCTTCCGTGTGAGCCGCAGGGTACGATCACGAGGGTAGTCAAAGCAAGAACACAGGCCAAGTTGCCGAGCGCCGCCGTGCTGGAGACGCTGGCGCCGGCCGACCAGAAGCTGCTCAGGCTTCTATTGGCGGGCGTACCTGAGTATGTCCCCCATGAGTTTCTCGATCGCGCGGAGGCCGAAGCACTGCTTCGGCGGTCGCTCTTCGCGTGGGAGGACGAGCCGGCAACCAACGACGACAGCGGCGTCTTTGGGCTCGATGCGGCCCTCGACCTGGTGCGAAGCCTGGAACGCGAGCAGTTCATGTTCCTGCGCTTCAACTACTGCCGCCGAAAGGTGTTCACGATTCTGCAAGCGCATGCCGGCCGGCGCCTCGGGGCTGAAGCGGTCGCCGAGCTGCTGCACTGGGAGCGCGCCACGGCGGCCACGCGCGGCGAGATTGTCCGCGACAACATCCCGCTGGTGCTTGCAATGGCCAAGCGGACGCGGATTACCGGAATCGACCTGACGGACCTGATCAGCGAGGGCAACCTGGCGCTGCTGCGGGCAGTCAACAAGTTTGATTGCGCCCGTGGCTACAAGTTCAGCACCTACGCGTGTCGGGCGATTCTCAAGAGCTTCTCCCGCGTGGCAACCCGGACCAGCCGCCATCGCGGCCTGTTCCCGACGGAATTCGATCCAGCCCTGGAGCGCAGCGACTTTGTCGAGCGGAGTCGCGCGCAAATGGAAGGGGAATGCGTGCACGAGTTGAAGTCCATCCTCTTTGACAACGACGCCCAGTTGAGCGACGTCGAGCGTAAGGTGATCCTCGCGCGTTTCGCGCTGGACGAGGCCGACCGTGATCCGGCGGCCAAAGCCAAGACGCTCGAACAGGTGGGCGAGATGATCGGCGTCACGAAGGAACGCGTGCGCCAGATTCAGAACAAGGCGCTCGTCAAGCTGCGCGCCGCCCTCGAGCAGACGGCCCTGGCCCCATAAGCTCAGGCGGGAGCTGCGTCGGGCGGCTATGCGCCGCGGCGCCGTCGCCGGAATTCCGTCCCGACGCGACGCTCGCGCCTTTCCCGGACATTGTTGACCTTCTTCACCCACCGGGGGTCTGGCGGCCCCTCGTTATTTGACCCCCCTGAAACTGTGGCCTAGCATTCGGTGCGATGCGACCCGCAAGTCTCATCGCCGCAGGCGGTACCGGTCGATCGCAGTCGCTGGGGGTCCGTGAGGCCGGGGACTGGTACCGTTCGTCCTGAAGGACCGGTCACAAGCCCACCAGTAGGAGTGCGGTGAGCGTGACGTTCGACGCGACAGTGAAGCGAATTCTCGAATGGGTCGAGCCGGGGCTCAATGTCGACCGAAGCGTCCTGGATGCCTTGCTGCGCGAAAAGCCGACTCCGGAAGCCCTGGTCTCCCTGTTGGCGGCCGGCGACTCCGCCACCGTCCGCGCCGCGGTCCTGTACCTTGGGCTTTATGGGACGGCGCGGGAGTCGGCGGTCCTCGCTCTGTGTTTGCACCACGAGGATGCGGGTGTGGTCCGGTTGGCGGAGCACTGCCTCTGGTCCCTCTGGATGCAGGACGGTTCGGAGGACGGCAACCGTGCGCTCCACGAGGCCGTCAAGTTCATGCAGTCCGGCGAGTACTCGCGTGCGATCGCGGTGTTGTCCGACCTGGTTTCGCGCGAACCCCGGTTTGCGGAAGCCCATTTTCAGCGCGGCCTGGCCCTCGGCTCGGCTGATCAGCCGAATGAGGCGGCCCAGGAATACCGCGAGACCCTCCGGCTGAACCCTTATCACTACGGTGCGGCCGCTGCGCTGGGGCACACGTGTGTGGAGCAGGGGAACCTCCCGGGAGCGCTGCATTACTATCGCCAGGCGCTCCGGATTCATCCGCGCCTCGACGACGTTCCGGACGCGATCCGTGAGCTGGAAACGGTGATCGGCGCGCGCCGCACCTATCACGCTTGAGCAACTTCGACGGGGAAGGATACCCGTGGACGGAATCCTGCTCTTCGGCGGCTCGTTCGACCCGCTCCACCACGGCCACCTGATCGTCAGTACTTTCATCGCCGACCACCTCGACATCCCGCGCGTGGTCCTGGTCCCGGGGGCCAGGCCGCCGCACAAGCAGAATCGGTGTCTGGCCCCCGCCGCCGACCGGCTGGCGATGTGTCAGCTCGTCGCGAAGGAGGACCCACGCTTCGAAGTGAGTGACTGGGAGCTCAGCCGGCCGGGGCCGAACTACACTCTGCACACGGTCGAACACTTTCGGAGCGTTGCGGGGCCGCGGACGACGTTGTTCTGGCTGGTGGGGATGGACAGCCTGAATGAGCTGGGTACGTGGCACCGCGCCGCGGAGCTCGTGGAGGCCTGTACGATCGTGACCGCGGCCCGGCCGGGCTTTGCGGCTCCCGACGAAGCGGCATTGGCGCAGTGGTTTGCTCCGCAGCAGATTGAGCGGTTGCGCCGGTACATCGTCGCCAGCCCGCAGATCGACATCTCCGGCACCGACGTCCGCGCCCGCGTGCGGGCCGGGCGGAGCATCCGCTACCTCGTGCCCGGACCCGTCCGCCGGCACATCGAGACGCACGGCTTGTATCGCGGAGCGTGACGCCGCCAGCAGCACGCGAAAGGGCGCCTGCCGCGGTTGTGCCAGACCCCAGCGACGCGCACCCGCCAATTCCGCGAATCCCCGCCGCTCCGCTCGGCCGAAAGGATCGCATCAACCTCCCCGCAGGCCGGTACAATACTCACAGAGGGCGGCGGGCCGGCCGTCGCCGCTGCGGGAAGGAGACCGACCATGTCCAAGGTGCGCACTGCATTGCTATGGGCGGCGCTGCTCGGCATCGGCCCAACCGCCGGACTCGCGCAGGTGGCCGACTCGACCCCCGATCCACGGCCCGAACCGATCCAGGCGGAGCCGGCGCTCCTGATTGTGCGCGTCACCGAGGTGCCGGGCACCGATCACCCCACGCGGCGTTTGGCGATCGTCGAGCCGCGCGGACTCCGCGAGCTGCCCGGGCGCCGCTCGGGTCAGACCGTTGAATACGCGGACGACGGCACGCCGCAACTAGGCTTCGGCTACGACCTTGTACGCACGTGCCAGCCCCAGGCGAACCAGCGGAACATTCGTTACTTCATCTATCACGCCGATCTGAGCGACTCCAACCTGGCCAGGCGCTGGCGGGAGCTTCAGCAGGCCGAGCGCGCGGAGCGCCGCCAGGCACGCGCTGAGGCCCGCAACGAGCATGCCTGGGAACGGCGCAAGCACCAGCTCCTCGACGCCCATGCCGAGGCGCTGGACGAAGGGACCGCGCACCTGCAAGCGGGCAAGTACCGCGCCGCGGTCATCAGTCTTACCCGCGCGGCGGAGCTGAACCAGGGCGACCCCGTGTGCCGCATTCACCTCGCGCAGGCGCGGGTCGCGCTCGGGCATGACTCCGACGCCGCCCGGGTCCTGCGCCGCGCACTGGACTTGCAGCCCAAGCTGGTGCCGATGGTGCTCGGATTGGAGCGGTATTACCCCCACGCAGGCGAGCTCGCCGTACAGACCGACGCCCTGGCGCAACGCGTGGCGGCGAATTCCGCGGCGTCGGCCAACGAGTACTTTCTCTTGGGGTTCATGGAGTTTCAGAGCGGCTGGCTGGACGAAGCGCATGCTGCCTTTCGGCGAGCGGCTCGCGAACGGCCCAAGGACGCGCTGCTCCAGACGTATCTCGATCTTACGAAGCCGCCGGGCACAGGGACAGGTGCCGGACGTGCGGCCGACGCGCACCAGGCGCCCCCTTCTGCGGGCGCGCCTCGGCCGTAGGCGCCGGCCTTGGAACCTGGCCGGCCACTACCGCCGGACCCGAAGACGGCCGGCCGGACGCCGCGGGCACACCATGCCCAAGCGAACCGAGTACATTCCGTCACGCGCCCCGGTGTTACGAGTCCGCCGCGCGCCTGGTATACTGAGAGGACCGTGAACTGGGACACTTTTCTTAACCAACTCCAAACGTGGCTCGAGAGCCGTAAGCTCCTGTCCGACGCGGCAAGCTGGGTTGTCGGCGTTTCCGGCGGGCCCGATTCGACGCTTCTGTTGCACGCGATGAACGCGCTGTGCGAGCGCGAAGGCTTGGCCTGGAAGCTGCACGTGGCGCACTTCCACCACGGGCTGCGCGGCGCGGAGGCCGACGCCGACGCCGAGTTCGTCGCCGAAGCCGCCCGAGCCCTGGGCCTGCCGTTCCATGCCGAGCGCGCCGATGTCCAGGCTGTCGTGGCCCGCGACGGGGGGACCACGGAGGAGGTGGCGCGCGGCCGGCGCTACGAGTTCCTTGAGCGCGTCGCGCTCAAGACTGGCAGCGAGATCGTCGCGGTGGCGCATCACGCCGATGACAACGCCGAGACGGTCTTGCACCGCATCTGCCGGGGCACCGGACTGCGCGGCCTGGCAGGCATTCCCGACGTGCGGCCCATTCAGCCCGACAGCCACATCCTGCTGGTGCGCCCGTTGCTGGGCCAGCGGCGCGCCACCATTGAAGAGCTGTGCGCCGCCCGCGGCCTCGAGACCCGCTCGGACAGCACCAATTGCTCGCCGGAGTTCACCCGCAGCCGCATCCGGCACCGTGTCATGCCCCTGCTGGCGGCGGAACTCAATCCCAACGTGGCCGAGGCACTCCTGCGTTTGGCCGAACACGCCCGGTTGTTGGGTACCTACCTGGAAGATGCGGCCGCCCGGACCTTCGACTCGCTGGCGATCTCGCAACGCCCGGGGTTCATCGTGCTCAACACGCGGGCGCTGCTGAGCAAGCAGCGCATCATCCAGGCCGAGGTCGTGCGGCGGGCCGTCTGTCTGACAGTCGGAGGCGAGCAGGACCTGAGCTTCGGGCACATCGAGTCCGTCCTCCGGCTTATGGACGATCCCGCCAGCGGCAAGGAAGTCCACCTGCCGGGGCCCGTCGTCGTGCGCAAGCAGTATGACCGCCTGGAATTCCGGCCGTTGGGCGACGAGGAGTCCCTCGCCGAAATCGGCACGGTCTACATCGCCTGCCCCGGCCGAACCCCCCTGCCCGCGCTGCGATTGACCCTGGTGACCGAAATCTGCACCGTCAACCCGACGCTGTTCGAAGCCGTCTGCCACAACAAGAACCGCCTGGAGGAATGGCTCGACTACGAGCGCATCCAGCCGCCGTTGCTGGTGCGCGGGCGACGCGAGGGCGACCGCTTCCACCCGCTGGGCACGCCCGGCCGGAAAACGATCAGCGACTTCTTCGGCGAACAGAAGATCGATCCGCAGGTCCGGGCGCGGACCGGTATTCTCTGCGACCAGCAAGGCCCCTTGTGGGTCATGCCGCTCCGGATCGACGAGCGGGCCAAGCTCAGCGTGACGACCCGCAAGGCCCTGCGTCTGGTCTTGACCACCTGCACGCCCCGGCCGCCTGATTCAGCGTGACGATCCGACGACCTGGCTTCGGTTGGCTGCTATGTGGAGCGGCGTTGTCGCTGCGCACCGCCTGGGTCCTCTACCGCTGGCACAACCACGGGCCGCAACTCGACTATCCGGATGAAGAGCTGCACTGGCAGCTCGCGACCAACCTGGTCCACAGCGGCGATCTGATTTCGAACGACGGACGGTTCGCGGCCCGGATGCCTCTGTACCCGTTGTTCCTGGCGCTGTTCGCGGGCGTCGGGGGCCATGGGATTCTCGTAGCGCGCCTGGCGCAGGCCGCGTTGGGTGCGGTCACGGTCGGCGTCGCCTATCGCCTGTCCAACGATGTCTCGGGCCGGCGCTGGGCCGCCCTGACCGGTCTCCTGGTGTGCTGCGATCCCTTCGGGATCTTTTTCGCGAACCTCCTGCTGACCGAGACGCTCTTCACCCTCCTGGCGGTCACCTTCACCGCCTGGGCCTGGCATTGGCTGGCACGGGCGGGGCACGCCGGCCTTCCGTTGCTCGGGCTGGCGGTGCTGGGTCCGCTGTTGGTGCTGACGCGTCCGTCGGCGGTCGGGTGGGTCGTCCTGGCCTGGCTGCTACTGGGCTGGCTGGCAAGGTACGGCCCGCCCCCCACCGCGCCCTCGAATTCCGCGCTCGCCGCCTCGGGCCACTGGACCGACCACGTGGCGCGACGCCCCCTCTCGCTGCTGGTGTGTCCGCTTGCCCTGGTCGTGTTCATGTTCCCGTGGGGTCTGCGCAACCAGGCGGTGCTGGGCTCGTGGGCCTGGCTTTCAACGAACGGCGGGGTCACGCTCTACGACGCCCAGGGTCCCCAAGCGGACGGCAGTAGCAACCAGGCTTTTCTCCTGCTGGACCCAGAGCTGCGGGGACTCGACGAACTCGCCCTCGACCAGACGTTGACGCGCCGGGCGCTTCGGCAGATGTGGGCCCATCCGGGACGCGTCGTTCAGCTCGCGGGCGTCAAGTTCCTGCGCACCTGGAGTCTGACGCCTAACGTCGCGGAATACCGCTCAGGGCCTGCGGCCGTCGCGGGCGCGGCATACACCCTGCTTCTTCTACTCGGCGCTGTGATCGGCACCGCACGGGGAGTACTGGCGCGGCGAGCAGCGCCCCCTTGGTTCGCCTGGCGGTTGTTGGCGTGGCTCCCAATCCTGTACTTCACTCTTGTTCATTGCGTATACGTGGGGAGCGTGCGCTACCGTGCGCCGCTGATGCCGTTCCTGGCGCTGGCGACGGGCTGGTGATCGTCCGATAACTGGACCTCCATGGAAGCGCGGACTCGAGCGGGCACCTTCCGAACTTTTCTGTAGCTCCCCAGTCGTGATCGTGGTATTATCAAGAGCAACTCGGGGGCCGCGCGCGGACGGAGGTACGGCCGCGCCGGACGCGTTTGCTCGTGTACGAGATTCAGGTCGTAAGGTCACATGGGAAAGGAGTTGTGCAGCGGCTCTGGTGATATACGGGTATCTGTATCCAGAGAACGTTAACGACTGAGTGCGGCCGCATCAGGAGCCGATGGCGCGGCTGATGGCCGGCGAGCTCAGCGCTTACAGCGCGAAGGCCATGGCGTCCCCGCAGTGGAACCGGCGGCTTGCCAGGACGCCCAAACCGTGGGTTCCGATCAGAAAAGGAGTAGTACAACCATGAAACTGATTCGAGCGAGACACTTGGCCTGGGGCGCCTGGTTGCCGCCAGCGCTGGCGGCTATGGCGCTGTGTAGCCTGCCCGTCACAGCCGCAGAACGCGTAGTGATCTGCGAGCATTTCACGGACAACGACTGAGGTTACTGCCCATACGCCGGTCAGGCGTTGGACTGGATGATCAATGACCCCAACGACCAAATCGTCGATGGCACCTTCACGCTGGTGCAGATTCACACCAATGACACGGGCTACGGCATCCCGCAGTGGTCGGCCCGACCAAGCTTCTACGGGGTAACGGGGACGCCCACCTCCGTATTCGACGGCGCGATCTGGGTGGTCGGGACGGCGACGAACGTCCAGACGCAATTCAACACGTACATGAACCGCTACAACCAGCGGCGGGCGGTCCCGACG
>JALHJL010000007.1 GCA_022839625.1 Phycisphaerales bacterium
CGGGGTTGTGGGCCGGTCTTACCCGGGGGGCGGTCGCCGGCGGCGTTTGGCATCGGCCAGGCGATAGCTCTCGCCGTTGCATTCGAGGATCTGGCAGCGATGGGTCAGGCGGTCGAGCGTGGCGCCGGTGAACGCAGATTAGCAAGCGCGTCATGTACCGACGCGTGGAGTTGGAGCGGTTTCTTGAACGTCTGACCGAGGCCAACATCCGGTGAATTGACCGGGCTCATCATGGACACCCCCAACGTCAGTTTGCGCCAACAGACCGACCGAAAGGCCGGCGGGAGGGTCTACACGTACTGCGTGCTCCGCTGGCGCGGGCCGGATGGCCATCGGCGAGGAGAAAGGCTTGGCCTTGTCACGAAGCTCTCGAAGCGAAGGGCGGAGAAGCTTCGCAAGGAAAAGGAGCTCGAACTCGGCATGAACCCGGGCCGCAACATCCCGGCTCGGGCGCCGCTGTTGCAGGCCTTCGTGGACGACTATTTGAAGTCGAGGAAGAGCGAAGTCAAGCCGGGCACGCTGGAGTTGCACGAGCAAACCACGCGCTACCTCCTGGACTTTTTCGGAGCCACGAGGCGACTGGACGCCATCAGCCGACATGATGCTCGGGCTTTCAAGACGGCCTTGGCCGCGGGCGAGCTGGCTCACGTAAATAAGAAGAAGAGGACGCTGACCACGGTTACGGTCGACCTGCACATCCGCAATGCGAGAACGCTGTTCGGCCACGCGGTAGCGGACGACGTGCTGCTGTTCAATCCGTTTGATCGTCTCGCAGACACGCAGCCAGCGGCGCGCGAGTGGCACTACGTATCCGCATCGGAGTTCGCGAAGTTGTTCGATGCCGCAACGCGCCCCTGGCAGTTGCTCTCGGGGCTGACCCGCTGGGCTGCCCTGCGTCGCGGCGAGGCCCTGAACCTGCGGTGGCACAATGTCGATTGGGACCACAACCGCCTGACGATCGTGGGGAGCGAGGATTGGGACGTCAAGGACAAGGAGGCCCGCGTCGTCCCGATGTGCCCCGAACTGCACGCTCTTCTTCTGGAGGCGTTCGAGCAAGCAGCGGAACGCGAACCGCTGGTCGTGCCACCCAGCTCCGTTGTCGTGCAAAACATGTCTCGGGATTTCGGCACGCTCTGCCGGCGGGCCGAGGTACCCCGGTACAACAAGCCGTTTCACACGCTTCGGAAGAGCTGCCTCACGGATTGGGCAGCCAGATTCCCGATGCACGTTGTTCGGGCGTGGGCCGGCCATAGCGACATCTCGACGACCGCGACGTTCTATCTGCAGGTGTCCGACGCCGACTACGGGAGGGCCGCAACGGAGCAAATGGCGGCCGAGCTGCCACGAAAACTGCCACGAATTGCGAAAATTGACCTAGCTCCGGCCGAAACGAAAAGCGCCGCAGATTCACAACCTGCGGCGTCAGAAGAACTTACCGAAACAGCGGGCGATGGGATTCGAACCCACGACGTCCAGCTTGGGAAGCTGGCATTCTACCACTGAATTACGCCCGCAAATGCTTACAAATCACTATCTTACGTCTTCGCGTCACAAATGCTTATGTAGTGTAGTTTGCGCTACATAACGCATAAACAGCACGAGCATACCGCGTTCTTAGCGAATGGGAAAGGGTCCGATGCCGCAAAACAGATCGAAAATCTGGCATTCTCTGCCGCACCTGGATCCGAAGGTGGCCATCCTCATGGAGACTACTTGCGATGCGTGCCTGTGTGCCGTGTTGCGTCACGGACGACGGCTGGACCGACTGCTCGCGTACGCCGCCTGCGCCCTGACGTTTCGGATAACAAGTCCGCGTTCGAACTGCGCACGCGTCGGGGCTTCGCGGCGGGCGTTTTCGAGGCGACGTCGGCAGGCGGCGCAACGTCGATTCCAAATACCTCGGTGAACCGCAGAATGAACGCGAGCATGACGCCGCGACGGGCAATGTCCTCGCGTTGTCGTTGCAGCGCGTCGCCGAGTTGGCGAACCGACTCTTCGTACAGCACCGCCTGCTTCTTGCTGAGATGGCAAAACGCGGTTTGCTCCACTTTGTCCGGCAGGTCGGCGATGACCGACTTATCGGTCTTGAGCCGCCGCAGGATGTATGGCGCGACGAGCTTGCGCAGCGGACCGTACTGGTCGGTCGAGCGGTTTTCGAGACGGCGGACGAAACCGCCGAACGCCTTGA
The DNA here is from genome assembly GCA_022839625.1 of Phycisphaerales bacterium. Classification (GTDB taxonomy): domain Bacteria; phylum Planctomycetota; class Phycisphaerae; order UBA1845; family Fen-1342; genus JALHJL01. The sequence continues at coordinate 2,189 of JALHJL010000007.1, forward strand.
CCGAACCAAGCAGACCCGGACAGAGGAAATCGAACATCGACCAGAGGTCCGTCAGCCGGTTTTCCACGGGCGTACCGGTCAGGACGATCCGGGCATCGGCCTTGAGCTGCTTCACGGCGCGCGCCTGCCGCGTGCCGGGGTTCTTAATTGCCTGGGCTTCATCCAGCACCACGATCGACCAGCCAACGCCAGCGAGCCACTCCAGCCGTGTGAGCGTCCCGTACGTTGTCAACGCCGCATCCATGCCGGCCAAGGTGCGCTCGGGGTTTTTCGCCATGCCGGCCAGATCGGTCGGCCTCGTTTGCGACGGATGCACGAACAGGCAGCGCAGCGAGGGCGCGAAGCGCTCAATCTCCGCTTTCCAGTTCGCCAATAGCGACGCCGGCAGGACCAGAAGCGCCGGCCGCGTCCTGTCGGTCCTGCGTTGCTTCTTCAGCATCAGCAGGAGCGTGAGCACCTGAATGGTCTTGCCCAGCCCCATGTCGTCGGCCAGGCAGGCGCCCAGCCCCAGCCGCGTCAGCAGCCACAACCATTTGACGCCCGTCTGTTGATACGGCCGCAGCGTAGCGCACAAGTCCCGAGGTGGCACGGCGACATCGGCGCTCTCTGGCTGGCGGATCTGCCGCAGCAACTGCGCCAGCCAATCCCCAGCATGCAACTCCGCCCAGGCAGCATCCTGTCCCCCCAGAAGGGATGATGTGTCGGCATCGATCGACGCGCCCGCCAGAAGCCGCATGCCTTGCAGGAACGACACGCCGTCCGCGCCAGCTTCGTGCTCCACGCGCTTCCAGTGGGCCAGCGTCTGGCGCAGTTTCTCGCGATCGACCTCGACCCACTGACCCTTCAGCAGCAGCAGTCCGTCGGCCCCATCGAGAATGCGGCGCCACTCGTCCGGCGTGAGCGGTTCGCCGTCGAGCGTCGCATCCACGTGGAAATCCAGCATCGCGTCCACGCCGAACTGCGAGACGCGCTTGTTGCCGATCGAAACGCCGACCCGCACGCGCGGCGGCCGCTTGGTCCACCAGTTGGGAACTCGTACCAGCAAGCCGCTCTCTTCCAGCACGGGAATGTCACGCAGCAGGCGATGTGCTTCGCTCGGCGTCCAGCGCAGCGGATGAAACACCTCTCCGCTGTCGACCAACTCCTTGACCCACGGACAGCGCTCCGCCGCGCGTTGCACGGGCGTCAGCAGTCGCACGAGCAGCTTGCGGTTCTTCGCGCCCGCATATTGCTCCAGAGCGCGGCCGAGCGGCTGATACTGCACGCGACCGCCGTCGATTAGCTTGGGCGCGTACGTCGCCAGAAACGCGAACGGGCACTCGGCGTCGCGTTTGTTCTCGGCGAGGTGAAAACACACGCGGCCGACGCGGTGCCAGCTCGGAAGCCGCCGTTGCAGCCACTCGCCCAGGCCGCCCGGCCCCGCCGCGATGTCGCGCCGCACATCGGCATCGAGTTGCTGCCAGAGCCCTGCGAGCGTTTCGGTGCTCAGGTACTCGCCCCCACGCATCGGTGGTGCCGCGGCAACCATCTCTGTGAGTTCGTCCTGCGGCGCGGCCAGCGGCTGCTTCAGGTCCTCGGCCGGCTCAGGAACGTGGCATAACTCGGTCAGGTACCGCTCGCCTAGCGCGCGCCAGAACGCGAACACGGCCGACAGACCCGCGGGCTGCGGCGAAGTCACCAGGCTCAGGACTAGCTCCCCTGTTCCGCGCTCGATCGCGGCGCGCAACGCAACTGTCTCCGCTTCCGACAGCGCGGCGCCGCCGCCGTGATCTGGCAGTTCGGATAGCGTCAAGTGTCCGCTGCGGGTCAGTCCCAGATCGAAAGCCGTTTTGCGTTCCTCCGCGTCAAGCTCCTGCTGTAGCAGCGTTCTCAAGTTCAGACGGTTTGCCGCCGCGGCTAGCCGCGGGCCCAGGGTCCTGGCGGTTGCCACGAGCCGGCGAACGGTTGCCCGGCTCCGAGTGCCTGTGCAACCGGGCTGAGGAAATCGGCGACCGCCCGCACGACGTCCCCCAGATCTTCCGGGGCCTGTTTGAGTTGGCTCTTGCGGCGATATGCCGACCATTGCGTCTGCCTGGCTGGCTCAACGAACGCCGCGGTCAACGCGATGGGATCGGCCAGAATCTCGGTCGCGCGGCGTTCGCAGGTTTTCCGGATCGCTTCCGCCAGCAGTTCGCCGTCGAACGCAAAGCTACGCGACAGCAACCAAATGTCGTAGTAGTCGCGCAGACGGCCATTGAGTTGGGCGCGGTGGAGCATGACCTGGAACTTCTCGGCGACCACCGATTCGCGCGGGTATGCGAGTATGCGCGGCGCCGGGTCGCCAAGCAGAGTCGGGTAATCGGCCAGCGCGGGTCCTGGCGTGATCACGTCGCCGAAGCCGACATCGATCTGCATCGTGATCTTGGCCGTACCCAGGTTGCCGCGGAACCGCAAACGCACGCCTTCGTAATCGGCTTCTTCCGCGATTGTCTGTGCCACAACGCTCTCAGGGTCGAAGTCCAAGCCGTCTGCTGCAACGGACTGGCGACAAACCTGCTGGATGATCGGTGCGAGTGCCGCCGGGTCATTGCTCGTTCTGCCGAGTAGATCGATGTCCATCGTCGGACGTACCGCGGGTGCATTCCACACACGCAGCAGCAACGCACCTTTCAAGACGAATCGGTCCGCGTGCTTTGACGCGGACAAGCGGTAGAGAAACCGCTCCATCGCGTAGTGCTGGAGCAGTTCGCTGAACGGCCGGCCGGTCGCCTTTGCCTGAGTCAGCAGGCGCTGGCGAACCGATGCCGCGACGTTCTGGACGCGCCGCGCGTTCAGAGAACCGCCTCCAGATAGGGCCGCATCACGTTTTGCACACGGTCGATTGTGGCATATCGCATCAGCGCATCGACGTTGAGCCGCTTGCGCTCTCGGTAGAGCCGCAGTCCTTCCACAGCCGTATCGAGTCCGAGTTTGTTACGGTACTTGAAGCAGTCGGCAAGCGTCTTCTCCGCGGCAAAGATGCGAACGGGCACGCCGTCCAGCGTGTGCGTTTCGACGCCTTCCTTCATCGCACTGGCAGAGAACCAATAAACGCGGATCGGCGGGAAACGGAGCCTCGGCAGCTCCCTGTGGCGCGAGAGTGCAATTGACACCTCGTGCGGGATCTGCGTTGTGAGCTCATGGAACGCCAGCGCTGAAATAAGGCACACGACGCCAGTCGGCACCTGCAGCGCGACGGTCACGAGATCAGGCTGGCCGATTTCCGGTAGGTCGGCGAGGCGGTAGAGGCCACGCTCCATGCGCTCCAGGAAACCCTCGTCGCGCAGCGCGTAAAGGGTCCGCGGGTGTATCCCCGCTCTGATGGCCTGCGCCGTGCGGATGACGCCGCCGTGCTCGCTGCACAGCCGCCGCACCATCTCGCGCCTTTCTTCTGGGGTTTCCACGCTCACGCTGCCTGGATAGAAATACCGTCACTTGTTATCATGTGACGGTTATTCTATCCAAGCCGTCCCCGGCGTCAAATGCTCTTTGGCGCCTACCCGCAGCTTTATCGAAGATCACTGGGGATTTTTACGCTAATTCGCAAAATGTTCGCAACTACATTTCGGCGCGAATCTCCACTACTTGGGGCGAATACTCGTCCCGCACGGCTACTTCGAGTGCAATGCGCAAGTGTTTGTAAGTAAACGCATTATGTCCAAAACGTGCGACAGGAGAAGTAGTGCGGGAGCGTTTTGGGAAGCTGGCATTCTACCACTGAATTACGCCCGCAAAACGCGTCTTCGTGACGCCTTGCACTACGCTTCCTCGGCCGTTTGCACTGCAACTCCAAAGGTCACGGTGGCTGCGGATGCCACGAGCACGGCCGAGTTTACGCGCATTGTAGTGCAGGGCCCAGCCATGACAAGGCACCGGCAGCGGCGAATTCCGAAGCTGCGGTTTACAAAGCTGAGGGGGATCGGTTGGCACGTTTCCTACCGCGATCCGGGGACGGGGGTGCCGCGTCGCGAACGCTTCGGGCCGGACAGCCGAGGCCATGCGCAGATCTGTCCAGCGCGATTCTGGCGCGGCGAGCGACCGCGACGTGCTTGGATCCGTACTTGGCGAGGATGTTACGTGATCGTGTGTGGGAGTTTCTACATAGTCGCAGGGACACGCATGTGGCCGTATACGGCGTTAGGACGCCGAAGCAAGGACTGAGGGAACCCTGTCTTTTCGCCGCAGGTAATCGATCGCCCGCCCCCGATGTCGTCGTACATCGCGCGGTGCGTTCTGGCATTAGCTTCTTTGGCGCAGACGTAGATGCGTCGCGCGAGCGCCCATGCTGGACGGACGTGGATTGACCCATAGCACCTGACGCGGGCTCAAAAGTCACGGTGCCAAACCGAGGACGGGGCGAGGCTCCAGCCAAGTCCCCTTAAGTGCCGCAGTGTCTCCATCTTACACGAACATCGCGAATGAGTGGAGTGTATGCCGCCGGGGCAAGGGAACGTCGCTACGATGCCACCGGAGTTCGAGGGGCGATCAGTAGTTCGCGAAGAACCACGCGGACTTCTCGGGGTCGTAGCCGCGGCGGTCGTAGAGGCGGGTCGTGGACGGGTCGGCTTGGCCGGCGGCTCCGCCTTCCCCAACCGACCGTACGAACTCGGTCACGATCTTGCGGCAATCCTCAAACCCGCGGGCACCGATCTCGCCGGTGTCCAGTTTGTCCTTCTGCCAACCGAGGAAGCTGTTGCAGATATCCTTGACTGTTGGACCTCCGTGGGATAGCGTGGATAATCGCGGAGCACGACCCGCGTGAAGGTCCGCTGCCAGCGCACGATAGCGGTCGAGGGCCGCCTCAGGATTGGCCCACACGCCCAAGACGTGCAACCGGCCACGGAGCTTCTTGCACCGCTGGCCGTTCGGATGTGCAGTTAGCGGAAAGGACGGATGCGGCTTCTTGGGCTTCTCGCGAGGCGTCTTCGCCGTGAGGACAACCTCCACGATGCTGCTGAGCGATCGAGCGACCGACAGCGAAGGGCGCCGGCGGGTTGTCGTCAAGGTTGTCGTCGCTGGAAATGCAGAAGCGGAGACATCTCATAAGTCGTTGTATTAGAATCGCTTGGAGAGGTGACCGAGTGGCTGAAGGTAACGGTTTGCTAAACCGTCGTACGGCGATAAAGCTGTACCGCGGGTTCGAATCCCGCCCTCTCCGTTGACCCGATTGCGAGCGTTGCAGCTACCCTCCAGGATAACCCTCGTGGGCTACTAACGCTCCCCTTTACCCGTCCATCGGCGAGAGTTGTTTCTTCAAAATCGCCCGCGACGCCACGCTTCGAATCGCCGTCAGTTCGGCCGCCTCCGCGTCCGCCGCGGCCACGGCATCGTGGTCGGCGATGCGGCCGAAGACCCGATCGAACAGCAGCTTCGTTGCCGCGGTATCGCCCGCCTTCGCCTTGTTCACGAGTGCTTCGACCACCGCCGCAACATCGTCCGTCGTCACGCGTTCCAGCATCTTCGCGCGCAGTTCGGCCACGTGGCGATGATGCGGGTTCCCCCGCCCGGCCTTGTTCCCGGCCGTGAACCGCCCGCGGGCGTCGTGGTTCCCGTTCCTGTTCGAATCGTGGGCCATGCTAGAGGAATTATACCGGAAGCGGTGCACTTTGACGGCTTCGCAGTCATGCCCCCGATGCTCACGCCGCTTCGTCGGTGTCTTCCGTGGCGTCCACCGCCGGGCCGCCAGCGTTGCGGCCATGCACAAACCAGCGTGTAAGCTGGTCAACAATCTGCGCCTGCAAGCGCGGGTCGCTCGTGCGGCTTTCGGCGAGTTCGTCGAAGCGTTTCCGCGCCGCCTGTAAGCGGGCATCGACCGCCCGCAGCGTCGTCAGGCACATCGCTTCGTCGGTCGGCACGTTCACCCAGCCGGATACGCCGACGTTCGCCAAGCGGACGATGAGCTTTGCCTGTCCGTTCGATGCACAGTCCATTTGCGCGCCCGCCGTCCCGTCGCGCCCCCTGCCGCCGGCCCGCCGACCGAAATAGACCGTGTTCGGGTCGAACATGGGCGAAGGCGACAGTTCGGCGGGCCGCTCTTCGGGGATGTTCACCGCCGTATCACAGCCCGGTTGCTTGCCGACCCATTCAGCCAGCGGCGTCAGGTCGGGAAGCTCGGCCGCGTCCCACGCGTCGGCGGCCAGCTCCAAGACGCTGAACCGCCGGTTCGCGGTGCGGGCGCGCTGTTCCTGTTTCTCGATTTCGACCACGCGGATATGGCGGAAGTGCAGCGCGGTCGCCTCGTGCAAACGTTGCACGAGCTGCGCCCGTTCGGTCGCGTCGCCGACGCCGAGCAGTTCGAAGACAGCATCGTCCAAGTCGCGCCGATCGTCCTGCCGCAGCTCATCCGACAGCGCCGGCGGTCCCGCGGCGATGCGCCGGGCGCGCTCGGGCGCGTGGCAGTCCATAAGCTGTTCTTCGATGAGGCGGCCGACGGTCCGCCGGCTCATCGCCTTGACGGCGGCTGTGAGCCGCTTCGCCAGGTTGGCGTCAACGCCGCGCGGGTCCGGCACTTCCAATAGGTTCACGTCCACGACTTCGGTTTTCAGGTTCCCTTCCGTGCCGGCCCAGCGCCCATAGAACGTCTTGAACAAGCCGACCAGTGTCGAATTGAGCACGGCCCAAAACGCATCCTGTTCCCGCCTAGTCAGTTCTTCCGAGTACAGGTCGAACAGATTGTGGTTGCAGATGAGGCGCTCGGGGTTGCCGGCGATGATATGGCGATACTGCTGCGCCATGGGCCAAAAGGCGAAGCCCGGCTTCACGAGCTTCGTCAGGTCGTACCACGGGTCGCGCGCCGCGCAGGTCGAACGCTGGGGAACCGGCACCGGCTTCGATTTCTTCGACGCGAACGTGGCCTGTTCACCGTACTTCAGATACTTGTACACCCACGTTCCGCGCAGGTCCTTCACCGGCCGGCCCACCAGCAAAACCACGCGGTCTAGGTCCTTTGCCCGCACAATGGGCCGGTCCACCTTCATCAAGCTGTGCACTTCGGGCGCCAGGTATTCGGCTTCGATCGCGTGAATACTGCCGTCGCCCGCCTGAATCACGCGCAGCTTGCCCGCTTCCACGTCCTTCCGCGGTGCGCCGCCCGCCCGGCGCTTGAACGCCGCGTCCGTCGCGCATTCGCGCAGTAGCTCATCCGTCACGTCGCGCGGCATGAAGAACGCGTCGCAACCGCTCTTGACGCCGAACCGCACGTTCGCGATTTCACCGAGCGCCACGAAGCGCCGTCCGAAACGCCGCAGCACTTCGAAGTAGAAATCCGGGGCGCGGACGTAGCGGCCCCACTTGCCGGCCACGTACTCGCCCGAAGCGAAATCGAAGTGCGTCTTCGGCTCGCCGTTGCCTTCAGCGTCCGGGCCTTCGTCGTCTTCGTCGGCTTCTTCCGCTTCGGCGTCGTCGGGCGGAACGTCGCGCAGGATCGAGCCGGCCCGCACGCCGTCGGCCCAAAAGGCACGTTGCGGCTTGACGATGATCCGCAACGCGTCGTCTTCCTCATCGACCGCCGCGGCCAAGATGCGGTCGCGCAGCCGTTCGACCGCCTGTTGCCGCTCGGCTTCGTTGCCGCCGGCCGGCACGCCGATGATTTCGCGAAGCGGCTTGTCGAAGCGGACGAAGCGAACCAGATTCGCCATGCGCTCCGCTTCGTCGTCGCAGCGCTGCAAAATGGTCGCGACAGTCTTTACGCGGGCGTCGGTGAACCACGGTTCCGCGTTGCTTTCCATGATGGCCAGCAGCTTGAAGTGCCGCAGAATCCAGCCTTGCAGCGCGAAACCGTATTCCACGTCCAGCCACGATGAGCTTGTCAGGAAGCCGAAATAGCCGTCCGGCTTCAACAGCTTCGTCGCCACGGGCCAGAAGTAGCAGTGCAGGTCGGCCCGGCCGGAGAGCTTCATGTCGGGCCATGCTTGGGTCACAAGCGCTCCATAGCGCGGCTTGTCCGTCTTGTCGATCTTCTCTTGGCGGACGTAGGGCGGATTGCCGACTACGGCGTCCAGGTCGGGCACATTGACGGGCATCGTGCCGCCGGCGTTGTCCGGCAGCGTGCAGAAGGGCTTCCCGCGCTCAGTGTCGAAGAAATCGCGGCGGACGATGCGTGGGTAGTTCGCTTCGTCGTTGATTTCGCGGGCGGCCAGGTTCAGCGTCGCCAGGTGCGCCGGGTACAGCGCGATATCGCAGCCGAACAGGTCGCCGAGCTGGTCAAGATGCCGGCGCGTCGGGTCCAGGTGTCGCTTGCGATAGTACGCCCGGACCAGGAAGCTCCCCGAGCCGCACGCGGGGTCAAGCACGCTGTCGCCGCCGTCGCGGATGCAGAAGGCGTTAATCAGGTCCACCACGTCGTCGCCGGTGAAATGCTGGCCGTAACGGTGGCGTTCTTCGGGGCCGATGAGCTTCTGGAAGATGCGACCCACAATGTCGGACGGCACGTCGCGGAAGTCCACGGATTCGATGCCGCGCAGCAGTCCGCGCCACGCGTCTAGGGCGCTCGGGGCTTCGAAGACGATGCCGGAAGCCCAGTCCTGTGCGTTCGGGAACAGCAGCGGTTCATAGTCGCCGCTACGCTCTACCGCCTTCTGGAAGTAACGGTCAAACGCTTTCGCCGCGTCATCCGGCGTCTTGACGCTGCGCTTCAGTTCCAGCCGGGCAAGGTCGGTGAAACGGGCGCGCAGGGCCTTGTAGAAGATGAGCCGGTTCGCCCACACGTAAGCGAGCGTCTTCGCCATGTTGCCCAAAGCGGCCCGCCACTGGTCGGCGTCGTTGCGGACGAAAATCCAGTCTTGATCGGCAAGCCACTGTTGAACCTCGGCGTCGAACGTCTTGTCTCGGTCGGTGCGGTCGATCAGGTACGCCGTCGCAAGCTGAACCGGCCAGTCCAAGTGACTTTCAAGCGAGCGGATGAAGATATCGTCCGCCGGCATGGACCAGTCGCGCCGCCGGCCGGTGTAAATGTCGGCCAGGTCGCGCAGCAGGTCGGGCAGGAAGCGCGTGCGGATGAAATCCAGGTTCTCGGGGCGGGCCACGTCTTCGGGTCCGGCCAGCGTCAGCCCGAGTTTCCATTCCCGGACGCGGCGTTCCAGGATCGGCTTATCCCATTGCGAGCGGTCCCACAGAACGAAGACGTTGACGTTCCATGTGAAGAAAAAGCGGACGGCCGCGTTGTCGGCCTTCTGTGCGGCGTCCTGATAGACGCCATCGTCGTAGGGCGAGCGGCCTTCGGCCGTGCCGGGCAGCTTCACTTCGCCGCATAGGGCCAGCTTGCCGCCGGGTTCGAAGAACCGCAGGTCCTTCCGTTTTCGCTTCGCGGTCCCGGTGCCGAAGCCTTCCAGCCGAGCTTCCGCGAAGGGGAAGTTCGGGTCCTGCGCGTGCATCGCGGCTACGGCCGTCGCAACTTGGCCGCAGAAATCGACTTCGTGGATGGATTGTTCGACCGTGCCGCTCATGTCACCCGCCGCCGGTACTGGACAAGCGTTGTCTGCGGCAACGATTATCCGGGGCGGTGAGTGTGTGTAAAGCGGGCGGGCGCGACACGTTGCGTCGCGGCGCGAAAAGCCGGCGAGCCGGCGCGGTAGGGGTCCATGCAGCGGCCGGGTTGCCCCCTACGCCGCAACCGGCGTCCACGGGGCCGACAGCTTCAAGCCTTCAATCGCCACGGGCAGCGGGATGCCGCCGATTTCCTTCCGGTCCGCCGGGTCGGCCGTGTCCAGCCGGTCCAGGGCGGCCCGGACGCGTTCGTAGTAGAACCTCCGGGCGTCCCGGTCCGGCTCGCTGTCCAGGTCATCGGCCGGCGGTTCGTCGCCCGCGTCCAGCCACGCCCAGCCCGCCGGCGTCAGGGCGTAGTAGATGCGGCCGTGGCCGTCGGCGCACGAGCCGACGTAGTTCCGCACCAGCACGGGCAGCAGCATTTCTTCCACCAGCACCGCTTCGCGGCGGTATTCGTCCGGCGGCCGCTCGCCGATCAGCTTCCGTTCCGACACCCAAAGGTCGGTCATCAGTGCGGCTTCGCCCGGCCGCTTGCTGTCCCGGGCCACTTCCCGCGCCGACAGCCAGCCCGATTACATGCCGGGCAGCCCCACGAGCTTCCGGGCTTCCGCTTCGGCGGTGTCGGCCCCGACCCCTACGATCCCAACGGCCCCGAGGCCAAGGTGCTCGCGCTGACGGTCTTCGACGACGGCGGCGGCGAAGCGCTCTTCGCGGGCGGTCCGTGACGGATTCGGCGGGGTGCTTCGTCAGCCCCGGACGGGGCGAGAGTGCTCAGCCACAGCGCGACCCGTGGGCAGCGAGGCCCGAACTGTACGGTGAACTCGCGGTGATCGTAGAAGAGAACGTCGGCTCGCGGCCGGACGACGGCAGTCGCGCGTACTGGCAGGCGGTCTACGCCGCACTGACCGGGACGTAGGCGGCCGGGCGCCGCACGCCGGGTTCGGCGTGGAACGCGATCAGGATCGGATTGTGCCCCCGCCCCCCGCAAGCAGCCGCCGAAGCGAGAATCAACGCGTGGGCGGGTCGTCCAGGCCGGCCCGGGCCGCGTCGGCAAAGCCGGCGAGGCTGGCGATTTGCTCGGCGAACTCGTCCGCCTGGTGCGCCCGGAACTGCCGCTCCATCTCGGCGCACAAGTTGCCGATCTCCGGGTAACCATAGGAGCCGGCGGCGCCCTTCAGCCGGTGGGCCAGGGTCGTCAGCAGCTCCCAGTCCATCCGCTCGCGGGCCTGGCGCAACTCCGCGATGCGGGCGCCCAGTCCGGCCACGAACTCGCCCACGATGTCCCGCAGGCCGGGGTCCTCAGTCAGAAGCTGCGAGATGAGCCTCTTCGAATCCGGCAGATTCTCGGCGGCACCCATGTTTGCCTCGCGGAATCACGACACCCGCTCAGGTCCGAACCGCACGGCGTGCCCGGCGTACGGGTTACCAGGTTGCTGACCGTCCGATGGAATCGAACGCTCCCTTTCACATCGCCCAGTGCCGATGCTATCATCGGCTGGCGAGGCGGCGGCGATTGGTGACGGGCTGGAGAAAAAGCGCTTCCTCCTGCGGCTCGCCATGTTATCGGCTCGCAGCTTTGCCGATCCCCGGATAAGTCGGTCGTGGATAGGAGATCAGAATGTGCGGCATCGTAGCGTACCTGGGGCAGCGGGAAGCGACCCCGATTCTCCTCGAGGGGATCAAGCGCCTGGAATACCGGGGCTATGACTCCGCGGGCATCGCCGTCATCCGGGGCGGCAAGGTGCTTATCCGCCGTTCGGTGGGGCGGATCTCGGCCCTGGAGGAGAAGGTCGGGGGCGAGCTCGACGGCGCGACCATCGGGATGGCCCACACGCGTTGGGCGACCCACGGGGCCCCCACCGAGATCAACGCCCATCCGCACTGTGACGCCAGCGGGAAGCTCGCGCTCGTCCACAACGGCATCATCGAGAACTACCGCGTCCTGCGCACGTTCCTGGAAAACCACGGGGTCCGGCTGGAGAGCCAGACCGACACCGAGGTGCTGGCCAAGCTGGTGGGCCATTTCTATGACGGCTGCCTCGAAGAGGCCGTTCGGCGGGCGCTCCGCGAGGTGCGCGGCACCTTCGGGATCGCCGTGCTGCACACGGACGAGCCGGAGACCATCGTCGCGGCGCGGCGTGGCAGTCCGCTCATCCTCGGCGTCGGTCAGGGGGAGTACGTGGTCGCGTCCGACGCGGCCGCCATCATCCAGCACACGCCGCAGGTGATCTATCTGTCCGACAACGAGGTGGTAACGGTCACGCGGGACGGCTTCCGCACGACGAATTTGCAGGCCGCCCCGGTGACCAAGGAGCTCGAGGAGATCGAGTGGACGCTGGAGCAGCTCGAGCTGGGCGAGCACCAGCACTTCATGAGCAAGGAGATTTTCGAGCAGCCGGAGGCGCTGCGCACGTGCCTGCGCGGGCGGGTCGACCTGGAGGAAGCGCGCGTCGTGCTCGGCGGGCTCGACAGCGTGACCCGCGAGCTGGTGCGCTGCAAGCGGATCATCCTGGCCGGTTGCGGCACCGCCTGGCACTCGTGCCTGGTGGGCAAGTACCTCATCGAGGAAATGGCCCGCATTCCCTGCGAGGTCGAGTATGCCAGCGAGTTCCGCTACCGCAATCCGCTGATCTTCGACCGCACGGTCGTGGTCGCGATTTCCCAGAGCGGCGAGACGGCGGACACGCTCGCGGCGCTGCGGGAGGCCAAGGACCGCGGCGCGCTGGCGCTGGGCATCGTGAACGCCGTCGGCTCCACCATTGCCCGCGAGACGGACGCCGGCGTGTACCTGCACGTGGGACCCGAGATCGGCGTGGCTTCGACCAAGGCGTTCATCGGGCAGCTCACGGTCTTGTCGCTGTTGGCCGCGTTTCTCGGCCGCCGGCGGCACATGAGCCACCCCGAATGCCTGCGTTACTTGAAAGAGCTCAGCCAGATTCCGCAGGCCATCGAGCGCACGCTCGAGCTTTCCAGCCAGACCCGCCGCATCGCCGCCCGTTTCGTCGAGGCCAACAACTGGCTCTACCTGGGCCGCGGCCTGCAATACCCGATCGCGCTCGAGGGTGCTCTCAAGCTGAAGGAAATCAGCTACATCCACGCCGAGGGCCTGCCGGCCGCGGAGATGAAGCACGGCCCGATCGCGCTCATCAACGAGGACATGCCCGTCGTCGTCATCGCCGTCCACGACCATCTGTACGACAAGGTAATCAGCAACATCGAGGAGGTGCGCAGCCGCGGTGGGCGCGTGATCGCGGTGGCCACCGAGGGGGATGCCCACATCGGCCGCTTGGCCGAAGAAGTGCTCTACGTCCCCGAGGTGCCGGAAATGTTGCAGCCGCTGGTGACGGTGGTCCCCCTGCAACTGCTCGCCTACCACGCCGCGGTCCTGCGCGGCTGCGACGTGGACAAGCCGCGGAACCTGGCGAAGTCGGTCACCGTGGAGTAGGGCGGGCGGCCGGTCCCACGGAGCCCGCTCGGCACCTGTGCCGTCGCCTTCGGCTGCGGCGACCGTGCCCGCTTCACGATTCCGGCAACTGGCTCGGAATGGGATGACCGTCCGGATCGGTCTGCGGCTGCCCCAAGGTCTCCGCCAGCTCCTCGGCCACCTGGTGCGCGTGTTCCAGACGCTCGGCTTCGTCGTGCCAGTGCTCGCGCGCGACGGACTGCTCCGCCAGGTATGTCTCCCAGAGCCGGTGGGCCCGCAACATCTCCAGCGCCCGCTGCCGGCCGCGCTCCGTCAATTCCGGCTGCGGCAGCCCTCCGGTCAGCAAGCCGTCCTGCGCCAACCGCCGCAGGGCGGCCGTGATCCTGCCGTGCGGCGTCGGTGCCAGTGCGGCGGGAAGATCGGCGGCGCGGGCTCCCCGTTCCTCCAGCCGTGCCAGCGCCTTGAGCACGTCTTCGTCGGCAATATGCGCGCGAATCTGTCGTCGTCGCCGCCAGGTCGTCAGGACGCCGCGCTGAGGGGCAAACAGAATCGCGCACGCAAAGAACGCCGTGGCTACCAGGACCATGATCGGGCCGGGCGGATCGTTGAGCTGGAAGGCGAGGAACATGCCCGCTCCCGCAGACAGCGCCCCCACGAGCGCAGCGACCAGCAGCATGCACCACAGCCGGTTGGTGAGCTGATACGCGCAGGCAGCCGGCGTGATCAGCATGGCGACGGCCATGATAACCCCCACGCTGCGCAGGGCCGCCACGATCGTGCCCGCCAGCAGTGTCATCAACAGGTAGTGCAGCACCGTGACGTTGAAGCCCATCGTCCGGGCCAGCGTCGCATCGAAGCACATCAGCTTCAGAGGATGAAAGAGCAGGACGACGAGGGCAACCGCCAGCGGCGCGATGACGAGCACGCTGATCAGGTCGCTGCGCTGCACCGCCAGCGGGTCGCCGAACAGGAAGCACTTCAAGTCGAAATGCGCCCCCGCCGGCAGACGGCTGATCAGGATGATGCCCACCGCGAACATCGCCGTGAACACGATCCCAATGGCCGAGTCCTCCTGCACCCGGCTCCAGCGCGTCACGACGTTAATGGCGACGGCCGTCACGATCCCCGCCACGAGTGCGCCCGCGAACAGACCCGCCACCCCGGTACTGAGCAGCAGGAACGCGATGACCACGCCGGGCAGGACCGCGTGCGAGATCGCGTCGCCGATGAGCGCCATGCGGCGCAGCACCACGAAGCACCCGAGCAGGCCGAGCACCGCACCGATCAGTATGCTGCACGCGAGTTGCAGGCGGTGGTCGATCCAGGGGCTGAGCAGCCGCTCCTGCCAGGTGATCAGATCGGCGGCCGCCTGGGCCAGCAGAACCACGTCAACGCACATCCGACGGTCCCTCGCGCAGCACGCGCTCGGCCTCATCCACAAAGCTCATCCGTCCGCCGTACAGCCGCCGCAGGTTGGCCTCGGTGACCACCTCGCGCGCCGGACCGAACGCGACCACGCTCTGGTTCAGCAGCAGGACGGCCGAGAAGCGCTCCAGAATCTGCAGGTTGTGATTGACGACCACCAGCGTCTTGCCGGCGGCGGCGAACGCGTCCATCAGTTCGAAGATGGCCTGCTCCGTGCGCGCATCCACGCCCGCGAGCGGCTCGTCCAGCAACAGTACGCGTGCTTCCTGGGCCAGCGCCCGCGCCAGGAAGACCCGCTGCTGCTGTCCGCCGGAGAGCTGACGTATGTGCCGGTCCGCGAAGTCCGACATATCCACGGTTCGCAGCGCGTCATCGACCAGGGCATGGTCGTGGCGGCGCGGCCGGCCAAGCCAACCGAGGGCACGGTACCGCCCCATGAGGACTACCTCGCGGACGGTGACCGGGAAATCCCAGTCGGCGCTGTCGGTCTGGGGTACGTACGCGATCTCCCGCCGTGCTGCGTCCACCGGCTGACCAAGCACGCGGATCGCGCCCGAGTCGGCCCGCACCAGCCCCAGAATCGCCTTCAGGAGCGTGCTCTTGCCCGCCCCATTGGGGCCGACGACCGCCACCAGGTGTCCGACCGGGACGGCGACGCTCACGTACCGCAGGACCGGCTTCTCTTGGTAGGAAACCGTCAGGCCGGAGACCTCCAGCGCGGGAACTCCGCCCGCGCGCGTGCGTTCCGCCGCTGCCGCGAATGCCCTACTGCCGGTCATGCCCGCTCCCGTGCGAATCGAGCGTCTCGACCTTGTCCCGGCCCGCCAGCGCGCCGACGATGATCCGTGTATTCTCACGGAGGGCACCCACGTACGTGTCTGCGGGGGTGCCCGGCGGCCCCAGGCTGTCGCTGTACAGCGGCGTCTGGGGGATCACGACGGTGTGACCGCGACGGGCCGCAAGCTCCACGATCCGATTGACCATCTCATTCAGCGCCGCCGAGACCGAGTTCTCGTGGAAGATCGCGGGAATCTCGCGCTCGATCACCAGCCGGGCCAGTTCCTCCAGCCGCAGGGCACGGACGCTGGCGTCGGTGCTCGTCCCGAGCACGGCGTCCACCTGAAGCCCATACGCCTGGCCGTAGTAGTAGAACGCGTCGTGGCTTGTAATCAGATATCGCCGCGCTGGCGGAATCTGCGCGACCGCGGCGCGGATTTGTTCGTCGAGGTCGGCCAGCTCGCGGAGATAAGCGTCGGCCCGCTCCCGGTAAACTGCTTCGCCCGCGAGGTCGGCCTGGGTCAGCGCGTCGCGGGCGCGCTCCGCATAGATCATGAAGTGGCGCGCGTTCCACCAACAGTGGGGGTCGGGGGCACCGGCCAGCGTTTCCGACGCGCGCATCGGGATGCGCGGATCCTCGGCCAGCGCCACCGCCTTCGCGCCCGCGTTCTCGAACATTGCCACCATCTTGCCTTCCAGGTGCAGCCCGTTGTACAGGATCACGCGCGCCTTGCGCATGAGCACGCTGTCATCCGGCTTGGGCTCATAAACGTGGGGGTCGGTCCCCGGCGGCATCAGGCCGACGACTTGAACGCGGTCGCCGCCGATCTGGCGGGCAAGGTCGGCGATCATCGTGGTCGTACACAGCACGAGCGGCCGTTCGCCCTCACGCTCGCGCCCCGCTCGCCCGGAGTCGCAACCGGCGAACGCGGCCAGGGCGGTCGCAGCCAGCACCACTGTCCAGGTTGGTCGTAACCGGTTGCGGACGAGCATCAAGGGCACCTCGCTCGGCGTCCGAAGAGTGTCCCAGCGGCCCGGCACCGGATCTCACCCGACGCCGCCCCAATGGTAGCTCGCGGTATAATCCCTGCCAACGGCCCGCCGGCGCGCCGCCTGCGGTTGACGGCAAGAAAAGCCGCTGCCCGGCGTTGAGCTTGTCAGAGGCCGTGCGTGTTACGTGCGGTGAATCAGGAGAATGACATGAGAACCCCCGTCTTGATCGGTTTGTTTGCCCTTGCCGTTGCGCTGCCGGTCTTCGCGCAGTCCGACGATGACGCCACCACCCGGCCCGATCGGCCACTGATGCGGCCGGAACCGTTCGGCCCAGGCGGCGGCGGTGGCTTCGGCCCGATGGCTCGGCGGCTGGCAGAACGCCTCGAGCTGACCCCGCAACAGGAAGTCGAGTATCAGAAGATATTCAGGAAGTACGAGGCTTTGGCGCGGGAGCAGAGCGACGAGCGCACGACGATTCGTGAGCTCGCCGAGCAGTACCGCGAAGCCCGTGAGAGCGGCGACGATGCCCGGGCGGACGAGATCCGCGAGCAGATGACCGAGTTCCGGGCCGGACAGATGCAGATCTTCCGAGATTTCACTGCGGAAGTGCAGCCGCTCTTGACTCCCGAGCAAGTAGAGACTCTGGAGCTGTTTCGGGAGCGATTCCAGCGGCTCGGCCCGCCGGGCCGCGGGGATGAGCTACAGAACATCCTCCGCGCTGCGCGACGTCTCGACTTGAAAGACGAGCAGCGGGACCGCATCCGCCAGATCACTCTCGACGCCCAGACGGAGCAGCGCGAGTTGCGAAGAGATCCGCAGGCCAACGCCGAGCTTGCCAAGCGCGTCAAGACTCAGATCGTGGAACTCCTGGACGCCGACCAGGTCGCCGAGTTCGAGAAACTGCTGGAGCGGGCTGCGCCTCCGCCGGGCCGCGGCGACGTGCGCCGTCGTGATCGTGGCGAGGGTCGCGGGGCGCCCCCGGAAGGCGCCGGTCCACGGCAGCGCGAAGAGCGCGGCCGTCGCTAGCGGCTTTTCAAACGGTAGGGTCTCGCACCTGAGGCAGCGGCCGAGCATTTTGCTCGGCCGCTGCGCGCGCCGCAGTAGGGCAAGGCTCCGCCTTGCCAGCGCGGGTCCATCGATCAAGCTGGCGTGGGCCGCTGCGGCAGGCGAAGCGGAGCTTCGCCCTACTGAGCGCGGCGGGTCCATCGATCAAGCTGGCGTCGGCCGCCGCGCGCGCCGCAGTAGGGCAAGGCTCCGCCTTGCCAGCGCGGGTCCATCGATCGGTGTGGCGTCGGCCAGCGCAACCCCCGTGGCCCCTTGACCCCTCGGCCCCTCGGCCCCTTGACCCCTTGGCCCCTTCAAAAGTGCCCATCGATCAAGCTGGCGTGGGCCGCTGCGGCAGGCGAAGCGGAGCTTCGCCCTACTGAGTGCGGCGGGTCCATCGATCGGTGTGGCGTCGGCCAGCGCAACCCCCGTGGCCCCTTGACCCCTCGGCCCCTTGACCCCTTGGCCCCTTCAAAAGTGCCCATCGATCAAGCTGGCGTCGGCCGCGTTACTGAGTTGCCGGGTCTCGTGCCCCGCCTCTTCGGTCGGGCACGAATGCTGGACGGGGATTGCGGAATCTGCGGGTGGCCCCCAGAATGTCGGGCGGTTGCATTGTGGTTGCCCGGCCTTACAATCCCGCCAGCGAGTGCGGTGCGACCCGCGGCTCGCGGGGCAACCGGCGTGACACCAGTCAGTCCGTGTTCACGCCGGCCTGGCACGAAGGAGTTCATTCGTGAGCGTACTGACCAAGGTCTTCGTGGTCCTGACCTCCGTCGTGGCCATCGTGCTGAGTTGCCTGACGGTGGCCACCGCCGCCCGCTGGTCGAACCTGCGGGAGAACCTCGAGAGCTACCAGCAGTTGTACCAGGCCGAGTTCGTCAAGCGGACGAATACGGAGGCCGTCATGGCCACCAGCCTGGCGATGAAGGATGACGAACTCCGAAAGGCCAGGGGGCTCGTGGCCAAGCGCGACGACGACGTCCGCCAACTGGGCGACCAGCTCGCCGCCGCCCGCGCCGATCTCGCCCGCCGTACGAACGAGGCGGTCGCGGCCGACGCCGGCCGCAAGAAGCTGGAGGCCATTCTCGAGGTGCAGACGACGGAGCTGAGCAGTACCCAGAAGCAGAACCAAGTGCTCGTGTCGCAGAACATCGACTTGCAGACGCGGAACCAGCGGCTGGCGACGCGCAACCTGGAGTTGACGGGGCAACTGACGATCGCGGTCGATGAGAACCGCAATCTGCAGGAGAAGCTGTACGCGGCCGAGCAGATGAGCAAGGAGTTGCAGCGGTCGCTGGCACTCGGGCCGCGGACCGCGGTCGGGGTGGAAGCGCCCACGGGGATCGTGCCGGTCTCGCAGCAGGTGGCGGGGCCGATCAGCGGCGAGATCACGCAGGTGGACGGCGGGTACGTCGGCATCAACGTCGGCGAGACGTCCGGCGTCGTCCCGGGCATGGAGTTCATGATCTACCGCGGGCAGACATACGTCGGCGACGTGAAGGTGGAGACCGTTCGGCCGAAGGAGGCCGGCGGCAAGCTGACGCTGGTCCGCGCCGGGCAGAACGTGCAACCCGGCGATCGCGTCGTGTGCGGCTTGGAAGGCCGTTAGCGGGTGCGTTCATGACCATTCTGAACACTGGGCCACGATCGTCGCGGCCGGGCGGCGAGACGGATGTTTACACGGTGCTGCTGTTGGTTGCGTTCCTGTTCCTCCTGGTTGCGACGATCTACGTCGCGTATCGCTCCGTGACGTTGTTCGGGGGCCTGCTGCCGCCCGGCGGAGCCTAGCATTCGGAGCACGCGGTGTTTCTACGCCGCCTGATGGGCCTGTTCAGCCTCGACATGGGAATCGACCTGGGGACGTGCAACACCCTGGTCGCTGTCCGTGGCGAGGGCATCGTGTTGAATGAGCCCTCGGTGGTGGCCGTTCGCAAGGGCACCAACGAAGTGCTCAAGACGCGGGACGGGGAGGCCGTCGGGTTGGCGGCCAAGGCCATGGTCGGCCGCACGCCCGGCTCGATCACCGCGATCCGCCCGCTGAAGGAAGGGGTCATCGCCGATTTCGAAATCACCCAGGCGATGCTGAGCTACTTCATCCGCAAAGTCCACGGCAATCGGGCGATTGCGCACCCGCGCGTCGTCATCGCCGTCCCTTTCGGCATCACCGCGGTCGAGAAGCGGGCCGTGTTGAACTCGGCCGAGCGGGCCGGCGCCCAGCGCGTCTACCTGATCGACGAGCCGAAGGCGGCCGCCATCGGGGCGGGGTTGCCGATCCACGAACCGCGGGCCTCGATGATCGTGGACGTCGGCGGCGGCACCACCGAGGTCGCCGTGCTCAGCCTGTCCGACATCGCGGCCTGCACCTCGCTGCGCGTGGCCGGCGACGACATGGACGAGGCGATCATGAACTACATGCGCCGCACGTACAACCTCATGATCGGCCCGCAGACGGCGGAGAACATCAAGATCCAGGTCGGTTCGACGGCACCGCTGCCCGAAGAGACGAAGACCGAAGTCAAGGGCCGGGACATGATCAGCGGCCTGCCGCGCCGCGCGGTCGTGACCAGCGAGGAGATTCGCGAATCTCTGAAGGAGCCGGTCGGGCAGATCATCGAGGGCGTGCTCCATACGCTGGAGCAGCTTGAGCCGGAACTGGCCGCCGACCTGGTGGACAACGGAATCTGCCTGGCGGGCGGCGGGGCGCTGCTGCGCGGGCTCGACACGGTGCTGGCCAAGGCCTCGGGGCTGGATGTACGCCTCGCCGACGATCCCCTGACCTGCGTGGCCCGCGGCACCGCCGAATGCCTCGAGAACCTCGACGCCTGGGCGCCGGCGATGGACTCGGACGAAGACGAATACCAATAGTCCCGGACTCCGGCGCCCGCCTACCCCGGCCAGCCTGACAGGTGCCTCCCCGGCGGTGCCGCCGGCGCACGGTCCGCAGAGGGCGAGATGCGCCTGCCCTTGAAGCTCGGTTCGTGGCGCCGCCCGTCGAAGGCGGCCGGCTTCTGGATGCTCATGGGGGTTTCTGCGCTGTCGGCGTTCCTCCTGCCGCGACAGTGGACGTCGCCCGGCCGCGGGCTGTTTCAGCCCCTGGTGGTGCTCCAGTGGCCGGCCTCCTGGCTCGCCGCCCGCACCAGCGAGGCCGTCGAACACGCCGCCGAACGCCCCCTTCCTGCCGATCAGGCCCGCGAGCTGCGCCGGGAGGTAGACCTTCTGCGCCAGCAGGTTCTGAACCAGCGGCTGGCGTTGCAGCAGGCCGCGGAGCGCGTCCACGAGCTCTCGGGCCTGGCCGAACAGATGCCCGATAGCCACGCCGGCATCATCATCGCCCCGGTGGTCGCGTACGACACCGACCCCCGGCGCAGCACGCTGCTGATCGCCAAGACCAGCATGCGCCAGACGCGCTGGGTGCGCGTGGGCCAGTGGGTCGTCGCCGGCGGTGCCGGCGCGGCGGGTTGGGACCGCGAGGCGACGATCCGCGATCTGCTGTGGCGCGGCTGGCTGATCGGCCGCGTGAGCGAGGTTCAGCCGCAGGTGGCACGGGTTCAGCTTACGACCGACCCGAGCTTCGCGACGGAGGTCCGGGCGGCGCGCCGGGGAACGGATGGGAGCATCGGGCTGGCGGGGGATGCCGGCTATCTGCAAGGGCAGGGCAAGGGCCGGATGCGGATCACTCAGGCCGTGGAGGACTACTTCAGGACGGGCTACCGCATCGTCGTGGTGCCCGCCTCCCGCGATCTGCCGGTCCCCATGACCATTGGGCGCATCGAGAATTCGACCCCGCGCGACGACTCCGCGCAGCACTACAACCTAACGGTCCTGCCGTGGGGACGGATCGAGGATCTGACGCACGTATACGTGCTCGTGACGGAGCCGTAGCGCGGTTTGACAGTCTGGTGCCCGGCGCTATAATCGCGGCCTGATTTGTAGGCAGACCTGCGGCCGCGCACCCACCCAGCCGGTTGCGGTACGTGGAGGTAGTTATGTTGCGATCCGCCGGGCCATTCACCCTCCTGAGATACTGTCTCGGGCCGGTCTTGTTCCTGGCCGCCGCGGGCGGCGCGGCTGCTCAGCCCACGACGGGCGGCTTCATCACCGGAGCGGTAGCCGACGCTTGGGAGAAGTGGCAGGCTGCGCTCCAGGCGCTCGTGGAGCGTGACAGCTCCCGGGCCGAAGCCGCCTTCAGCGAGCTGCTGGCCCTCGACCCGTCGCCGTTCCGCGTCGCCTTGCTGGCCGACCACGCCGTCCAGCGCACCGCGCTGGGCGGGGCCGTGCTCTCGCTGGAGCAGGATTACGAAGCCGGCGCCCTGTCCGAGAGCGGCCAGCTCATCGCCGAGCGGCTGTTCGCCGGCCGCGAGCAGATGGACCAGGCGGACGACGGTTGGTATTTCTGCCAGGTGGGACGGTTCGAGGTGGCCGACGCCAACTTCCGCGCGCTGCTCCAGGCCGATCCCGACCCGGTGGCCGTCCTCGAATTCACGGACCAGGTTGCCAGGCGACGGGGCATCCTGATCCAGCTCGTCGATCACCCGGCGGTCGGCGAGTCGATCCGCGCCGTTCTGAAGTTGCTGGACCACGGCGAGCTGGCGATCAAGGCCGACCCAACCCGCATTCGCGAGAACATCCAGCGGCTGGGCGGTCCGCCGCGCGGCTTCGAAAACGCGGTCGCGGCCCTCAAGGACTCCGGCGAATACGCGATTCCGTTCATTATTCAGTACCTCCGAGACCGCAGCCAGCACGAGCTGATGCAGCCGATCCTGCGCTGTCTGCCGACAATCGACCGGCCCGCGTTGAATCCGCTCGTGATGGCGCTGCGCATGGAAGACCAGGCGACGAAGCGCTACGTGATCGAGGCGCTGGGCAAGATCGGCTACGGGCAGTCCGTGCCGTACCTCCTGCTGCTGCGCGACGACGAACGCACGCAAGAGGCCCTCAGGCCGCTCATCGACGAAGCGCTGGCCAACATCCGTGCCCACGGGACGACCATCGATCCGCAGGGTCCGGCCGCACAGGCGTTCCTCCTGCTGGCCGAGGACTACTACGCGGACAAGCCTTCGCTCGCCGCCGACGCGCGCCTCGACACGGCCAACGTCTGGTACTGGCGCGAGGACCTGCTCCAGAACGTCGCCGTCCCGACCCCGATCTTCAACGAAATCATGTGCATGCGCTGCTGCGAGGAAGCCTTGCGGCTGGACGCGGGCCTGAAACCGGCCCTCGCGTTGTGGCTGGCCGCCAACTTCCGCCGGGAGGCGCAACTGGCCGCCGACCAGGGCGACCCGACCCGACCGGAGGACTTCCCGCCGGCGGCTGTTTTCGCACAGTCCGCGGGCGCGGAGTACTGTCTCCTGGCGTTGGCCCGCGCGGTCGACACGGCGGACCCGGCGGTCGCGCTCGGGGCGATCGAAGCCCTGCGTCACACGGCCGGGCCGGCCAGCCTGGTCACGGACGCCCAGGGACGCTTGCCGCTGGCCGAAGCCCTGTCGTTCCCGGATCGCATGGTACGCATTCGTGCTGCGCTGACACTCGGAGCAGCACGCCCGGCGCAGCCTTTCCAGAAGTACCAGAATCTGATGCCGGTATTGTGCGAAGCGCTCGTGCTTCACGCCGGCGCGCGCAGCGCCGTAGTCATCGACCCGGATTCGGCCTCGGCCAACCTGATCGCCGCTGCCTTGCGCGGACAGGGATACGAGGTGCTGACGGATGCATCGCTCTTGACCGGTTTGCAGAAGGTCCGCGAGCAGCTTCCCGGCCTCGACGCGATCTTCCTCGCGCCCGACATCAGCGCGCCCGACCTCGCTTCGGGCCTGGCGATGTTGCGCGGCGAGTTCCGCTTTGCGGCTACGCCGGTGGTGCTGCTCGCGAAGCCCGGAACCGGAAACCTCGTCCGCGGCCTGGTGCGCGCGGACTACCGCCTGGGATGGGTCGCGCCGGATGCGAGCCCGGAAGAGGTGGCCAAGGCCGTCGCGACCGTGTCGCACGCGGTCGGCGCTCAAGCCGTCACGCCGGAGATCGGGGCGTCCCTCGCGCGCGAGGCGACCGAGGTGCTGCGGCTCCTGGCGCTCACGAACAACCCCGTGTTTGACGTGGCGGACGCGGAAACCGCGCTGTTGATCGCGTTCGGCACCGAGGATGAAGAGCTGCGCATCGCGCTGGCCGAGGTGTTGGGCTACCTGGGCTCGACGAAGGCCCAGGAGGCGATCGCGCGCTACGCGCTCGACGCCGACCAGCCCCAGGACCTGCGCGTCAAGATGTTCACGGCCCTGGCGGAGGCGGCCAAGCGGCGCGGCAACCTGCTTGGCGCGGACGTCACGCAGCAGGTGGTGACCATCGCCGAACGCGATGAGAACATGGTCATTCGCGAGGCCGCGTCGCGCACGCTGGGGGCCATGAACGTACCGGGCGAACCGGCGAGTACGATGGTCCGCAACCAGTATCGCGGATAGGAGCGGGCGATGTCGCTTTTCCTGGCGCCGCTGGCGTTGTGTTTGCTGTGGGGCGCGCCGCGCGATCCAGAGGTTGGGACCGGACCGCAGCCGGCGCCCCGCCCAGTGGCCTGGGAGCTCGAGTTCAAGTTCCTCGATCCCCGGCGGATCGAGATTCAGCTCCCCGGCTCAGACCACGCCGAGGTGTACTGGTACGTGGTGTACACCGTCACGAACCCCGGCCCGCGCAGTCAGCGTTTCTTCCCCTGGTTTCAGATCGTGACCGAAGACTTGCGGGTCCATGAGACCGACCTGGGCATCAGCCCGCTGGTGTTCGAAGCGATCCGCGAGCGGCACAAGGTCACGCACAAGTACCTGGTCGAGCCGACGAAGGTCATCGGGGCGGTACTATCCGGCGACGACTACGCCCGCGAGTCGGTGGCGATCTGGCGCAATATCGACCTAACCTTAAACAGTTTCAGTGTTTACGTTTCCGGCCTGAGCGGCGAGCTGCAATTCCTGCCAAACCCGGCCTTCGACCCAAAGAAGCCGGAGAAGGAAGTTCTGTCGACCCCGGACGGCCGGCAGCGCGAGGTAGTCACGAATCCGGAGCGTTTCACGCTTCGCAAGACGCTCGAAATCCGCTATAATCTCCCGGGTTCGCCCGCTGCTCGGCCGGACGTTGAGCCGGAGCGCGGCGCGGTCCGCTGGGTGATGCGCTGATCGGGCGATTGACGGACGCGAGGCAGTTATGGCCCATAAGAAGGGACAAGGTTCGACTCGTAACGGGCGCGACAGCAACGCCCAATACCGGGGCGTGAAGTTGCACGGCGGGCAGCTTGCCCGTATCGGCAGCATCATCGTGCGCCAGTGCGGCACGCCGTTCAAGCCGGGCCGCAACGTCGGCCGCGGCCGGGATGACACGCTTTTTGCACTCGCGGAAGGTGTGGTCGAGTTCCACGGCCGGGTTGTATCGGTGACTCCCGTTCCGTCGCAGAACTGATCCGCGGATTCGGTCTTCTTCACGTCCGCGCGTGCCGGGGAGGTGCGCGCGGCGTTTTTGCGCGCCTACTCGCTGCACCAGGAACCCGGGCTGGCTCGCCCGGCTCCGGCCACGTTGCCGCTGCCCCCGTAGACGATCAGCTCGTCGGGCTCCGGCCGCTTTGCCGCTGCCCACGTGGACGATCAGCTCGTCGGGCTTCTCGGCGACGTCCGTGTCGAAGCTGTTCGTGAGGATGCGCAGGGCGGACTCCTGAGGCCAGCCTTTGCTGGTCAACTGGGTACCGCGCGGGGCGCGGACAGTACGGGGGGTGACGTCTCGTGCTCCTTACGCCGGGCTTGCGCTCCAGACTCACTGCACGAGACGGCGAACGTCGGGCAGCGGCGAGCTCTGCAATAGTGCCAGGGAATTGTCGGCCCGGGCAGCGAGATCGAGTGGTGTACGTTTCTCTGTAAACCAAGCATGAGCAATGCGATCCACAGCCGCACCAACGAGCGGGGCCGCCGATCGGAGGCACGATTCCAGGCACACGCTGTCGCCCTTGCCCCAATGCAGTATGAGATTGCGCTGGCGATACAGGCGGCGCAGGGCGTCGGCGACGTGCGACTGGACACGGCGCAGCGTCCCCGGGTCGTCAAGAAGCACCTGCATGCGCTGCTCGGCAAGCTGGTCTGACCGCGTTTTGTGGCCGATGGACACTCTCTGCCGAATCGCCCCGGCAAGCAGCGGTGCATTCTCACGATTTGTCGGCGCGGAGCGAATACGAGAAGAGAGCGAGTCCGCGGACGCGCGCACATGCACACAGGCCAATTGTGTCAACTCCGCCCTGGCGAATGAACACGCCACGATGCGCGCTGCTCGGTCAGCCGCGACGTGTCGCTTGCTACCGGAGCCGGGACCGGTCAGGAGTGCCTCCAGCGCGGCCCATCCGGAAGCAACCGCCGGTGCCGCGGCCGAGCGATCCATCGTTCCGACGAATTCCAGGGCGCTATCGATCGCCCCAATCTCGCCAACGGTGTACAGGTGTCCTTCGATGTCAACGGACTTTACCCGTACACCACGTCGAGGCCGCAAGTCCCGTCGCTTGTTGCCGTTGTCGAGCGTGATTGCGAGGTTTCTTATGAGCCTCTGCTGTGATCTGCCAGTCCGCGCGGGACCACTGTCTTCACCCGGCGGGACGGGCCGCTGAATCGATCGCGCTGCGGTCGTGTCCCTGGCGGGGACGGGGTGCGGTCAGGCAGTCCGGGCGCCGCCGACAGGCTTGCGGGGCGCTGCGGACTGCGCGGTCTTCTCGACAGTCTTGGCGGGCGCTGCCGGGCTGTCTTTCGGCCCCGTGGCCTTCTTCTCGGCCTCCACGGCCTTCTTGTACGACTCGCTGCGATAGTCGGTCTGGTAGAAGCCGGAGCCCCTGAAGAGAATACCGCCACCCGTGCCCAGCAGCCGCTGCACGGCCCGCTTGCGGCACAAGGGACACTTCTTCAGCGGTTCTGCGGTGATGGGCTGGAATTGCTCGAACCGATGTCCGCAGGCATCACAGCGGTAGTCATAGGTTGGCATGTACTTACTTCTCCGCTTCGCCGGGCGGCGCCGAACCGGCGCCCGCCGGCTGACCGGACACGATCACGCGGCTGGGGCGCAGCACGCGTTCGTGCATTGTGTAACCCCGTGTTATTTCCTGCAGCACGACCCCCGGCGGATGTTCGTCGGTCCGCTGCTGGAGCACAGCTTCGTGGTACGTCGGATCAAACGGGCGCCCGACCGCCTCAATAGGACGGATGTGGTGATTGCCGAGGACCTTCAGGAAGTGCTCGGCCATGATGCGTACGCCGTCGGCAACCGCCTGGCCGCCGGGAGCCTGGCGCGCCGCCTCCTCGGCCCGCGCGAGGTCGTCGAGCACGACCAGCAGATCGCGACCGAGTTCCGCCCCCGCGAAACGCTGCGCCTCGTGCTTCTCGCGCAGCGCGCGCTTCTGCTGGTTCTGCAACTCCGCCATCAGGCGCAGGTTCTGATCGCGCAGCTCGGCGATCTCGCGACGCAGGGTGGTCAGCTCGTCCTCGGGCGGGACCGCAACCGGCGCCGCGGCTTCGGTGCCGGCCGCGGGCGCTGCGTCCGGCGTGGCGGCCGCCGGCGCGTCGGCCGGCAGCTCGTCCCCGGCCGCGCGGGTGTCCGCTTCACTGAATGACTTGCTCTTCTTGCTCATGGTCTCCTGGCCGTTGGGCAATCGCGTCATTCCTTCTTGTCTGACTCGCCCGACAAGTACTCCTTGACTTGTTCGAAGAACCCCTTCGACTCGGGCAGAACGCTCTTGTCCTCTGTCGCCGCGAACTTCCGCAGAAGGTCGGCCTGTTCGCGGCTCAGCTTCTTGGGAATCTCGACCGCCACCTGCACAATCTGGTTGCCGCGGCGCCCGTTACGCAGGTTCGGCAGCCCTTTGCCGGGCAACTCGAACACGGCCCCGTGCTGGGTGCCCGCCGGTACGCGCAGCGGGGTCGTGCCGGTCAGGGTTGGGACATCGATCTGTGCCCCCAGGGCCGCCTGCGTGAAGCTGATGGGCAGCAGACAAATCAGAT
This sequence comes from Phycisphaerales bacterium, assembly GCA_022839625.1. Lineage (GTDB taxonomy): Bacteria > Planctomycetota > Phycisphaerae > UBA1845 > Fen-1342 > JALHJL01. The sequence continues at coordinate 29,348 of JALHJL010000007.1, forward strand.
GGTCGCCGTCGCGGTGAAAGAACTTGTGCTCGCGCAGGCGGACCAGGCAGCGCAGGTCGCCGCGCTGGCGGCCGGAGTGGCCGGGTTCGCCCTCGCCGGGGACACGGATGCTCTGGCCGTCGTGAATGCCCGCCGGAATCTTGATCTCGATCTCGCATTGGCGGCGGCCGCGCCCGCTGCCGGCACAGTCGCGGCAGGGCCGCTCGGCGAGCCAGCCGCGCCCGGTGCACTGCGGACAATCGACGACCGTGCGGGTGACGAAGAAGCCCATCGAGGTCTGCCGTTCCACCTGGCCGTAGCCGCCGCACGTGGGGCAATTGCGCCGCTGGGTACCGGGCTCGCAACCCTGGCCGTCGCACCGCGCGCAGAAGTCACTGCGCTCGAAGCGCAGCGTCTTCTTGACCCCGGTGAGCACTTCCGCCATGTCGATCTCGACCACGGCCTGAATGTCGACGCCGCGATCGACCCGTGCCCGCCGAACCCCCCCCCCGAACAGGTCGCCGAACAGATCGCCGAAGACGCTGAAAATGTCCTCGACCGCCATGCCCGAGAAATCGTGCATGCCGACGCCGCTGAGACCGGCGTGTCCGAAACGGTCGTAGCGTTGGCGTTTCTCGGCGTCGGAGAGAACCTCGTACGCCTCGGCGGCCTCCTTGAACTTCTCTTCCGCACCGGGCTCCTTGTTGCGGTCCGGGTGATACTTCAACGCCGCCTGGCGGTAGGCGCGCTTGATCTCCTCGGGCGCCGCGCTGCGGCTGACGCCGAGGACTTCGTAGTAATCGCGCTTCTGCGCCACCATAGGCCTCGAAGGAGCACGTGTATTCTATCGGACGCGGTACGTTCAGAGCGTCAACAGGACAGGGGCCGCCGCTCACGCAGGCGCCCCTGTCGTCGGACTCCGGTCTCCCTCGACCTCTCCACGGGCGGAAGGAGAATCAGCGTGTCGCGCCTTCGATCTTCTCGTGCTTCTCCTCTTTGTACTCCGTGCAGATCACGTCGGTCGTCAGCATCAGGCCGGCGACGCTGGCGGCGTTCTGAAGCGCCACCCGCGCCACCTTCGCCGGGTCGATGATGCCGGCCTCGAGCATGTCGACGTACTCGCCGCGGGCGGCGTCGAAGCCGAAGTTCTTGCCGCGCGACAGAATCTCATCGACGACCACGCCCCCATCCTCGCCGGCGTTCTCGGCAATCTGCCGGGCCGGGTACTCCAGCGCCTTGGCGACGATGCGATACCCGAGCACCTCATCGCCCTCGACCTTTTTGGCCGCTTCGCGCACCGCCTTGACCGCATGCAGGAACACGACCCCGCCGCCGGGGACCACGCCCTCTTCGGCGGCGGCCTTGGTGGCGTGAAACGCGTCGTCCACGAGGTCCTTGCGCTCCTTGACCTCGATCTCGGTCGCGCCGCCGACCTGCACGACCGCCACGCCGCCGGTCAGCTTGGCCAGGCGCTCCTGGAGCTTCTCGCGGTCGTAGTCGCTGGTGGTCTTCTCGATCTGGGCGCGAATCTGGGCGATGCGGCCCTCGATGTCCTTCTTCTTGCCCGCGCCCTCGATGATCGTCGTGTCATCCTTGGTAATGACGACGCGCTTCGCCCGGCCGAGCATGTTCAGCTCGACGTTGTCGAGCTTCAGGCCGCGGTCCTCGCTGATGAACTCGCCGCCGGTGAGCACCGCGATGTCGCCGAGCATCGCCTTGCGCCGGTCGCCGAAGCCGGGAGCCTTCACCGCGGCGCACTGGAGAATGCCGCGGAGCCGATTGACCACCAGCGTGGCCAGCGCTTCGCCGTCCACATCCTCCGCGACGATGAGCAGCGGCTTGGCGACGTGCAGGATCTTCTCCAGCAGCGGGACCAGGTCCCGGATCGAGCTGATCTTCTTCTCGTAAATGAGGATGTACGGGTCTTCGAGTACGGCCTCGAGCGAGGTGGGGTTGGTGATGAAGTAGGGCGAGATGAACCCCTTGTCAAACTGCATGCCCTCGACGTGCTCCCACGTGGTATCGAGGCTCTTGCCCTCCTCGATCTCGATCACGCCGTCCTTGCCGACCTTCTCAAACGCGGCCGACAGAATCTTGCCCACGTCCGCGTTGCCGTTGGCACTGACGGTCGCCACCTTGGCAATGTCGTCCTTGCCGCGCACCTTGATCGACTGCTTCTTGATCTCGTCCACCGCGATCTGCACGGCGGCGTCGATGCCGCGCTTCAGCGCCATCGGTGCGGCCCCGGCCGTAACGTGCTTGAGCCCCTCGGAGAAGATGGCCTCCGCCAGGATGGTGGCCGTGGTGGTGCCGTCGCCGGCGATGTCGGAGGTCTTGCTGGCCACCTCGTTGACGAGCTTGGCGCCCATGTTCTGGAAGGGCTCGGGCAGCTCGATTTCCTTGCTGACGGTAACGCCGTCCTTGCTGATCCGGGGCGCACCCCAGGATTTTTGCATGAGCACATTGTGACCGACGGGGCCGAGGGTGGAGGCGACGGCGCGGGCCAGCTTGCGCACGCCGACCAGCATCTCGCTGCGGGCCCGTTCGCTGTACATCAGTTGTTTGGCAGGCATAATTCGGGTTCCTGAAAGAGTCCGGTCTCTCTGTCCAATTAAATACAGAATACAGAATAGGGAATATAGCGCGCCAACCGCGCGCGAAGTCCTGCACTCTTTATTCTGTATTCTCTATTCACTCCTGCACGGCCAACACGTCGCTCTCGCGCAGGATGACGTACTTGTCGCCCTCGAGCTCGATCTCGGTGCCCGAGTACTTGCCGTAGAAGACGGCGTCGCCGACCTTGAGCGACATCTTGCCGCGCTCGCCGGTCTTCTCCAGCAGCTTGCCGGGGCCGACCGCGATGACCTTTCCCTGCTGGGGCTTCTCGCGGGCCGAGTCGGGCAGCACGATGCCGCCGCGGGTCCGCTCTTCGGCCTCGAAAGGCTCCACGACAACCCGGTCGTCCAACGGTCGAATCTTCAGTTTCTTCGCAGTGGCCGTCGCCATTGATGATCGCCTCCAAGTTCTCTCAAGCCATTGCTCTTACGAAAGTCCGCAGACGCACAGCGTGGGCACGCGCCGGTGGCCCGTGCCGTTGCGCTGACCTCACATATCCATGTCGCCCATGTCCTCGTCCATCCCGCCCGGCATGCCGCCCGGACCCTGGCCTTTGCCCTTCTTCTTGGGCTTCTCGGCCACCAGGCACACCGCCGACAGCAGCACGCGGGCCACGCTGCTCCCGTTTTCCAGGGCACAACGCACGACCTTGGCCGGATCGATGATGCCGGCCTTCATCAGGTCCTCGTACTCGCCGGTGTCCGCGTTGAAGCCGAAGTTCCCATTCTCGTTGGCCTCGACCTTCTTCTGCACGACCGCCGGCTCAAAGCCCGCGTTGGCGGCGATCTGCCGGACCGGAACGGCAAGCGCCTCGCGGACGATCTTCACCCCGAATTTCTCATCCTCGCCTTTGACCTTGAGGTTCGCCAGCGCCCGGCGCGCCCGGAGCAGCGCCACGCCCCCGCCCGGTACGACGCCTTCCTCAATCGCCGCGCGCGTCGCGTGCAGCGCGTCTTCGACGCGGGCCTTCTTCTCCTTCAGCTCGGCCTCGGAGGCCGCGCCGACGTTGATCTGGGCCACGCCGCCGGCCAGCTTGGCGAGCCGCTCCTGGAGCTTCTCGCGATCGTAGTCGCTGGTGGTCTGCTCGATCTCGCGACGAATCTGGGCCACGCGGCCCTTGATTGCGTTGGTGTCCCCGGCCCCTTCGATGATCGTCGTGTTGTCGTTGTCGATGCGAATCTTCTTGGCCTGACCGAGTTCGGCGATCGCGACGTTGTCGAGCTCGATCCCCAGGTCCTTGAAGATCGGCTTGCCGCCCGTCAGGATCGCGATGTCCTCCAGCATCGCCTTGCGGCGGTCGCCGTAACCGGGCGCCTTCACCGCGGCGACCTGGAGGATGCCCCGCAGCTTGTTCACGACCAGGGTGGCGAGCGCCTCACCCTCGACGTCCTCGGCGATGATGAGCAGCGGCCGCTTGGCCTGGGCCACCTTCTCCAGCAGCGGCACGAGCTTGGTGACGCTGCTGATCTTGTCCTCGAAGACCAGCACGAAGGCCTTCTCGAGCACGACTTCCATCGCGTCCGGGTCGGTGATGAAGTGCGGGCTCAGGTAGCCGCGGTCGAACTGCATGCCCTCGACAACGTCCACGTTCGTATCGAGACTCTTGCCTTCTTCGACCGTGATGACGCCGTCCTTGCCCACCTTGGCGAAACAGTCGGCCATGATCTGGCCGATCGTGCGGTCGTTGTTGGCCGAGATGGTGGCGATGTTGATGACGTCGGTCGGGTTCTTCGCGTCCAGCTTCACGGGACGCGAGAGCGCCTTGACTTCGTCCACGACCGCCCTCACGGCGGCCGCGATCCCGCGGTTGACCCCGTTCGAGTCGTAGCCCGCGGTAATCGCCCGCAGCCCTTCCTTGTAGATGGCCTCCGCGAGCACGGTGGCCGCCGTCGTCCCGTCGCCGGCCACGTCGCTGGTCTTGCTCGCCGCCTGCTTGACCAGTTGCGCCCCCATGTTCTCGTACTTGTCGTGGAGCTCGATCTCCTCGGCGACCGTCACGCCATCCTTGGTCACCGTCGGGGCGCCCCAGCCTTTGTCCAGCACAGCATTTCGGCCGCGGGGACCGTAGGTGCTCTTTACCGCGGCGGCAAGCTTTTCAACGCCGGCCAGAATGGCCTGATGTGCCTCCTGATCGAACGCGAGTTGTTTCACCGCCATGCAGAATTCTCCTTCCTCACGATTGAACGTGCCCATAGGCAGCTTGCGCGCGTATTCCTGACACGGCGCGGAATGGCCGCCGCTTGCCCTCGGGTCAAAGCAAGGCGAATGCCAGACGCCGCCGTTCACAAAATCGTCTGCAACCATCTGTAGGAAGATGTTTTACGAGCAGCGACCATTGCTCCGGCAAGCTCTCTGATGCACCCGGCCTGTCGGGGTGACAGTGCCAAACTGACAGGTCGCGGCCCGTTGCCACCGTCCGCCACAAGCGGTATCGTTGGCTGCTCGGCGGCTTCCGCCCCTCGTTTGTCCCGTGGGCAATCTGGAATCGGCGCGCGGGCCGGCTCCGTTGCAGGGGCCCGGGAGCTGCCCACCCGGATTCCGTAAGTCAATGATCGACAACAGATTAGGAGATTCCGGCCCGACGCCGCAGGGACTACTGGCCCAGCGCGCCAACCGGCGCCCGAACAAACGGGCCTACCGGAAGGCGCTCTGGCGAACGCTCACCCTCGTCCACCCGCACCGGCGAATCATGACGTGTGGGATCGTGCTGGGCCTCGGCGTCGCGCTCACCTACGCTGCCAGCCTCGCGGGCCTGTACCCCGTCCTCCAGGTCGTGGTGCGCGAGCAGAGCCTGCACGCCGCTGCGCTCGAGGCAGCCGAACGGGCAGCGGCGAAGGCGGCTGAGGCGGTCGGGGCGATGGCCAGCCTGCGCTCGTGGTACGCGGATGGCCTGCGCTGGGCAGCAACCTGGTTCCCCGCGGCCGAGCAGCCGACACCGGCCGACCGACTTCGCGACCTGATACTGCTCCTGGGCGTGCTGGTCGGCGTGAACGTCATCGGTAACGTTTTCCGGTGCCTGTCGCAATACCTCATCCTCAATGCCTCCAACCGCATGATGATGGACCTCCGCCGGCGGATGTATCGCAAGGCGTTGCGCGTGCCGATGACCGAGCTTTCGGGCGACGTCTCGAACCGCGTCAGCCAGTTCATGTCCGACGTGCGCGAGGTTTTCCTGGGCGTGACGACATTGTTCGGCAAGGTCGCCCGCGAACCGTTGAAGGCCGTATGCGTGCTGGCCGTCGCGCTGGCCCTTGACGCCCGGCTGACGCTCGTCGTGCTCGCGATCGCGCCCGCTGCGATCGGGCTGCTGTGGTACTTCGGCCGCAAGGTTCGGAAGGCCACAGTCCGGTTGCTCCAGGGATACGGGGCAATGCTCAGCGGCCTGGAGGAGACGTTGCAGGGCGTGGAAGTCGTCAAAGGCTACGGCCGCGAGGGCCATGAGCGCCGCCGCATGTGGCAGATCGAACGCCGCATGTTGAAGCAGATGCTGAGGCTGGCGTGGATCGAGGCCCTCAGCTCGCCCTTGATTGAGGTAGTCGGGATACTGGTCACCTGTGCCGGAATCGTGTGGCTCGCGGCGCGGACGTTCCACGGCGAGATCACGGCGGCGCATTTCATGACCATGGTCGCGCTATTGGCGGCCATGCTCGACCCCGTGCGCAAGGTGGCGAACGTCTACAACATGGTGCAGCGGGCCGGCGCGGCGTCCACGCGAGTTTGGGAGTTTCTCGACCAGCCGGAGGAGCAGTCGCCCCCGCGCGCGAGGACGTTGAGCGGGGCCACACCGCGCCGCGTGCAACTCGAGCACGTGACGTTCCGCTACGTTCCGAGCCAGGAGCCGCCCGCGCTGCGCGACGTATCGCTCGACGTTCAGCCGGGCGAGTGCCTCGCGATCGTGGGGCCGAACGGCAGCGGCAAGTCCACGCTGGTGAAGCTGCTCCCGCGTCTGCTCGAACCGCAACTGGGGCGGGTGACGATCGACGGCCTCGACCTGCGCGAGTTGAGCTTGCGCAACCTGCGGCTACAGATCGCCGTGGTGTCGCAACGGCCGGTGATCTTCGCGCGCTCGCTGCTGGAGAACATCGCCTACGGCAACCCCGACGCCGGCCCGGAAGAGGTCCGGGAGGCCGCGCGGCGTGCGTATGCGGCCGAGTTCATCGAGCAGTTGCCGCAGCAGTACGAGACGGTGCTGGGCGAGTACGGGGCCTCGATCAGCGGCGGTCAGCGGCAACGGATCGCGATCGCGCGGGCGTTTCTGAAGCCGGCGTCCATCCTGATCTTCGACGAGGCGACCAGCGAGGTCGATGCGGAGAGCGAGCGCAAGATTCATGCCGCCCTCAACGAGCTGCGGCGCGGCAAGACGACGTTTCTGATCGCGCATCGGCACACGGTCATGGACATGGCCGAGCGGATCGTCGTCATGGACGAGGGCCGGATCGTCGACGCCGGGACGCACGCGGAGCTGATCGGCCGTTGCCCCCTGTACGCCGCGCTGTATCGCTCGCCAGGAGCGTAGACCTCACACGGTGCTGAGAGCGAGTATGAGAAACCGAACGGAAACTTAACCGTGACTCGGGAGGAGTGCGCTGGTATGCTCAAGGTGGATCGAGACGTGCGAGCACGCAAACCCCAAGCTGATCTTGAGTTGTGCTTTCCCGGAGAAGGGGTCTACCCCGAGAGAGTGCCGGTTCGCTATCTCGCGGATGTGATTGCGGCCATTCATAGGATCGCCGTGCCCGACAGCGATGAAGAAGAGGGCGCCGCCGTCTTGATCCGCCTGATCGACGTACGCCGGGGCTCCGCGGTGTTTCGGTGCGTGGCCCAGGAGAGCGAGACGCTCCTGAGTCGTCTCAGAATAGTGGCCGAGAATCTCGACAACCCGGAAGGTGCCGACGCTTTGGGTCCGGCGCTCGGCCCACTCCGACGGTTGTCAGAAATCGCTGCGTCGTTGAAGAGCCCCGTGATTGTGCGCCGCCCAGGCGCTGTCAACGGCGTCGTCGCGCGCTTCGAGCCCGACACGTATGACAGTGTGTCCCGTAACCTGCTCGTGTCAGGCGAGAAGGCAGTGAGCGGAAACGTCCAACGCGTTGGGGGAGCCACGGCATAAGCGTTAACGTAACGTCCGTAGTCTTCTTCGGCGCGGGGTGCTGACCAGTTGGCGGCTGATCCAAGGCGATTGCCGAATCGTCGCGCCCAAGCTGATGCGCGGCGACAGCGCGCGGACCAGTTCGCGGTGTAGAAACTGGATTTCACGCCAGCGGTTGCGGCCTGGTGACCAGGCGGTATCCCCAGGGGGAAACGGCTTCGGCGGCCGCCAGCAGGCGTTCAGCCAGCAAGGCGATGAACAGTTTTCCATGAATCCAGGCTCGGCAACTAGCATCCGACCATTTCGGCAGGTGCCCCAAGCCCATGAGCGACTTGAGGCGCTTGAACGCCAACTCAATCTGCCAGCGCGGCCGGCAAAGTTCCATGATCTCCTTGGCGGTCAACACTTCTGCCGGCACGGAGGTCCAGACGAACACGTACGCCGCAGCACCCAACGCCGCGGGCGACAAGGTTACCTGTTTGCGGCGCGCCTTGCGACGCAGGCGGCGCTGCGCTGCGCGGGTCGCTTGCCGGCCGCGTTTGACCGCCACCAGCCGCCCAGCGCACACCTGTGGCCCGAAATGGACCCACGCCGGCCATTCGCGGACCTCGCCGACACGGAGCGTGCGCAGCCGAGACAGGACCGGCAGCTTCCCCTCGGACGCGCCGCAAAGCGGCAGCCGGTGGAGGGAAACGCGCACGAGAACGTCGGCCCTCGCAGCCCGCACGTGGGCGATTCTCGCTGCGGCGAGCTCAGTCCCGGTGCTACAGGCGGGCGACGAGGCGCCGGGCGATGCGTCGCGCGGGGGCGATCGGTGATCAGATTGGGGCCCACTCGCTCGCGCTCGGGGCTCGGATCGGCCGGCGAGCCGCCGGCCGCTACTGGGTGGGGTGGGCGTCCCGCCCGCCGCCTCTGGTGCGAGAATCCCTTCTCGCACCCACAGAAGGACCGCTGGTGCGAGAATCCTCTCTCGCACCCACAGCGGCGCGAAACGCTTCCCGCAGCCTGCCGCGGGACCAGAATCCCGGCGATCCGCCGTGCGAGAAAGGACTCTCGCACGAGCATCGTTACACGGGGCCGCGTCGGATCGGCCGGCGAGCCGCCGGCCGTTACACGCGGCATCGGCCGCCGGACACCCGCCACGGCGGGCAGGCTCAGGTCCGGCGCTACAGGCAGGCGTCCGGCGATCCGCCGGCCGCACAGCTATCGGCGTTCGTCGAGCCACGCGCGGACTACGGGGTACACCTTCTCGCTCGCGACCGGCGCGGCCTCCAGCTCCCCGTGAGCGATCTCCTCGTAGTACAACAGCCGTTTGTCCGCCGCGGGAATCCGCTCGAAGAACGCCGTCCGGGTCACCCCCGCGTTTGCGATCCGGTCGCGTCCCCCCTGCACGACCAGCGTCGGCAGCGACACCAGGTCGTAGTGATCGGAATAGACATGGTCCGGCGTACCGAGGGCGCTGACGAAGGCCCGCGCGCGAACGCATTTGGCGAGCTGCTGCAGCACGCCGGCCTTCATGTGGTCGAGCACGAAGCGCCGCCCCTGGAGCATGACCTCGGCCCGCTGGTTGGTGCAGCCCGTGAAGGTGCCGGCCATTCGCAGCATCGCCTGGACGACGGCCAGCTCGACCCGCTCGATCCCGACGGCCAGCGGATCGGGCAGCTTTCGATACCAGGGCTCGCCACACTGCTCGGCCACGACCCAGTTGACGGGCACTTGGCCGGCCGCGGCGAGCAGCGCGTGCAGCCAGCCCCAGCGCGACAGCAACTCGAAGGGGTGGTTCACGTCGCCGTCGTTGCGCCACCAGTCGCGCAAGAGCACGCGCCACCGAAGCCGTCCTTCCTCGTCGTACAGCGACTCCGGCCAACACAAGCGGGCCGGAAACTCGACGAAGACGCAGCCGGACAGGCAACCCTGCCGCGCGCGGGCCAGGTCTGCGTCGGCGACGATCCCGGCGTGCTCCACCTCGGCGGCCAGCCGGGCACCCTGCACGTAGCCCGCCAGCGTCATGGCCCCCATGCTCGCGCCGATCACGAACGGCCGGCGTCGTGTCTCCGCCGTCACGTGGTCGACGACGGCCGGCAGGTCGTACAGGATGAAGTGGTCCACGCACCAGTCGGACTGCCCCTCGGGCGGCATGCTGAGCATCCGCGGGGCGCCGTGGCCGCGCAAGTTGACCAGCCAGATGTCGTATCCGACTTCGTGGAGCACCTTCGCCAGGCTGCGATAATGAAAGCTCTTGCCCCGGACATCCGGCAGGTCCCACAGATCGGCGTTGACCGCGAGCCCGTGCAGGAAGATCACCGGAGTGCCGGTCGGGTGCGGACGCCGCTTGATGGCAATACGGGCCCCGTCCGCGGTGGGAACGTACACGATAGGAGATCGCGTTGGATCGGCGACCGAATCCGGCATGATTGACGCGTCGCTCTGTCCCCGAGGGCCCGGTACTCCGACGCGGCAGCAGCGTCGGGCCTGCGCGGGCCCGACAAGATCGGTAAGGAAGGACTAGGCGGCCGCGGTCGCCTGGGCCTTCGCCGTCTCGACCAGCTTATCGAAGGCCGCGGGATCGGCGATTGCGACCTCGCTGAGCATCTTGCGGTTAAGGAACACGCCGGCCTTCTTCAGCCCGTTGATGAAGCGGCTGTAGGAGAGGCCGCGCGCTTCGCACGCGGCGCTGATGCGGATGATCCACAACGCGCGGAACTCGCGCTTGCGGACCTTCCGGTCGCGGTAGGCGTATACGCCGGCCTTGGTGACGAACTGCTTGGCCACGCGGAACAGCTTGCTGCGGCTGCCCCAATAGCCCTTAGCCTTTCGCAGCATCCGCTTGTGGCGGCGGCGAGTGGCGTGACCGGGTCGAACGCGCGGCATGAATCGTACTCCTTGCGCTGAATCGAGCTAGTCCGCGCACAGGGCGCGGCGGACGTTGGCCGCAAGCTTGCCGGTGATCAGTCCGGCACGGCGCAGCCGCTGTCGGCGCCGGCCGGACTTGCCGCTCATCAAATGCCCGGCAAACGGTTTCTTGAAGCGCGGCCGGCCGTTGGCCGACACTTTGACGCGCTTGCCCAGCCCTTTGTGCGGTTTTTGCTTATGCGCCGACATCGTCGATGATCCTTTGGTAGTACCGAGCCCCGTAGTATATTTACGCGCCTGCCGTCAGGCAAGGGTCAGCGGAGACGAAAACACGCGAGCCGCGTTTGAAGCCCGCACCTGACGGACCTAAACTAGCTCGCGTCCGGTGCCCCGATGGAGCACGCGGCCGGGCTGAACCGATAGCGATATAGTCGTTATGGAGCGAACCGCGGGACAGGCCGGAGCCCTGGCAGGGATGGCGTAAGAGTATGGCAACACGTAGATTGGGTATCGTAGTGGGCGGCGGACCGGCACCGGGGATCAACGCGGTGATCGGGGCCGCAACCATCCAGGCGATAAACCGCGGCTTCGAGGTGGTCGGGTTCTACGACGGGTTCAGGCACCTTTGTTCGGACCATTTCGACCCTCCAACACATTCAATACGCTTAGACATCCCCCGGGTGGCGCGGATTCACTTCGACGGCGGATCGATACTCCGAACCGCCCGCACCAATCTGCTCGACCCGGCCACGCTGAAGTCGGCGAACCGGGCAGTCCCTCAGCCCGAGCGGGTCTCGCTCGCCCTGGGACGCCTCCGCGAGCTGGGCATCAACTGCCTGCTCACCATCGGCGGCGACGACACGGCCCTGAGCGCGCGCTTCCTGTGTGAGGCGGCTGCCGGCAAGCTCCGCGTGGTCCACGTGCCGAAGACGATCGACAACGACCTGCCGCTGCCGCAGAACCAGCCGACGTTCGGCTTCTCCACGGCCCGCATGGTCGGCGCACAATTGCTCAAGAACCTGATGACGGACTCGCAGACTACCGGGCGCTGGTACATCGTCGGTACGATGGGCCGCAACGCCGGCTGGCTCGCCATGTCCATCGGCGCCGCCGCGGGGGCCACGGTTACCCTGATTCCCGAGGAGTTCACGGAACGTAGCACGGTCCAGTCGATCGTGGACGTGCTCGAGGGCGCCATCCTGAAGCGGCAGGTTCTCGGCCGATGCGACGGCGTGGCCGTGATCGCGGAGGGCCTCGCGTACCGGCTGGGCGATCGGCGGGAGCTGGAGAGCCTGCTCGGGCACGAGGTTCCCCTGGACGCGGCCGGACACCCGCGCCTCTCGGAAGTGCCGCTGCTTGAGCTGCTGAAGAAGGAGCTGCAAGGCCGGTTCAAGGCGCGCGGCGAGACGTTGCCGCTCGTCACGCACAACATCGGGTACGAGCTGCGGTCCGCCGATCCCACGCCGCACGATATGGCCTACTGCCGCGCCCTGGGCTATCACAGCATCCGCCTGTTCACGGATGAGGATTCGCCCAGCACGGGCGTGATGGCGGCGCTCGTCAACGGCAACCTGACCGCGATTGACTTCCGGGACATCATCGACCCGGCGACCAATCGGACCCAGACCCGGCTGGTGAATATCAGCTCGGACGAGTATGCAGTGGCCCGCACCTACCAGATCCGGCTCGAGCTCAGCGACCTGGAGAATCCCGTCATGCTCGCCAAGCTGGCGGTGGCGGCCCACATGTCGCCGCAGGAATTCCACGAGCGTTACCGGCGGGCCGCCACCCGGCTGTCGGAAATGACGCAGCCGGCTCCCACCCCGAATTGCCGGACGGCACCGCAGCCGGCGTGAGCGTGGCCGGCCGCGGCGTAGTCCGACTTGTCCGCCGTCGCTTCGCGGGGGGCTACTCGGAAGCCGGGCCCCCAGAGCGCTTGTCGATCAGAAAATCGGTAACGACCGGTTCAGGCCAGTCGCCGCTGATAATCCGGCGTTCCGCCTTGCGGCCGGCCCAGTCCAGCTTGACGAGCGCGATCGCCGGGCGCTCCTTGGCCTCCTTCGGGCCGGGGACGAACGCGAAGCACAACTCATCCGCCGACCGCCACGCAGGCTCCATTCGCAGGTGATCGGCCTCGTTCTCGCCGAGAATCTGCCACACGTCGCCGGTGGCGAGGGTCAGGACCGCGACGCCGCCGTTGCCGCCCGGGACCGTCACGTGCTGCTCATCCGGGCTGACTTCGAACAGGAAGAGTACATCCGGCAACTCCGCTTCCGTCTGCCGCGGGATCAGGCGTGTGACACCGGGCTGACGGCCCGGCTCGACGGCGAACAGGCCGGCGCGTTGCGGCATGTCCTCGGATGTGCAGGGCAGGCTGACTTCCAGCGTTGCGAAGAGCACACGCCCGTCACGCAGGCAGCGCACGCGGACCTCGTTCTGGAATGCGATCCCGGCCAGTTCTTCCGCCTCCGGGAAGTCGGCCAACAGCGCCCCGTCCTCCGTGCACACGAGCCGCCGGGCTACGATTCCCAGCCGCAAGTCGTTGCTCTCGCCCTCCGCCGGTGTCTGACCCGCCGCATAGACGAGATGACGGCTGTCGGGCGACCAGTCGGGGAACATGGAGACCCGGTCGGCGACGAGCTGAGGTACTTGCTGGCCATGCAGCGGCAAGACGAAAAGCGGCTTGGCGGGGTCTTCCCCGGGGGCAGCGCCGCGATAGGCCACGGCCCTGCCGTTGGGTGCGACACGCAGCTCGTCAAACGCGTCGAGCGCCTTGGCCAGCACGGGGCCGAGCTCGAATGTGCCGCCGGCTTTCACTTCGACCTGCTGGAGGAGATGCACGATCGGCTGGAGCTCTTTGAGCTCGTCCCACTTGTCGCCGAGCTTCTCCGCCAGGCCGGCGCCGTGCTGCTCGCGCACGAGTACGAACAGGGCCAGGGACTCCCCGCCGGTCAATCCGCCCACCGACTGCGGTTTGAAACCATCCCACTCGCCCTCGTGTGCGAGGATTTCGTCGCGCAGGCGGGGGGCCCGAGCTTCAATCTCGAGTCGCCGATCGGCGGGCAAGACTTCCACCGCCGCAGTCCATGAAGGCAGTTTCTCCGACCGCGACAGCACGATGGACTTGGAGTCGGGCAGCCAGGCGACGGAGCCCACGTCGGTTGCCAGCCGCTCCGAGAGCTTGCCGGACTGGTCGCACAGGTAGAGGCCGTCGCCGCCCTTGACCGTTGCCCAGCGCCCGTCCGGTGACCAGCGCACCCTCTTTTCCGGCAGGCAGCCGGCCAGCGCGATCAGGCCAGCGAGAATTCCCACACAAACGGTCGTGCGTTTCATAGCGTACCTCCTGGTTTCGGCAATGAGACTACGGAATGCCAGATCAACGGAACGGAATCACGGGGCGGCTCGCGGCGGGACTTCTCGGCCAGGCGCTGCGTCGACCAGAAGCTGCCCTCTGTCGTTGCCGCGTTGGCCGCGGACACGAGGTGCCGCGTACTCTGGAGACCGGTCGAACGAACCGCCGTCGGGGCCGCCCCGCGCGAGTGGTCCCTCGCACCAACGTGCATGGTGAGCCCGAGGCCAATGCCCAAGACGAACGCGGCCGCGACGGCCGCCGCGGAACGAAGCACACGCAGGCGGCGCCGGGCCTGGTCCAACCGTCCGGTCGATACGACGGGAAAGGGGGGCAGAGCGGTTGAGGTCGGCTGCCTGAGCAGGCACCGCGCGGCGTCGGCGGCCGCGTCGAATTCCTGCGCGCGCAGCGCGGCAGCTTCGTCGTGGCTCAGGTACGCCGCGAGGAGCGCGGCCGTGTCCGGGGGCAACGCCTCAAGGGCCTGGTCCATCAGCAGCCGGTCCAGCAGTTCCGCGTCCATCGGTCACACCTCGTCCACAGGCTCATGGGGTGCCAGCGCCGCCCGCAGCCGCCGCAGCGCATGATGCAAACGTGAGCGCACCGTTCCCACCGGAATCCCCAGCACGGCCGCGATTTCCTCGTACGACAGCTCATCCGACAGCCGCAACGCGAGCGTCTCTCGCAGCGCCGGCGGCAGGCCGGCAATGGTCTGTCGCACGTGCTCGAGGCGCGGGTCTTCGACGCGCTGGGTCACAGCCACGTCCGCCGGCAGTGCGGCGATTGTCCGCCGCCGACGCCGGGCGGTGGCCGCGAGGTTGCGGGCTGTCCCGTACAGCCAGGCGCGGGCCGAGACTGCCGCGGAAAGGCGCTCGACGTGCCGTGTCGCTTGTACGAAGGTCTCGTGTAACAGCTCTTCCGCCATGTGTTGGTCGCCTGCGATCCGCCGCAGATAGGCCAGCAGGCCCGGGCCGACGTCCTGGTACCAGCGTTCCAGCCGCGTTCGGGCCTCGCTATCCAACGGCGTTCTCCAACAGGTACGTCGCGCGGCGGCGTCAAAAAGTTCGCGCGCGGGGTGATTTTGTGGTGCCGAGGCGTAATATGTGCTTTTTGGGCGCCCGTGGCCACGCCGCCGCGGGCTCGTGCGCGGTTTCAGCCGAGGGAGCCTGGTCATGAGACCTGCGGTTCGGTTCCTGAGCGACGAACTCGTGGCGAAGATCGTCACCGAGGCGCGGGATATTCTTGGTCACCTCGGGGTCGAGATTCACAACTCGGGCATTCTGGACATGCTGGCCGAGCACGGCGCACGCGTCGATACCGCCCGGAACCGGGCATACCTCAACGACGAGCTTATCGATCGGGCGCTGCGCACCGCGCCGCGTTCCTTCCAGCTTTACGATGTCTTCGGGCGCCGGACGCACGACCTGTCCGGCTGCCAGGTCCACTTCACCCCTGGATCGGCGGCCATCAACCTTCTCGATCCGCAGACGAACACGGCCCGCCGGCCGACGACGGCGGACTACGTGCGCTACGCGCGGCTCGTCAGCCGGCTGGAGCACCTGGCGTCGCAGAGCACGGCGCTGGTGCCTGCCGACGTACACCAGAACGTCTCCGACAGCTTCCGGCTGTTTCTGAGCCTGATGCACTGCGCGAAGCCGGTTGTCACGGGCTGCTTCACGATCGACTCGTTCAGCGTGATGAAAGACCTCCAGCTCGCGGTGCGGGGCAGCGCGGCGGAGCTGAAAGCCAAGCCGCTGACGGTCTTCTCCTGTTGCCCGACGGCGCCGCTGAAGTGGAGCGACGTGACTTCGCAGAACGTGGTGGACTGCGCCCGGCACTTCATCCCGGTGGAGTTCATCTCCATGCCGCTGTCGGGCTTCGTCGCGCCGGTCACGCTGGTCGGAAGCCTGGTGCAACATACCGCCGAAACGCTGAGCGGGATCGTCATCAGCCAGCTTGCGAACCCCGGCACGCCGGTCCTGTACGGCGGCTCGCCGGCGGTGTTTGACGTGCGGTACGAGACGACGCCGATGGGTGCGATCGAGACGATGATGATCGACTGCGCGTACAACGAGATCGGCAAGCACCTGGGGCTGCCGACGCAGGCCTATATCGGGTTGAGCGACGGCAAGCAGTTCGATGCCCAGGACGGGCTGGAGACCGGCGTGGGCGCCGTGCTCGCGGCGCTGGCGGGCATCAACAACATCTCCGGGCCGGGCATGCTGGATTTCGAGAGCTGCCTGAGTCTGGAGAAGCTGGTGCTGGACAACGAGATCTGCGGCATGGCCCTGCGGCTGACGGCGGGCATCGAGCCGAAGGATGACTTCCCGGCCCGGCCGCGGTTCGAGGAGCTGCTCCAGGGCCAGCATCTGCTGATCTCGAAGCACACTCGCCAGCACTGGCGAAGCGAGCACTTCCTGCCCGGACGAGTGATCGACCGCGCTAACCGGTCTCGTTGGCAGGAAGAGGGAGCGCTCAGCCTGCACGAGCGGGCACGTCAGGAGGTCGCGCGGCTCGTCGCCGCCTCGGAGCCGCCGGCGTTGCCCACTGATGTACAAAGGGAGCTGACCCGGCTCATGGAGCACGAAGCGCGGCGATACGGCATGAGCCGTCTGCCGCACGAGGAGCTGTGATACAAGCGACAAGGAGTTCTCCGCGTGGCCGTGCTAGATGAGATGGCCGCGAACCTGGTGCAGGGCGCGGACGAGAGAGTATCGGAACTCACCCGGCGCGCGATCCAGGACGGCCTGCCGCCGAAGCGAATCCTGGATGAGGGTCTGCTGGCGGGCATGACGCGCGTGGGCGAGCTGTTCAAGTGCCACGAAATCTACCTGCCCGACGTACTGATGGCGGCGCAGGCCATGAACGCGGGCCTTGAACATCTCAAGCCGCTGCTGGTTCGGGAGGGGGTGCCGATGCTGGGCCGGGTGGTGCTGGGCTCGGTGCACGGCGACTTGCACGACATCGGGAAGAACCTGGTGGGGGTGATGCTCCGGGGGGCCGGGTTCGAGGTCGTCGACCTGGGCAACGACGTTCCGCCGGAGCGGTTCGTCGAAGCTGCCCAGGAGCACTCCGCTCCGGTGATCGGTATGTCCGCGCTGCTGACCACGACGATGCCGGTCATGGGCCGGGTTGTGAATCTGCTCCAGCAACGCGGGCTGGCCGGCCGCATCAAGACCATCATCGGCGGCGCGCCGGTGACGGAGAAGTTCGCGCGCGAAATCGGGGTCGACGCGTACGGCTACGACGCGGCCAACGCCGTTGAGCGCGTGAAAAGCCTCATGGACACCCAAGCGGCGTAGCGGTCGGCGGGAAGCCTCGCGCGCGACTACTGCCGTCTCGGGTGCGCGTAGGTCCCCCGCTCACAGGCCACCACGAAACACTCGGCGTGCGACTTGAGGCGGTCCCACGCCTGGCGGATGCGCTCGGCCTCCGGGGGCGTGATGACGCCGTCATTCTCGATGCTGCGGCTGATGTCGGAGAGCAGCTCGCCGAAGTACCGCACGACCTGTTGGGTGGCCCCGAGAAGTTGCTCGGCCTTGGGGGCGGACAACGCGCGGGGATTGGCACAGAAGAACCCGTCCGCGATCGCGCAGAGCCAACGGATGATCGCCGCGTCTTGCGTGGTCTCGTACAGGATGCGCACGCGGTCGAGCGGGTTGCGTGCGCCCGAGGCATCCGGGTTGGTGGTCGCCGGCTCCTGACACCACTTGTACACCAATGCACTGCTGAGTCCCAAGCGGGCCGCTACGGCCTTGACCCCCACCTGCTCGGTCGCGTTGCGTAGAACTTCCCATGATTCCATGCGAGAGCCTGCCTTCGGCGGACGGGACTAGCCGGCATCGCACGCCGAGCCGGTGTGCTCGGTATTCTCCGAAGGCCCGCCGCGGGCGTCAACCAACGACGGCGGCGACCACGGCCGGCCCTTGCACGGCGGTGCGAGCCGCCTAGAATGCCGCTGTTCACGTACGTCACTGGCCAACACGATGCCGAGGAGCACAGCAGGCATATGCCGAACATCGACGCGAGTGTGATCACGATCGTCTCCGGTCTGCCGCGGTCGGGCACGTCGATGATGATGCGGATGCTGGAGGCGGGCGGCGTGCCGGCGCTGGTCGACAACATTCGTGTCGCGGACGAGGACAACCCGCGCGGCTACTACGAGTTCGAGCCGGTCAAGAAGACGAAGGAAGACCCCTCCTGGCTCGATTCGGCCGGCGGCAAGGTCGTCAAGATGGTCTATCGGCTCTTGTACGACCTGCCGGCCGACCGCTGCTACCGGGTCGTCTTCATGCGGCGCCGTCTGAGCGAAGTCATTGCCTCCCAGGACGTCATGCTCGCCCGGCGGGGGCGCGGCGGCGACGACGTCGGCAAGGACAAGCTCATCGCGATGTTCGAGAAGCAACTCGGGGAGTTCGACCAGTGGGTCAAGAAGCGGCCCAACTTCCAAGTCCTCTACGTCGATTACAACGACACGCTCAAAGATCCGCGGCCGACCGTACGGGCCCTCAACGAGTTCCTCGGCGGCGGCCTGAACACGGCGGCGATGGAAAAGGTCATCGAGCCGCAGCTCTACCGCCAGCGGGCCGAATCAGAGCAGTGATGCCGGCGACCCAACACCGGACAGCGACTGTGCACGAAATGGGAAGCGCAAGATACCGAAGCGCCGGCCCGGGTAACCCCTGCGGATGCACACGCGTGGGGTAGGCTCCGGGCCGTACGCCCCCAACCAGCGTTGCGAAATAGGAGAAGCCCCATGGCCTACGAGCTCCCCCCGCTACCGTATCCGCAAGACGCCCTGGCACCGCACATCGACGCCCGCACCATGGATTTCCACTATGGGAAGCACCATGCCGCGTACGTCGCCAATCTCAACAAGGCGCTGGAGGGACATCCCGCCATCGCTGCCAAGCCGATCGAGCAGGTCCTGCGCGAGATCGGCACGGTGCCGGCGCAGATTCGCCAGGCGGTGATCAACCACGGCGGCGGGCACTATCACCACACGTTCTTCTGGCGGATCATGGGACCGAAGAAGGGCGGTCAGCCCAAGGGCCCCGTGGCCGACGAGATCACGAAGGCGTTCGGCAGTTTCGACGCGTTCAAGGACCAGTTCACAAGGGCCGCGATGGGGCGTTTCGGCAGCGGCTGGGCGTGGCTGTGCATCGGCCCGGAGGGCAAGCTGCACATCTGCGACACTCTGAACCAGGACTCGCCGGTCTCAAATGGGCACACCCCCTTGTTGACCGTGGACGTGTGGGAACACGCCTACTACCTCCAATACCAGAACCGGCGGGCGGATTGGGTCGCCGCGTGGTGGGACCTGGTGAACTGGGACGCCGTGGCGGACCTTTACGCGGCCGCGAAGAAGTAGCGCGGCGGTGCCGCGGGGGCTGCGGCGGACTGTGTGTGGGATTTGCGCACGGTGCGGCTATAATCCACGCGGGCCACGATCCTCATGCTTGGCGGCCGCGGGCGCGCGGCTCGGCAGGGGAATCAGCTTCCAGGAAAGAGCGGGCGACCGGCGCCGCGGCCGTGAGTTGAGCGGCGTGCGCCGGAGGCTCGACGTGCGGCGTCCCCCGCGGGCGGCGCCGTGCACTGCGGGGCCATGAACACCCCGCGGCGGGATGCTTGCCCGTGCGGTGTGTTTTCGTTACAAGGCCCCGGCAATGGCCAAGCGAACACGAATGGAGAGCAGGATGAACCAGGCGGAGAAGTTGCGGCAGAAGATCGCGGATCGCAGCGTCGTGGTCGGCGTCATGGGCTTGGGCTACGTCGGACTGCCCCTGGTGCGGGAGTTCTGCGGTTCGGGCGTGCGCGTAATCGGGTTCGACGTTGACGTCCAGAAAATCAAGATGTTAAAGGCCGGAAAGACCTACATCGAGCATCTGCCGGGGCCGTTCTTCCGCAAGCTCATTCAGCAAGGTCTCTTCACGCCCACGGCCAACATGGACGAGCTGGACCAGCCCGACGCGATCCTGATCTGCGTGCCCACGCCGCTGGACAAGATGCGCGAGCCGGACATGACGTACATCGAAAGCACGACGGCGGACATCGCGCGCCGCTTGCGGCCCGGGCAGCTCATCGTTCTGGAGTCCACCACCTACCCCGGCACGACACGCGAGGTCGTGCAGCCCGTGCTGGCGGCCACCGGGCTCGAGCTGGACCGCGACTACTTCCTGGCGTTCTCGCCGGAGCGCGAGGACCCGGGCCGCACGGACATCACGACGCGCCAGATCCCGAAAGTGGTCGGCGGGGCCTCGACCACCAGCGGCCGGCTGGCGGCGGCGTTGTATGGTCTGGCGTTGGAGACGGTGGTCCCGGTTTCCAGTTGCGAGGTCGCGGAAGCCTGCAAGATCATCGAGAACGTGTACCGCTGCGTGAACATCGCCCTGGTGAATGAGCTGAAGATGCTCTTCGACCGGATGGGGATCGACGTGTGGGAGGTGATCGAGGCCGCGAAGACCAAGCCCTTCGGCTACCAGCCGTTCTATCCCGGGCCGGGTCTGGGCGGGCACTGCATTCCGATCGACCCGTTCTACTTGTCGTGGAAGGCGCGCCAGTACAACATGCCCACGCGCTTCATCGAGCTGGCGGGAGAAATCAACACGCGCATGCCCGAGTACGTCGTCGCGAAGGTGATGGACGCCCTCAACGAGCGCGGGAAGTCCCTGAAGGGGGCGCGCGTGCTGGTGCTGGGCCTGGCGTACAAGAAGGACGTCGACGACGTGCGCGAGTCGCCCTCCGTGACGCTGATCGAGCTGCTCCAGAAGCGCGGGGCCAAAGTCAGCTATCACGATCCTCACATTCCGGTCGCCAAACCGATGCGCGAACACGACATCACGAATTTGCGCAGCGTGCCACTAACCCCCGCGAACCTGAAGAAGCACGATTGCGTGCTGATCGCCACCGACCACAGCCGCGTGGACTATGACCTGGTCTGCCGCCATGCCCGGCTGGTCGTGGACACGCGCAACGCCGCGGGGCGCAAAAAGCGGCTGCCCGGGCGGTTGGTGAAAGCGTAGCCCAGGGGACGCCTTCCGCCAGGACAGCCAGACCGGGTGCTGTCAGCACACCGGGTCGCTCCGCAATTCGCCGGATCGGCCTGAATCTCCAACGTACGGGCTGGCAGGTCACGACGCCCATCGTTTCCCCGCGGGCACCTTCACCCCGCTGCGAGGCGCTACCTGTCAGGCTAAGCTAGTGCAGGCCGATCCGGCATATGAATCGCCCATATACACCACCAGCGCCCGCGCCGACGGCGCGGGCGCTCTACTCTATTACCTCCCCTCGATAACATTCGGACAGCCGCCACGGCGGCCAGGAATCATCTCGCCCAGTAGTGACCGGCCCGTGGAAATGCCTGTCAGGCCAGCCACACTTTCTCTACAGACAAGTATCCATCGCGTTTGCCTGGTAGTCAAAATTTGATCCGCCGATTTCTACTGTTCGTCATTCTCGGGCAGCATCGGAGCGGTCGGGTTCGAGCCCAGCGACGGCCGCGCGCCCCTACGGCGGCGGCCTTCCTGCTCGATCCGGCTCATCTGGTCTGCGAGAGCGGTTGCAAGATCGTGGGGCGCCCGGCCTTCGGGAAGCGTTACGAGCAGAGCGAACTCGCGCTCGCTCCCGTACAGCTCGTGCCCGTACAGCCAGGTCTGCTCCATGCGCACGGCGGGTGCCGTCTCGGCCGGCGGCGCCTCCGGCTGCGCGTCCAGCCAGGCGAGCGCCCCAAAACCGACCTTCCGAGCCGCAACGACCGGCCCTTCGATCAGCTCCCCGCGGCGAAAACGAAACAGCTTCCACGCGCGCCGGCGAGCAACGCGAAAGCCCAGCAGGACGTCCATCCGTTCCGCGCGTTGCACGTTCCGCGCCCAGCGCGCGTGCCATGCCTCCGCGGCCTGGACGTGCTGCTTCAGCCGGGCTGCCACCTCGTACTCGCGCTCGGCGGCGGCCTGTTTCATGTGTAGCGCGGCGCGACCGGCCCATTCCAGGCTCCCGCCGGTCACGAAACGCCACGCGGCCCGGCACCGCTCGCTGTATGCGTTCAGCGGAACCGAGCCGTCGCAGGGTGCGTCGCAGCGTTTCATTTCGGCGTAGGCACAGCGCGTTCCCTGCGGCGCCTTGCGAACCTGCTCGGGATATCGGCACAGGTCAAACAGGTCCCAGAGGAGTTCCAGCGTCTCGCGCGCGGCGCGGTGCGTGGGCCACGGGCCGACAAACTCCCCCGGCTGGACCCAGACGCGCTCGGTCGCCCGCAACTCCGGCACTGTGTCCGCCCAGTTCACTTGGAGAAACCACGCCGGCCCGAATGCGATCCGACGCCGGTAGTCATTCGGATAGAGCTCGCGGGCGACACGGTAGTACCACCAGCGGCCCTCGAATGCAGTGGACAGCGGACGCCAGCGGACGCCGCGCACCACCTCGGCCAGATCCGCGCGGCGCGGCTTGTGGTCGGGGTCCGCGAGTCGCGCGAGGAGCACTCGCCGCAGCGACTGAGTCGTGGCGAGTTGCACCGGCGCTGCGCCGGCATCCGTGAGAAGGTAGAGCGCGGGGCCGCCGGGCAGGGCCGCCAGGTCATCGGCAACCGGGCGACCGGACCAGGTGTGTGTTTCCGGCAGAGCGGAGGCGAGGAGTGCGGCGATGGGCGAGGCGTCGGTCACGGCGCTCATGGTACCATTGCGTCGCGTCACATGCCTGCGCGGATGAAATGACGAAAGGTCCGTGGGAGTCGGAGTCGCCGGACACGGGAGCGGCCTGCGTCCGCGGAGGAGGCGCGATCGCGACGGCGGCTCCGAGCCGCGAGGCCCGTCTTGCAAAGCCGATCGTGCCCACGTATATGAACCGTATGAGCGAAACCACCCGTTACTATAGTACCAACCGTGGCGTGCCGCCGGTGCCGCTGGCCGAAGCCTTGCTGCAAGGCCAGGCCGGCGATCGCGGCTTGTTCATGCCGGACCGATTTCCCTCCTTCTCGCCGAGCGAGCTGAGGCCGCTCGCGGACAAGACCTACGCGGAAGTTGCATACGCGATCTTGCGGCCCTACACGCAGGGCATGCTCGAGAACCGCGTGCTGCGCGAGCTGTGCGAGGACGCGTACGACTACGCGGTGCCGATCGAGCACGTCACGGGCCGCCAGCATCTGTTGCGGCTGGACCAGGGTCCGACCGCGTCCTTCAAGGATTTCGCCGCCCGCATGATGGCCCGTTGGATGGGGGTGCTGATTCGCGAGCGCGGCGGCGACCTCGTGATTCTCACCGCCACATCCGGCGACACGGGCAGCGCGGTGGCGCACGCCTACGCCGGTGTGCCGAATGTGCGCGTGGTCGTCCTGTTTCCGCCCGCGGAGGTCTCCGACCGGCAGCGCAAGCAGATGACGACGATCGGCGGCAACGTGACCACGATCGCGGTGGACGGCAAGTTCGACGACTGCCAGGCGATGGTGAAGCGTGCGTTCGCCGACCCGGCGTTGAAAGGGATTCACCTGACTTCGGCGAACTCGATCAACATCGGGCGGCTGCTGCCGCAGAGCGTGTACTACGTGTACGCGTACGTGAACCTGGCGGACGTGACCGTCGGGGAGCCGCTCACGATCTGCGTGCCGTCGGGCAATTTCGGGGACATGATGGGTGCGGTGATCGGCTGGCGAATGGGCCTGCCGATCGCGCGGGTGGTCGTGGCCACAAACGCCAACGACGAGTTCCCGGTCTTCCTGCGGACCGGCCGGTACGAGAAGATCGTGCCGTCGCGGGTGTGTATCTCGAACGCGATGAACGTCGGGCATCCGTCGAATCTCGCCCGGCTGGTGGACGCCTACGGCGGCTGGATGGACGAGACCGGGACACTCCGCGAGCCGCCGGACCTGGACCGCATGCGCCGCGATCTGTACGCGGTCAGCATCAGCGACGACGAGACGCGGGCGACGATCAAGGCGACGTACGAACAGCATGGCGCGCTCCTGGAGCCGCACGGGGCGGTCGGTTGGGCCGGGCTGCAACGCTACTTGGGCGAGACGCCGGAAGCCCGCGAGCAGCTCGCCATCTCGGTGGAGACCGCGCACCCCGCGAAGTTCCCCGAGGAGATCGAGGCGACCACCGGCGTCACGCCGGCGGTGCCGCCGAGCCTGGCGGGCCTGGAACAGAAGCCCGAGTCCTACGAGCATCTCTCGACGGCGTACGAGCCGTTCCGGGATTGGCTGCTGGCGCGGTTCGCGAAGTAGCACCGTCGCCCACTCCGATCGGTGCGCGGGCGTGCCGCTGCTCTTGAGCAGTGGTCTCGACTTTGGCCCTGGCGCCATCTCCAGGGCGGTCTTGATCGCCAAAGTGTCTAACTTGGGCTAACAGTCCTGAAAGAAGGGGACTGGCTCCGCGCCGGTGGGCCTTCGCGGCAGCGCTGCGTGGGTCTCTCGCGGTGCCTGTGCCCTCTTTCAACGGACACCTGACCGCGAGGCAGGTCTCAGGATAGGTTCGTGTCTTCCTGGTGAACGCTTGCGAGGCAGCGGGCCTGCCAGCCCGCCGCAGAAGTCCTCGTGGGCCGAACGCCGGCGAGACGCCGGTGCCACCCTGTAGCGGCGGACCGCTACGGGAACATGTCGCACGCATTGCACTGGAGAGTGACCGAGTAATGCGAGCGCTCGCCGCCGCACTCGAACGGGGTCGTGTACTGCGGTGCAATCCAAATGTAATCCGCCGACGACGGCTCGCACGCCGTGCTCAACACCACGACCTGGCAGGGACCGCCCTCGGCGTATTCGATCTCCAGGTCCGTGCAGTCCTCCCCGTCATCCCGAATCAGCATGACCTGGACGTCGAACTCGGCCTGGACCGTCACGGTGTAGGTCAGCGGCTCACCGATGCCGACGCTGATGCGGTACCAGTCCGTGTCGCGGTGGGTCCCGTCGTAGTAGCTCGTGCCGCAGACGGTCTCTCCGTCGGCAATGACGCCATACACCGGGGGAATCGATCCGCACCCACCATTCGCGTCCGTGTAGCAGGGCTCGCTTTCGTCGGACGCGCCCGGCGGACAGGGGACGGTACACGGCGGCGGCGGGGCAACGACGAGGTGGTACGCGCCGCAGGCGCCGCCATACCCGTCCACAACGATGTAGTAAGTGTGTCCGGCCAACAGGGACACGTATGAGAGCTTGGACACGTAGGGCGCCGGGAAGGACGCCGTCTCGCAGAGGTCGTCGTTGCACGCGATCGGCGGACCAGCACAATCGCCTTCGTAAACATACAGCTTCGTGTCGTAGGCCGTCTCGTCCAGACAGAGCGTGATATCGACCACCGTGTCCAGCGCCGGCACATAACGGTAGACGACGTCCGGCGAGCCCGGCTGATCGAAGGGGCAGATTTCGTCGTAGTCATCGGTGTAACCGCACGTGTTGCCCAGATCGTCGTAGGGCTCATCCGAAATGACCTTGGGGTTGGAACACGTGTCGCCGGGCAGCACACACGGGTTGGGTTCACACGCGGTACCGGGGCCCAGGAACTCGCCCGTCAGAGAAGCCCCCTGGCTGAGCAGCCCCACGAAGGAATTAATGTCGCCGAAGTCGACCAAACCGTCGCGGTTGCAGTCGCAGTTGGCCCGTGCGCAATCGGGCACGGTCCCGCCCGACAACACCAGCACGAAGGGGTTGATGTCGCCGAAGTCGACGTTGCCGTCGCAGTTGCTGTCGCCCACCAACGCCGGACACATCTCCGCCAGCACCGCGCGGCACTCTCCGTCGCTGAAGCAGCAGGCCCCGGGTTCCGGCCGGGGATCTGGACTAGGTGCTGCGGCGTCGGCCTGGGCACCGGTCGCCAGACCGAACGTCGCCACTGCCGCCAGGATGATCTGTGCCCTCGTGCAACGCTGTTTGATCTGCATGACCAACCTCCCGGGATGGAGCGCAATGGGGACGTGTGTGGCGATATCGCCGCATCTCGCCGAATCGAGACGCGCCCGCGGCCATTTCGGCCAGGTCCATCCCCTTCTCCACCGTAGAGCCACTATACACGCTCCCCCTGCCCGACGCAATCGGGAAGCGCGGACACAACGCTTGTGTCGCCGGTCGCCGGCGCGTTCGCTTGTAGCCTTTGCGACGCGGCGCTAGTATACCGGCCATTCACGGGCGCTCGTGGCGTCCACGCACCGGGCACAACATGACAAGGAGGCCACCTTGCCGCACAGCAAGCCCCGCAAGTACTTGTTTACGTCCGAGTCCGTCAGCATGGGCCATCCCGACAAGGTCGCCGACCAGATCTCCGACGCCATCCTCGACGCCCTGCTCAACCAGGACCCCCATTCGCGGGTCGCCCTCGAGACGCTCGTCTCGACCGGCATGGCGGTCATCGCGGGCGAAGTGACCACCCGGGCCTACGTGGAAATCCCCGACGTCGTCCGGGACACGATCAGGGAGATCGGATACATCTCAGGAGACATGGCGTTCGACTACGAGTCGTGCGCCGTGCTGACCTCGATCAAGCGGCAGTCGCCCGACATCGCGATGGGCGTCGACCGGGACGGGGCCGGCGACCAGGGCATGATGTTCGGTTTTGCCTGCCGGGAGACGCAGCAGCTCATGCCGCTGCCGATCCACCTGGCCCATCGGCTGGTCGAGCACCACGTGGGCGTGCGACGCGAGGAGATCGTGCCCGGCCTGCGACCGGACGCCAAGTCTCAGGTCACCGTCGAGTACGAGGGCCTCAAGCCCACGCGCGTCGATACCGTCGTGTTCTCCACCCAACACACGGCGGCCTGGAACGAGCGGCAGCGCGAACTGGCCGAAGCCGTCACCTCCGAGATCATCAAGCCCGTCCTGGGCGACTTGTGGAACCCCAAGATCACCGTCCACGTCAACCCGACGGGGCGGTTCGAGATCGGCGGCCCGCACGGCGACACGGGCGTGACCGGGCGGAAGATCATCGTGGACACCTACGGCGGCCGCGGCCGACACGGGGGCGGCGCTTTCTCCGGCAAGGACCCCACCAAGGTCGATCGCTCCGGGGCGTACATGGCCCGCTACATCGCGAAGAACATCGTGGCCGCCGGGCTCGCGGAGGTCTGCGAGGTCCAGCTCTCGTATGCCATCGGCATTGCGGAGCCCACCAGCGTCTACGTCGCCACCGAAGGCACGGGCAAGATCGACGAGGACAAGCTCCGCAAGCTGGTCCGCGAGCACTTCCCGCTCACGCCGCGGGCCATGATCGATCACCTGCAACTCCGCCGCCCCATCTATCGCGAGACCGCCCGCCACGGCCACTTCGGCCGCGAGCTGCCCACCTTCACGTGGGAGAAGACGGACAAGGCGGCGGTGTTGCGCAAGGCGGCCGGCGGCTAGAATGTAATGGTCGCGGCAGTGGTCCGGCTTGGTCCGGGCCGGAGAGGACTGCGTAGCCCTCCACGGCCGGGACAGAGCTCGGCCGCTGCCCGGCTGGCATCCGAGGGAACGTCTATGCCTGTCACCTACGAAGACCCAGCGGCGACCCTACGCCAGCTCAGCACGCGCATTCACGCCATCCGGGACTCCCTTTGACCTGCCGGCCAAGACCGCCCGGCTTGACCACCTCGCGGCGGAGATGGGCCGCCCCGATTTCTGGAACAACCAGGAGACGGCGCGGCACGTCGTCGCCGAGCTGAAGACCCTGCGCGCCCAGGTCGAGCCCGTGCAGGAGCTGCTGCGCCGCGTCGAGGACGCGGAGGTGCTGGTCGAGCTGGTCTCCGAGCAAGGCGATGAACAGGCCCGCGCCGAGTTGCAGCGCGAGCTCGATCTGCTGAACCTCAAGACCGACCAGGTCGAGCTGCTCACGCTGCTGGCGGGCGAAAACGACACGCGCAACTGCTTCTTCAGCATCCAGGCCGGTGCCGGCGGAGTCGACGCCTGCGACTTCGCCGAGATGCTCCTGCGCATGTACCTCATGTACTTCGAGTCCACCGGCCTGCAAGCATCGGAGGTCGATCGCCGTCCGGGCGAGGAAGCGGGTATCCAGTCCGTCACCTTGTTCGTCGAAGGTCCATACGCCTACGGCTACCTGTCCTGCGAGGTCGGCGTTCACCGCCTCGTGCGGCTCAGTCCGTTCAATGCGCAGCGCAAGCGTCAGACCTCCTTCGTCGCCGTAGACTGCCTGCCCGAGTTTGAGGAGGCCAAGATCACGCTCGCGGAGGCCGATCTGGACATCGAGTTCTTCCGCCGCGCGTCCGGCGCCGGCGGCCAGAATGTCAACAAGGTGGCCACCGCCGTTCGCATCCGACATCGGCCTACCGGGGTGATGGTCGAGTGCGTAAACGAGCGCAGCCAGGCCCAGAACAAGCGCGTGGCCCTCAGCCTGCTGCAATCCCGGCTCGAGCAAATGGAGAAGGCCAAGCAAGACGCGGAGCTGGCGAAGCTCTACAGCGAGAAGGGCGAGATCGCCTGGGGCCACCAGATTCGCAGCTACGTCATTCACGGCTCGACCATTCACGTGAAGGACCACCGCACGAACTTGGCCATCGCCGACGTGCAGCGCGTGCTCAACGGCGACTTGCAGCCCTACATCGACGCCCGCCTCCGGCAGCGGTTGAAGACCGGCAAGTAGCCCGCCGCGGGCGTGTCAGTCCCCCGCCCCGAGCCGCCGACGGCGGACGCGGGCCGGGGTGTCCGCGCAACGGCGACGCCGACCGGACCTCGGAATAACGGCCGTGGCCCCGCGAATACCGACAGGGAGCGGTGCGCCGGCGCGCGAAGGCCGGAAGAGCGGTTCGTTCGTCGGGCGGGCGCGGTACGATTCCGACGCGGCATCCGCTTCGTCGCCGGTGCGGCCTGGTCAAGGAACGAAACGATGGGCACGCCCCTGATCCCGACGGCGCTCGCCTCCGTCCTGTTGCTTGCTGACGGCGTAGAGGTCGTTGGACCGTGCCTGCTGTTTGTCGTGGCGCCGATCGTGCAGGCCGTCATCTGCTGGAAGCTGGTCGGTGCTTTCGACTCCATCCCGCCGCACTACCGCTTTCAGGAGCCGGGCCACGTCTGGCTGCTGATGGTGCCGCTGTTCAACCTGTACTGGAACTTCCGGGTCTTCCCCGCGCTCGCCGAGTCCTTTCAGGTCTACTTCTATTCGCGCGGAATCGCAGATGTCGAGGACTGCGGCGAGCGCCTGGCGCGCTGGTACTGCTACTTGGCGCCGACGTTCATCATCCCCTGCCTCAACCTCGCGACGGGCATCGCCGGCCTGGTCGTTCTGATCCTGTTTCTGGTCGAAGCGGGCCAGCTTAAGAACCAAATCATCGCGACCGAGCGGGCCACGCCCCCGTAGCGTCGGACCTCCGTGTCCGACGTTCTTCGACCCGAACGGAAGTCTCGCCGGACGCCCGCTACGGTGGGCTGTTATCTCGTGGCGTCATCAACGGCCTGCATCTCCTCCGTCGTCAGGCCATAGAGCCGGTACACCAGCCGGTCGATCCGGCGGTCGGTCGCATCGATGCGCCGCTGGAGCGCGGCCTTCGCGCGGGACGTCTGCGCCACCGCCAGCGACCGGTGCAGCTCGAGCATCTGCTGGACAAGGCGCACCAGCCGGTCGTGCCGGGCCGCTTCGCGGGGCTCCGTGCGATTCGGCATCCGGATGGGCAGCTCCCGCAGCGCCCGGACCTTCACCTGTGGAAACGCGCGCTGTCGCGATTCGTGCACCGTTTGGGTGTAGACGTACCGCATCAAGCGCGAGTTCAGAATCCCTACGAGGTACCGGACATCCGTACCCTCGCGCGGGCCATACAGCGCCAGCAGCGAGTTGCGGAAGTACCGCGCCCCCACCCGCGGACCGACGATCGGGAAGGGCGCCGTCTGGCGAATCACGAAACGCGCCGCCGCGTAGGCAGTCCCGCGGCCGATCCGGAAGTACTCCCCGGCTTGCGGCTCATAGTCCCGCTTCAGGGCTTTCCGCGGCGGCTCACACCGGTAGCGCGAGATTTGCCTGCCCTCCAGCACCGGGACGCACCCGGCCCGGCGATTTCCAAGCGGCACGATGAGCCGGCGCGCAGAGTTGCCTGTGTGCACGCCGGGATCGCCCACCAGCCTGCCAAGCGAGACGCCGTGCAACCACACTTTGGCCAGCAAGGCCGCGTGCCCCGCGCGCCCCCAGGCATCGCCGTCCGCGCAGCATTGCGTGCCGCTGCGCCCATCCGCATGGACGATGGTCGTCGATCCGCGATAGCTACGGTCGGCCACGAACGTCAGCGCCGGCGTCACGGCGCCCGCGAACACACCCTCGCCCCAGTAGCGGACCTCGCGCAGCCCCGCGTGCTGCGCGAGCAGCGCGCGAACCGGCGCGTACCCTGCCAGGTGTCCGACCTGATCGGGCACCACAAAGGCGACGTACCGGCGGGCGAGGCGCCCGACCGCCGCCTCGATGAACATCCCGTGGGCGGTCAGCCACCCTGCACTGCGGTAGCGGCGGCGGAAGTACTCCCGCTCCGCGGTCGAGATGCGCACCGCCCGGCGACCTGAAAACGACAGGTACGGCGGGTTGCCGATGACCACGTCGAATCCCCGCCGCGGCACAGCGCATTGGACATCGGGCCCGCCCATATTCTTGCCAGAAGCCCGCGGCTCTGGCCGCGTACACCGAAAGACGCCCGGAAACTCCGCGGCCCAGTCAAAGGCACGGATGCGCCGGCGTTCCGCGGCACCGAGCGCCGCCGCCGCCGCGCCGTCGTAGAAATCCGGCCCGATCAGTGCATTGCCGCACTTGATGTTGTCACTGAGGTCCGGCAGCGTCCGCCCGCGCGACGGGCATCGATCACCGCCGGCCGCTCGGACGGGCTCCTCCTCGACGAGCTTGAGCAGCAGCGCACGCCTGGTCACTTCGACCGCCTGCCGGTCGATGTCGACGCCGAAGACGTGGTCCAGCAGGATGCGTTTGCGCTCTCGGAAGGTCAGCCGCCAGGCGTGGTCGGGGCCCCGACACATTTTGGATCTTAGATTTTGGATTTTGGATTGGTGGGCCGATACGCCGCCCGCGGTCCCTTGGCCTCTTGCTCCCTTGATCCCTCGCTCCCTTGATCCCTTAATCCCTTCAATCTGTTCCACATACCGCGCTCGATACCAGTCAAGCAGGTGCTCATACGCAGCAAGCAGGAATGCTCCGCAGCCGCAGGCCGGATCCAGAATCCTCAACGGCCCGGGGATCGGGACTCGGGGCTGGGGGCTTGGGACGAGGGTGCCTTCCGTCGCAGCGCGGCGAGAAGCGCGCTCAGGAGTTGTCCGACCTGTTGGCAAAGCTCCCAGGCCGCGAGGACCGCGTCTCGGTCCAGCAACTTGAGCCGCACCGCCAGCGTCAGATGCGTTTCCAGCTCCGCCAGTGAGCCGCGCGCCATCGAGAGATGATGGAGATAGTCGCCCCGATGCGTTCGGCTGTGCCCCTCCGCTGCGTTCGCCGGGATCGACACCGCCGCCCGTTGAATCTGGGCGGTCAGCCCGTAACGCTCTTGGGGCGGCAATGTCTTCGCCAGCCGGTACACGTGCTCCACGAGGTCCATCGCGTTCTGCCACACTTGCAGATCGCGCTAGTGCCTGATCGCCATATGCCATGCCTCCTAGACCCCAGGGCCCGAGCCCCGAGTCCCCAGTCCCGGGCCCCGGAACCCGCTCTTCCAGCAAGACGCCGACGGTGTTCTTGACGATGTAGTCCACCACGCACTTTGGCGTGTAATAGGCGCCGGCCCTCCGGCGCGCCCGCGGTTTGTCTTCGATCTCGGCTCGGCCTGTGGCCGGTGTTCCGATGCCCCGGTCCAGAAACAGCTCGTACACTCGGCCAAGGACCGCCGGCGACAGCGCCGAGAAATCGACGTCGGCGGCAGGGGAGTGCAGGCTCGAAATGATCTCGCCGAGGACCTCGCCGTCCACGGGGAAGTCGATGCTGCAACTCCCCGTTGGCTCAAGCCGGCTCGCCGGCAATCGCACACGGCCGTGACCCGCGCACAGCGGCACGCATCTGCCGCGCGGCTCGACGCCGCGTTCCTCGCACATGCGCTGAAAGATGAGCCCACTGATGATGCCGTGCACGATGTCGCCGAGCACATCGTCCGCCACGCGCGGGTTGCGCGACGCGAGATTCCCGGTCAATGCCGCCCGCCAACGCTCGACCGCTTGCAGCAATTCGGCTTCGGCCCGCGCAGCAGCTTTGGATTCCGCCAACACGCTCAGTTCTTCGAATCGGGCTCCGCCGCGCGGCAACACCCGCGGTCGCGGCGCGCTGCGTAGCCTACTCGTGCCCCGTTCGACAACAAAGCGGCGGCACCGACGTTCTCGGCCGGCGCCGCCGCAAGCGGAGGCAGATGTGCACGGATGATGGCGCCCCAGGGAGGGCCCCGGCGGCACGGTGTCGCCGGGCTGCCCTCCGACCGGGCGTGTTACGGCCTGATCTCAATCCCGACCACGCTCGACTGGCTGTGCCCGAAGCGGACCGCGCGGCTCTCGGAGCGCACCCGGCTGTCGGCGCTCCGCAGGACTCCGCTCGAGCTCAGCCCCACACCGTTCGCCTTTGCCTGCGCGAAGTACCGGGCGTCGCTGTCCACAACCGTCATGCTCCGGGCGTGGCCGCCATACGTGACCGCGACGGAGTCGCTGTCGCTACGGGCGCTGCCGCCGATGTAGCCGCGGCTGCCGGCCCGGCTGTCGCTGATCGCGGTGCCCCAGTGGCTCAGGGCGGTCGAGGTCGAGCGGCTGCGGGCATGTCCGAAGAACAAACCGTCGCTGTCGGCTTCGCTGTTGCTGATGGCCAGGCCGCCGAGCGCCACCGCGATGCTCTCGCTGTCCGCGACGGCGGTCCCGCCGAAGAGCCCGCGTGCGTCGGCCCGCGAGTTACTGATGGCAACGCCGCGGTCCGCCGTCGCGACCGCCCGGCTGTCCGCATAGCCGCGGCCGGTGCCGATCGCGGTGCTGTTGGCCACCGCTCGGCCGCCGTTGGTCGCACCGGCGATGGCCAGCGAGCTGCTGTTGCCGACCGCGACGGCCGTGGCCGACGCGCTGCCGCCGTTCGAGCTGGTCGAGACCGCGACCGCTTCGCCCGCGAGTACCGCGGAGGCCGTCAGGAGGCCGAGGACTGCGCTAGCTGCATTGAGGCGTTTCATGGCGTTCTCCTTATGAATCCGGTCGCCGTAACCTGGTCGCCGGATCGTGTTCCGCGGATTGGACGTGAGCGGCGGCGGGTTTATTCACGGACGAGCGGGAAATCGGCCGGCGGAGCGGTTATCGTGTTGCGCGGATTTTTCTTCGGATTTCCGTGAATACGGGTCCACCCTTGATCGTCGAAACACTGGAATTGCGCCTGGTGGAGCAAGCGGCGGCCGGCGACCGGCAGGCCCGGCAGGCACTGTTTGAGCGTTTTCGCGACACGGCGTATCGGGTCGCCCTCCGTGTCACCGGCCGGCCGGAGGACGCCCTCGACGTGGTTCAGGACAGCTTCATTCGTGCGTTCGAGCGGCTCGGCAGCTTCCAGCGAGAGGCCGGGTTTCAGACTTGGCTGCTGCGGATCGTCACCAATCGGGCACTGGACGTGCTGCGGTCGCGCAAGGTCCGGCTCGCCATCCCGCTCGACGAGGGCGAGGATCGGCCTCGGTACGAGCCCGCGGCCGCCAACCCGGAGGACCTGCCCGGTGCAGACCTGGAGCGTGCGGAGCTGGCGGAGCGGCTGCGACGGGCGATCGACAGTCTGACGCCCGACCAGCGGGCCGTCTTCGCCCTGTATGCGACCGGCGACCTGACGTACGCCCAGATCGCCGAGGCACTCGGGATACCGATCGGAACCGTGATGAGCCGGCTCTATCATGCCCGGCGGCGGTTACACGAGATGTTACCGGACCTGGCGCCGACCGCCGGCGTCGCAGAGAATATATGAAGCTCCGTAGCCGTCGATAGTTGTGGCGGTGCCAGGTGCCGACAGCGGCGCACCGCGCGAGGAACGCCATGAACCAGCCACATGAGAGCTTGGACGCCGCTTTGCGGGCCGCCGCCGCCGGTCGCTGGGACGCGCTCACGCCCGACCAGGTGGACCGCTTGGAGTGTGTGCTGAACCAGGAGCCCGCGGTTGCGGAACGGTTGGCTGGTCAGAAGGCGCGCCCGGAGCCGCACCTCGATCAGGTGCTCGCCGACCTCGATCGACGCGCCCAACCGACGCCGCGCGCCTGGCAGGATGTCTGGCGGCACATCGAGGCTGCGGCCCCGAGAACGGCCGGCCGCCGCCCCGGCGCGCTCTCGCCGCGCGTGGTCCGCCTGTGGCGACCGCTGGCGGCGGCGGCGGCGTGCCTGTTGCTGACGGTGTTCTGGACGCTGAGGCCCTCCGCCCCCGAGGCATGGCCGCTGCAATTGGCGACGAACGTGGAGATCAATGAGCTCGAGGTGTCGGAGGACGCGACGACGTTCGTGTTTGCGACGGGGGCCAGGAACGACGTCCAGGTCATCTGGGTCCTCGAGGATCAGGGCTGAACCGCCGACGTGGAGGAACGAAAATGCCTGCGTTGCGTTGGTGCATCGTAGCGGCGCTGCTTGCCAGTCTTGCGGCCACGACGGTCTGCGTAGCGCAGCCGGCGCAGGAGCGCAAGTCCGCCGACATCCAGGTCTGGGCCATCCGCGCCACGACGAAGAACAAGGAAATCTCGCCCGAGCTGCGCGACCTGGCCGAGAAGCTCAAGAAGGAATTCAAGTTCACCGGCTTCAAGCTCGAGCAGCGGTCCTCCGGAAACGCCGCGATCGGAAAGGCGTACAGCACGTCGCTCCCCGGCGGCTACCGGGCGAACGTGACGCCCAAGAGCAACGACGGCCGGCGGGTGCAGCTCCAGGTCGAGGTGTTCCACGGCAAGGACCGCAAGCTGAACGCCACCGTCACCGTCCGATCCGGCCAGTTCCAGCTCTTCGGCGGCCTGTCGCTGGACGGCGGCGACCAGTTGATCCTCGCCGTCTCGGGGCGGTGACCGGCGGGCCATAGCCGGCTGCCGTGCCGACGGTCGCCACACGCGACTCGGCGCGGCGGCTGGCCGACGTTCCGAACGCGAAGCGCCGGCGAGCGCAACCGATGGGGGCTTGACATTTCACAAATCTGTTATATACTACGTATGACATAACGGTGGCCGAGCCCCCGGCCGAGTCGGAACACGACGGGGACGAGCAGGAAGCGGTTGCCATGGGTGTTCCGCGTTGACGTTACGATACACATGCGCCGGGCCCGTCCCGGGGAGGTGTGTCTATGCACGTTCGCGCGGAACTGCACCCCGACGCCGTCTGGGAGCTGCGGCACACGTGTACGCCGGCCGAAGCGGCCGACTTCTTCTGCGAGTTGGACCGTGTTTGCAGCGACCCGATCCGCCATTCGGAGCTGTTCCATGACGGCACGGTCAGCCGATATGTGCTCCGGCGATTCTCGTTCGGGACGGCGGTCGAGAAGATCGCGGTCTTTCACTACGACGGCAACGTCGTGCGGGTGCTGAGATGCCGACCGGCAAAGCCCAAACGGCTGCGAAAACCTCGCGAACCAGGCGCCCCAGGGGGGCCTTAGGCGTCGCCGCCCGCCGAGTCCTGTCCAAGCCGGTGTACGTCATGCGGAACAACCGCCCGACGCACGTGCTCCTGCGGATCGACGAGTACGAGGAGCTGCTGAACCTGCTCGAAGCCCGCGAGTTGGGGGCCAAGCTCGATGATCCCGCCACGAAGTGGGTGCCCGCCGAGAAGGTCGCAATGCAGATGGCGGGGAGCTGGCTCGCCGAGGCCCGGAAGAAGGCCGGCCTGACGCAGAAACAGCTTGCGGACCGCGTCGGCGTGCCGCAATCGCAAATCTCCCGCCTCGAGAAGAGCCCCGAGCGCACGACTGTCCGCACCATGAAGCGCCTCGCCGCCGCCTTGGGCGTGAATATCTCAGCGCTGATGGCGTTTGGGGAGCGGACGCGATAGCTGGAAGACCGTCTGCCGTTTGGCGGCATGGTGCGCACCGTGTCCACGAGGGGGTTTCCGCCGCCGGCGTCCTGCGCGGTATAACACCGCCGCCATGGACACGACCGTGCTGCTCGTTTTCGTCTTTGTCTATGCGGGCATGATCCTCGGCGGCATTCCCGGTTGGGCGCTGGACCGCACCGGCGTCGCCCTCCTCGGCGCGATCTTCCTCCTGGTGAGCGAGCGCGTCAGCCCGCAGGCCGGCTGGGACGCGATCGACGTCCCCACCGTGGCCCTGCTCTTCGGTTTGATGGTGGTGTCCGCCCAGTTCCGCCTGTGTGGATTGTACGGAGCCATCACCCGCCGCCTGGCCGCCGCCGACCTGTCCCCCAGCACGCTGCTGCTGCTGCTGATCGGCATCGTGGCACTGTTGTCAGCGCTGCTGGCCAACGACATCGTGTGCCTCGCCGTCGCACCGCTGCTCGTCGAAGGCTGCCTCCGCCGCGGTCTCAAGCCGACCCCGTTTCTGCTCGCGCTGGCCTGCGCCTCGAACATCGGCTCCGCCGCCACGCTGATCGGCAACCCGCAGAACATGCTCATCGGCCAGAGACTACAGCTCTCCTTCGCGGGCTACTTGCTCGACGGCGCGGTGCCCGCCGTCCTCGGCTGCTTCGCAACGTGGTGGATCGTCCGCCGGCAGGTGCGCGGCGACTGGCACGAGCCGCGCCGGCGCATCCACGTACCCAGTCCGGTCCTGAACCGCTGGCAGACGAGCAAAGGTGTGCTGGTCTTGCTCTGTCTGGTGGCCGCTTTCCTGTTCAGCCCCTGGCCACGCGACGTGCTGGCGATGGGCGCCGCCGGCTGGCTGCTCCTCAGCCGGCGCATGCACTCGCACAAGATGCTCGGTCAGGTGGACTGGCAGCTTCTGGTGCTTTTTGGCGGGCTCTTCATCGTCAACCACGCGCTGGCGGAATCAGGTATGACAGCGCGGGCCCTTGCCGCTCTGCATGAGGCCGGCATTCCGCTGTCGCAACCCGCGTGGCTGTTCGCGGGCTCGGCCGTCCTCTCGAACATCGTGTCCAACGTGCCCGCCGTCATGCTGCTGTTGCCGGCCGCCACGCATCCGCAGGCCGGAGCGGTCCTCGCGCTGGCCAGCACGCTGGCGGGCAATTTCTTCATCGTCGGCAGCATCGCCAACATCATCGTCGTGGAACAAGCCGCGCGGCTCGGGGTCCCGATCACCTGGCGCCAACATGCCCGCGTCGGCGTACCGGTTACGCTCGTGAGCCTGGTTCTCGCC
The DNA here is from genome assembly GCA_022839625.1 of Phycisphaerales bacterium. GTDB lineage: Bacteria > Planctomycetota > Phycisphaerae > UBA1845 > Fen-1342 > JALHJL01. The sequence continues at coordinate 66,393 of JALHJL010000007.1, forward strand.
GCCGGCTGGTTGATGCTCCGGGCACAGATGTGAGAGCGCCGCCGATCGGCCTACCACGCCGACGGCCATGCCGACGCGACCGGTCAGCGGCATGGCGCCCGGCTACGGCTCGGGTGCCGCCGCGTCACCTGGGTCACTGAGGGCACTGTCCGGCTCGGAAGCCGGCAGACTCGGCGGCGGGCCTTCCGGCTGCGTGGCCGGCGAAGTCGCAGGGCCCGGCGGACTTGCCGGGCTGCTGACCGGCTGGCTGACCGGCGGCGGCGCGAACTTGAACTGCGGGTGCGGGTCGGTGCGCAGCTCGAGCGTGAGATACCCGCGCGTGCCGGCCTCGTCCGGCGCCTCTTCCACGTAGACGACCCGTTGGGCCACGCGGCCGATGGCGCTTACCCGGCGAACGATTTCCAGCGGGTCAACGAACGGCAGCGGCACACGCCGCACACGGACGATCCGGTCCCGCTCCACGAGCAGGTCGATCCAGCGGGCGTGCGGCCGTTGCGCAAGACCCTCGTGGATCTCAACCACCGGCTGCGAAGTACTGAACCGTCGCCGGTTGCAGCCGATGATCTCATCGCCGGGCCGCAGAATACCGTCGGCCGGCGAGTCGGGCGTCACCGACCGCACGAGCAGCCGCGGCCGTTCGGGATCGACCGTGACCTGCGCCCCCAGGCGCACCTCGCCGTCGCCGGGTTGGTACTTGCGCCACCAGTCCTCGGTCAGCATGCCCGGTGCAAACCGCTCGCAGTAATGCAGCCAGAAGGTGCCCAGGTCGCCCAGAGCCGCGGTCTGGCCGACGATGAGCGTCTCCGGCCGTTGCAGCGCCGTCCTGTTGGAGGCCCCCAGGACGCCGGCCAGTTGCGGGCCGTGGCCGTGCCGTGCGCTCAGAATCTCACGCAGCCACTGGACGTGTGACGCGACGATGAGCACGCCGTCATCGAGCGCCCAGCACAGATGCAGCTCCCCCAGCGGCGTTTGCTCCGGCTGCGCGCCCACCAGCAGGCTCAGGTCCAGGACCTCCGCGTCCGCGTCCTCCAGGCGCATGCTCTCGATGGGTGGCAGCGGCGGCGACTGCGCGACCTTGAGCGCGAGCAGGCGGTACAACGCGAGTGTCGTGCCGAACAGGTGCGACCATTCGGTCGCAACGGCCTGAGCGTCTCGAACCGCCACCAGCACCGCCAAGGCCGGAATGGGCGGCGCCGGCAGGACACGGTTCTCCGGCATTGCCGTTCCGAGCGCGACGCACGTGGCGGAGTTCATCGCCGCCAGCAGGCGCTGCATCGATCCGGTTCCCCGCTGAAGCTGGTAGGCCACGCGGAAGATGCTGCGCTCGGGCAGGCTGGTGATGACCTGGGCGAGCCCGGGATAGTCCACGTGGCCGGCCCACACCGCCAGCGTCGAACCTGGCAGCCGGCCCGCCAGCTCCATCAGCGACACTTCGTGCGGCGGCGTTGCTCCGGGTCCGTCGCTCACCACGCTGACGTGCAGGGTCTGGCTCGCGCGGTGTAACACCAGCAACACGTTGGATGAGCCGCGCAGGAGTTGACGCAGCTCGGGCACGCGCGACCGCGCGGGCGCGCTCGCCGCCGCCGGCCCGCCCGGCTGGTCCAGGCGGACGAAAAGCACACCGTCCGGGTCGCTCGGGGCGCGCGCGAGGAGGCGCTGATACTCTGGTTCATCCGCCAGCCGCGGCGTCTCGGCGCCCTCGAGCTGCGCCAGGACGCGCTCGAACATGCCCTCGTGGACCTGGTCACCAAACACCAGCACGTCGCCGTGCACCGCGAGCCCGACGTTGTTCGGCAGGCGATACACGGCGGTCCGGCCGCTCGTGGGCAGAGGCCGCGCCTGCCAGCTCCGGAGCAACTCGCGCCGGTCGCCCGCGGGACGGCACAGCACCACGGCATCCTGCGTATTGCGCAACCCCTCCGCGACGAACGCGACGCGTTGCGAGAAGAGGGCGTGGATGGCATCCGGCGGCGAGAGTTGCAGCGTCTGTTGCACCTGCTGGCGCCAGTGCTCGGTTTCCCGCAACGAGGCCGGCTGGCCGGCGAGCTCCGCGAGCGTCAGCCACAGTTGCGGCTCGACAAGCTGGACCAACAGGTCGTCCGCCTCGCGCAGCTCGACGAACAGCCCCACGTCCGCGGGCACCAGTCCGGCGAAGCCGTTGTCCGCGTACGCTGCACCGGCCGCGAGCAACGCCGCCGCGACGATGGCTGCTTGTCGGCCCCGGGTCGGGCCCGCGACTGCGATCAGCATGGCGGATAGCCGGTTCACTGGATCAATGGTTACGGCGTGCGCTGCTAATGTGTCGACCGCGCCGGGAACGAGGTTGCTGAAAGAAGGGGCCGGCGGGCCTTTGCGGGCGCACCGCGCACTCTGCCGGGGCAACGTGCGCCCCTGGTCGACCGGCTCCTAAATCGAGTGTACTTCATCGGCCGAGGCGCTGGGCGCAGGCTGCGGTTCGTCCTCCGGCCCGAGCGTCCCCCAGAACGCCTGCCACGGATTGACCCCCGCGATTTTCGAGGATTCCCGGGCAATGTCCTCGGGCGTCGTGATATTGAGATACTGGGCCAGGTTCTTCACGTCCGCCGTCATCCTGGCGCCACCCCGGTACATCTCCCAAATCCGGTCCTCGACGCCCTCCACGATCAGCCCGAGCACCGCGTTGTACGCCGGGTCCCCGTCCCCAGGCCACTCGTCGGTCACAGCGGCCATCGCCGGCGGGCCCGGCTCCGCAGGAGGCGCCACGGGCCGCGAATTCCAGAAGATTGCCAGCAGGAGCACGGCCGCAGCCTGCGTGAACGCCGCGGCCACCAGCGCCACGCGGCGCAAGGGGAAGCGTACCGTCCGCGACCGGCCGATGTCCTGCATCACGCGCTGCGTGAAGCTCGGCGACAGCTCCGGTACGTGCGGATCGGATGCGATCACGTGCCCGATGGTCTCCATCATCGCCAGCGTCTGCTGGCAGCGGCGGCAGCGCAAGCGATGCGCATCGAACTCCAGCCGCAGCGACCCGGCCAGATGCCCGTCCAGGTAGGCGTCGAACAGTTGTTCGCAATCCGAGCAATTCATGGCTCACTCACGCGTAGTGCGAATCACTCAAGAAGTCCAAGGCCATCCAGTCGTCCACCAGTTCGGCACTGAGCGCCTCGCGCAGCTTGGCCCGCGCCCGGTGCAAGTGGCTCTTCACGGTCACCGTCGGCATATTCAGTACCCGGCCGATGTCCTCGCAGCTCTTGCCCTCGCGGTAGAACAGCAACACCGATGTCCGTTGCTGCGGCTTGAGCTGCTCGACCGCCGCCCAGATCGCATCGCGCAGCCGCCGGGCTTCCTCGCTGTTGGCGAGCGTGCGCGGCGCGTCCGGCTCGGGCCGCCCGATCCGCGAGAAGTCGACTTCCGCGCCGCTGGCCTTGCGCCGGCGGAGCTGGTTCAGGCACAGGCGATAGGCGATCGTGAAGAGCCAGGTGCTGAATGCGTACTTCTCCGAATAGCTGTCCAGGGCTTCGTACGCCTTGACGAACGCGGCCTGACAGATGTCCTCGGCTTCGTGGTGGTCGCGGATCATCCGCCAGACGAAAGCGAACAGGCGCTCCTTGTACGTGTCGACGAGGGCGCGGAATGCCTCGGCGCTGCCCCGCTTGGCGCGATTGACTAGTCGCGTTTCCTCATTGCGGGGCATGGCCGCTTTCGTCGCTACGGGCCTCAATGCACCCACGTCACACCGCCTTGTACCCATCGGGGGGTACGCAGTTGCAGCAACACACTTCCGCGCTTAAATTTAGCTGCAACATGGCCAAAGGTCCACCGCCGACCCCTAAGATCACAAATAAGAAGGTCCGGTACAACTTCGAAGTGATCGAGACCTTGGAGGCCGGAGTCGCCCTTACCGGCAGCGAGGTCAAGAGCCTCCGGGCCGGTGCCGCCTCCCTCGACGAAGCGTACGCATTCATCCACGACGGCGAGCTTTTCCTCCGCGACTGCAACATATCTCCTTATCCTATGGCAGGTTACGCGCAACACAAGCCGACCCGCGAACGAAAGCTCCTCCTCCACCGCCGCGAAATCCGCAAATGGCAATCCAAGGTCACGCAACGTGGCCTCACCATCGTGCCGCTGGCCCTGTACTTCAACGACCGCGGCGTGGTCAAGGTCGGACTCGCCCTCGCGCGCGGCAAGACGCACGCCGATAAGCGCGCCACCCTGAAGCAGCGCGCCGACCACCGCGACATGGACCGAGAACTCCGCCGCCGCAGATAGTCGCCTGCCCCCCCCGCCACGCTTGCGACGCGCAGAACGGCGCGCGCCCCAAACCAGTCCGGTTCGTTGAATACTCGCGTCTCCCTGTCCGTCAGCACCCACGGCAAGACGAAACAAGGCCCTAGCCCAGCAAGGAGCACTAGCCATGAAGCGCACGAGAATCACCAAAGCGGCTGTCACGACTCTCGCCTCCCTCATCGGCCTGGCGCTCGTCGCGCCGGCCCTGGCCAGCGATGCCCAGACCTCCGCTACGGCCACCGGTGGTCGCGGTCGCTCCGGCACTGCTACCGCCACCGCCCGTTATGAGGGCGACATCGGCTTCGCGCGGACCGATACGCGCTCCGGCAGCGTGAACCTGGCCCGCGGCGTCGCGGTCGGCTTCGACGAAGACGGGCTCTCGTTGTCGCTGAGCCTGGCGCTCGCGCCCAAGCGCGGCCCCGCAGTGGCGACTACCTTCAACATCAGCCTCGACCGCGACGGCGAAGTCGCCACCAGCGTTGGCACGGCCCTTGCGACCGGCGGAACCAGCCGCTCGGTCAGCGCCGGCGGCAGCACGGCCGCGACGACGTACCGGCCGGTGGCCTCAGCAACGACGGCCGGCGTGTCGCGCAACGGCGGTGTGGTGCGGACCTACACGCACAGCGACCGGTACGTAAGCCGTGAGACCACCGTTCGGCGGATCATCCGCGTGCGGTAGTGCGCCGCGCCCCCGCTGCCGCGGTGGGTCCCTCCCCATCCTTTTCAACGGACACTCAGCGTCGCCCCCAATGGGCGGCGAAGAAGGCGAATCGAATACGGATTTGGAGCCGGCGTTGGCCACGGAGGGCCAACGTGACCGAGGCTGCCAAGAGAAACGCGCGTGCGCCCGTGGGAAGCCCGAGGACGCGGGCGCATCCAAGACCCCGCCCGTGTGCGTGCACGGGCGGGGCACTTTGCTGAACGGGACGGACGAGTCCAGGCGCCGGACTGTTGCACGGCCGGCGTCAGCCGACCGCCTCTTGCCGCCAGCATCGGCCAGTGAGCCCCCGGCCACCCGCGCCAAGCTGAGAAATAGGTGGCTGTCCCTAATTAGGGTGGATGTCCCTGATTGCAGGTTCACAGAATGAAACGGCCCGCCAAGCCCCCCCAGCTTGCCGGGCCGCGTGCGTCTAGTGACGCCTTCGGCTAAAACAAGATACAACTTCGGCGTCGCCCGCGCCTACTAGGGTTTCCCCTAACATCGACAATATCTGTAAGCCGTCGGCGGACGCCGGCGCTCGATCGGCCGGGGGGGTGCCCGCCCGGGCAGCTTTCCTCACGTTGGTCGGCAACACCCCAGAACGCCGAAAATGAAGCCGACCCCCCCCCGCATGATTATTGGCCCCGGACCGCGCAGGCGGCTGCCCGCGTGCGCGGTAGCATGGGTTTCGTCGGCGGCTGCGACCTTGTATATCGCGCCGCGTTTCGCATACTCTAAACTGAATTGCCCGCGGCGATGGTGACCGGCGGGCCGCCGCGCGACGCGCGCGGGTAGCCCCTTCGCGGGTAGCGACCAGCATCATGGACGCACACTCACTCGAACGGCTCGACTTTCAGCGCATCCGAGAACTCCTGGCCAGCTACGCGCTTACCGGACTTGGCCGGTCGCTGGCAGAGACCATCCGGCCCGTTACGCGCGTCGCTCTGGTGCAGCGCTGGCTCCATCAGGTGCAGGAGCTACAGCGGCTGATCGAGGAACGGGGTGCGCCGCCGTACGGGGGAATTACGGACGTGCGCGAGATTCTGCTTCGGTGCGGGCCGCCGCTGCGGGTCACGGTCGAGGAGATGGCTCGGGTGGGGGCGACGCTCGACGGCACGCACGCGGTGGCAGAGTATTTGCAGAATCTGCCCCCTGATATGCCCGAACTACAACACTTGGCCGGGCGGATCGGCGATTTCCGGTCCATCGCCCAGCGAATCCGCGCGGTCATCGACGAGCGGAGCCAGGTGCGCGACGACGCCAGCCCGAAGCTCCACGCGATCCGCCGCGAGATCGAGGATGCCAGCCGGCAGGTTCACCAGACGGTCGAGCAACTGCTGCGTGATGCTGAGGTTCGGCGGATGTTGCAGTATCCGAACCACACGTTTCACGGCGATCGGCTGGTGCTCCCGCTGCGAAGCGAGTATCGCGGGCGTTTGGCGGGCATTGTCCACCGGGTCTCGGACAGCGGCGCGACGTTGTACGTGGAGCCGGCCGCCGTGGTGGAACTCAACAACCTGATCAGCAACTTGCGCAGCGCGGAACAAGAGGAGATCGGCCGGCTGCTGTGGGAGTTGTCGCAGGAGGTGCACCTCAACGGCCGTGAGATTCACCGGACGCTGGATACGCTGGCTGTGCTGGACCTGATTGTCGCCAAAGTGCGCTTCGCGCGGGACTTCGAGCTGTGCTGCCCCGAGATAGGCGCGGACGGCACCCTGAGCGTCCGAATGGCGCGACATCCGCTGCTGGTGGACTGGGCGCGGCGGCGCCGGGCGGCGGGCGAACCCGCGCAGGAAGTCGTACCGATCGATTACCGGATTGGCCAGGACTTCCACCTGCTCATCATCACGGGCCCGAACACGGGCGGTAAGACGGTCACGCTGAAAACGATCGGTCTGCTGTGCCTGATGGCGCAGGCGGGGGTACCCGTGCCCGTCGCGCCGGGGTCGCAGATGGGCGTGTTCAGCAACGTGCTGATCGACGTCGGCGACGAGCAGAACATGCAGCAGTCGCTCAGCACGTTCAGCGCGCACCTGACCCGGATCCTCGAGATGCTCCGACACGCGGGGCCGCGCACACTGCTGTTGCTGGATGAGCTGGGGGCCGGGACCGATCCGGACGAGGGGGCCGCGCTGGGGCGCGCCGTGCTGGAGGAGGTGCTGCGTCTGCAAGCCCGGGCCGTCGCGACCACGCACCTGGGAGCGCTGAAGGGTTTCGCCCTCATGCACCAGGGTGCGGAGAACGCGTGCGTGGAGTTCGATGCCGAGACGCTCAAGCCGACCTTCCGGCTGGCGATCGGCGAGCCCGGTCAGAGCAACGCGATCGAGGTCGCGCAGCGGCTGGGGATGTCGAAGCGCATGATCGCGGCGGCCCGCCGGAGCCTCTCGCGCAAAGCGCGGGCCCTGCACGCAGCGTTGGAGGGCACCCGGCTGGTGAAGCGGCAGGCCGAAGATGCGCGGCGGCAGGCCGAGGTCGCTCAGGCGGAGGCGGCGAAGGTCCAGACGGAAGCGGGCGCGGCACGGGCCCGGTGGGAGCAGCAACAAACCGACTTCCAGCGCTGGGTACAGCGGGTCGTCCATTTGCAGCCCGGCGATGCGGTGCGCGTCCGCGACTTCGATCGCGACGGGAAGATCGTGCGGTTGCGCCTGGAACAACAGCGCGCGGAGGTGGACGTGGGCACCTTCTCAGTTGAGGTGCCGCTCGGCGACGTGTTGCCGCCCGAGACTCCGCCGCCCCCGCCCAAGCCTCCGCGGCCGCCGGTCACAGTCAGCGCTGAGCGCGGGCGGCCGCCCAAGCGCCGCGAGCGCAGTCCGGAGACCGCCCGCCGTGCGGCGGAAGGATCGCCGCCCGCGCGCCCTCGGGACGTCCGGCAAGACCAACCCCGCGCGGAACCGCCGCCGCTGGCCGACCACGAGGTCGCGGCACTTCAACCGGAGGACGCGGTGTACGTGCGGCGTTTTCATCGGGAGGGGCGAGTGGTGCGGCTGAAGCCGGCGAAGAGAGTGGCAATCGTGAACGTCGGGATGCTGGAGGTCGAGGTGCCCTTCGACGGCCTGGCTGCGCTGCGGCGGGTCGAGCGGACCCCGGCGCGGTCGCGCAGTGTCAGCGAAGCCACTTCGGCGGCACAGGCGCCCCCTCCAGCGAAGATGGCGAAGCTGCCCGCGACCGCGGTGGACGCCGGTGCGCCTGAAACCAAGGAACCGGTGATGCCCTCGTCGCCTGCCCAGACCGACGGCTCCCTCGGCGCACCAACGGGGCCGACGGGGGAGGATAGACCGCCCGAAACACCGGCGTGACCGGTGCGAGGCCAAGGGCCCCGGCTTACCCCTGGCGGCGGATCAAGATCGCGGTGAGGTCATCGGCCTGCGGCGAATCATTGCTGAAGCGGCGCACTTTCGCGTGCAATTCCCGAATGAGCTGGTCAAGCGGTGTGTTGGCGTGTCGCCGCACGAGGTCCATCACGCGCTCTTCGCCGAACTGCTCGCCGCCGGGGTCGCTGGTCTCGTAGAACCCGTCGGTGAGCAGGACAACGGTAGCGCCTGGGCACAGGTCGAACCGGCCGACCTCGAAAGCGGAGTCGTCGAGGACGGCGAGCGGGAGTGCGTTCGCACCCCGGCTTTCGCTGGTGGCCGGGGCGACAAGCAGCAGCGGCCCCTGGCCCGCCGAGACGTAGTCGAGCCGGTGCTGCTGGGGATCCAGCACACCGACGAAGGCGGTGACAAACCGATCCCCCATCAAGTCGTGGCACAGGATCTGGTTCACCCGGGCGGCAACGGCGGCCAGGTCCTCGGTAACGGAGAGCATCGCCCGGATCAGCGAGCGGAACTGCGCGATGACCAGCGCAGCGCCGATTCCGTGCCCCGTGGCGTCCGCGAGTAAGAACGCATGGTGCCCGTTGGCCAGGGGGATGAAGTCGTAGCAGTCGCCGCCGGTCTCGTCCGCCGGGCAATTCCAGCCGGCGATCTCGTAACCGGCGACCGCCGGGCAGGACTTGGGAAACAGGGCCTGCTGGATCTTGCGGGCGAGTTCGAGGTCGCGCGCCATGCGCTGCTTTTCCGCGTATTGCTCAAGCAGGGCATGTCGATGGAGTGCGACCCCGGCCTGCGCGCTGAGCACGCGGGCGAGGTCCTCGTCGGCGGCGGTAAAGGCGCCATCGGACTTGTTGAGGGCCTGGAGCACCCCCATCAGCGCGCCGTCCAGGTTCTCCAGCGGAAAGGTCAGCAGGTTGCGGGTGCGAAAGCCGGTCTCCCGGTCGATCTCGGGATTGAAGCGCGGGTCTGAATACGCATCGGGTACGTTGACGATCGCCCGTTGCTGCGCGGCGGCTCCGGCAATTCCGCGGTCCGCGGGGAAGCGGATGGACTCCACGCCCGTCGCGACGCGGCTGTACAGCTCGTCCGTGGCCGGGTCGTAGAGGAAGATCGTGGCCCGCTCGCAGCACAGGACCCCGCGCGTGGCCTCGACGATGGTGCCGAGCAACTGCGTCAGGTCCAGCGTAACGGCCATCTGCCGCGTGATATCCAGCAGGCGGCGCAGGTTCTGAATTCGGTGCTCGTGCTCGATGGACATGACCTGTAGCGTAGGCACTGGCGGCGGCAAAGGCAACGCACAACCGGCGCTGGCCGCACTGTCTCGGGCAGGCACCACGCGCGAGCCGCCGGCCGCTACGGGTGGCGTTCGAGCTTGCGAATCGGGGCCAGCTCCAGGATGAGCGTCTTTTCGCCGTAACCCGCGAACTTCACTCCGGCTCGCGTCTGACCGGGTGCGGCGCGGACCCAGAGAATCTGGCCGACGCCGTAGCGCGCGTGCTGCACGAGCATCCCGGGCACCCAGGTCTGCACGGGAGCCGCGGGCGGTGGTTCCGGCGGCGGGGGCCGGCGCCGCAGCCGACTCTGGAGGGCCTCGCCGGCAGGTTCGAGATCGTCGAAATCGGAAGCTTGTACCACGCGCAGCCGACGTTTGGGAACCAGGCGAGCGGCCTCTTCCGGCGGCAGGTCTTCGACCAGCGGGACGAAGCCGTCGATGACAGCAGAGCCCGGCCCGATTTCCGGCAGCGTGTGGAAGTCTTCCCAGACCAGATGACCGTCATCCAGCTCGCGCAAGAACTGAGAGGGCGGGCGGGGCGTGCGCTGGCCGCGGATCAGGCGCTCGCCGGCGCGCGACAGGAACAGCCGCTCCCGCGCGCGGGTGACGCCGACGAAACACAGGCGGCGTTCCTCCTCCACGTCCGTCGCCGGCCGCAGGGCGCGTTCGTGCGGCAGCAGCCCCTGTTCGAGGCCGACCAGAAACACGACCGGGAACTCCAGGCCCTTGGCGGCATGCAACGTCATCAGATTGACCTGGCCGGCGTGCTCATCGACGGCGTCCTGGTCGCTGACCAGGCTGACGTGCCGCAGGAAGCCCGCGACGGTTGGGTCCTCGGCGTCCTGTTCGTAGCGCAGGGCCGCCGTCACGAGCTCCTGCACGTTGGCCAGCCGGTCTTCGCCGCCCGCATCGCGCTCTTCACGCAGCGCAGCCTCGAGGCCGGTGGCGGTCAGGACCTGGCTGACAGCCTCCGACGCTGGATGCGTCAGCACCGCCTTCAGTTCGTCGAGTAGCTCGGTGAGCGCGCGCAGACGCTTCGCGGCCTTGCCCAGGGCCGGAATCTGGTCCGCTGCTTCGAGGACGTCGCGCAGCGGCCGGCGGCTCTCGTTGGCATAGGTCTGCAAGCGTTCCACCGTGGTCTTGCCGATGCCGCGGGCCGGGACGTTGATGATGCGCAGCAGGGCGACGGTGTCCGCCGGATTGACCAGGACACGCAGGTACGCCAGCACGTCCCGGATTTCCTTGCGGTTGTAGAACTCGACGCCGCGGGCGATGCGATACGGAATGCCGCGCCCGTGGAGGGCCTCCTCGAAGCCGCGCGAGAGGGCGTTGACGCGGTAGAAGATCGCGAAATCGCTCCACGGGCGGCCGGCTGCGTGCAGGTCGAAGATGGTCTGGGCGATGCGGTCCGCCTCGTCGGCACCCTCCACGAACTGCCAGACGTGCACCGGATCGCCGGGCGGGTTCTCCGTCCACAGCTCTTTGGGCTTGCGCCGGTGGTTTCTGGCGATGAGGCGCGCCGCGGCGTGCAGGATGCGCCCCACGGAGCGGTAGTTCTGTTCGAGGCGCACCACGACGGGATTGGGGAAGTCGCGCTCGAATTCGAGGATGTTGCGGATGTCGGCGCCGCGCCAGGCATAGATGCTCTGATCGGGGTCGCCGGTCGCGCAGATATTGCCGTGCCGCCGGCAGAGCAGGCTGGCGATGACGTACTGCACGTGGTTGGTATCCTGGTACTCGTCGATCAGCACGTAGCGGAAGCGGACGTTCAGCCGCTCGGTCACGTCGGGGTAGCCGCGGAGGACCAGTGCGACCCGCATCAGCAGATCGTCGAAATCCAGGGCGTTGCGCTGCTCGAGGAGCTGCTGGTAGGTCTCGTACACGCGGGCCAGAATGCGGTCGTCCGACCAGTCGGCCCGTTCCATGCTGTCCGCCGGCGTCTCCAGGCGCGACTTGCGGTCGCTGATCCAGGTCAAGGCGCGGTCAGGCGTCAGCAGCGCCGGGCTGACCTGTGCGATCACCAGCGCTTCCTTGATGACCCGCGTGCTGTCCGCCTCGTCGTAGATGGAGAACCCGGGCTGCACGCCCGCCAGCGTGCCGAACTCGTGCAAGAGCCGGGCGCCGAGAGCGTGGAACGTGTACACCCACATGCCGCGGCTGACCCCCAGGGCCTCGATCCGCCGCCGCATCTCGTCGGCCGCCTTGTTGGTGAAGGTGATCGCCAGGATGTTGCGGGCCGGAACACCGCTCCGGACGAGGTAGGCCGCCCGCCGCGTGATGACCCGCGTCTTGCCGCTGCCCGGGCCCGCGATGACGAGGAGCGGGCCGTCACGGTGCATAACCGCGCGGCGTTGCGGCTCGTTGAGATCAGCGAGAAGCGCCGCCAGGGAGGCCGGGCCGGAGTTCATACCCTCATATACCGCGACGCACATCGGCCGTCCACGCGATGGGCTGCCCTCCCCCGCCACGCCGGAATCGAGAGGCACCGCGAGAAGACGATGCTGCGCTACCGCGAAGGCCCACCGGCGCGGAGCCAGTCCCCTCTTTCAACGGACGCCTACCCGCCGATAGAAGTCGAGGGTGCACGCGGAAGGTGTACCCAGGTGTAGGAGTTGGCAATGTTCTGGCTTCTGCTGTTGTCGCTGCTGGCCGGCATGTTCGGCGGGCTGATCGGGTTCGCGTAGCCGGCGGCCGGCCGAGCGCGGGTCGGCCCCGCGGCGGGTACGGTCGCCGCTTCATTGCCGCAGGGGGGGCAGGCCTGCCGATTGGCGAATACGATTGGCCTCGGTCCACGCCTTTGGGTCACCCGCCAGGAAGCGCGTCAGGCTGGACGCGCTGACGCCGAGCCGTTCCGCCGCGGGGCGAAGCTGACCGCCGTGGGCCGCGAGTTCGTCGAGAACCAGCGCGATGACGTCCCAGAAGGCGGGGTTGGTCTCGCTTACCCGGAGTCGGCCGCCGGCGATGTGGACGGTCTCCGGCCAGACAATCTCGGGGCGCGGGGCGCAGCGCACGCCGGTGGCGATGGCCTGGCGCAGGCGGCTGAGGGCGTTGCGCTTGTTTTCATGTTGGGAGCGGCGCTCGGTGGCGGTCACGGTGTAGCCCGTGGGCCGATGCACGAGCCGCAACGCCGACGCGACCTTGTTGCGGTGCTGGCCGCCCGGGCCGCCGGTGCGGTGCACGTGCACGTCGCATTCGGCCAGCAGCGCGGCATCATCGAACTTCAGTCGCGCCCGCAGCTCGTCCGGGGCGAGGTCGAATCTCTTGCTCACGCGCTTATAATACCAAGGATGGTCCGAATGAGCCTGATGAATGGGCGGGTACGAGAGCGGCCGCGCGGCGCCCCGGTGCAGCGCGCCGCACCGCGTTTCCCAGGCAGTTTCACGCTCATCGAGCTGTTGGTCGTGGTGGGGATCATCTCGCTGCTGATCTCGATCCTGACGCCGTCGCTGTCGCGGGCCCGCCAGCAGGCCAAGTCCACGGTCTGCCTGGCCCGGTTGAGTGAGTTCATGAAAGGGCTGGTGTCGTATGCGAGCGACGCCCAGTTCCAACTTCCGCCGATGAGCTACCCGATGTCCGACGACGAAGACGCGAAGCTGCACGGCTGGGCCGAGGTGCTGTACACCTACTTGTACCAGGACCGCGACTACGCGTGGGACCAGGACTACCCGGTGCAGCGCAACCACAAGGGCCGCTACGAGCTGTGGGTCTGCAAGGAGGCAGTGCCCATGGCGGACAGCAGCGGGCATTATCGCGTGTACGAGCTGAGCTGGTCGAAGGGGTCGCTTGACAAGATCAAGTACCGACTGCCCCTGATCACCGACGCCAACCCGGAGGTCACCGATCCGAACGACCTGAAGCTCAGCGCGATCCCGAGAGAGCACATCGCCGGCCTGGAGGGCGAGGCGTACATCGACGAGCGCCACTACGGCGGGGCGAACTACGCTTTTAATGACGGGCATGCCGAGCGGAGCACGAGCCTCAAGGAACAGCTCGCCGACGATTGGGACCTCGATCCCAACACACCAAACGAATGAGCCAGACCGTCACGTACCTCGACAACAACGCTACGACTCGCCCGGACGACCGGGTTGTGGCCGCCATGCTGCCGCTGCTGACCGAGCGTTACGGCAATCCATCGAGCGCGCACCCGTTCGGCGCCCAGGCGGCCGCCGAGGTCGAGGAGGCGCGGGCCCGCGTCGCCGCCCTGATCGGCGCCCGCGACAGCGAGATCGTGTTTACCAGCGGCGGCACCGAGGCGGACAACGCCGCCCTGCGCGGCGTGCTGGCCGCCAGCCCCGGCAAGCGGCACCTGGTCGTCTCCGCCGTCGAGCACCATGCGATTCTGGAGACCGCGGAGCGGCTGGAGGAAGAGGGCGCGTCGGTGAGCCGCGTCGGTGTGGATGGTGATGGCCGGTTGGACCTCACGGGTCTGGCCACCGCGATCCGCGACGACACAGCCCTGATCTCGGTTATGCTGGCCAATAACGAGACGGGCGTGATCTTTCCGTTGCAGGAGGTCTGCCGCATCGCCCGGGAGCGCGATGTGCCCGTGCACACGGACGCCATCAACGCGTTGGGCAAGATGCCCGTGGACGTGGAGAGGCTGGGCGTATCCCTGCTGTCACTGAGCGGGCACAAGCTCTACGGGCCGAAGGGTGCCGGGGCCCTGTACATCCGCCGCGGAACGCCGTTTCGCGCGTGGCAGACCGGCGGATCACAGGAGCGACAGCGTCGCGGCGGGACGCTTAACGCGCCGGGCATCGTCGGTCTGGGGGTGGCGTGCGAGATCCTCCGTGAACGAGGCGAACGGGAGATCGCGCGCGTCCGCGTGCTTCGCGATCGCCTGGAAGCGGAACTCCAGCGCCGTTTCAGCAACGGCCGGATTATCGGAGCGGGTGCCGAGCGCCTGCCGAACACCTCTCTCGTGTGCTTCGCAGGCATCCCGTCGCAGGCCCTGCTGATTCTGCTGAGCGAGGCGGGCATCTGCGTGTCCGGCGGTGCGGCGTGCGCCAGCGGTTCGCTGGAGCCTTCGCACGTGCTGAAGGCGATGGGGATCGAGCCGGAAGTGGCGCAAGGGGAAATCCGCTTTTCCCTGGGGCGGTTCAACACCGATACTGACATCGATCGGCTGTTTGAAGTCCTGCCGGCCGCATTGCAGAAGGTCACCGCCAGCGGCCTGGCGTAGGGGTCCTCAACGAAGTCAGCCGCTGGGTTACGGCACAGACGCCGCGTGAGCGGGAGCCCGCGACACCAGTCTCGTGCCCGCCGCGCCGTGTGGAGGAGCAGCGCTACGGTCTGGGCGGCCGGGCGTCTTTTTCCTTGTCTTTCTTGCCGGCCTCAAGGTCGCGGATCTCGCGCAGCAGCCCGGCAATCTCCCCCAGCTTCTGATTCGAGGCACGCAGCTCGGCGATCATCTCCAGGCGCTGCGCGCCGCTGTCGGGGACCTGGCCGTACGCCGCCGGCGGCTGGCCGAAGACCTGCCACAACAACGCGGCGCACAGAACCGTCAGGCCGCCGAGTACGTACGCGGGCCAGAAACCGCGTTTCACGTTGGTTGCAGACATGACAACTCCTTCACCAAGAATCGGCACGGGACCCCTCTCCTTTGGAGAGAAGGCCGGGAAAGGGGCCACGTTCCGTAGCCTCGCTCCTCCCGCGACCCCTCCCTGACAGAGAGGGGGGCTCTCCTAATACTACAACGCCACGAAGGCTCGACAAATACGGCGGTCATGCGCGAGATTCCTATGGGTTGGGCGAGAACACAGGATCTGGGCGTGGATGCCGCGACGATTTTGGAGATCAAACCCGCCTTGACCATCTTTCTGCACCCGTTTGACGGCTGCTTTGGCCGGCGTACCACCCGCCAGTACCTGGGCCTCTATGTCGCCGGGCAGCTCTCGGACCTGGACCGCAAGAGCGCTGATGGCCGACGCAGAGGGCGCGGGTGCCTCATCTCGTGCCCCACCCCGATCATCCGCTGTCGCGGACGATACGGGATGGGGCACCCGCGCGGACGACCCGGGGTGGGGAACACGCGGAAACTCGAAAGCCCTTGGACGCTGGACACGTACGAAAGGGAGGGTCGTTTGGGGATAGCTTCTACTGCCAGATGCCCGGGATGGAGCGGCCGCACCGGGGGCACGCGCCGCCTGCCAGGTGATTGGACCGCACGGAGAAACCATGACGCTCGATCAACGTCGTGCCACAGCCCGGACACCTCGTGTTTTCCAGGTCGCCGACCAGGCCGGGCAGGTTGCCAGGGTAAACGAAATCGAGCCCCGCCCGTCGGCCCAGCTCATACGCCCGCATCAGCCGGTCGATCGAGGTCCGCGGCGGACCGGTCATCTTGTAGTCCGGGTGAAACGCCGTCACGTGCCACGGAATATCGCAGGACACCCTGGCGATGAACGACGCGATGTCCGCCAGTTCCTCGTCCGAGTCGTTCAGGCCGGGCACGACCAGCGTGACGATCTCCACCCAGAAGTCCATCTGCTTCAACAACCGGATCGTACTGAGCACATTCTCGAGCACGCCGCCGAGCTGCCGATAGCTCCGGTCGCGAAAGGCCTTCAAGTCCACCTTGTACAGCGGGACGTAGGGACGCAGGTATTCGAGCATCTCCGGCGTGGCGTTGCCGTTGGACACAAACGAGCCGACCAAGCCGTGCGGCCGGCCGGCGCGGAAGACAGCGACGGCCCATTCGGCGGTAATGAGGGGCTCGTTGTACGTGCTGGTCAGCACGGGGCAGTCGTGTTCGAGTGCAAGTTGAACGATGCGCTCGGGGTCCACGAACGTAGGCTCAGCGATGGCCTGCTCGTCGCGCAGCGATTGGCTCGTGACCCAGTTCTGGCAGTAGGAGCAATGCAGGTCACAGCCCAACATGCCGAAAGACAGGGCGTCCCGGCCGGGATACGCGTGAAAGAAGGGCTTCTTCTCGATCGGGTCCACTGCCAGTCCGGCCACGTAGCCGAACGGGACGCGCAGCTCCCCCTCGCGGTTGAAGCGCACGCGGCACACGCCGTCGCGGCCGGGCAGCACCCGGCAGCGGTGCCCGCAGGCCAGGCAGCGGACGACGTCTTCGTCCTCGCGGCGGATCAGCGCCGGGTCCGCCGGCGCAGTGTGCTCGGCGAGCAACCGCTTGAGCGAGATCATCTTTGGAGCAGGTTGGGACATGGCGTCTTCACGTTTTCACGTTTTCACGTTTTCACGTCGTCACGTTGCATCGCCACGGGCGGCCGGCCCACGCTGTAGTATTCGAAATTGTATCGCCGCATCGTTGCCGCCGCATACAGGTTTCGTCCGTCGAAGATCAGCGGCTGGCGGAGCATCGCGGCGATGCGGCGAAAATCCGGGCTGCGAAACTCCATCCACTCCGTCAGGATCAGCAGCGCGTCGGCATCCTGCAACGCCGCGTACGGCTCGGGATGATACGTGACGCGCTCCCCGAGCACGCGCCGCGCCGACTCCATCGCCCGCGGATCGTGGACCGCCACCTGGGCCCCGGCTTTCAGCAGCGCCTCGATCACCGTTAGCGCCGGGGCCTCGCGCACGTCATCGGTCTCGGGCTTGAAGGCCAGCCCCCACGCGGCCAGCCGCTTGCCGGCCAGGTTCTCCCCCAGCCGGTCCAGCACCCGCCGCACCATGCGCTGACCCTGGGCCAGGTTCCGGCGGTGCACGGCCTCCAGCAACTGGCAGTCGGCACCGGCGGCGCGGCCGAAGCTGGCGAGGGCCTGGACGTCCTTCGGGAAGCAGCTTCCGCCGTAGCCCAGGCCCGGATAGAGGAAATGGTGTCCGATGCGCTGGTCGGAGCCGATGCCGCGCCGCACGTCGTTGACGTCGACGTTCAGGTGCTCGCACACGTCCGCGATTTCGTTGATGAAGCTGATCCGCGTCGCGAGATAGGCGTTGGCCGCATACTTGGTCAGTTCGGCGGCGGCGCGCCCCATCCGCAGAATCGGCTTGTTGTTGCGGACGAACGGCTGGTGCAGCTCGGCGATCTCGTCGCCGGCCGCCGGGTCGTCCGCTCCGATTACTACGCGATCGGGCCGCAGGAAGTCGCTCAGCGCCGAGCCCTCCTTGAGGAACTCCGGGTTGCTGACGACCGGGCAACGGTGCGGCGTGTTGGCCGCGATGAGGGCCTCCAGCCGCGCGCCCGTGCCGACCGGGACGGTGCTCTTGGTCACCAGGATGGCCGGCCCGGTCAGGCCGCGGGCCACTTCCACCGCGGCCGACTCGATCGCCGAGAGGTCCGCCGAACCGTCCGCGCGCGGCGGCGTCCCGACGGCCAGGAAGATGACGCGCGCGTCGGCGACGCCGCGGGCCAGGTCGGTCGAGAAGCGCAGCCGTCCGCTGCGCATGTTCTTGCCGGCCAACTCCTCCAACCCGGGCTCGAAGAACGGGCAGCGTCCGGACCGCAACGCTTCGATCTTGGCCCGGTCGTTGTCAATCGCGACGACGTGGTTGCCGCTGTCCGCCAGGCAGGCGGCGGTAACCAGGCCGACGTAGCCACTTCCGACGATGGCAATCTGCATGGCTTCACCTCAACGCGGAAACGTGATAACGTGAAAACGTGAAAAAGGTGAAAACGTGAAAAGGTAACAACCTCGCGAGATGAATCCTTCGGTGCCGCGTAGTAGCCGCACCGTCGCGTTATCCGCTCTGCACTTTTTCACGTTGTCACGGTTTCACGTTGCCAGGGTACGGAGTACGTTCGATGCGCATTCTGGTCGCGGGCTGTGCGGGGTTCATCGGATACCACCTGACGGAACGTCTGCTCCGCGACGGCCACGAAGTCGTCGGGATCGACAACCTCTGTACCGGTAGCCGCGAAAACGTCGCGCAACTGGCGGCGCACGCGCGTTTCCAGTTCTGTGAGCACGATATCACGAGACCGCTGGGTGTCGAGGGCCCCGTCGAGCGCGTGTACGACCTGGCGTGTCCGGCGTCGCCGGTCGATTTCGGCCCGCGTCGCCTCGAAATCATGGCGGCCTGCTCGCGCGGGGTCTGGGAACTCGCGGAGTTCGCCCGGCGGCACGGGGCGCGCCTGCTGCACGCCAGCACCAGCGAGGTCTACGGCGACCCCCAGGAGCATCCGCAGCGCGAGACCTACTGGGGGCACGTCAATCCCATCGGCCCGCGCGCCTGCTACGACGAGGGCAAGCGCTTCGCAGAAGCCCTGTTGACCTCCTGTCACGCCTGCTACGGAACCGAGATTCGCATTCCGCGCATCTTCAACACCTATGGCCCCAACATGCGCTGGGACGACGGGCGCATGCTCCCCACGTTCATCGATCAGGCGCTGCGGGGTGCGCCGCTGACGGTGCACGGCGACGGCAGCCAGACCCGCAGCTTCTGCTTCGTCAGCGACCTGGTCGAGGGCCTGGTGCGCCTCATGGAGAGCGACGTCCGCGAGCCGGTGAATCTCGGCAACCCGGCCGAGATCACGGTACTCACCGCCGCCCAGGAGGTGCTGCGTCTCACCGGCAGCCGCAGCGTTATCGCGCACGTCCCGCGACCCAAGGACGATCCCGCCCTGCGCCGGCCCGATATTTCGCGCGCGGAGACCCTCCTCGGATGGCGCCCGGTCGTGGAGCGCCCCGATGGTTTCGCCCGCACGGTCGAGTGGTTTCAGCGCACGATGGGAAAGCCGCAGTAAGCGACTCATCTCGCTGCCGGGGGCGGCAGGGCCAAGGAATTATCTGACGTCCGTCCTTGCGCGCGTCCCAGATACGTCCCGCTATACCGCCGCAACCACCCCAAACTCGCCCGCCGTGAAGCTAACACTCGAATTATGCGATAGTAACCGCAGCGAGCTGTCGCCCCGCCCGCGGTGTACCAGTGTCGGTACCGGGCGTGGCCGGGAGAACGTTGTCGTGCCCAATCCCGAAGCGCAGGAACACTCGACCGCGACGGCCGATTCCGGCGGCGATCGACATCCGGAGTCGTCGCGGGAGACAAACGGGCCGCGGGACGATACGGGGAAACTCGATCGCGAGCTGCTGCGCTCCCAGGACCAGCTTCGGCTCGCGTTCGAGTTGTTGGATCAGCTCTCCAACGCCGACGATCCGGACGCGATTCAGGCCACTCTCTTGGAGCGCTACACGACGCTCTTGCGGGCCGACGCGGTGTTCCTGGACCGGGCCGGCTGCTGCATGCGCGTTCCGACCGGCGAACCCGGCGAAGCCCGTCCCCAGTGGACGCCGGACCAACTCCGGGGAGCCCTGGCGCGCTCCGTCGAGCTGGCCCGCCGCCGACACCAGACGCTGACTCCGGCGCTGACGGCGGACGAGGCCGCGCAGTTGAACGGGGCCCACGTCTTGTTGGGCACCCTGCCGCGCGGCGACGGCGAAACCGCTGTAGTGGTGGCCCTGCGCGACCGCGGTGCGCCGCCGTTCGACCAGGGCGACACGCTGGCGTCGGCGTCGATCCTCTCGCTGGGGGCTCAGGTCCTCCATCAGGTGCTGGCGATGCGGCACCTGCAACGCACGGCGCTGGAAACCGTGTGCACGCTCGTCAACGCGATTGACGCGAAGGACAACTACACCTCCGCGCATTCGGAGCGCGTCGGCGGGTTTGCGCGGCTGACGGGCGAGGCCCTCGGACTTTCCAAGGAGCAGATTCGCACGCTCGAATGGGCCGGGTTGCTCCACGACGTCGGCAAGATCGGGATCGCCGAGCACATCCTCAACAAGCCCGGTTCCCTCACGGACGCTGAATTCGAGGAGATGAAGCGGCACTCCCAATTGGGCTACGAGGTGCTCCGACCCGTAGCTCAGTTCCAGCCCATGCTGGACGCGGTGCTGTGCCATCACGAGAACCACGACGGGACCGGATACCCCGCGGGGTTGGCCGGCGACGAAATCCCCGTCGACGCGCGCATCATCCACGTGGTTGACATCTTCGATGCGCTCACGACGGAACGTCCGTACCGCCGGGCCTACGACATCGACCTGGCCCTGAAAGTCTTGGAGGCCGGGGCCGGCCGGACGACCGACCCGGCCATTACCCGGACCTTCATCGAGGCCCTGCGCCGCTACATGACGGAAAACCCGGCGGACTTCCGGTCCCGCTTCGGGCACTTGCGCGAGGCCGGCCTGGCGGCCGCCGGCGTCAACTGACCGGCGATCCCCGAGTCCTGCCACGCCCAGACAGGAACAAGCGCAATGCGTACCGTGTACGGCAAGACCGCCGTCAATGCGATCGAAGTGATTCTCGCCCTGCTGATCCTCGGGCTGGTGGCCCTGCTGGCCGTGCCGCGCTTGAGCCCCGCGGCCCCCCCGCCCGATGAAGGAGCACTGCTGCGCGAGCGCTTGCGGCTCCTCCGCGTGGCGATCGAGCGTTACTACCAGGATCATGGTGCCCACCCCGGGCAACACGGCGACGGCCGCAACCCCGCCCGCTCGGAGGCCGCCTTCGTCTCGCAACTCACGCAGTTCTCGGACGAGGTCGGGCGCGTCGCGATTTCCGGTGACGCCGTCCACTGCTTCGGACCCTACTTGCGCGACGGGATCCCCGCGTGTCCCATCGCTCCCCGCCTCGGATTGTGCGGCGTCCACGTGATCGGCGGCGCGGGCGCACCGGCCTTCACGGAAGAGGCTGCGCACGCCGGCTGGGTCTACAACTGCGACACCGGGCAGATTGCACCCAATTCGCACGCCACGGACCAGGCCGGGAAATCGCTCAGCCAGTACTGACCGCGCCCACCGACCCGCCTCCTTACCCCCGATTAACCCTTGGCGGCCTCGCACGCAGTCTCTCGCGGTTTCTGACGCCTGGCGCGCACGCCGTGCGGCGCGACCTTGGTAGGCCGCTCCCCGAACCATAAAATGCAGGGCTGTCGGCTGCCGCCGACCAACTGGGCGGGGCCGGCGGCGGCCGTTGCGCGGGCGTCGTCAAACGCGCGGCGGGACGCGGCGCGGTGCGAAGCAGCACCTTTGCCGTGCCCGGATACAAAGCAGAGCTTCGCACTACTGGAACGTAAGGCAGAGCTTCGCAGTACTGGAACGCAAAGCAGAGCTTTGCACTACTGGAACGCAAAGCAGAGCTTTGCAGTACTGGAACGCAAAGCAGAGCCTCGCAGTACTGGAACGCAAAGCAGAGCTTCGCACTACTGGAACGTAAGGCAGAGCTTTGCACTACTGGAACGCAAAGCAGAGCTTTGCACTACTGGAACGTAAGGCAGAGCTTCGCAGTACTGGAACGCAAAGCAGAGCTTTGCACTACTGGAACGTAAAGCAGAGCTTTGCACTACTGGAACGTAAAGCAGAGCTTTGCACTACTGGAACGTAAAGCAGAGCCTCGCAGTACTGGAACGCAAAGCAGAGCTTCGCAGTACTGGAACGTAAGGCAGAGCTTCGCAGTACTGGAACGCAAAGCAGAGCTTCGCACTACTGGAACGTAAGGCAGAGCTTTGCACTACTGGAACGCAAAGCAGAGCCTCGCAGTACTGGAACGTAAAGCAGAGCTTCGCAGTACTGGAACGTAAGGCAGAGCCTCGCAGCACTGGAACGCAAAGCAGAGCTTTGCACTACTCGAAGAGTCGGGACTGGATTGCTGAGAACAAACATGAGCACGACGAATCCTCTCGCCGCCTCGGCCGAAGCCGGCCGCCGCGGCCCGGACGTACGCTCCGATTGCTGGGTCAGGATCACGCCGACCTCCTCCGGCGGCATCGCAATCAAGCTGTTGACCAAGGTCGAGGTCATGTACGGG
This sequence comes from Phycisphaerales bacterium, assembly GCA_022839625.1. Classification (GTDB taxonomy): domain Bacteria; phylum Planctomycetota; class Phycisphaerae; order UBA1845; family Fen-1342; genus JALHJL01. The sequence continues at coordinate 88,657 of JALHJL010000007.1, forward strand.
GAGGCGATCCGCCGCCTGACGCGGGATGTGCTTAATTCGCTCGGCCTGCCGAACGCGACCGTGGAGATCGAGGACGGCGGCGCGTTGCCGTTCGTGCAGATGGCCCGGCTGGAGGCCGCCGTCCGCCGGCTACACCCCAATGGCACCGCGTCGGTTTCCGCGGTGCCGGAATATCTGCCCGAGTTCATCGCCGGCGCGCAAGGCGCGACCGAGCGTGACCGGTTCCGGCGCTCGCGGCTGTACCTGCCCGGCAACGAGCCCAAGTTCATGTTGAACGCGGGCCTGCATGAGCCGGACGGGGTGATCCTGGACCTGGAGGACAGTGTCGCGCCGCCGGTGAAGGACGAGGCCCGCCTGATGGTGCGCAACGCCCTGCGCGCGATCGATTTCAAGGGGGCGGAACGCATGGTCCGCATCAACCAGGGCGAGCGCGGGCTCGTCGATCTCGATTTCATCGTGCCGCACAATTTGCACGTCGTCCTCATCCCGAAAGTCGAGGACCCGCAGCAGGTGCGGGAGGTGGATGCCCGCATCGCCGCGATACTGCGCGACCGGCAGATCGACCGGCCGGTGTACTTGATGCCGATCGTCGAGAGTGCGCTGGGGGCGATCAAGGCGTACGAAATCGCCACTGCATCGAAGAACATCTGCGCGCTGACGATCGGGCTGGAGGACTACACCGCCGACATCGGCACGCAGCGCACCAATGAAGGGCGCGAGAGCTTCTGGGCACGCTGCCAGGTGGTCAACGCGGCCCGGGCCGCCGGCGTGCAGCCGATCGACACCGTGTTCTCCGACGTCGCGGACATGGAGGGCCTGAAAGCGAGCGTGCTGGAAGCCAAGTCGCTCGGCTTCGACGGCAAGGGCTGCATTCACCCGCGGCAGATTCGGCCGATCCACGAAGCCTTCGCCCCGTCGCCGGCCGAGCTGGAGAAGGCCCAGAAGATCGTTGCGGCGTTCCAGGAAGCAGACGCCAAGGGCCTCGGCGTTGTGTCGTTGGGCAGCAAGATGATCGACCCGCCGGTGGTCAAGCGGGCGCTGCGGACCGTGAAACTGGCGGAAGCACTGGGGATGCTGAAGTAGACGGCGCCGCCGCCGGTCGTTCGCAGCGCGGTTTGCGGCTTTCGACTGGCGCACGGCTCCGCTATGCTGCCCCGCGGACCGAGCGAAAGGAGTTCCATCATGTCGTCGCGGCTCCGTCTGCGCTGCATCGCTGGCATGTTCGTCGTGGGGCTGCTGGTACGCCCGGCAAGCGCGGAGGACTGGCCGCACTGGCGCGGGCCGAACTACGACGGCAAGAGCACCGAAAAGGGCTTTGAGCCGCAGTGGGACAAGACGCCGCCCAAGCTGTGGGAACATGCGATCGGCCCCGCCTTCAGCGGTCTGACCTGCGTCGGCGGCTGGGTCTACACCTGCGGCACCGCGGATAAGCACCAGATGCTCTTCTGCCTGAACGCCGACACCGGCGACATCCGCTGGCGGGTCCCGATCGAGAAGGAATACCGTGAGCGGCAGGGCGGCGACGGGACGCGCGCGACGCCGACGTTCGACGACGGCCGCATCTACGTGCTCGGGGCGCAGGGCCGGTTGCTCTGCTGTGACGCCGAGACCGGCAAGGACCTGTGGGACCGGCGGTTCGACGGCAAGCCGCAGTGGGGCTACAGCGGCTCGGTCCTGATCGAGGGCGATCTGGCCGTCGTCGCCGCCGGCGATGAGCACGGGGCGCTGGTGGCGCTGAACAAGAAGACCGGCGAAATCGTGTGGCAGACGGCGTCGATCCCGGTCGGCTACTCGACTCCCTACCCGTTTACCTTCGACGGGCAGCGCCTCATCGTCGGCATGATGGCGAAGGAAGTGCTCATCGTGGACGCCAGCACGGGCGGCGAGCTGTGCCGGATTCCCTGGACGACGGACTGGGACGTCAACGCGGCCACGCCGATCTTCCACGACGGGAAACTGTTCCTGACGTCCGGGTACAAGACCGGGTCCGCCGTTTTTGAGCTTGCCCGCGCGGGCAACAAGCTAAGCGCCAGGAACTTGTGGGGTGACGAGCCGAGCCGGGTCATACTGGGCAAGTTTCAGACGCCGGTACTGGCCGACGGCCACCTGTACGTCAGTGACGAGAAGGGGCTGAAGTGTGTCGAGTTTGCGACCGGCCAGGAGCGCTGGAGCCAGCGCGGCATCTCGAACGGCACGGTCATCTGGGCCGACGGGCATCTGCTGGTCTTCACCGAAGAGGGCGAATTGCAGATCGGGAAGGCCTCGCCCGATGAGTTCAAGCCGCTCACCAAGGCCGAGCTGCTGAGCGGGCGCTGCTGGACGGTGCCGACCTTGTACAAGGGGCGCCTGTACGTTCGCAATCTCAAGCAGGCCGCGTGCTACGACCTGACGTGCAGGTAGGGCAGGTGAAGCGTAGCAAGTAGGGCAGGTGAGGCGTAGCGCAACCTGCCAAGATACTGCACCTGCCCTACAGCGTGAACGTGAAATCCTCGATCAGCGCACCCGGCACCCGGCCGCTGCGCACCGAACGGCCGTAGTACGTGTCGGGATCGAGAATCAGTTCGCGCTCCGCCGTCAATGCTACCAGGTTCTCGCCCAGCGCCCGGTACAGCGTCTCGTCGAACCGCATCACGTTGAGCGGCCCTTGCACCTGGCCGTGCTGCACCCAGAAGGTTGCGAAGCGCGTCATCCCCGTCGTGCGGCACGCGTTGCGGTCGGAGTAATTCAGATACCAGAGGTTGCTGACGTACACGCCGGTGTCGAGCCGCCGCAGCGCTTCGTCGGCCGGCAACGGCCCGGCCGCGACCTCCATCGACTCGGGTGTCTCCTGCGCGGACGCTCCGTTCGTGGAGACGCCGTACTCCTGGGCCGAACGCGGCGACACGAGGCAGTCGGCGTAGCGGCCGGCTGCAATCAGGGGCACCTGGTCGGGCCGCAAAAAGCCCGCCTCCTGGAAGTTCGGCGCCACCCCGTCGCGCGTGTTTTCCAACAGGCTCAGGGCCGGGTGCAAGCGTACTCCGCCCTCAATCATTTGCAGCAGCGGCGTGCGCTTCGTGCGATGGGCCTTCAGCCCGAACGCTTCGGAGCTCAGGAGATTCACCAGGTCGTGCAGCGCGACCGGCGACAGGTAGACGCGGTAGCGGCCGGGGCGGATGGTCTGCGCCGGCTGCCGCAGCGCATCGAGCTGCTCGCCCGCCCACGACACCTTGCGGGCGAACGCCCGCGAGTCCCAGTCAAAGCCGGCGTACGCCGTCTTCACTGCTTTGTCCGCGGCATGATAGAAGCTCCAGTCGAAGTTGAAGCTGTAGGTGCTGAACCAATTACGTTGGCCAAGCGAGTTCGCGAATCCCCGGTGAACCCCGCCGGCCGCGTAGATGCCGACCAGGTCGCGTCCGCGCCCGACCTGCTGAATCTCCGCGACTGCGGCCTTCCCGTCGGGCAGGCGGTTCTCGCCACGCCGCTCCGTCGAGTGCACGGCCGTCGAATACAGCAGATACGGGTCCTCGGGCAGCGTGCCGTACCGGTCGCGCAGCTCCGCCACCAGGGTGGCCAGTCGTGCTGGATCCGTCTCGGCGTCGCCGCTGATCGAGACACTGCCACCGGCGTGACGCCGGCCGCAGATCAGATCCACGGCCAGCTCATGCTGCGTGACGTGTCCGGCCTGGCGAATCTCGTTGTGGTTGAACCGTACGAAGTCGGAATCTTCGGAAGACAGGACGGCGGTGTACGCTTCGCCGCCGTGCAACCCGGCCGTCAGGCAGTCCGCCAGATGGTGGAAGTAATCCCGCATCACGCCGCGCCTCCGAAGACCTCCACGTTGGAAAAGACGCACGCCGGCGACGCATGCCCGACGCGGACCAGTTGGTTCGGCTCGCCCTTGCCGCACCACGGCGTGCCGCATACGCCGACGGTGTCGCGGCTGCCGACCATCTTCAGGCTGCGCCAGAACGTGGCCGAAATCCCGCGGTAGTTGGGATTCTTCACCACCGGCCCCAGCTTGCCGTGCTCGATCAGCCGGCCGTACTCGCAGCCGAACTGGAACTTGTTGCGCGAGTCGTCGATCGACCAGGAGTTGTTGGTCTCCATGTACACGCCGCGGTCGATGGCCGCGACCATCTCCGCCCGCGAGGAGGTGCCGGGCTCGAGGTTGAGGTTGGCCATGCGGTCGATCGGCGGACGGTTCCAACTGCTGGCCCGCGCGTTGGCGACGCCCGGCAGCCCCGCCCGGCTCTGCGAGGTGGCTGAGCCCAGCGGCCGCAGCAGGATGCCCGCCTGGATGATGTACTCCCGGCGGGCGGGTTGGCCCTCATCGTCAAACGCGTAGCTCGCGAGCTGCTCCGGCCGCGTCGGGTCGAACGTGATGTTCAGCAGTTCCGAGCCGTAGCGGTACGTGCCGAACATGTCCGGCGTGACGAAGCTCGTGCCGGCATAGTTCCGCTCGTCGCCAAGAATGCGGTCCAGTTCCAGCGGATGGCCGATGGATTCGTGAATCTGGAGGATCATCTGGTCGGCGGCCAGGAGCACGTCCTGCACGCCGGTCGGACAGTTGGGAGCCGACAAGAGCTCGAGCGCCTGGGCGGCGAGTTGCGGTGCGGCCTGGTAGAAGCCAACGTCGTCGAGGATTTCGAGCCCGCCCTGGCGCGCGTAGCCGTGCCCGCCGAGCGTCCGCGTCTGGGTTTCCGGCCCCTCGTTCGCGCTGACCTGCATCCCCGGCAGCAGCCAGTGGATCATCTGGTGCACGCGGCCGCCGTCGGTGGTCAGCAACAGAGTCTCCACCTTGTTGTGCCAGAGCGACGCCATCCAGTCGACGACGCGGTCATCGGTCTTGAGCCGCCTGCACTCGGCCCGCAGCAGGTCCACCTTCTGGGCCAGCGATAGCGACGACCAGGGCCGCTTCACAGGCGTGCGGTACTCGCCGCGCGGGGGCGGCGCCTGGGGGACTTTCGCGTAATCCACGACTTGTCGCCCGGTCGGCCGGTGGGCCCAGTCGAGCGCCTGCTGGACGGCACGTCGCAGGCCGGCTGCCGTCAAATCGGACGTGGCGGCGTAGCCCAGCCGGCCGTCGTCGCGGACCGTGATCATCGCACCGCAGCTTTCGGCACCAACCGCCGGCTGGACGACATCCTGCCGCACGTGGATCTGCTCGCTGCGTTCCCGTACGTAGCGCAGCGAGCAGAAATCCGCGCGCGGCGCAACCTCCGCGAAGCGCCGCTCAACCTGGTCCACCACGAGTGTTCTCCGTTCCCGAGCCGTTGGGCTGCGTTGGCGCGCGGATCATAGGCTTGATCCCCCCGCGCGGGCAAACCGGCGCTGGCCGGCCGCTGCCCAGCGCGGCCTATCCGCCACCGCTGCCCAGGGCGGCCACGGCTTCCGCCACCACTCGCCCCACGACCTCATCCCACGTGCCCGGCGGACGAGCGCCGGCCGCCCGCACGTGCCCGCCGCCGCCGAAGCGACGCGCCAGCGCCGCCACGTCCAGCACGCTCTTGCTGCGGAGGTTGACACGCACCTGGCCGTCGGGCTCTTCGGTAAACAGGATCGTGGCCTCCAGACCGGCGAGCCGGCCGGCCTCGTTGACCAGGTCCTCGGTCAGCGCGCGGTCGGCGCCGGTTGTCTCGTAGTCGGCGTTCCGCAGCGCCAGCACCGCGAGCCGCCCACCGGCGTGCAGCTCCAGCGCCGCGAGCATCCGGGCGATGAGCCGCAGCTTGGCCGGCGGGTCCTGTTCGTAGATGGCCCGGTAGATCGTGTGCGCCGGAGCGCCGGCCGCGACCAGCTCGGCCGCCATCTGCAACATGCGGGCGTCCGTGTTCGAGAAGCGGAACCAGCCGCAGTCGGTCGCGAGTCCCGTCAGCAGCGCCGTCGCGACGGGTGGGCGGAAGGGCAGGCCCACCGCCTTCATCCATTCGCCGATCAACAGGCAGACCGCGCCGGCGCTCTCGTCGCACACGCACAGGTCGCCGGGGCGCTGGGCCAGGGGATCGCGCGTCGCGTGATGGTCCAGGACGAGCGTGCGCGGGGCGTGCGGCAGGTACGCCGCGAGCGGCTCCAGTTGCGACAGCGCGCACGTATCGAGGATCACCAACGCATCGCATTCGGCCGTCAGCCGGGGCCCGTCCTCGTCCCACGGGTGCCAGTTCGTCATGTCGGCGAGCAGCGCGTAGCGCGGCGGGAACGGCTCGAACAGCGCGGGGCGCGGGTCGCGATCCAGGCTACGCAGTACCTGGGTCAGGGCCGCCAAGGCGCCGAGCGCGTCGCCATCGGGGCGGCGATGCGACACGAGCAGCGGTCGCCGGCAGCCCTCCAGCCAGGTCCGCACGTTGTGATATTCTCGCGGGTTGACCATGATGTCGCAGATTGTAGGCGGCCCACGCCGCGCCGACACCCCGTGGAGAGAGTATGGCGCGTTTGAGCCAACTCGTGGCCCCCGACAACTACCGGGCATGCGATTGGGACCTGCGGGCCGACGCGGCGGGGCGCTCGTACTGGGTCGAGCTGTTCCGTTGGCATCTGAACGAGGTACTGGTTCCCCTCATTCAGGCCGAGTATGGCCCTGCGCCGGACGTTCTGGCGGGCTTCCGCGCTGCGTACCTCGCAGCGTTTGAGCGGCTCCACGCATATCCCGAACGGTATGAGCGCGTGGACATCCTGCTGTTCACCGAGCTGCGCCGGCAAGCGTGCCAGCGCTACGGTTTCCACGACCCGTTTCGCACCGTCAAGCAGCGCGAGAATGAGGCGGCGCTGGCGCTGCTGCCGGACGTGCTCGCCGAGCTGGACGGTGCGACGCCCGCGGCGCGCCAGGCGCTGCTCACCGACGGCCTCATGGGGGGCAACATCTTCGACCTTGGCGCGCGGGCGACGGCCCGCGCTGAGCTTGGCGCAGGCGCGGCCTTTCGCCGGGCACGTGCCGAGTCATCCGGCGGGAGGTGGCTGCGGAATGACGCCGCTGCATTCTGGCAGCGCTGGGCGGATGGCCGCCCCTATCGCCACGTTCTGTTTTTCGTGGACAACGCCGGGGGCGACATCGTGTTGGGCTGCCTGCCGCTTGCGCGGTGGATGGTACAGGCCGGTGCGCGGGTGACCTTGGCAGCCAACACCGGACCGGCCTTGAATGACATCACCGCCGCCGAGCTGGAACCGCTGCTGCAACGCTGTGCCGAACTCGATCCGGCGCTGGCCCGCGCGGTCGCCGAGGGCCGGCTGTCCGTCGCGGCGAGCGGCGGGGAGCTGCCCCTGTTAGACCTGCGGCAGCTCCCGCACGAACTTGTGTCCGCTACGGCCGACGTGGACCTGGTTGTCCTGCACGGCATGGGGCGGGCGGTCGAGAGCAACTGGCACGCGCGCTTCGCCTGTGATGCCGTCTGGACCGCGATCCTCAAGGACGAGGCGGTGGCGGCCCGCCACGACGGCCGATTGTTTGACTGTATCTTCCGGCATGCGCCCGGCCCCCGGTGAAACGTGCAGATGCCCGCCGACTCCTGCTCACTTGAACCCGCGGCGGCGGGCCGGCTGGCCGTCATCGGCGGCTGCATGTTCGCCGGCAAGACGGCCCGGCTGATCGAGCGGCTCAGCGCGGCCCGCGCAGCCGGCCGGCGCGTGGTCGCCTGCAAGCATCGGCTCGACACGCGGTATGACCCGACGTTGCTGATGACACACGATGGGCGGAGCTTTCCTGCCGCCGCGGTGACCGGTGCCGCCGGAGTCCTCCGGGTGGCGATCGGCGCGGAAGTGCTGGGGATCGACGAGGGGCAGTTCTTCGGGCGGGCACTGGTCGGAGTGTGCCGCGAGCTCCGGGCGCAGGGGTGCATGGTGATCGTGGCGGGCATCGACCACGACGCCTGGGGGCAACCCTTTCCGCCGCTGCCGCAACTCCTGCGACTTGCCGACGAGGTCGAGCATCTGTCGGCTCCGTGTACGGTGTGCGGCCGGCCCGCAGCCTACTCGCAACGCATGGTGCCGGTCGTCGGCGGACAAATGGTCGGCGGACCGGGCGATTACGAGCCGCGGTGTGCCGAGCATTTCCGCCCGCTGCCGCCGCCGGCGCCGGTGTACGAGCAGTAGCGTCGCGTCGCTCCGGACGGCGCGGCGAGACGAGCCGAAGCCGGCGCGATGAGCTGCGGCTCTGCGCCACGCCGGCGGTGGGCACACACGAATCGGCCGCCGCAACACGGTCGAACCTGCCGCACGGACGGCGCTTGCGGTACGATGCTACACATGAAGACGATTGGACTGATCGGCGGGCTGAGCTGGGAATCCACGATAACGTACTATCGCGTCATCAACGAGTACGTGGCGCGGCGGCTGGGCAGCCCGCACTCGGCGAGGTGCCTGCTCTGGTCGTTCGATTTCGACGAGATCTACCGCCTGCCGCAGGAGGACCGGTGGGCGGACGCCACGCGACTCGTGATCGACGCGGCGGGCGCCTTGCGCCGCGCCGGGGCGGACTTTCTCGTCATCTGCGCGAACACGCTGCACAAGGTAGCCGACGAGGTGCAAGCGGCGGCCGGGTTGCCGCTGTTGCACATTGCGGACGCCACGGCCGAGCGCATCAAGGCCGCCGGCCTGCGCCACGTCGGGCTGCTGGGCACGCGCTATACCATGGAGCTGGATTTCTACCGTGGCCGGCTGGCCGAGCGCCACGGCGTGGAGGTGACTGTTCCGGGCGCGGCCGACCGCAAGTTCGTCCATGACGTGATCATCGACGAGCTGTGTCGCGGCGTGGTCTCCGACGTCTCGCGGCAGCGGTCTCGCGGGATTCTCCGGGACCTCGCCATGGCCGGGTGCGGCGGCACGATTCTCGGCTGCACCGAGCTCGGCCTGCTGATCGCGCCGGACGACAGCCCGGTGCCGCTGTTCGACACGGCGATCATCCACGCCGAGGCGGCGGCAGCGTTGGCGCTCGAGCTGTAGCGCGCCCCAGGCTGTTTCCGCGGCCGTCCCGCGTTAGCATGCACGTCTTGGACGCTCTTCTACGAGCTCTTTGAGGACCAGCGCGATGGACCCGATCTACCTGGACTACAACGCCACAACGCCGCTCGACCCGGCGGTCATCGCGGCCATGCGGCCCTACCTGGAGTCGCATTTCGGCAACCCCTCCAGCAGCCATGCCTACGGCGTGCGGGCAAAGCAGGCGGTGGAAGCGGCGCGACAGCAGGTGGCCCACTTGCTGGGCGCGCGCCCGGACGAGATCGTTTTTACCAGCGGAGGATCCGAATCGAATAACCTCGCCATCCGCGGTGCGGCGCATGCGCTGCGCTCGAAGGGTAACCACATCGTCATGTCGGCGATCGAGCACCCAGCGGTAAGCGAGGTCTGCCGGTATCTGGAGTCGCAGGGTTTTCGCGTCAGCATCGTGCCGGTGGACAAGACGGGCCTGGTCGATCCGGCCGACGTTGCGAAGGCCATGACCCCCGCCACCACGCTGGTCACGATCATGCACGCCAACAACGAGGTCGGCACGATTCAGCCGATTCGGGCGATTGCGGAGATTGCGCACCGGCACGGGGCCTGGATGCACACGGACGCGGCGCAGTCCGTCGGCAAGATCCCCACGCGCGTCGATGAGCTCGGCGTTGATCTGTTGTCCATCGCGGGGCACAAGCTCTACGCACCAAAAGGGATCGGCGCGCTGTACATCCGCACGGGGGTGCAGCTCGAAAAGCTGATCTTCGGTGCGAATCATGAGCGTGGCTGGCGGGCGGGTACCGAAAACGTGCTGGAGATCGTCGGCCTGGGCAAGGCCTGCGAACTTGCGGCCCAGCAGCTCGACGAGCGCAGCGCGCGGCTGCGTGCCCTGCGCGACCGCCTGCACGAGGGCATCATGGCGCACCTGCCGCAGACGCGCCTGAACGGCCATCCCGAGCTACGCTTACCCAACACACTCAGCCTGAGCTTCCCCGGAATCGAAGCCGGCGCAATTCTGGCGGAATTGACCGAGGTGGCCGCGTCGGCGGGCGCGGCCTGCCACTCGGATGAAGTCGTCATGTCGGAGACGTTGAAGGCCATGGGGGTGCCCGTCGACCAGGCGCTGGGCACAATCCGTTTCTCGACCGGCGTGTTTCTCACGGAGGCCGATATCGACCGGGCCATCGACGCCACGGTCCGCGTGGTGGAGCGTCTGCACCGCAGCGACGCACATGCACAGCCGACGCCCGCGGCCGACCAGATCAAGCTGACGCGCTTCACGGCAGGCCTCGGGTGCGCCTGCAAGCTGCGTCCGCAGGCCCTCGAACGGGTGCTGGCCGCGCTGCCGCGGGCCGCGGCGAATCCGAACGTGCTGGTCGGCATCGATTCGGCCGATGATGCCGCCGTCTACCGCCTGAACGACGAGATCGCGCTCGTCGAGACGCTCGACTTCTTCACGCCGGTCGTTGACGACCCGTTCGCGTTCGGCGCCATCGCGGCGGCCAACGCGCTCAGTGACATTTATGCCATGGGGGCCAAGCCGTTATTCGCGCTGAACATCGTCGGCTTCCCGTCCAACCGGCTGCCGCTCGGCGTGCTGGAGCAAATCCTGCGCGGCGGGCAACACGTCGCCGCCGAGGCAGGCATTCCCATCATTGGCGGGCACACGGTGGATGACCCGGAGCCGAAGTACGGTCTGGTTGTCACGGGCGTCGTGGACCCCCGCGCAATGTGGACCAACACGGGTGCCCGCCCCGGCGATGCACTGATTCTGACCAAGCCGCTTGGCCTGGGGATCATGAGTACAGCGCTGAAGGCAGGGCTGTTGCGTCCGGAGGGCGAGCAGGAGATTCAGTCGCTGATGATGGCGCTCAATCGCGCGGCCGCCGACGTGCTGCGTAGCTTCGAGGTGCACGCCTGCACCGACGTGACCGGGTTTGGGCTGCTGGGCCATTTGCGCGAAATGGCCGCTGGCAGCGGCATGGATGTCGAGATTGACCACCGGGCGCTGCCGCTGATCGAGGGCGCGTTCGATCTGGCGGTCGGCGGAACCGTGCCGGGCGGAACGCGAAATAACCAGCTTCATGTCGAGCCCCACGTGACCTGGGACGCCGGCGTGTCCGAAACCTATCGCATTCTCGCGTGCGACGCCCAGACCTCCGGGGGGTTGTTAGCAGCGGTGGCCGAGACGCAGGCGGATGCTGCGCTGCGGGGGCTGCACAGGGCTGGCGTCACGGCGGCCGCCGTTGTTGGGCGGGTCACGACCGCCGGCATGGGCCGAATCTGCGTCCGGTAGGACCAGGTGCGGCGGCACCATTGGCGCTGGAGACGCAGCGCCGACGGCGTTACGCGCGATCGGTTCGGGTCGTCCGGACCTTCACGTTCGCGTAAGATCTCAGGATGAAGAGCACCAGGGAAGTCCGTGCGCAGGTGTGAAGGTCAGCGGCTCTCCTTGAGTATCGAGATATGCCTGCTTCCGAGAAGAGAATGAAGACCGCGGCTGAAGCGAACACGCACCAGGTTATCCTCGACTCGGTCGCCGACGGCGTGTTCACCGTCGACCTGGAGTGGCGGATCACGTCGTTCAACGCGGCCGCGGAGCGGATCACCGGCGTGAAGCGCGCCGAAGCGCTGGGGCGGCACTGCTGCGACGTGTTCCGGGCGAGTATCTGCGAGACTGAGTGTGCCCTGAAAGGGACGCACCGCACGGGCCGGCCGGTCGTCAACAAAGCCATCTACATCGTCCGGGCCGACGGCGAGCGCATCCCGATCAGCATTTCGACCGCCGTCCTGAAGGACACGCAGGGGCGCGTGATCGGCGGCGTGGAGACGTTCCGCGACCTGAGCCAGGTCGAGGAGCTGCGCAAGGAGTTGGAGGGGCGCTACACGTTCGCGGACCTCGTGGGGCGCAGCGCGGCCATGCAGCAGCTCTTTGAGCTGCTGCCGCAGGTCGCGGTCAGTGCCAGCACGGCGTTGATCGAGGGCGAGAGCGGGACGGGCAAGGAGCTGGTCGCTCGCGCGATTCACAACCTCTCGCCGCGGAGCAAGCGCCGCTTTGTCGCACTGAACTGCGGCGCCTTGCCCGATACGCTGCTGGAGTCCGAGTTGTTCGGCTACAAGGCCGGGGCGTTCACGGACGCCAGGCGGGACAAGCCCGGGCGGCTGGCAGTGGCCGATCGCGGCACGCTGTTTCTCGACGAGATCGGGGATGTCTCGCCCGCCATGCAGACGCGGCTGCTGCGTGTGCTCCAGGAGCGCGTGTTCGAGCCGCTGGGCTCGGTCGAGCCGGTCCCTGTCGACGTTCGAATCGTGGCCGCCACGCACCGTGATCTGGACGAGTGGGTGCGCGCCGGGAAGTTCCGGGAGGACCTCTACTATCGCATCAACGTCGTCCGCCTGCGGCTGCCGCCGCTACGGGAACGACGCGAGGATATCCCGTTACTCATCGAACGGTTCATCACCCGCTTCAACCGCGTGCAGAACAAGGACATCGCCGGCGTCTCGGACGCGGCCCTGGCGATCCTGATGGCGCACGCGTATCCGGGCAATGTGCGTGAGCTGGAGAACATCATCGAGCACGCGTTCGTACTCTGTCGCGGCGGTCTGATCGAGCCGCAACACCTGCCGCCGGCGCTGCACGGCGCGGCGGGCAAGGCCCCGCGCCGCCTGAAGACGGGCCTGACGCTGGCGGAACTGGAGGCCATCCACATCAGCGACGCGCTGCGGCGTCATCGCGGCAACCGTGCTGCCGCGGCGCGGGAACTGGGCATCAACGCGAGCACACTGTTCCGTAAGCTCAAGACGCTGGGGATCGACGGTTCGAGTTCGCCCAAGGTGCGATGACACGTCGCGCGGGCTGCCGGGCCCAGCGGTGGGGCCGTTTGAAAGTCAGGCCGCCTTCAGGGCTCTCCGGCGGCCGGTAATCGACGTTGTCCGCGTTGCTGCGCCGTCTGCTCATCCACTGCCTCCAGCCAGCCGGTTCGCGCGCCGGCGCGGTAATCGAAGCGGGGCACATAGGGCTTGATATCGAGCAGCGGCGTGCCGTCGAGGATGTCCACGTCTTCCAGGTGGAGCAGGCAACCCTCGCGGCGGACGAGTCGGACCAGGCTCAGACCGATCGGATTCGGCCGCGTCGGCGCACGCGTCGCGAACACGCCGTGCTCGGCATCCTGTAGAAACGGCTTGACGATCAGGCGTGCTGGACCTGCGCGGTGGAACCAGTAGAGCAGCCAGACGTGCGAGAAGCCGTCGAGGTCTGCCAATCCTCCGGCATATTCGGGCAGGATTTCGGCTTGGCCCGGTACACCCTCCGCGAAGTTTGGCTGGATGGGCGTTTCCTCGGCGCGCACGTGGGGCGAGTGGATCACGCCGATCGGATGGATGATCTGCGCTTCAGTGGTGGAACCGTGCCCGGGCATCATCACACTCCCAGTGGGCGACAAAGACAGCAAAGAGCGGCGTCCGGCCATCCGCTGCGACAAGCTCCGCTCCGAATGCGCACTCGCGCTCGACGCGACGACGATGACATTAAGCGGCAGTAGCGGGCACGTCACCTCCAACGCCCGGCTGCCAAAGCCCTGCTCCAACCCGAGCGGGGTTTGCCAAGCCAGCGGCCGCACTGCGAGGCAGTGCACTATGCAACGGCACGTGCCACCAATAGTTGCGTAATGCAATGTCGCCCGGAGACGCGGCCCCGCCGCACAAGGGACTGCAACTTGATGTGGGGTCGAATCTTATCCATCCGCGCTCGCATCATCTGAGCACTGGTACGCCGCGTGCAGTCGCCATCCGACATGAACGTGGCGATCCCGACGCTCGATGACCGTATCTCGCCCGTGTTCGACGTGGCGCAGACCGTCTTGCTTGTCGAACTCGACGGCAATTGCGAACTGCGTCGCCAGACGATCCCGCTGCATTCGCAGGATATTGCCCGGCGTGTCGGCGAGCTGTCGCAATCCGGCGTGAATGTGTTGATCTGCGGCGCCATTTCCCGGCCGCTGGAGGAGGTGCTGTGTGCCGCCGGAATCCACGTGATTCCACAAACGTGCGGTGCGGTGGAAGAAATCTTGCGGGCGTTCGTCGCCGGCCGGCTCAACGATCGCGCGTTTCTCATGCCCGGCTGTTGCGGGCGAAGGCGGCGCCGCGGGCGCGGTGCCGGTCACCACGGACGCTCCGGGCGCGCATCCGGCGGCCGGACACGCGGCGGCCGTCAGCACCCGGGCCCAGATGGTCAAGGACAGAAACAGCGGGAGAGATGAGCACACAATCGCCCGCAGGAAGGAGCTATGAGATGCCTGGTGGAGATCAGACAGGACCCCTTGGACAAGGACCGCGGACGGGCCGTGCGGCCGGTTTCTGCGCGGGCTACGACATGCCCGGCTACATGAACCCGCTGCCAGGTCGCGGCTACTGGGGTTGGGGGCGCGGCCGCGGCGGGGGACGCGGTGGCGGAGGTCGTGGGCGGCGGCACTGGTTCTACGCGACCGGCCTGACAGGCTGGCAGCGCGGCGTGCGTGGCGGTTGGCGGGCGTTCCCTCCATATCCTCCGGCCTATGACGTGCCGGAGCCGACGCGGGAACAGGAGCTGAGCATGTTGCAGGCCGACCTGCGCTGTCTGGAGCAGACGGCCGAGCGACTCCACCGCCGAATCGAAGAACTCAGCGCGGCCGAAGGTCAGGAAGCGCGGGCGTAGCCGCGCACCAGCGAAGCCGCAGCCGGCACGCAGCGTTGCCGTCCGGGCGGCGGATGAAAAGAGGAAACTCATGAGAATCGCAGTGACGGCCGGGGAGCCGCGGCTGGACGCGGAGATCGACCCGCGTTTTGGCCGGTGTCCCTTCTTCTTGATCGTGGAGACGGACAATCTCAGCGTTGAAGCGATCAGCAACGAGAACCAGGCCCTCGGGCAAGGTGCGGGGATCCAGTCGGCGCGACTGCTGGCGGAGCGTGGCGTCAAGTTCGTTCTGACCGGCAATTGCGGGCCGAACGCACATCAGACCCTGACGGCCGCCGGCATCGGCGTGATTGTGGGCTGCTCCGGGACGGTCCGCAGCGCGGTCGAGCAGTTTGCCGCCGGCCGCTTGCAGGCCGCCAGCGCCCCCAACGTGCCGGGCCACACGGGCATGAGCGCGGGAACGAGCCCCGCGCCGCCGGTCCCCGCGCCCGCGCCTCCGGCGAGCGGCCCCGGCCAAGGGGCCGGCCCGGGTTATGGGATGGGGCGCGGGCGTGGGGCCGGCGGCGGCATGGGCGGCGGCATGGGCCGCGGCATAGGGCGCGGCCGAGGGCAGGGCGGTGGGCGCGGGCAAGGACGCGGACGCGGCTGCGGCGGAAGCTGATCCCATCGGAGCGGGCCCCCGCGGGCAATGTGGAGACCAATCCTGTGAGGATTGCGGTCGCAAGCGGCAAGGGCGGCACGGGCAAGACCACGGTGGCCACGAACCTGGCCTTCGTGGCCGCTGAATTGGGCCGCAGCGTCGCCTACGTCGATTGCGACGTCGAAGAGCCCAACGGACACCTGTTCCTCAAGCCGACGCTCGAGCAGCGCCGGCCGGTTCGCCTGCTCGTGCCGCAAATTCAAATGGAGTCCTGCGACGGCTGTGGGCGCTGCGCGCAGGCTTGCCAATACAGCGCGCTGGTCTGGCTGGGCGACAAGCCGCTGGTCTTCCCCGAGCTTTGCCACAGTTGCGGCGGGTGTGCGCTGGCGTGTCCCCAGCGGGCCATTCGCGAAGTGCCGCGCGAAGTCGGCATCGTGGAAACGGGCCACGCGGGGCACGTTCAGTTCGTCCACGGCCTGCTCAACGTAGGCGAAGCCAAGAGCCCGCCGGTCATCCGCGCCGTCCGCGCGGCAGTGCCGAAGGTCGGCTGGCAGATCATCGACGCCCCGCCGGGCACGTCTTGCCCGGTGGTCGCAGCCGTCCGCGGGTGTGATTTCGCCTTGCTGGTCACCGAGCCGACGCCGTTCGGCCTGCACGATCTGAAGCTCGCGGTCGCGACGCTGCGGCAACTTGGCCTGCCGCTGGCTGTGGTGATCAACCGGGCCGACGTGGGCGACGACCGCGTCGCGACGTACTGCGCCGCCGAGGCGATCCCCATCCTGCTGACCCTCCGCGACGACCGCAGAATCGCCGAGGCCTATTCGCGCGGTGAACTAATGGTGACGGCTGTGCCGGAGACGCGCTCCGCGCTGCGGGCGCTCTGGGAGCAGATTGAAGCGCAAGCAGGGGACCGCGCGGCGGCCGGAAGTCCGGAACATGCCCTCCGGGAGTAGGTGACTGTGCGGCAGCGCAAGTACCACGTGTTCGGCCCCGTACCTTCGCGACGCCTGGGATGCTCGCTGGGGGTCGATGTCGTCCCGCACAAGACGTGCACGTACGACTGTATTTACTGCCAGCTTGGGACAACGACAAACAGGACGATTGAGCGTGGCGCTTACGTCTCGATCGGTGCGGTCTTGTGCGAAATCGAATCGAAGCTCGCCTCGACCGCGCCCCCCGACTACATCACCCTTTCCGGCTCCGGCGAACCCACTTTGCAGTCGGGACTCGGCACGTTGATTGCGGGCATCAAGCGCATCACCGATCGGCCTGTGGCGGTGCTCACGAATGGCTCATTGCTCGGGTGTGAAGACGTGCAGGCAGAACTGCTGGACGCAGACCTGGTCATCCCCTCGCTGGACGCCGGAGACGCCATGATGTTTCAGCGCGTCAACCGGCCCCATCCTCAGCTTCAATTCGCGCGCGTGGTTGAAGGCCTCATCCGCTTCCGAAGGCGTTTCCCCGGCCAGCTCTGGCTCGAGGTCTTCCTCCTGGCCGGACTGACTACGGCCCAGGACCAGATGGTGAAGATCAAAGCGCTGGTGGACGGTGTCGCGCCAGACCGCATTCAGTTGAACACCGTCGTCCGACCGCCCGGCGATCCTCTCGCCCGGCCCGCTTCCGTCGAGGAGCTTTCGCACGCCGCACATCTTCTGGGAGAGCGAGCCGAGGTCATCTCCGAGCGACCGGCCTCCGACACGACCGGAACGGCCGCGCCGCGCGCGGACGAGATCGTCGCCCTCGTGCGGCGCCGCCCATGCACGCTGGACGATCTGGCGTCGGGGCTGGGCGCGCATCGGCTGCAAGTCGCCAAGCGGGTCGCGGAGCTCCTGCGCGCCCAGGTCATCGTGATGCGGCAGCACGGCCGGCAGTTCTACTACCGACCGGCGGACTTCAGCACCGCACTCCAGGCTGGCGCATCTTCCCAGGGCGAAGGAACGGCATGAAAGAATTGGTTGTCATCAGCGGCAAGGGCGGCACCGGCAAGACCAGCCTGGCGGCGTCGTTCGCCGTGCTGGCCGGCAACGCCGTCGTTGCGGATTGCGACGTGGACGCGGCGGACCTGTCGCTCGTCCTGGCGCCTGAAATCAAGCGGCATGAGGAATTCCGCAGCGGCCACGAGGCCATCATCCGCCAGGCGGACTGCATCCGCTGCGGCGCGTGCGCTGCGTACTGCCGCTTCGAGGCGGTGAGTCAGTACGCCGGGGAGAACGGCGCGCCGGCCCCGCGTGGCGCCCATTCGGCGTGCAAGGGCTGCGACTTCTGTCAGCGCTCGTGCTCTCTACGGACCTACGAGATTCTGCGGGAGATGTGGGACGCTTGCGGCGGGAACGGCCAGCCGGTGTTCGTCGTCGACCCGCTGGCGTGCGAGGGCTGCGGCGTCTGCGTCACGGTGTGCGCCGTCCGTGCCATCGACTTCGTGGAACGCTGTTGCGGGGAGTGGTTCCTCTCGGAGACGCGCTGCGGTCCGCTGGTCCACGCCCGGCTCGGGCCGGCGGCCGAGAACTCCGGCAAGCTGGTGAGCCTCGTTCGCACGCAAGCGCGAGAAATCGCGAAGGCCGACAAGCGCGACCTCATTATCATCGACGGCGCGCCGGGCATCGGCTGCCCGGTGATCGCCTCGTTGACCGGCGCCACGGCCGTACTCATCGTCACGGAGCCGACCGTAAGCGGCCGGCACGACCTGGAACGTGTCGCCGGGGTGGCGCAACATTTTGGGGTGCCGGCATGGGTCTGCGTGAACAAGTGGGACCTCAACCCGGACATGACGACGCAGATCGAAGACGCGGCGCGCCGGCAGGGCCTCCGCGTTGCCGGCCGCGTGCGCTACGACAAGGCCGTCACCGCGGCACAGGTCGCGGCCCGCACGATCGTTGAGTTTACGACCGCGGGCGTCGGCCGCGACGTTCGGGACTTGTGGCGGGAACTGGGCAGCGGCCTGGGACTGCCCATCGGGCAACCGGCGGCCGAGCCAGACCCCGCCCGCGCTCAGCCCGTCGACCTGAGGAGGACTCCATGACCGACCGTTGTCCCAGTTTGCCAACCGTGCCGACGGACCCTGAGAGGGAGCTTGAGAACGAGGTCCTGCGGGGACGCATGGAGCGTATCGGCGAAAAGCTGCTCGTGTTGTCGGGCAAAGGCGGCGTCGGCAAGAGCACCGTCGCCGCGAACCTCGCGGTTGCACTAGCGCGCGCGGGGAAACGCGTCGGTCTGCTCGATATCGACATTCACGGCCCGAGCATCCCCAAGCTGCTCGGGGTCGAACACCATCAGCCCGACGTAACCGATGGCGAGCTGCGGCCCATACGAGTCAACGACCGCCTGGTCGTGATGTCGATTGGCTTCCTCCTGCCCGACGGCAACACGCCGGTCATCTGGCGCGGTCCCCGGAAGTTCGGGGCCATTCGGCAGTTCCTCAAAGATGTCGCGTGGGGCGAGTTGGATTACCTGGTGGTCGACTCGCCACCGGGCACCGGCGACGAACCACTGGCCATCGCCGAGCTTGTGGGGCAGCCCGCCCGCGCCGTGGTCGTCACCACGCCGCAGGACGTGGCCGTCGCCGACGTGCGACGATGTATCGGCTTCTGTCGCTCGCTGCGTCTGCCGGTGGCCGGCATCATCGAGAACATGAGCGGTTTCGTGTGTCCCGGCTGCGGGCAGTCCTTTGACCTGTTCAAGCGGGGCGGCGGGCGCCGGCTGGCCGACGAAGCCCGCGTTCCGTTCCTGGGCGCCATTCCCATTGATCCGCAGGTGGTCCTGGGCGGCGACGCCGGCCGGCCCGTGGCGTTTGGCGCATTGGATAGTCCCGCGGCCCAGGCTTTCGCATCCATTGTTCAAACCCTGTCAGACCTGCCGGCCGCGATTGCGCCCGCGGATGACAGGTCAGATCCTCCGGTGGAGATGGACTTCATGAAGATCGCGATCCCGCTTGAAAACGGTCATCTCAGTACGCACTTTGGTCACTGCGAAGAGTTCGCCGTTTACGAAATCGACCCGGCGACCCAGACCGCGCGCGCGAAGGCCGTACACCGCGCGCCGCCCCACGAGCCGGGCTTGTTGCCGCGCTGGCTGCACGAGCTGGGCGCCAACGTCATCATCACGGGCGGGATGGGGCAGCGTGCCCAGCAGCTCTTTGCCCAAAACGGGATTCGCGTGGTGCTGGGGGCACCGCCCGATCCCGCGGACGACGTGGTGGCCGCCTATCTCAAGGGTACGCTGCAAACGGGAGCCAACCCTTGTGACCACTGACGTCTGCCAGAGCCGGCTCGAGGAAACCCGCGCACAGGCGCACGGCCGCTGCGTCGTGTGTGGCCGCGGCAATGGAAGCGCGCCGCGCCTGCACTTTGCGGTGGCCGACGACCGCAGCGTGCATGCGACTTTCCAGCCTGGCGACGCGTGCGAGGGCTACCGCGGTATACTGCACGGCGGCGTAATCGCCACGCTGCTGGACGCGGCGATGACGAACTGCCTCTTTGCGCACGGGCGGTGCGGCCTGACGGCTGAGTTGTGCGTCCGCTTCCGGCATCCGGTGCACACCGGACGGTCGACTTTGGTTCGGGCCTGGGTGGAGCGCGACGGCGCGCCGCTGTTCGTGCTTGGGGCCGAGGTGTCCCAGGACGGCCAGCGCAAAGCGACGGCTGTCGGCAAGTTCATGGCCGCAGTGATCCGCGAGAGCTGACGGAGGATGTATCCACACATAGCAAAGGAGACAGTCGTGACGCGAAAAACGGTGTACGTACTACTTGGAGTGGCGCTGATCGGGTTGGCCGTCACCCTGGGCGGGTGTCCCGGCTGGCCTCCGACGGCCACGGACGGGGTGCAGAAGCCCGTGGCGCTCATTCAGCTCATCGAGTTTCACGGGATTCAGG
>JALHJL010000099.1 GCA_022839625.1 Phycisphaerales bacterium
TCCAGGTGCACCCACGTACCGCCATCGCAACTATCGTCCGTGAAAGGGTTTCCGTCGTCACAGTCCTTCGGCCCGTGCTCACAGGCCCCATCCACGCACTGCCGCTCCTGGCACGGGTCCGGCGGCGGGGGGCAGCTCCACTCGTGGACGCACTCCCCGCCGCTGCAACTATCGTCCGTGCAAGAGTTTCCGTCATCGCAGTTCTTGGGCCCGTACTCACAGGCCCCATTCACGCACCGCTGCTCCTGGCACGGGTCCGGCGGCGGGCCTTCAGCGCTGGTCCCGGCTTTGCTGCGTGCGCTCATCAACCAGGTTCTTCAAGAGGCGCAGCTTCGCTTCGACCTCGTGGGAGTCAGGGGCCGTGGCGGGTGCCGGCGGCAGGGTTGCTCGAGGCGGGGTGGGACTGAACCAGCGCTGGAGCGGCTCGAGTTGCTCCTTGAACACGATCGCCGACCACATAGGGTTCACGTCGAGCACAAAGGAAACTCCATCGGTGTGCACCACCAGGTGAAGAGCCCACCGGCTATAGAGCGACGTTTCGTCCGGACCAAACTGTTTGTTCCAGGCTTGCTCGTCGTCGCAACGGACGCGGACGCAGTAGCCATACGATGCCGACTCGGCCTTCAGCGTGCAGAACTTCAGCACCCGAGCAGAGTCGTTGATCACACGATCCAGGAACGCCTGAACCCGCGCAATGGCCTCCTTGCTGCTGAGCGCCCCGCGTGGTCCCGGCTGCAGGGGCTCGACCGAAAGCCGGATCAGTTCTTGCGCCCCGATGAACTGGAAATGATACGCGGCCGTGGCCCACCGGGCACACATGAGGTCGGCGCCGTCGTCGCCGATTGCGGCAGTCAGGTGGCTTCGATACTCGCGCGCCTTCGGCCGGAGGCTGTCAGGTGTATCCTGCGCCGCGGGAACCCGGCGAATGCCGCCGGTCTCGTCGCGCCGCAGTACGTCGTCCGGCGGATCCTGGTCGGGCGGAGGGAAGGGACGAAACTGCGGTGCAAGGATGTTAGTGATCCACCGCACAGCATCACCACGCGCACGATCGGTATAGGCGTCCCGCGCCCGCTCCTGTTCGGCCGCACTCGGCCACCCGATGCGGCTCAGCGCCAGTTTGTCAGCAAAGGCTGGCGCTAGAACTGTGCTGCCGGGTACTG
Organism: Phycisphaerales bacterium; assembly: GCA_022839625.1. Lineage (GTDB taxonomy): Bacteria > Planctomycetota > Phycisphaerae > UBA1845 > Fen-1342 > JALHJL01. Next base: position 1,161 of record JALHJL010000099.1, read on the forward strand.
GAACGTCGACCGGTCGCGACTGCGCGAGCGCCGGCCCGCAGACCAGGAACAGCCCGATGAGCAACACATCCGTCACCCCACAACGCGCCTCCTCCAGTGAATAGCACAGCCCCACTCTTGGCGAGCCTCCGTTCGTTACTGTTGGGCCTGCTCCTCGCGTCGCTGGCGGGCAAGCTCCTCCAAGAGTCCCAGCTTGGCTTCGACTTCCCTCGCATCGGGCGCGGGCGCTGTGGTCGGGCTTGATCGATATGTCGTTCCCCGGGTCGAAGAGAACCAGCGTTCGGGGGAACGGCCGTCCGCCCCAACCACGTTGGCTGCCCGCATCGGTTCGATATCCAAAACGAAGGACGTGCCGTCCGTGTGCGCGACGAGATAGAGCGCCCACTCGTGGTAGAGCGGTGTGTCATTCCGCCCAAACTGCTCTCGCCAAGCGGCATAGTCACGGCAATGCACACTTGCCCGGTGCCCATACGGCGTGGCTTCGGCCTCGATATCGCAGTAGTTCAACAACCGTGCCGAGTCGTTCAATACAGAGGCGAGGAAGTCCCGCACCCGGGCCGCAGCTTGTTTAGCCGTCAGGGGCGCGCGGAGCCCTGGTCGCACCGGTTCAACGGACAGGCGCATCACGTCCAGCGCCCCAACGAACTGAAAGTGATACGCCGACGTGGCCCACCGCGCGCACAAAAGATCCTGGCCGTCTTGGGAGATGGCGGCAGTGAAGCGCTTGCAATAATCGACTTCGGCTCGTTGGAACCCCCCCGGCGGCCGCACTGCCGGGGTCGGAAACGGTCGGTGTTCTGGTCGAAGCAAGTCGATCAGCCACCCCATGGCCCGGACCCGCGCGGCCTCCGTCGGAGTGTCGCGCACGGCGTCCTGCTCCTTCGTGCTAGGCCACTCGATCCGGGGCAATGACAGCTTCTCTGCGAAGCTCCCCGCCAAGACGGTGCTGCCCGGCGCTGGGTCGCCCGCAGGCTGCGCGCCCCCCAACGAGAGGCCACAGGCGAGCACGACACCGACAAGCGCGAGGCGGATCGCCCCCTGCGCAGCTACTGCTCCATCAAACATTTGGTGTCTCCTTAGTCACAATCCACCCACGAAGGCAGGGGTTCCACAGGCTTGTCCGGACAGAGGGGCTCGTTGGGGTAACCCTGCCACCAAACTTGCGGCCCGTTGTTACCGACCCACCAGCAGAGCACGTTGCAGGCGTCGTCCGCTTCAGCCGGGTATCCGCCCAGGAGCCAACGCTGCTCGTACAGAAAGCACGCCTCAAACTTGTGGTACGTTGACCCGTCGTACAGGGCCAGGGCGACCGGTTGCCCCGTTGACGGGCACACCGACGTGTATTGGGCGATCGCGAGGCAGGACGGGTCGCCGAAGGTCTCCGGAATCCCGTACACCTCCACGACCTCGGAGTTGTCCGGGGGAACGCCGAGGTAGTTCAGACAGGCGTCGTCGAGAACTCGCGAGAGCATTCCGCAGTCGCCTCCGTTGTCGAGGGCCAGCCACCACCGAGCGTCGTAGTATCCGTTCATAAGCGGCCACAGATGGTTGTGCAGGCCCCGCACAATCTCCAGCGGCACGGTGCTCCCGGCCGCGCAGTACGTGGCCCAGTCCATTCGCTTGGCCGACCGACTGCCGGACACCCCGCCGTACACGAGCAACAGGCCGTGAGACGTCGTCCCGATCGTTTCCGCCGGGTCGCCCTCTGTGTAGATCACGCACCAAGTGACCGCAAGGTCAGTTCGCTTGACCGCGTTCGTCAGCGTCCCCTGAACCGGCGAGTCCAGGTTGACCACCACCTCGGTGCCGGAAAGTGTGACCCCCTCCGCCAGCCAAACCGGGGCATCGTCGCCGTTGGCAAACGCCCCCACGGCAACGGTCCGCGGACAACCACCTTCCGTAAGAGCGAGCTTGACGCTCACGCTCGGACTCGACCCGCGAACATAGCAAATCGGCTCCGACTTTGGCGGGTCAGCCACCCACACCGGGTCCACGATGACCGTGTCCGGCTCAGCACCGTATGGATCGTTCTCGTACCCGTCGCTTCCGACTTTCGCGAGTTCTTGCTCGCCGACACCACTGAACGAAACCTCAAGGATCCCGAGCACACGCTTCTCCACGTCGCAGGCGTCGCCGATTCCGTCCCCGTCGCAATCCGCCTGATCGGGATTGTAATCGTCCGGGCAGTTGTCGCAGCGGTCGGGCACGCCGTCGCCGTCGCGGTCGGGCTCGTGGCTGTGCTCGCACGTGCCGCCTTCGCAGACATCGGTCGTGCACGGGTCGCCGTCATCCGGGCAGGGCGTACCGTCCGGCTTGGCGGGGTGGACGCATGTCCCGTTCTGGCAGACATCGTTCGTACACTCGTTGCCGTCATCGGCGCAGGGGGCGCCGTCCGGCTTGGCGGGGTGGACGCATGTCCCGTTCTGGCAGACGTCGTTCGTACACTCGTTGCCGTCGTCCGCGCAGGGGGTGCCATCCGCCTTGGCTTGGTGGATGCAGTCCCCGGTCAGCGGATCGCACAGTTCGCGGGTGCAGGGATTGCCGTCGTCCTCGCACACCTTGGGATCCCTCAGGCACGCGCCCGTCCCGGCGTCGCAGCGGTCGTTCT
>JALHJL010000008.1:0-124300 GCA_022839625.1 Phycisphaerales bacterium
ACTCGAGGTGTACCAGGAACTCCGCGAAGATATCCACTCCCATCTTCCGGGCGGCGGCGTTCGTCTGCGTTATCGTGAACCAGTCGGGATCGTAGTACGGCGCACCGTTTTGCAGACCCGCATACGAACGCCCGCAATACGTCGCGTTGATGGCGAACGCCATGAAGCCCGGCGGCGGCCCATTCGGATCGTCGCAGCCCGCGTTCGTGTCGTAGTCGGTCAGGTCATCGCACGGGTCGTCGAGGTCCGTGCCCACGCACGCGAAGTTGCACACGGCGCAGTTGGCCGGCTCCGTCAGCGACAGCCAGTAGTACTTGCCGCACTGCGCCCGACCCGTCGGGTAGACCCGCAGCCAGTACGTCCCGGCCGCGTAGCACCGAATGGTGTAGACGCCGAGGTCGTAGCATGGCGGAACGTCGAAACCCTCGATCGGGCCAAAGTCGCAGTCGTTGCTCTTCCAGATCTCCCAGGTCGCCGCGAAGTCGGCGTACAGGTAGACCTTGAACCGGCGGTTGGCCGTCAGCGTGAACTCGTACGGTCGGCGAGCCAGGAGCCCGAGCGGCCTTGCCACGTCGGAGTCGTACCCACGCCCAGCGCCAGCCGCGGCCCCGGAGGCGAAGCCGCGTCGCAACCGCTGTTGTACGTGTCGTTGTAGCCCTCCGGCGGGCACGGCGGGTCGTTCGCCTGCTCGGTGTTGCTCTTGGGCTTGGCGAGCACCTCGGTCTCACACTGGATGCCGGTGACGGTCATCGTGACGGTGTAGTCGTTGCCGAAGTCGGCGCTGCCCACCGGGCACGGATAGTCGTACCAGATTGCGTCGCCGTTCGCATCCGCCGGGATCATCAGGAACCAGTAGAACCCGGGCTCGTAGTACATCGTGCCGTTCCAGATCTTCGTCACGCACGCGTCGACGAGCGTATCAACCCAGTAGTAATAACTTGAGCAGTCGGCCGCCGGCGGGCCATAGGCGCCGCCGAGGTCGTTGAACGCCATCGTCGCCCGGCAGGGCACCTCGCTCATCACCTGCCACTGGACCTGCGACTGCGAGGTCAGTTCCAGGCCGTACCAGTCGAGGTCGCGATAGCCCTGGTTCGCCCACAGCTTGCCGCAGAAGGTGAAGGTGTGCGGCGACTGGGTGTCGTCATACGGCAGCACCTCGAACACATACGGGTCTTCATTGCAGCCGCCGTTCTCGGGGTCAATCGTCGGGTCGTCCGGGTCGAACTGGCAGTATCCCGGATCGGGACCGCCAGCCGGCGTACCTTCGACGTAATCAGCGCCGCCCGGGCAGTTTCCGCACGTGTTTAACACTTCGCACGCACCGCCGATCGCCAGCGTCACACTGTAGTCGGCGCGGCAGGGCACGCCGCTGAAGGTGGCGGGTGCCACGACGACGATGTAATTCCCGCCCGGCAGGCAGCGGGTCTCAAGCACGACCTGCGTGCACTTGTTGGATCCGTCAGCCGGCGGGCCCACCGGCGCCTTGACGCTCACATAGCCGTCGCAGGGCGCCGTCTGACCCTCGCGGAACGCGAAGATCACTACCTCAAACTCGGCCTCGACCGTGACGGTGAACGTGCGCGGACCCGGCAGGTTGAAGGTGTACCAATCCATGTCACGCGTGCCGTCGAACGTCGCGGACTCGCCGTAGATCGTCTGGCCGGCGGTGATCGTCGAGAACGCCGGAACGTCCATGTTGCAGCCGCCGTTGAAGACGTCGGTCTTGCAATCGCCCTCAGGATCGGTCGGGGTCTCGTTTTCCTGGGTGGCACCCGACGGGACTACCACGGTGCAGCAGCCGCCCGTCGGCCACGGGGCGCAACTGGTATTGGGGCCAGCCCAGTAGGGTGGCTGTTCGTTACGCGGAGCATTGCAACTGATCGGGCCGGGGCACGGGCAGCCGGTACCGCACTGCGTCATCAACGCCACGAACGGGTTGATGTCCGCGAACGATCCCTGGCCATATACCCCGTCACAGTTGATGTCGCCGTTGGTCGGGGGGCAGTCCGGGTAAGTGCCTTGCCAAGCGACCTGGTTGGACAAGTACAGCACGAACGGGTTGATGTCGCCGAAGTCGATCACCCCGTCGCAGTTCAGGTCGCCAACGCAACCCGGCTCCTCCTGCGGCTCGCAGTCCTGGCAGGTCATGATCTGGCAGTCGCCGTTGTCATAGCAGCAGGCACCCGTGCCCTGGCCGCACGGCGGCGTGAAGCTGGTGGTGCAGTTGCCGTCCACTACGAACCGGCCGCGGAGCGCCTCGCAATAGTACTTATTGCTGTTTTCCTCGCAGAGCTCCAGGCAGTCCTGGCAGCACGCACCGATGATCTTCTCGCTGAAGCAGTAGTGCATGTCGCAGAACTCGGTCCGGGTCTCCCACGTCGGCTGCAAGGAGGTCTCCCACCAGTTCCAGAAGAGGTTGTCACCTTCGTTCGAGCCTTCCCACAGGAAGTAGCAGCCCGGCGTGCCGTCGCCGGAAATCGAGAAGAAGCCCGACGTCATGTTGACGGGCGTGGTGAGGATGGCGGTGAACTGCCACAGCGTGGCCGGGACCGTCGCGAAGGTCACGGTCTCGCCCGTGTCGGCCGCCAGGGCCGTCACGAACTCGGTGTAGACGATCTTGGCCGGGTTGGTCGGGTCGGTATAGTCATCCATCTCGTTGTAGAAACGGATACGGAACTGGTGGCCGCCCGGCTTCGTGCAGCCGTTAGTGGCGTCATCGACGTAGACGCCCCAGAACGTAATCACGCCGATCGACTTGGAGGGCGGAATCGTCACGCCCGGCGGCGGGAAGTTCTCGCACCGCACGCGCTGGCACGTGGTGGGCGCCGGACTGCAAAATTGCAGGTCCGTGTAGAAATACCATTGCGACGTGCCGCAAGCGCCTTTGTCCTGACCGCAGATGAAGCCCTCGGTCGGGCAGTCCTCGCCCGCTCGGCCGGTGACCGGTTGCCCAAAGGCGGGCACGCCGAGGATATCGCCGTCGCCGGCGAAGCCCTGGACGCCGACGTTGTACAGCGTCGGTGCCAGGTTGCCGCCCTGGGCGGACTCTCCGTAACTCTGAACCGCTTCGTCGCTCTGGGCCAGCACCAAGCCGGTACCCAGCAACAACGTACACAACAACCCAATTGTTCTCATAATCGCGTGTCCTCCTTCAAGTTCGCAGCCGACTTCCTGACAGCTCCAAATGGCTTAGCCCACCAGCCCGGCTTGCCCGGAACGCACCGAGCGTTGACGTGTACCGGGTAGTGTCATCCTAGAGACTCGTTTTATCGGGATACGGCATCCGAGAGAAATCCGTGGTCGATGCAAGGGACTTTTCGGGCTTTTTCGCGCAGAAGTTGAGCACCGACGACCACTGGGGCGCGGGATTGCGCCGCACCCGAAAAGGCGCCCACCCTCGGCTTCACGCCCATCCGCCAGCACTATAGCCGAACCGCGCAGAGGAGCCTCCAATGCGCACCGCACTGAACTGCCCACAAAACGACGCCGCGGAAGCTATTGGGACGATGTTAGAGTGCCCGAACCGGGTCACACCCGCGGGTGACGCGTCCCAGCACGCACTCCTTTTCACCTCCGCTAGTAACTTTCTATCGGGACGGCGGCCTCAAGTCAATAGCGACCGGCCGAAAAAGGGTCCGCCAGCACCTTGTCATGGCGCGAGTTATCGGAACATGAGATGGATTTCGCCTGCCCGTTGTGCGCACGCTCGCTCAGCACTGGTTTGCGGGCGCACTACCGGCGCGTCCGCGCATTACCGTGCGCGCCCAGCCGGCGCCGGCCCGCGTCGCGGTCGGCCCGGCTCAACTCGGACGTTGGAGATAGAAGTAGGCGACCGTGGCGTAGCGAACCACGAGTTCGGGATTGTCTGCGGCGTACTGGAACCGCAACACGAACGAACGCTGAAACTCGATCGCGTCGCTCAGCACGTGCCAGCGGCAGCATGAAACGACGCCGGGCTCCTCGGTCGACGCGCCGGACACGTAGTTGGCCGCGGAGAACGGATGACTGAACGGACCCTCGGCGAAGTAGAAGCCGCCGTTGTAGTAGTCTTCTGTGCCGGTCCCGCGCATGCGGACCTCGCCGTCGATGATGCCGGTTTCGTTGCCTTCGAGGATGTTGAGGGCGGCCTGTGGTTCGCCGGGGCGCGGGTCGCTATTGCCTGCGGCAAAGAGGAATGTGCCTACGTATCGGCCGCGGCCCGCGACGTTCAGCACCTCGAACTGCGAGCCGGGGGGCTGCGGGCCCTCGACCGCGTGCAGCCGGGCGTGCAGGTACCCCCAGGGCTCCGGCGGGAGCGCCTGGTCCACGCCGATGCTCGCCCGCACCCGTCCCCCGACCTGCCCCTCGTTGCGAAGCGTGATTCGTACGTGCTGCCGATATGGCATCGGCAGATAGCATTCCGCTTGCCAGGTCGTCCCGTCGTAGTCCACGCGCATGGGGAGCGTGGCGAAGGAGGCGAGCTGCTCGCGGCAGCCGAAGAACGCATCGAGGGGCACATCGACGGCCGGCGACGGGGCCTCATCGAAGAGAATCTGCAGCCGCGTGTCGCGCAAGACGCTCGGGTGCGCCTCGTCCATGACCAGCCGTAGCCGCTCGATGGTCCCTCCGGTGTCGTCGGCCAGGATGTCAGTCGCCGCGCCGGGGGGCACGTCGAACTCCTGATCGTCGACCAGGAGGGTCCAGCCGCGGTTGGGGTTCTGTCCGAAACGCGCCAAGAGCACGGCAGCAGCGGTGTAGCTCGGATCCTCCGCCAGCCGTGGCGAGAAGGTGCGGGTTGGGGTCGAGCTTCGCTGGACGTTGACATGGTAGAAGTAGCCGGCCAACGGGCAGAGTTCGTGGAGCTCGATCCGCAGTCGCTCGGCGAAGCTGATCGGCACGTAGCTCGTTACGGCCGCCGCGTTGCGCCCGGCCAGCGGCGGCGTGAAGGGATCAGCCGAGCCCAGGTCGGCGAGCGGCACCACATATGCCGGCCGGTCGAAGTCATCGACGTAGATTCGCAGGACCTCGCCCGCGAACCGCCCCAGCCGGCCGGACGTGAAGGAGTCGGGTCCGTGAGACAGGTCGGGCAGGCTGAAACGGGTGAAGAACATGCGCGAGACGTAGCCCGGCCCGTCCTCCACGCTGGCCAGGACGTAGCCGGGCGGCGTGCGGCCGCGAGGGTCGGGTCCGTCCAACAGCTCCAGCAGCAGGGGGAGGCCGGAGCGGCCGCCGGCGATGAAATTGTTGAAGTCCTTGCCGCCGGGCTCGATGGACAGCGTGCCCGGCGTGCGATGGTGGCTCGAGAATTGCTCGTAGCGATTGTCTTGCAGGTGTGGCAGGGCGTCCCAATCCTGCAAGAGGTCGAGTCCGGCGTCGGAGGCCGCAGCCAGGGGCGGTGCGTTCGCGTGGATCGAGGCCTGCTCAAGGCGCGCGGCGTCTGCCGTGGCGTGCCCGCAGGCGTCACCGATACATCCGACCCCGACCGCGCCCAGGACGACGACCGCGGCCGTCAGGCCAAGCAGCGTACGAGCATCGAAGCTGAGCATGGCTGGATACTGTATCGGCAGGGCGCAGGACGCGAGCGACCTTCCCTGGCGCTATAATGGCGCGACTTGCGTCGCCCGAACGGGGACCACGGCTGAATGAGGACGAGCAACATGAAGATGCGGAGCTTGTGGTGGCGGAGTGTGTTCTTCGGCGTGCTGCTGGCCGGGCAGCGCGGCCAGGCCTGCACGAATCTCCTGGTCACGCGCGGGGCATCGGCGGATGGCGCGGTGATGATCACGTACACGTGCGATGGTGCGTTTCACCCCCGGCTGCAATACACGCCGGCCGCCGAGCACGGGCCGGACGAGTGGCTGGAGCTGAAGGACTGGTCGGGCAGCGTGCGCGGCAAGATCCGGCAGATGCCGCACACGTACGCGGTCGTCGGCCTGATGAACGAGCACCAGCTCGTCATCGCGGAGACGACGTTCGACGGCCGGGCGGAGCTGGAGAACCCCGACGGGTTGCTGCGCTACTGGGACCTGATGCGGATCGCGCTCCAGCGGGCGCGCACCGCGCGCGAAGCCATCCAGGTCATGACCGGCTTGGTGGCGGAGCACGGCTACCGCGACACCGGCGAATCGTTCTCCATCGGCGACACCGAAGAGGCGTGGATCCTGGAGATGATCGGCCCCGGGCCGGGTGGCCGGGGTGCCCAGTGGGTGGCGGTGCGCGTGCCGGACGGATACGTGTCGTGTCACGCCAACAAGGCGCGCATCGGCGAGTTTCCGTTGGATGACGCGGAGAACTGCCGGTACAGCGACAACGTCATCACGTTCGCGATCGAAAAGGGCTACTACGACCCCCAATCCGGGCAGCCGTTCCGGTTCTGCGAGGTCTACTGCCCCTCTACGCCGAGGAACCGGCGCTACGCGGACACGCGCGTCTGGAGCCTTCTGCGCCGCGCGGCGCCGTCGCTGAGCCTGGCGCCGGACTATCATCGCGGCGAGGCGGGGGCGGAGCCGTATCCGTTGTGGGTCAAGCCGGACCGCAAGCTGTCGACCGAGGACGTCTTCGCGCTGATGCGGGACCATTACGAGGGAACAGACTTCGACATGACCCAGGGCGTCGACGCCGGGCCTCATGGCACGCCCAACCGCTGGCGGCCGATCGACTGGAACATCGACGGGACAACGTACACATGGGAACGGCCGATCTCGACGCAGCAGACCGGGTTCTCGTTTGTGTCGCAGTCGCGGGGGTGGCTGCCGGACGCGGTCGGCGGGGTGCTCTGGTACGGACTCGACGACACGTACTTCTCGTGCTACGTGCCGCTCTACTGCGGGATCGACGCGCTGCCCGAGTCGTACACGGTCGGACAACTGAGCAAGTTCTCGTGGGATTCGGCGTGGTGGGTGTTCAACTTCGTCGCGAACTTCGCCAACCTGCGCTACGCGGACATGCGGCCCGACATACAGGCGGTACAGAAGAAACTGGAGAGCGAGTTGCTGGCGCTGCAACCCGCGGTCGAGAAGACTGCCACGGAGCTCGCCCAGTCCGACCCGGAGCTGGCCATCCGCTATCTGACGGACTACTCGGTGACTCGTGCCGAGCTCGTCGTGAAGCGCTGGCGGGCGCTGGGCGAGCACCTGATTACCAAGTACAACGACGGCTACGTGCAGGATGAGAAGGGCCGTCCGCAGGAGCAGGGTTACCCGGAGGCGTGGCTGCGGCGCGTCTTGAACGAGCGCCCCGACCAGTTTCGGCTGGCGGAGAAACCCGACGACGTGCCCGAATCGAGGCTGGTCGATTGACGTTCGTGGTGGCAGGCCCCTCAGGATCGCGGCCTTAGATGCATCGGCGACAGGCTGGACAACGCCCCTCCGAACCTTAGGATGTTGCGCCGCCGCAAGGTCAGTAAACAGGTTCCTGCTTTCCGGCGCGAGGCGCCGCGATGAAGCCTCTGCTTATCATTCCACCGGCCTCGGTCCGCTGGCCCATGCTGCACGACCTCCTGGGCCACAAGGGCCAGCCGTGGTTGCGCGACATCCAGCAGCGGCTGGTCCAGGGCGTGCCCGGAGCGCAGGACGTGTATGCGGTCGTTGCGGCGGGCAGCCAAGCGCTTGCCAGCGCGTGTGTTAACAAGTCCGGCCCGCTGGGCGTGCTCGGCCACTGCTACACGCGACCGGAGCATCGCCGGCGAGGCTACGCCCGGCGGCTGGTCGAGGCGGTCCTGTCGTGGTTTGACATGACCGGCGGCCAGTGGCTCTACCTCGGCACGACCGCCGAGCTGGACGAAGGTCTATACCGCAAGTTCGGGTTCCAACCGCTGCGCAGGACGGCATGGACACCCTATGACCGCGTGACCCTGGTGCGGCGCGGGCCACGGGCTGCGGAGCACCCGTACGCCGACCTCAGCGGCGCGGTAGTCGTGCGGGACGTGACGCGTGCGGACTGGCCGGCGGCCGTCGCGCTGCTTCAATATCGGCCCGGGCCCGACCCGCGCGTGTTCCTCGACGAATCGGCGGTGACGGCCGAGGTATTCACGCTCGACCTGATCGACCACTTCGAGCGCGGGGCGTGTTGCCTGAAAGGTGCGTTCTGCGGCCCGCGCCTGGTCGGGCTGGCGACGGTCGCCACCGAGCCCCGCGGCGAGCGGACCTACGGGATGCTGATTCCCCACACCGACGCCCCGCCGGAACTGCGCGCGGCGGCGGCCGAGTTCGCGCGCGGGCGAGGCTACACACACGTGGACTACCCGATGGACGGATTGCGGGAGCCCGCGGCCGCGGCCCCCGACGCGACGGGCGGCACGGAGGCCGAGCCGCCGGCAACTCCGCCCGCCACCGCCGCCGGCGAGCCGGCCCCTGAAGCGTCGGATACGCCGCCCTGCCCATCCTGACGTACAGCACTCGCGGCCCGCGGGGTCACTGATCCGCGCCGCCGCCCGCGAGTTCCTCGGCCAGCCGAAGCTCGTTCGCCGCCAGGTTGCGTTGCGCATCGGATTGCAGCAGGTCCAGCGCCCGGCGCAGATGCACGACGGCGCGGTCATACGCCTGAAGGTAGCGGTGGTAGATGAGACCAAGAAAGAGATGGACCTGCGCCATGTCGGCGGCCCCCGGGTACGCGGCGAGATACGCCTCGTAGGCACCGGCGGCAGCGGCGTATTGATGGGACTGCGCCAGATAGTTGGCGATCTCGAGCTGTTGGGGCCGCGCCAGCACTTGCTGTTCATCCAACTCCAGCAGGCGCAGGTACGAAGCGGCGGCGGAAGCTACGTTGCGCTCCGCCAGCTCGGCCGCAATCTCTTCCCGCACCTGCTCGACCGGCGTCAGCGGTACGGCGTGCAGCGGCTGCGATTCCAGCTCTTCCACGACGATGGGCCGCGCGGCCAGCGGGGCGGCACCTCCGGCCCCGACCAGTCCGCTGCGCCGCCGCCAGCGGTCCCACAGCGCTACCATGTCGAACTGATTCCGCGGCAGGGCGCGGACCGCCAGGAGTCCCATCGCGACCGCGAAACCGAAGGCGTACCCGGCCAGGTGAGCGGAGTACGCGACGTTCGACGCCATGGCCTGCCGCTCCAGCCCCGGCGCCAGGATGTTGTCCCAGAGGATGATCTTAAACACGATGAGGATCATGGCGGGCACCCGAAACGTGAAGATGAAGAAGGCCCACCAGAGCAGCGTGATGTGCACGCGCGGGAACAGTGCCAGGAACGCGGTCGTCACCGCCGCAATCGCCCCGGACGCTCCCACCAGCGGGTTGTCCGCGGTCAGCGTAAACGCGAATCCGGCGAAGATCCCGCCGGCGAGATAGAAGAGCGTGTAGCCCGCGGCGCCCATGCGATCGCAGACCGGGTTGCCGAAGATCCACAGGAACAGCATGTTGCCGACGAGATGCCACACGTCCCCATGCAGGAACTGATAGGTCAGATACTGGGCCACCGTTGGGCGAACCGCGTCGAGCGCATAGAACGTCTTGATCTGGCCCCCGACGGATCCGCCGAGGTAATCGGTGAACACGAACACCGCCACGTTCAGACCGATCAACACCCAGTTGGCCACCGGCGCGCGTCGCGTGCGAAACTCGGTCCCGATCGGGATCAGCGGCATCCGTCTGCTCTCATGCCGGCGCCGTCCGCGCCGCGGCGGCGCGCGCGGCTTCGAGGAGCTTGGCGATCGCATCCGGCGTCAACGACGCCGAGCCGGTGCTGCGCAGCCGCTCCAGCATACTCGGGCCGCCGGCGGCGAGCACGCGCCCAAACGCGTCCCAGCCCGGCATGCCGGAATCGAGCGGTTGCGGGCCGCCCAGGTCGAGCCCGGCGGGCCAGCCGCTGTCCCAACGGCCGCGCCGAGCGTCCAGGCTTCCCAGCACCGTATAGGCCAGAGCGCGGACCCACGCCGGTTGATCCGCGGCCTCGCGCCAGAGCTCGAGTTGCTGGCGCACCGACTCGTCGCCGCTGTCGGCAATGATGACCAAAGCGGCCGCCAGCGCCGGGTAGTTCGGGCGGCGCTGCCCCGGATGAAGCAGCTCGTGCACCCGGGGTGTCGCGCCGAGGCCGCCCGCTTGCCAACGGTCCAACGCACGGCGGGCCTCGGCCCAGCCGCGCCGCATCTCGGCCAGCAGGTCGCGTTCGAGTAGCCGCGCCGTCGTGATCGCGCGATAAGCAAGGGCCGGCGGCTGCGGATAGGGCCGCTTGACGGCGACCGGGCTGCTCGGACGCGCCCATCGCAGGGCGAGCACGAGCTGGTCCTCGGTGATGTCGAGCGGGTGTTCACGGACGGCGACGCCGAAGGGCTGGCCGCGCAGCCGGCCGATCGTCCACGCCAGGCGCTGCTGGTCCGTGGCGTCGCACTCGTTCAGCAGGACGCCCAGGGTGTCGCCGATCGTGCGGCACAGGGTTTTGTACTGCGGCCCGCGCTGCTCGAGGATCAGTCCGGCGGCAGCCCGGGTCGCCGGGGAGGCGCGGGCGGCGATGGTCTTCATTACGTCGCGAGGCTGGCGCACGTCTTCGGGCTTGAACTGCAGCGAGCTCTCGGCCGGCCGCACCAGGTCGAAGAGCGCGTCCGCCAGCCGTTCGCCCCGCCGCTGACCAAGCCAGTTCCAGCTTCCCCAGTAGGCCTCCACCAGACGGTCGTAGATGGTGCTGCCCTCTTCCGCCCCCAGCGCCCGCAGCCCCTCGGCACAGCGTGCGAGGTCTCTCTGGGTCCGATGCAACGCCAGCCGCGTTCCCGGTTGCTCGTCCAGCCGGCCGGCACGGGCAACGGCATCGAGCAGCAACCGACGCCGAAGCGCCTCGCGCCAGGCCGTCGCCAGCTCATCGGCGGCGCTCGCGTCACCCAGCAGGGCCCGCGCGCGCAGCGCGGCGTTCATCATTTCCGGGGGCCGGTCACAGCGCCTGAGTAGTTCGAGCCACTCATCGGTCAGCTCAGGGTACGCGCCGCCGTGCCGCGCCAAGAGGTCGATCGCGGCAATCTGATTCCGGCGAAGTTGAGCGTCTTCCGCCGCGGAGCCAAGCGAAGTCGCGAGCGCCGCAGCGACAGCCGGCGCGGCCCGAAGCTCTACGCCGCCGAGCGCCTGAACCGCCGCCGCGCGTTCCGCGGGCGTTGCGGCACCCAGAAGCCGCTCGGCGAGCTCGGCGGCGGGCAACTCGGGAGGGACGGCCGGCCGGAACGGCGGAGCGGCCGGCCGCGTGAGAATGACGTAAACCTGGGTGGCCACAAGTGCCAGCAGCGCGAGCCCGACCACCGCGGAGCCGGCGATCGCCCAGAAGCGCCCGCCCATCAGCCGGAGGCGCCGTCGCCAGGGCAGGCGTCGGCCGGTTTGCAGGTCGGTGTGGCAGATTGGGCAGTAGGTAACGGCCGGCGCCAGCTCATTCGCACAGCGCGGGCACCTGTGCTGCGGCGGCTGGGAGGGGGCGGGTTCCCGGACCACCCGCGGTGGGATCGGCACGTTGAACGTCTGCTTGCATGCCGGACACAGCTTCGTCAGGCCCGCAGTCTCGTTGGCGGCCACCAGCACGCGAAGGCAGTGTGGACAGCGAATCTTCAACGGCATGCGCGGCTCACTTCCGCGGGGCGGTCAGCCGGCCTAGGCGGCCCCGCATAGGTTGTAGTTTGCCGCTGCGGTTGCAGCAAGAGCGGCCGGCGCGGGCGGGGCTTCGCACCCGTCGGTTGTCCGGCGGCCGGCGATCGGGCAAGCCGGCCGAACGCGGTCCCGTTCGCAACCGTCTGGGTTCTTGTCTGTTAGCGAAAATCGGCGGCGCGTGTCAAAGCGCTCGTGGCGCCGTCTATATTCGGCTGACTCGTCCTTCTGAGACAAAAAGAGACTTCGGCCTCCAGAAGGTGTTTGGTCAACGCGGGCTGCGTCCCGCGGCGGCGAACGCCTGCCTGGGGACCGAACGCGGCGAACAAGAGCGGCTTGTTCGCGGGTGATCGGTCCGCGCGGACAGTCGGAGAGGTCCGGCGGCGCGCGGCAGGGAATCGGTGATCCGGGACATGCCCGGATCGTGTTCGAAGGAGCGCTGGAGCATGGCTACATGGTGGACCGAGTTTCATGAAGGAGGTGTGAGAATGCGTCACACGCGTCGCGTTGGGTTGGCTTGTCTCGTGCTTGGTGTGCTGGCGGTGGGCGGGGCCACGCCGGCCCTGGCCATTCAGGCCGGGATCACGTTGCAGATACACCAGGACATCGTGAATCCGGAGTTATGGCCGAACGACTTTCACATCGAGGGGCTGATTTGTTCACACGGCGGGACGGTCCCGACCGTCCTTGCCCACATCGACGGGCCGTTCCCGTTCTTCACGTACAACATTTATCCGCTGCCCGGCGGGGAGGAATGCTGGTATTGGTTCGAGGCCACGTGGTGGGCGCCGCAGGGCATCTACATCCCGTATTGCACGGTGATCCACCTGGGCATCCTGTTCGACGTGGATGACGCGAACGTCATCATCGACTTGGTCGGCTGGTGGACCCGGGACGGGATACCCGTCGGAGAAATGGGCCGCAGCTTGCACAACCAGGGTTACGTGCCGCTGGTTGGGTTCAACGTCGCGGACGTGGGGTCGCCGCAGATCGTCACAATCGCCAATGGCGACGTTCCGATCACGCCGCCGCTGCCGCCGCCGTCACCGCCGCTGCCGCCCTGGCCGCCGGCGCCGATGGAGCTGTGGGTCGTGCAAATGGACGTCGTGCCGTTCCCGCCGGGGATGCCGCCGAACTTCCACGAGCTGCACGAGTTTGGCGAGCAGCAATCCTACCCTTGGGTGCCGGTCGTATACGCGGACGGCGCGCCGATCAGCCCGGAACGGCCGTACTTCATGCCCCCGGACAGCTTCTTCGACATCTTCCTCGACGTGCCGATGCGCAACGGCTTGCGGCCGGAGCAGCCTTTCACGATCGAGCCCGGCGGATTCCTCGTGGCCCGGCAACTGGTCGGTTTCTACAACAACGCGGGCGAGCAGGAGTTCCGGTGGTTCTGGGAGATTCACGGGGCGCAGCTACCCGAGGCGTGCTGCTTCCCAGACGGGCATTGCGAGGATCTCGTGCCGTTCACCTGCCTCCAGAAAGGTGGCCTGCCGATGGGGCAAGGCACCTTCTGCGCCGCGACCATCTGCCCCGCGACTGATCTTGGAGCCTGCTGCTATGGCGACCTGAACGTGCTCTGCGCGATCACCGACCCCGTGACCTGTCAGGATCAGCTCAACGGCGTCTGGAAGGGGCCGGGCACGAATTGCGATGACCTGAACGGCAACGGCGTGGCCGACATCTGCGAGGAGCCGCAGGACTTCGGCGCCTGCTGTTACGGTGAGGTCGCGGTCCTGTGCGTGCTGACGGACGCGGTCACCTGCCAGCAACTGTACAACGGCGTGTGGATGGGGCCCGGAACGAACTGCGCCGATCTGGATGGCAACGGCATCGCCGACATCTGCGAGGGACTGCTGCCGGAGCCCCAGGCCTGCTGCCTGCCGGACGGCATGTGCGTGATGTTGCTGCCGCCCGATTGCCTCAACATGGGCGGCCAGCCGATGGGGCCGTACACGCGTTGCCTGGGCGACCTGAACGGCAACGGCATCGACGACATCTGCGAGGCGAAGTGGATTCAAATGCCCGACTTGTCGCCGAACGGCATGGACGTCGATGCGTCGATCCCGCTGGTCCTGGCGGACGATTTCCTGTGTGTGGAGCGCGGTGCGATCACCGACTTCATCGTCTGGGGTTCGTGGTACCAGGACATGCTGCCTGGCGACCCGCTGAACGTGCAATTCACGCTGAGCATCCACGAGGACATTCCGCAGGGGCCGGGCGGGTACAGCATGCCGGGGCAGGTGCTGTGGCTGCACGTGTTCCCGCCGGGCTCGTTCGCGGCGCTGCCGTACGAAGCCGGCCTGCTGGAAGGCTGGTACGACCCCGCCCAGGGCTTCTACCAGTTCCCCGGCGACACGATCTGCTGGCAGTACTTCTTCCACGTCCCGCCTCAGGTCGCGTTCTGCCAGAAGGGCTCGCCGGACGACCCCAAGGTGTACTGGCTGGACGTGCAGGCGGAACCGATGGGCGGTCCGGCCGCGACTCGCTTCGGCTGGAAGACCTCGCCGCAACACTGGAATGACAAGGCGGTGTGGGGTATCGGGCCGGAACCGTATCCGGGTCCCTGGTTCGAGTTGCGATATCCACCGGCGCACCCGTTGCAGGGGCAGCCGATCGACCTGGCCTTCGCGCTCGGCAGCCAGTCCCTCTGCTACTGCAAGGGTGACATGAACTGCGACGGCGTCGTTAACTTCGGCGACATCAACCCGTTCGTGTTGTACTTGTCGAACCCGGTGTCCTGGCACGTGATGTTCCCCGACTGCCCGCCGGAAAACGGGGACATCAACGGCGACGGCCAGGTATCGTTCGCGGACATCAATCCGTTCGTGGCGTTGATGGTCAACTCCCCAATCCCGTGCCCGTAGGGAATGGGTTGGATTGAGCGGCTTGCCTGGCTGCTCTGATGATCGGAACGGGCCGGTGGACGACTCCTCCGGCCCGCTTCGCTTTCCCCACGTCCGTGAGACGCCCCCGTTTCCGCGACGGTCAGCGTACCTGGCCCGGTTCCGGTTCGTACGTGAGCGTACGCCTCCGACTCATCCCGAGCTTGCCCGGCGACCGGCACGCCGAGCAGTCCGTTGAAAAAGGAGACAGGCACCGCGAGAGACCAACGCAGCACTACCGCGAAGGCCCGCCGGCGCGGAGCCACTCCACTCTTTCAGCGGACAGCTAACCTTGGTGGTTCGTGAAGTCGGTGATCGTGGTGCCGGCGAGGAGCGTCCGGGCATAACCGGCCACGTCGCGACACGTCTTCTCGAGTCGCTCGCGGGCATACTCCTTGCCGCGGGCCACGTTTCGAAGAAGCAGGTCGCCGTTGATCGGGCCTTCGATGGCTTCCACGATCTCCAGGAGCGTGATTTCCTTCGCGGGCTTGCGCAGCACGAACCCGCCCGCGGGGCCGCGCTCGCTGCTGAGAATCTGCGCGCGCACGAGCTGCTGGAGGATCTTCAGCAAATGGCCCGACGGAATGCCGCAGGCTTCGGCGATGTCGCGGCCTTGAATCGGCGTGCCGCGCGAGTTCTCCGCCAGGTGGGTAGTCGCAAACACTGCATAGGCTGCTGCCCTTCCAAGTCTCATAGCGCACCTCGAACCGGATAAAGGTTTGGCTCACATGTCTGAAGCGGGGCCGAATCCAAAGGCCCGCCGCCGCGAACCGGGACCTGTCAGGCTCGTACTACCGGCTGTAGCAGCCGGACTTGCGCACAAGCCCGAGGGGCTTACCCGGTAGCTCCCTCGCGGCACGTTGCTCCCGCGCCTGCTCACTGCGGGCGCGGGACTTTCATAACTATCAGGGAGTATAGCGCCCTAAATCGCTTCTGCCAAGTCTTTCAAAAATGAAACCTCGGCGCGACGCTCGCTCGCCGCCACGCGCCGAGGATGGCGCGGATAGCCGGGCAGCGGCGGCGATCAGGTCAGTGGGGGGCCTGGCAGCTCCCGCGCCCCAAACCACCGAACGCACGAACGCTTTTCCGACTTGGAACCCGCGCGTGGTCTTGACGTATCCCGCTTGTTTGTGCGGCGCCGCAACACGGGTATAGTGCCGTCGTTGACCGGACAGCACTTTGTGGTCCGGACGGAGTGGCCTGCATGCCCGCACCAACCGTCGAGGAGCCGCGGCCGCACTGGCGCGCCTCGCTCGATCGTCTGGCGACCGCCCGTCCGGACATACCGCTCATCGCGCCGTTCATGGTGTACCTGGCCCTCCTGGGCCTCGTCTACGCCGTTCCGCCGGCCTGGCAGCCGGGCGTTATTGCGCTGCGCGGCGTGGCATCGCTGGCCGCGGTGTGGGTCTTCCGCCGGCATTTGCCGCCTTGGGGCCGAGCCCATTGGCCGGTGGTGATCGTCGGCGGGGCGCTGGTGGCCTGGGGCTGGGTGGTCGGACAAGACTTCTTCGACCGGCTGGACCTGGGCGGCCGGCTGCCGCTGATGCCGGGCGAGAAGCTCACCGTCGATCCGCGGGCACAACTCGGAGCCGGCTCGGTGTTCTGGAGCACGTGGTGGTTGCGCATGATCGTGGCCTGCACGGCGGTTCCGGTGGTCGAGGAGCTCTTCTGGCGGGCGTTCCTGCTGCGCGCGCTGATCGACTGGCACAACTTCGAGCGGGTGCCGCTGGGCACGTTCTCGTGGGTTGCGTTCCTCGGCACGTCCGTGATTTCCACCATGCAGCATCCCGACAATTGGGGCGTCAGCATCCTGTGCTGGATGGTCTTCAACGCGGTCTTCTACTGGACGCGCAGCATCCTCTGCCTGGTGCTCCTGCACGCGTACACCAACCTGGTGCTCTACCTGATCGTCCTGCGCGTCGGCGACTGGTCATTCTGGTGAGGCGACCCCCCGTGCGATCCGAGTCGATCCGGGCGAGCGTCAGCGGGCTGTTGCTGGGTCTGGCAGCCGCCTGGCCGGCGTACTCGCAGGCGACCGCCGACGGTCGCGTGTCGGCCAGCGAGGCTGACCTATGGCAGCGCATTACGGCGCTCCGTGAGTTGCCGCCGGCGACGACGCTGCTTGATGATTGGTTCGACGTCGCCCGCGAACGCCGCCGCGCGCTGGTGATGTCCCTGGGCCTGTACCTGACGCTATACCCCGGCGGAGCTCACCGCGATGCCGCCATCCCGCTCGAGTTAGACAGCCTGTTCGAGTTGAGCACCCTGCAAGGCGACACACTGGTTGCGTTGCAGCGGCGGGCGGCGGAGGTGCTCCGGGCTCCGCCAAGCGAGGCTGTGTTGCATGAGGCCGCTTACTGGGGCACGCTGATCGAGAGTTGGCAGACGCCGCGCGTGACGAGCGGGCCGACCGCCGCGGACCCGGCACTCGACGCCCGGAGGAGCGAGCTGTACAGAGCATACGTCGACCGCTACCCGCGGAGCCGCTTTGCGCCCCGGCTGGCGAGCGCGTTGTTCGAGGCCGCGGCCGCTCGCGATGATCGTGCGACGATGCAGTACGCGCTCGCGGTCCTACGCGCGCACCATCCAAGGCACGCGACGACGGCGCAGGTCGAAGCGGAGCGACGGCGCGAAACGGCGGTGGGGCAGCCCTATTGGCCGGAATTGCAGACCATCGCGGGCCGTCCGATCGATCGAGGGCAGCACTTGGGCGCGCCGGTGCTGATCGTGGTCTGGGCCGGGTTCGACCAGGCCAGCCGCGCATGCGTCCAGGACATCGAGCGCTTTCGGACGGAGCATCCGGAGCTGCGCGTGATCGGCGTCAGCCTCGATGATGACGCGGCGCAGACGGCCGACGCCGGCCGGGTGCTGGGGCTCGATTGGCCGCAGTGTAACGACGGGTTGGGCTGGGGCGGTACGTTTGTACGGAGCTGGGCCATCGGGCGAATCCCGTACGTGCTCGCGATCGATCGTGCCGGCCGGCTGATCGGGCTGGCCGCGGCGGAGGACTGGCGAAGCCTGGCGCACCAGGCGATCAACAGCGCGGCGAATTGACACCCCGTGTCTCGCCGGTTACACAGCGGGGAAGTAGGTTCGTATACGGAGGCAGATTGTGAAACCGCCCATCCTGATCGGCCTCGCAGTGGCGGTCCTGATCGTCGTCGGCAGCTTGCTCGCACCGCTGCTGCGCGATGCTGATCTGAAGCGCGCGGAGCGCGCCCGTGAGCAGGCCGCCCTTGCCCAGCGCGAGCTGGCGCGCCATAGCCTGAATCTCCCGCGCGCCGACGTCCGTGCGAGTCCTGGCGAGATGACGGTCAGAGAGGAGGACCTCGGCGCGGCAGTTGCGGCGGCGCAAGAGACGTTGCAGGCGACCGGCGCGGAGTTCGGCAAGCATGCCCGCACTGCCCAAGAGCTTGCCCAGCGCTACAACTTGCCGGCTGCACCGCTGCCGCCGTTCGGGACCGACGTGGCGGGGGTTCAGCGGGCCTTGGCGGCGTTCCAGTCGGCCGTGAAGGAGAACCAGGAGCTATTGGGCCGAGCCCTCAAGAATGCGTCGGCCGCCGCCGCGATCGACGCGGAAGCGTTGGGAGTGCAGCAGACCATCGGGATGGCGGAGTACGTGCGCGCCGCTGAGCTGCTTGCCCAGGCCCGGGACCTCCGCGTCCGGCAGGCTGAGGCCCAGGCACAATTGCTCGATGTCGCGTCGCAGTGGAAAGTGGCGCAGGGGCTGCTGGAGCACTACCGAGGGCTCGATGCGGCGCCGGTTGTCGCCGAATTACAGGCAGACCAGGAGGAGCTTGCCGACCGCCGGGCGCAGGCCGCCGACAACGTCGCCGATCTTTCCGCGCGGGTGACCGCGGCGGAGCAGGCCTACGCGCAACTGGAGCAGGCCCTGGCCGAACAGCAGCGGCGGTTGCTCGCGCTTCAGGAACAGGGCTTCCTCGTGGGGCAGGACGAGGGCGCCGAAGGCTTCGACGCCTACCGCCAGCAGTACCTCGCGCTGTCCGAACGCCTGCGCGAGCTTCAGCAGCAGGAGCAGGAAGCGCGTTACGGCGGGCGGCGCGGCGCGGAAGTGACCAGCGGGGATTGGGCGGCGGGCGAACTGGAAGGCGGCGAGGCGACGGTCGGACTGGAAGAGTTGCGCCGGCGGCTGGAGGTTGCGCAGGCACGTCTGCGCTGTCTGGAGGAGGCCGCCGCCGCGCTCGACGCGCATATCCGCCACGTGATCGCCTCCGGCGGGCAGGCCGACGTGGAAGCCGCCCGCTATGGCGAGCGCATGTCGGAGCTCAGCGCGCGGGTTCAGGTCGGCGCGGCCGAGGTCGAACGACTGGCTGGTGAAGCGTTCGAAAAGGAAACCGAAGCCCTGCGGGCCGCCGAGAACGCGGTGCGGGCCTTTGCTCAATCGCAGCGGGCGACCGACGCGTGGCTCCGCGCGGTTCGCGACCTGCAACGCGAGCGCGACGCGAGCCGGCGAAACCGGCGGCTGGACATCCTCTTGCGAGACCCGTACCTGGAGCACGTTCCGCGGAGCGCGGAAGCGTCCGCGCGCGTGCTGGCCGGACGAATCCACCTGCAGCGCGTCGAGAACGGTGAGGCGCTGCTCGGAGACGTGCGCGTCTTCACGGAGATGTACGCCGATCCGCACCTGAGCTTCGACCCGTCACCCTACGAGGCCCAAGTGGAAGCGGCGCGCGCCGCCGGACTCGAGACCGTGCAGAAAGCCGCGGAGATCTACAGCGGCGTCGCGGAGAAGCTGGCGTCGGTGCCGACGGTGTGGGTCCCGCTGGGGGCCGCGGCGGCGGCGCATCACCTGCTATCAAGCATCGATCCCGTGCAAGCCGGGGTGCATGCGAGCAGGGCCGCGGAACTGATCCAGCGTGCGGTGGAGCGGCGCGAGCTGTTCCCGTATGCCCAGCCGCTCGTGCTGTTCCGTGATCACCTCGCCGGGGTTGTCCGCGGGGTTCCGGGCGAAGCGAGGCCGGAAGCGGAGGCCCCGCCGCCCGTCGAAGAAGAGAGCGATTTCTTCACCGACGATGACTAGACGCTGACCCGGAGCTGCGCGCGCTCTTGGGAAGACGTTGGGGGAAGTGTGAGTCCGCTGACATCTCGCCTCTGAGACCGGCAAAGCGGAGCTTTGCCCTACTGTGGGAGAAGTCCAAGTCCGGCGACATCCGGCACCGACAGTGGCAAAGCGGAGCTTTGCCCTACTGTGGGGGGAGTCCAAGTCCGGCGACATCCGGCTCCGACAGTGGCAAAGCGGAGCTTTGCCCTACTGTGGGGGAAGTCCAAGTCCGGCGTCCGACAGTGGCAAAGCGGAGCTTTGCCCTACTGTGGGGGAAGTCCAAGTCCGGCGACATCCGGCTCCGACAGTGGCAAAGCGGAGCTTCGCCCTACTGTGCGGCAGGTCCTAGTGCGGCGACATCCGGCGCTGACATTCCACCCCGGATACCGTCGGGGACGGTGCCAGGGCCGTCTCCGAAGAAGCAGCGTCACCCGAGTAACCGATTCCTCATTCCTTGCGATCAGCCCCGGTGAACGGCGGCGAAATAGGCGGGAACCGCGGGCGCGCGGCTGCGTCTAATGTGGCATCTGCAAGCATGAGGAGATTGCCATGAGCCGCTGCGGACTTGCCCGTTCCGCGTTAAGTGCAGCACTCGCCACCTGTCTGGGCGCTGTCGCCCAGCCAAAGGAGCCGCTTCTCGGAGGTGAGCTACAAATCCTTGGCGATAGCGGAGTTGTGACCGGGGCCTGCCCCCTCAAACACACCGACGTGACGGCCGACGTCGTTGGCTACGTCGGCCGGGTGACCGTCAAGCAGACGTTTCACAACCCCTTGAACACGAAGATCGAGGCGGTCTACGTCTTCCCGCTGCCCCAGGACGCCGCCGTCGACGACATGGTCATGCTCGTCGGCGACCGCCGAATCGTCGGCCAGATCAAGGAGCGTGAGGAGGCCCGTGAGATTTATGAGGCCGCCAAGGCCGCGGGGCACGTCGCCAGCCTGCTCGACCAGGAACGTCCGAACATCTTCACTCAGTCGGTCGCGAACATCGAGCCCGGCGTCCAGGTCGTCATTGAGATCAGCTATGTCGAAACGCTGAAGTACGCGGACGGCGTCTTCGAGTGGGTATTCCCGATGGTCGTCGGGCCGCGCTACATCCCCGGCGGCGGCAGCGCACCGGCACCCATGACGCCCGGTAGTGACACGCCGGAGGTGCCCGACGGCTCGCGGATCACGCCGCCCGTGACGCCGAAAGGCACGCGGGCCGGGCACGACATCAGCCTGACGGTGACGATCGACGCCGGCATGCCGATTCACGATCTGAAAAGCGAGCTGCACGAGGTCGATGTCGCAGCACTGGAAGGCGGCGCCGACAGCCCCGTCCGTGTGACGTTGAAGAACCAGGCGGAAATCTCCAACAGGGATTTCATTCTGCACTACCAGCTCGCGACCGACCAGATCGGCGATGCGCTGCTGGTCCACGAAGACCAGCGTGGCCGCTTCTTCACGCTGATTCTCCAGCCGCCGCGGCGTATCGTGCCGAGCCAGATCGTGCCACGCGAGCTGGTCTTCGTGCTCGACACGTCGGGCTCGATGCACGGCTTCCCGATCGATAAGGCCAAGGAAGTCATGGGCCGGCTGATCGACACGATGCAGCCCGCGGACACGTTCAACGTGATCACCTTCTCCGGCGATACGCGTATTCTGTGGGAGCAGCCGCAGCCGGCGACCAAGCCGAACATCGCCGCCGCGCAACAGTTCCTGGCCGGCCACCGCGGCAGCGGCGGGACGGAGATGATGAAGGCGATCAATGCCGCCCTGGTGAAGGCCGCGACCCGTGAGGCCGCGCAGGCGGTCCGCGTTGTCTGCTTCATGACCGACGGGTACGTGGGCAATGACATGGCGATCATCGACGCCGTCAAGAAGAACGCCGGCACCACGCGGGTGTTCAGCTTCGGCATCGGCAACTCGGTCAACCGGTTCCTCCTCGACGGAATGGCGCAGGCCGGCCGCGGCGAGGTGGAATACGTGCCGCTCAACGGCGACGCCGAGGCGGCGATGAAGCGCTTTCATGAGCGGATTCTGGCCCCCGTGCTGACCGACATCACTGTCGATTGGGGCAACCTGCCGGTGACCGAGGTCTTTCCGCCGATCGTGCCCGACCTCTTCAGTGTCAAGCCGATCATGATCCACGGCCGGCTCAGTGCGCCGGCGAGCGGGACGGTCACGGTGCGCGGGAACACCGGGGCGGGACCGTACGAGGACGAGATCGAGGTGCAGTGGCCGGCGGCGGCGGTCAGTCATCCCGCGATCGCGTCGCTGTGGGCGCGGGCCAAGGTCGCCGACCTGATGATGCAGGATTACGCGGGTCTTCACTATGGGCACTTCCCGGAGCAACTGAAGAACGAGATGATCGCGCTCGGGCTGGAATACCGCCTGATGACGCAGTTCACCAGCTTCGTCGCCGTCGAAGAGCTGACCGTAACCGTCGGCGGGGAGCCGACCAAGATCACCGTGCCGGTCGAAATGCCGGATGGCGTGAGCTACGAAGGCGTGTTCGGCGAACAAGGCGGTCCGGCCCTCCAGAGGATGAGCTACGCGGGCATGGGGCCGAAGCGCGCACCGCGCGGCGCGCTCATCGGGGGCGGCAATGCCGGCGCGGCGCTGAGCCGGGAGGAACTGACGACCACGGGCATCCAGGCCGGGCGCCCGAATGTCATCGCGGACCATGCCGCCGCCGGCGACGCTGACCTCGGCGTGCCGCTGCCCAGTCCCGAAGACTGGTCGCGGGCGAAGCTCGCTGAGCCGCTGCGCGACCTGGCCGCGAAGGTCGTCAGGGAGGGCAAAGACGGCAACCTGACCGCCGGCAAGGTCCGCGTCCTGGAGTACCGAGTGGACGTCATGATCTTCCTGCGGGACGTGTCGGAGCAAACCCGCGCGGCGCTGAAGGAGCTGGGCTTCGAGCTGGCCGAGGAGAGCAAGTCGATCAACCTGCTGATCGGCACGCTGGACGTACGCAAGCTCGAAGAGCTGGCCACGCTGGACGTTGTCATCAGTGTCCGGCCGGTGGCTGGCGCATGAGGTCGCACGGGGAATGCGGCGCCCCGCGCGCGTTGTCAAGCCGCCGGCGCGTGCTACACTGCGGTCATGCACAAGAACTACATTCTGGATGCGAACATCCTGATTCACGACCCGTATTCGCTGTTCCAGTTCGCGGACAACACGGTCATCATCCCGGTCGGGGTGATCAGCGAGCTCGACCGGTTCAAGAAGGAGCCCACCGATCGCGGATTCAGCGCCCGGGCGGTCGTCCGGTTGCTGGACGGGCTGCGGAACGGAGAAAGCCTGGCCACGGGCGTCACGCTGGAAGGTGGCGGGCGGCTGCGGGTCTACTGCGAGCCCGACCGCGTCCTCGAAGGCAGCAACGCCCCGGCGGACGTGGAGATCCTCCGGGTGGCGCGGGCCATCCAGGAAGCGCAGCCCGACACCCCTGTGATCATCGTCACCAAGGACATCAATCTCCGCATCCGGGCGGACGCGGCGGGATTGCGGGCCGAAGACTACGAGTCCGACCACGTTCGGCTCACCGATGTTCCCACCGGCGACGCAGAGTTGGCCGTCACGCGCGAGCAACTGGAGGAGTTTCGCCGTCAGGGCCGCCTTCCCCTCACCGGCGCCGTGCTGCGGCCCAACGAGTACCTGCTCGTGCGGGCTCGCGACGGAGAGCGCGGCACGGCGCTGGCGCGGAAGGACCCCGAGGCCGACCAGATCGTCAGCCTGCACCAGCCGCCGCACGGGCTGTGGGGCATCCTCCCGCGGAACAAAGAGCAGTACTACGCCATCGATGCTCTGCTCGACCCGCGGCTGAGCCTGGTCTCCCTGATGGGCAAGGCCGGCACGGGGAAGACGCTCCTGGCCCTCGCGGCGGCGTTGCATCTGACGTTCAAGAAGAAGCTCTACCGCGGTTTGCTGGTCTGCCGGCCCATAGTGCCGGTCGGGCGCGATCTCGGCTACCTGCCCGGCGACATCGGCAGCAAACTGGCCCCGTGGATGAAGCCGATCACCGACACGGTGGAGTTCCTGCTCGACGTCGGCGGCCCGGTGCGCGGGCACAACGAGAGTGCCAGCCTGATGCGCGCGGGGCAGATCGAGATTCAGCCGCTGACCTACATCCGCGGCCGGAACATCGCCAAGCGCTTCGTCCTCATCGACGAGGCCCAGAACCTCACGCCGTTGGAGATCAAGACGGTCATTACGCGGATCGGCGAAGCGGCCAAGGTTGTGCTGACCGGCGATCCGTGGCAGATCGACAATCCCTACGTGGACCGCAACAGCAATGGCTTCACGTACCTGATCAATCGGTTCAGCCAGGAAGCGATTGCGGCCCACGTCGAGCTGCGCAAAGGCGAGCGCAGCACCCTGGCGGAGCTGGCCGCGAACCTGCTGTAGGCCGGAGCGCCGCTTGTCGTCGCAGCGGTCAGAGCCCGCGCGACAGCGCGGGGGACGGCCCTGACAGTCCGCCGCAGAACTCCTCGTGGACCGCTCACCCGTAGCGTCGCACTGCTAGGAAACGTGGACGTTCAGCCCGGACAGGAAGCTGGCCAGAAAACCAAACACCCCGCTCAGCAGCTCGCTGAGGAAGCCGAACAGCGACGTCATGAACTCGCGGAATGTGCCGCCCAACTCGAGCATCGTGCGCCTCCTTGCACCTTGTGCGTGGCCACTGCCGGTAACCGGCGACTCGCCATGATATCGCGGCCGAACGCCATGACCAGCCCGCGTATTCCGCGAAACTCGCCCCCGCGGTAGGCTATGCCCTGATGATCGACCGCGGGCATCTACTCACTGAGCAGCGCAACCCCAACGCGGACGCCCTGGATGCGCTGTCGCTGGAAGGCGCGTTCGACGTCATGAATGCGGAAGACCACTGCATTGCGGACGCCGTTGCGGCCGCGAAGGAGCCCATCCTCGCCGCGATTCGCCTGATCGTCGCCGGATTGCGGCAGGGGGGCCGCTTGATCTACGTCGGGGCCGGCACGAGCGGCCGGCTCGGCGTCCTCGACGCCGCCGAATGCCCGCCGACCTTCCTGGTCGATCCCACGCGCATCCAGGGGATCATCGCCGGCGGGGATCCAGCCCTGAAACGCAGTGCCGAGCATTGCGAAGACGACCCGGCCGCCGGGGCCGCCGAGATCGACCGCGTCGCGGCCGGCCCGCACGACACGGTCTTTGGAATCGCGACGGGCGGCACGACGCCCTTCGTGCACGGAGCGCTGGGCCGCGCGCGGCAGCGCGGTGCGGGGACGGTGTTCCTCGCGTGCGTGCCGGAGGAGGAGGTCCACGCCGAGGCCGACGTCTCCATCCGGGTGCTGACCGGGCCGGAGGTCATCAGCGGCTCGACCCGCCTGAAGGCGGGGCTGGCGACCAAGATGGTGCTCAACGTGGTCAGCACGCTCAGCATGGTCCAACTCGGCAAGATCTACGGCAACCTGATGGTCGATGTGAACGCCCGGGGCTGTGACAAGCTCACCGACCGGGCGATCCGGACGACGATGGCCGCCACCCAGCTTGCCCGCGACGACGCCCGCGCCCTCCTTGAACGGGCCGACTGGCACGTGAAGACGGCGATCGTCATGCACTGCCTCGGCGCGTCGGCCGACGAGGCCCGCCGGCGCCTGGCCGCGTGCGAGGGCCATCTTCGTCGTGTCCTCGCCGGCACGGAGCCGCCATGCGCGTGATCTTGCTCGTGACCGATCTGGAGCGCGGCGGCACCCCGCTGCGCATCGCACGGCTGGCCCGTGCCCTGCACGCGGCGGACGTGGAGGTCCACACCGGATGCTTGGCGCCGCGCGGCCCCGTGAGCGACGAGCTCGACGCCGCGGGCCTCCCGACGTTTGCTTGCGACGCGGAAGACGCCCGCGACTTCCTCGCCCTAAAGCGGCTGTCGCAGCACGTGCGGCGGATTCGCCCGGACCTGATCCACGCGACGCTGCTGCACGCGAACGTGGCGGCCCGGCTGGTCGGCGTCGTGCAGCGCATCCCTGTCATCGCCTCGACGGCCACCATCGAGCTCGAGCGCTCCTGGCACCGGGCGCTCGAACGCGCCACGGCCGGCATCGAGCGGGCCCACCTGGTCAGCAGCCCCGCTGTCGCGGAGCACGTGGTCCGCGTGTTCGGCCTCTCGCGGCGGCGCGTGCACGTGATCCCGCCCGCGCTCGACCCCTTCCCCCAGCGCGTGCAGCGCGCGTCGGCCCGGTCTGCCCTGGGAATCCCTGACCACGAGTTCGTCGTAGCCTGGGTCGGCCGCCTCGACCCGGTCAAGCGGCTGGACCTGCTCGTCCGTTGTGCCGAGATGATGACCGACGCGCCGGCCCGCTTCCTGGTTGCCGGCGACGGACCGGATCGCACCCGCATCGAGCAGATGCTCCGCCTCAGCAACGCGGCCCGGATCGTCCATCTTCTCGGCTGGCGGGCCGACGTCGGCGGGCTTCTGTCGGCGGCCGACGCGTTCCTGTTCCCGTCGCTGACGGAGGGGATGCCCAACGCGGTCGTGGAGGCCATGGCCTGCGGACTGCCCATCGTGGCTAGCGACATCCCCGTCCTGCGCGACCTGTCCGGCGACGGCGAGCGGCTGCTGCTCGTACCCGGCGACCGGGCGCAGGACTACGCTGCCGCCCTGAGGAGGGTGCGTGACGACGAGGCATTGCGGACGGCGCTCGGAGCACAAGCGGAAGCTTGGGCGCGGGCCAACCTGAGTCCGCAGCAGTCTCTTGCGGCCACGCTGCATGTCTATCGGCGCGTTCTGGCCGCGAGCGGCTGCGGCTGACGCGATCCGTACGCGCCCTGCGGCAGCCGAGAGCGCCGAGCGTTGGTCTACAGCGGCGTTCGTGAGCTTGACCGCCGCGGAAGGGCGGGAGGGAGGTGTCGAGCACTAAGCCGAGGCCATCAATGGATTTGAAAAATGGGCGATACTGGGCTCGAACCAGTGACCTCGTGCATGTCGAGCACGCGCTCTAGCCAACTGAGCTAATCGCCCGCTCGCCCGACGGGCGCGAGCCCGCGGGGCCAATAACCCATACTGGCGGGGCGGTTGGTGCCTGTCAAGTCGGTGCGGGTTCGCCGTGCGAGCCAGGGGCGGGGCGCTGCCGACCCATTCGGGGGCGATAGTGCATCCCGCCAAATTCGCGGCGGGTGCCGCCGCGAGCCGTGGCGCTGGCACTGGCGTCGGGGGGCACGGGATGCTACGATTAAGTGTTTACTGGCAGTCGAGCGAAACCAGTGGAGGGATACTGGGCTCTCGTGATCGCGACTGACTGTTTGGCACACCAACACAGGACCGGCGAACGCGGCGTCGTCGCGCGCTTGCCCTGCGCTGCCCCCTGGCGAGAGGAACGATGGGTACGGCAACTTCTCGTGACGTTCCGGCTAGCCGCACACCGGCCAAGCCGATCGAGGATCTTCAGCAGGTCGCCGTGCGGTTCGCGGGCGATTCCGGCGACGGCATGCAACTGGTGGGGAGCCAGTTCACCGCGACTTCGGCCGTCTTCGGCAACGACATAGCCACCTTCCCCGATTACCCGGCGGAGATTCGCGCACCGCTGGGCACGCCGGCGGGCGTGTCGGGCTTTCAGGTCAACTTCGCCAGCCGACACGTGTTCACGCCCGGCGATCGCGCGGACGTGCTCGTGGCGATGAACCCGGCGGCGCTGAAGGTCAATGTGGGAGACCTCGTGGACGGGGGGATACTGGTCGTCAATGCCGACGAGTTCGACGAGACCAACCTCCAGCGTGCCCAGTACGGTGCGAATCCGCTCGAAACCGGCGAGTTGAGTCGGTTCCGGTTGTACAAAGTCCCGATCACGACCCAGACGCTGGAGGCGGTCAAGCAGGCGGGGCTGGGGCCGCGCGACGCGGGCCGCTGCAAGAACTTCTACGCGTTGGGCCTGGTGTACTGGCTCTTCGACCGGCCGCTCGAGCCCACCGAACGCTGGATCAACAGCAAGTTCGGCAAGGTGCCGGCGGTCGCCCAGGCGAACACGCTGGCGCTGCGGGCCGGGTACGCCTACGGCGAGACGGCTGAGATCTTCACGGTGCGGTACCGCGTGAAACCGGCCGATCTGCCCGCGGGCACGTACCGTAACCTCACCGGAAACCAGGCGACCGCTCTGGGCCTGGTAGCCGCGGCGCAACTTGCCGGGCGGCCGCTGTTTTACGGGAGTTACCCGATCACGCCGGCCAGCGAGATTCTGCACGAACTGAGCACGCACCACAGCTTCGACGTGCGCGTCTTTCAGGCGGAGGACGAGATTGCCGCGATGTGCTCGGTGGTGGGGGCGGCGTTTGCGGGCGCGATCGCCGTCACGGGCACCAGCGGGCCGGGAATGGCGCTCAAGCAAGAGGCGATCGGCCTGGCGGTCATGACCGAGTTGCCCTGCGTGATCGTCAACGTGCAGCGCGGCGGACCGAGCACGGGCCTGCCCACGAAGACGGAGCAGGCCGACTTGTGGCAGGCGATGCTGGGCCGCAACGGCGAATGCCCGGTCCCCGTGGTTGCCGCCCGTTCGCCGGCGGATTGCTTCTGGACCGCCCTCGAAGCGACACGCGTCGCCGTCAAGTACATGACGCCGGTCATCATGCTGAGCGACGGGTACCTGGCGCAGGGCTCCGAGCCGTGGCGGGCGCCAGAGGATGGCGAACTGCCCGCGCTGGAGGTGCGGTTCGCCACCGACCCGGCGACGTTCGAGCCGTACGCGCGCCTCGAGAACGGGGAGCGCCCGTGGGCGATTCCGGGCACGCCGGGGTTGCATCACCGGATCGGCGGGCTGGAGAAGGAGCACGTCAGCGGCAACGTGTGCTACGTGCCGGAGAACCATCAGCGGATGGTGGAACTGCGGGCCCAGAAGGTGGCCAATGTCGCCCGGGACGTGCCGGACCAGGAAGTATTCGGGGCCCAGCGCGGCGAACTGCTGGTCGTGTCCTGGGGCGGCACGTTCGGGTGTGTGCGAACCGCGATCGAACAGGCGCGCGACAACGGCAAGGACGTCTCGCACGTGCACCTGCGCTGGCTGAACCCGATGCCCCGCAACCTGGGCGAGATTCTGAGTCGGTTCCGCAAGGTCTTGGTCTGCGAGCTGAACATGGGGCAATTGCAGTTGCTGCTGCGCGGCCGCTACCTCGTGGATGCGGCCGGGCTGCACAAGGTACAAGGGCGGCCCTTCATGGTCAGTGAGGTGCTCGACAAGGTCGATGAGCTCCTCGGAGGTAAAGCGCTGTGAGCGTCGCACGCGTTGAAACGGCCGGCATCACGCCGAAGGAATACAAGACGGACCAGCAGGTCAAGTGGTGTCCCGGCTGCGGCGACCACTCGATCCTGATCCAGTTGCAGAAGGTGCTTGCCACGCGCGGCGCCGATCGCGACCACACCGTGTTCGTTTCGGGCATCGGCTGCTCGAGCCGCTTCCCCTACTACATGAATACATACGGGATTCACGGCATCCACGGCCGCGCGCCGGCGATCGCCACGGGCGTCAAGTGTGCCAACCCGGAGCTGGACGTGTGGGTCGTGACGGGCGACGGCGACGGCCTCAGCATCGGCGGGAACCACTTCATCCACACGGCCCGGCGGAACGTCGGCCTGAAGATCATCCTCTTCAACAACCGCATCTACGGCCTGACCAAGGGCCAGTATTCGCCGACGAGTGAGCTTGGGACGCGCACGAAGTCGTCGCCGGGGGGCTCCATCGATTATCCCGTGCATCCGATTTCGCTCGCCATCGGGGCGGAGGTCACGTTCGCCGCGCGGGCCGTGGACACGGACGTGCCGCACCTGCAATACGTGCTGCGCCGCATGATGGAGCACAGAGGAACGGCGTTCCTGGAGGTCTACCAGAACTGCCAGGTTTACAACGCCAACGCGTACGGCTGGGCGACCGACCGGCAAACGCGCAACGAGCACATCGTGTACCTGGAGCACGGCAAGCCCCTGATTTTCGGCACCAATCGCGACAAGGGGATCCGCCTGCGGGGCGATGCATTCGAGGTGGTCGAGTTGGCGAAAGCGTCGCAGGACGAGCTCGTGGTGCATGACGAGAAGGCGGCGAACCCGTCGATGGCGTTCCGCTTGGCGCAGATGCACTATCCGGAGTTCCCGGAGCCGCTGGGCATATTCCGCGCGATCGAGAAGCCGGCCTATGAAGAGTTGCTGACGGGGCAGATCGCCGCGGCGCGCAAGAAAGAAGGACCGCCGAAACTCGAGCGGCTGTTTCACGCAGGGGAGATGTGGAAGGTGGGGTAGCGCGCCGCGTGCCTTTCCCCGCGGGACTGTGGTTCATCCCTGGTGCTCCCGGCGCTTGGGCGGGGGTTGAGCGTCAGCGTGGCGCTGCCGGTTCGGGCTTGAGTTACGTGGGCCCCGCGGTCAGGCCGTGCCCTCGGGCTTGAGGGCGGCCACGAACTTCGTGGCCGCCGGCAGGACCCGCGCGGTGACCTCGGGAATCGTGCCGTCGAGAATCGCGCCGGCGCTGCTGTGGTGGCCGCCGCCGCCGAACTCCTGGGCCAGCGGCAGGACCGACACCCCGCCCTCGCCGCGGAAGTTCATGCGGACCTTGCCGCGGTGGCCCTCGGTGAAGAGGATGGCCACCCGGACGCCCTCGATCGCGCGGGGAATCTCGACCTGGTCATCGATGTCGGTGGCCGTGCAGCCGGCCGCGGAGATCTCGTCGTAGGTGGCGGTGCTCCAGGCGAGCCGGCCGTCGGGGCTGACGCCGGTGTTGCGGTAGATGATGCCGATCAGCTCGAACTCGCCGCGGCTGCGGCTGCGGTGCAGGCGTTCGCACACCTCGGGAATCTGCGCGCCGGCGACTGCCAACTCGTAGCCGACGCGCAGGGCGTTCGCCGTCGTGTTGTTCAGCGAGAAGCCCTGCGTGTCGGTGTGCAGGCCGGCATAGAGCAGCGTCGCGATCGTGGGCGTGATCTGGCAGCCGAGCGCCCGCAGGAGAGCGTAGACGAGCTCGGAGGTGCTGCTGGCCTGCGGGACGATCCAGTTCCACCGGCCGAAGCGCGGGTTGGTGGCGTGGTGGTCGATGTTGACGATCGGAATGCTTGTCAGGGCCACCAGGTGCTCGGCCGAATTGAGCCGCCGCTCCTTCGCCGTGTCGAGGGCGGCGATCAGATCGCAGTCCTGCACGTCGGCGCTGTGGGCGGCGCGCAGGCCGGCGTAGCCCACCAGGTATTGCAGGTTGCGCGAGACCGTGCCCTCGGGCAGGATCAGGTGCGGCCGCTTGCCGAGCTCGGGCAAGGCCAGCCACATCGCCCCCAACGAGGCCAGCGCGTCCGCATCCGGCGTGACGTGGCTGACGAGTGCGATCTGATGGGCCGCCCGGATGGCATCGCAGATTTCCGCAGGGACGGCCGTGGGAGTGACGGGGGCATTTGCTTCCCGAGCGATAGGAATCATGGATTCTTCCGCATCGACGCAATCAGGATATCAGCGATCTCCGGCCGCGTAAACTCGACCGGCGGTCGCTCGCCTCGGGCGAGCATGTCGCGCACCGCCGTCCCGGACAGGAACACGCGCTCTTCCTTGGTGCTGTTGGTCGTCTTGTCGCTCGCCATCGCCCCGGACTTCCGGCACCAGAAGGTGTGCTCGAACTTCAGCGGCGTAATGCCGAGGGCCGCCGGATCGACCTCGTCGAAGATGCGCTGCGCATCGTAGGTGCCGTAGTAGTTGCCCACGCCGGCGTGGTCGCGGCCGACGATGAAGTGCGTGCAGCCGTAGTTCTTGCGCAGGATCGCGTGCAGGATGGCCTCGCGCGGGCCGGCGTAACGCATCGCCGCCGGCAGCACCGACATCAGCGTGTTCCTGGCGTTGTAGTAGTGGGCCAGCAGGACGTGGTAGCACTTCATGCGGACGTCGGCGGGAATGTCGCCCTTCTGCGTCTGCCCGACCAACGGATGGATGAGGAGGCCGTCGCAGATCTCCAGCGCGCACTTGGTGATGTACTCATGGGCCCGATGAATCGGATTGCGCGTCTGAAACGCCACCACCGTCTGCCAGCCGCGCTCGTGAAACAGCGCCCGCGTCTGCGCCGGCGTCAAGCGGTAATCGGGGAATTGCGGGTCGTGCCGCGGCGCGATGACCTCGAGCGGGCCGGCCAGGCACGTATCGCCCTGGGACATCGTGACCGCCACGCCGGGATGAGCGATGTCCGTGGTCCGGAAGACCTGCTCGGCCTCCTTGCGCTTGTCGTGGGGATGCTTCTCGGCGACGGTCATTACGGCCAGCAGGCGATCCTGATCGTCGACGAGCGCGACGGGCTGGCCGACCGCAGCGCGCTGGGCCGTGGCGTCGTCCACCGGGCAGAGGATCGGCACCGACCAGGGCAGGCCGTTCGGGAGCTTCATGTGGTCGCAAACGCTATGGAACTCCGCGCTGCCCATGAAGCCGGTCAACGGACTGAGTGCCCCGATGGAAAGCAGTTCCAAGTCGCATTGTTCGCGCTCGCCCAGCGCGACACGCACGAGTTTGGCGGCCTGCTCTTTCAGCGTCGCGGCCCGGGCCGGCTCGGCCACGAGGTTGACAAGTTTGCCGCCGTGCGGCGCGATCAGCCCGTGAGCGCTCATGCAGTTCTCCGGTCGTCAAGTAAGTCCCCCGCCGGCGTCATCGTCTGGCGAGGTGCGCGGGGTTCGTCCGCGCTCCATGCAAACCGGGCATTATACGCGGAAGCCACAGCCAGACCAAACAGTGCCGCAGGGGCTGCGCTGGCCGCGCCGCGCGGAGCGCCTGTCGGCGGGGAGGCCCGCGGCATTCCGCTCACACGGCGGCCCAACGGCGCTGGAAGGCGGCGGCCGGAACTCCAGGATGCCGCGCGGTTCGCTGAAGAGACACCTCAAGTGCCCCGAGGCTGAAGCTGCTCACAGAAGTCCCGGGGTGTGTCGCTCCAATTTGCCCCGCCTGACCAGGGGGCCACACGACCCACCGTTCTCTCCCGCGCTGGGGACTCGGGGCGTCAGCGCACGCCGCGCCGGCGCCAATAGGACAGGAACAGAATCACGGAAATGACCGCCAGCACCATGACGATCCAGAAGGCGTGCGCATGATGCTGAAACGGAATGGCGACGTTCATGGAGAAGGCGCTGACCACGAACGTCGGCACCATGATTCCGATCGTGATCAGGTTGAGCGTCTTCATCAGCACGTTCAGGTTGTTGCCGACGATCGAGGCCCGCGCGTCCATCAGGCTGGCCAGAATGTTGGAGTACATCTCCGCCTGTTTCAGACACTGGGCGTTCTCGATGATCAGGTCGTCGAGGAATTCCAGCTCCTCCGTGCTGAAACCGAGCTTGGCGGCGTTGTTTCTCAGCCGCTCCAGCAGCGCTCCGTTCGAGTTGATCGAATTCACGTAATAGACCAGGCTCTTTTCCAGGGAGAACATGTTGATGAGGTGCTTGTTCTCCATGGCGGTGTTGATCTCCTTCTGCAATTCGTCGGAGACCATGCTGATGCCCTTCAGGTGCTCGCGGAAGTGGATGACGGCCCGCGCGATCAGCTTCAGGATCACGTCGTTCAGCGAGTTGATCCGCGTGAGCTGCGCCCCGTCGAACAGCGCCGCGTCCTCCGGGATCACGATGTTCAGCCGGTCCTTGAAGAGAAACGCCCCGGCCGAAGTCACCTTGAAGAGGAACTGCTCGGCACCCGAGTAGTTCTTGGGCCGCTTGAAGATGATCGCGACGTGCTCCGGCTCGAACTCCAGCCGCGACAGCTCATCCGGGTCAATGGCCGAGTTGAACGTATGCTCGTCGATCTTCAGCTCGTCGATCAGGTAGCGCCTCTCGCGCTCTTCCGGCTGGGCGTAGACCGTGACTACGGACGAATCGCCCTCCACCTCGACCAGCTTGCGATCAGCGATCTTGTATGTCCTGGTCATCGGGCCGCCAGAGCTGCGTACCTACACGGACAATCCGCGTCGGACTCCTTAGCCCGAGCGGCAAAGCGAGCATTGTAGCCAGTCCGCGCCGCGTGCACAGCGGGTCAGCCACGGCTGCGACACGCAAAGGGGGCCGTGACGGAGCCGGCGGCATGTCCCACCTACACTGACAGGGGTGGCAGCTCGCGGCCTCGGGGGGGCGCCGTGGCCGGTTGCGGCAGTTCAGGCCGGCGAGCTCATCGGCCGGCTTCGGTCGCAGGGGCGGTCGCCGATGCGGTTGGGGGCAGCAGCCGGACGCGAAATCTGACTTTCTCTGCGGCGGGCTGCGTCGCCATGCCGTCGACGGGCGCGGCGGGGGGAACCCCCCTGGCTCCGAATGGGAATCCCTTGTACGGGGGCGGCAGCGATGCAGGCCGGGCGCCCTGGTCGTCCGCGTCGCGGCCCTCTTTTGGTGAAAGGCTGAGATACTTCAGCCGCTCGGGCTTGGCCGGCTCGTCCCGCGCGGGCTTTCCATGCGTAGACGCGGCGTTGCTCTTATCGCTCAGTTGCTCGCGCTCAGGCCGGTCGACGGGCTGGTCGTGAGCCTCGGCGAACTCGGGGCCCGCGGGAGCGGTGAGTTCCGCGAGTTCGTAGGAGACTTGCCCGGGCGGGGCGCCATGCTCCGCGCTCACGGTCACCCGGTCCCGCGCGTTGGTCTCCAGAAGTTCAGCGAGCAGCGCGTCCGCGGCAGG
Source organism: Phycisphaerales bacterium (assembly GCA_022839625.1). GTDB lineage: Bacteria > Planctomycetota > Phycisphaerae > UBA1845 > Fen-1342 > JALHJL01. Next base: position 34,088 of record JALHJL010000008.1, read on the forward strand.
GGGCTCCAATTCGAAGTCGTACTCAGTCGGCACGGGGCTCGCGGCGCGCTCCGCTCGACCTGCCGCGCCAGGCGACGGACCGCGCGCCCGGCCGACCGTGGTGCCGTTGCCGGCTGCGGCGGGCGCCTTCGGAGCCGACCAACTCGCCAACAGGGCCGCATTCGTCGCGTACTCGGCTTGGTTCTGCGTCTGGATGACGACCGCAAACAACGGGCCGTCGGCGCCCGACGACTCCTCATCCACCTCACCGGCGGCGTACATCGCGCGCGTCAGTTCGTCCGAGGCCGGCGGGGCAGCGCGTGCAACGAACTCCTCGCTTGCGGCGAGCGGCAGTCCGACGGCCGGAACTGGTGGTGCCGCGTCGTCGCGGGCCGCGGCGCCGCGCTCGGCCGCTAGCGGAACGGTGGTCGGAGGCGCCCGGTGTAGGCTTTGCCGCACGAGGAGGCCCAGCAGCAGCACTGCGGCGGCCGCCGCCAAGGGTGCCCCCAGACGCAAAATGCGTCGCGACCAGGGTGATTGTCTCCGGGCAACCGCGAGCCGGGATTCGGCCTGCCGAAGCACGGCGGTCGCCAACTCGGCGGGCGCGGCCCGGCGCGGAAGCGCATGCAAGCGGTCCCGCACCTGCCGCAGTTCGGCAAGCAACTGCCGAGCTTCCGGTGAGTCCGCCAACCCGCGTTCGACCTCCTGGACTCGGACCGCGGGCAACTCGCCGTCGAGGTACGCCGAGAGGTCGGCCAGCAATCTTTCCCGTTCAGCGGCGGTCAACGTAGGCCCTTTCCGCGCGCAGTAGCTCGCGCAGCATCAGCCGCCCGCGGTGGATGCGGCTCTTCACCGTCCCCACCGGAACGCCCAGCACCTCTGCGATGGCCGCGTAGTCCATTTCCTCGATGTCCTTCAAGACGACCGCGGCCCGGAACTCGTCGTCGAGCTGCTCCAGGGCCGACGCGACGCGTTGCTGAAGCTCGCGTGCTTCGCCCGCCGATGCCGCGCCCGGCTCGCGGTGGTCCGCCAAGCGGCCGAGCGGCCGGGCCCCACCACCGGCGCCGTCCAGCGCGATCGTTGTCCGGCGGAGGGCCGCGCGGCGGCCAGAGAGCACCAGGTTGACGACGATCCGAAACAACCACGTGTAGAAGCTTGCTCCGCCGCGAAACCGTGCGAGATTCTCAAATGCCTTGACAAACGCCGCTTGTGCGAAGTCGAGGGCGTCCTCGTGATTGTGACACATGCGGAAGCACGTGTTGAACACGCGGTCTTGATACCGCGTCACCAGCTCCGCGAACGCGGTCGCGGTGCCGTCCCGCGCTCGCCGAACCAGCTCGGCGTCGCTCAGCTTTCTTTCGTCAGGGCTCTGCCGCACGGTATCTGGCCAGAGGATTAGACGCGGGCGCGGGGGCAGGGTTCCCGCAGCAACGCCCGATAACCGAGAGTCCGCGGACCGGATCACGCGAAGCCGGCCGGCGGGCCCCTATATCATACATTTTTCTGCGTTGTGGGGTCGCAGTCGGCCAGGTGCTTACCGAACAGCTTCAGCGACAGTTGGTCGAGCCGCTCCTGGAGGACGGGATCGGCGGTGCGGGCCTGGGCGGCGCGCGCGGCGCGGGCGAGGTTCGCCGGCGACAACAGCATGGCCGTCGGGTGGGTCATGGCGGCGCGTCCGGCGACCGTGCGCAGGTCGTCAAGAACCTCGGGACGCAGGCCCAGCGCATGTACGCTCTCGGCCAGGTGCGTAACCCGTTCCACTTCCTCTGCCGGCCGCTGCCGACACAGGCGGAAGAATATGAATAGACCGACCGCAGCGACGACGACCGCCAGCCAGGCCAGCGGAGTCGTCTCGGCGGATTGCTTGAGGAATCCACGTCCGAGCGCCTCCAGCTTCTCCGGCTCGTACATCTGGGCGAGGATGGCGGTCGCAAGCCAGGACGCGCTCACGGAATCACCTCAACCAAGGAGTGTGGTGCTGGTCGGGCCCGAGTGCCGTGAGTTGCTCCGGGAAAACCCGGGACTTAGACGAGCGCCGCAAGCGCCGGCCCGCGACCACGCACTGGGCGAAATACTGCATGGGACCGGGCCGGGCGGCGACTGCGCCCAGGATCGCCACCGCCTGCGGCGTGCCGATGGACGCGAGCGCACGTACAGCCGCGAAGTGCAGGTCGGGCCAGGGGGCGGTCACCCACCGTTTGAGCCACCGCACGCGCTCGTCGTCGGTGAACCCCAGGCAGGAAATCCATTGGGGCATCCGGGCCCGCATCCCGGCCGGAAGGTCGGCGAGGCCCCGGTCAACCGCGCCGAGCCAGGTGGGTCGGCGCATGAGCATGAGTTGCTGGCGAACACGCGCATCGCCGAGCAGGTCCGAGTTGCGCAGCAGGGCCAGGAGGTGGGCGCGCGTACTCCAGCGGCTCAGCAGTGCGCGCGCTGCGGCACGCCAGTCCGGCCGGGAGAGCGCCAGCATAAGAAACCCCGCCAGCCGTGGTCCGTCCCAGGCCGCCAGGTTCTGCGCGACGACGCGGGCCACGGGCGAGCGCCGGGCGCTCACGACGCCCCACAGCGTGGGGCCGAGATCGCGCGCAAACCAGAGGCACGCCTCGATCACCTCTGCCTGTTCGTGAAACTTGTACGTGCGGAGCGCCTCGCGGAGCGCCGCGACCAGCGCAGCGCGTTCGGCGACCACGGGCCGCGGCGGCGTATCGGCGCGCTCTTCCTCGGACTCACGCTCGGTGCAAACCCGATCGGCGTCGCGCCGCAGGACGCGGCCGGCCAGCGCGCGCGTCGGAGGGTCGGTGTCGCGCAGCGCGTCAGCCGCCAGGTAGGACAGGGACAGGTTCGGGTAATCCAGCAGGGCGGTCAGGCCGTTCTGTCGCATCCGGTGTGTCCCCCCGCGAATACTCGCCGAAACCCCGGCGCGCACCCACTCCGGCTCGCTCCCCAGTGTCTGCCGGGTCGGAGCGTCCAGACGGTCGTAGTTTGCAATCAGGCCCGTCCAGGCCAGTGCGCTGCGACGCTGCAACAGCGTGGCCACCATCCGGTCCGAATACGGCGGCTCGGCGTGCTCCAGGGCGGCGGCGAGAATCCGGTCGGCCTCCTGGCTGGGCTCGGTGGCCAGCCACTGGTAGAGCGCCTCGACCTCGTCCATGCCACCGTCTCGCATATTCGACCTTCGCCGACCGGGCGCGCTCCTGTCGGCGCGCAGCGCACGCGTTTCCCCGGTATGTCATCGGCCGGAGCATTGCCCGGCATGATTGGCCGGGCCGACGCGTTGACAGGCCGCAGGGCCAGCGTGATGCTGCTGACATGGCCCTGACGGCTGATGCGCCCGACGATCCGCGGCTGGTGACGAACTTGGCCGGACTGCCGTTGCGGACGCCGGTGCTGACCGCTTCCGGGACCTGTGGTTATGGACCCGAGTATGCGGGCCTGCTCGATTATCGGCGCCTCGGCGGTTTCACGACCAAGAGCGTCACGCGGCAGGAGCGGACCGGCAACCCGCCCGAGCGCATCGTCGAGGTGCGGGCGGGGCTGTTGAACGCCATCGGCCTCGCGAATGTCGGCCTCGAGCGCTTCCTGGCGGAGAAGGTCCCGTTCCTCCGCACGATGCCGACGACCGTGCTCGTGAACGTTGCGGGCCACAGCACCGACGACTATGTCGCGGTCGCGGCGGCCCTGGATGAGCACCCGTGCGTCGCGGCGATTGAGCTGAATGTATCGTGCCCGAACGTCGCCGACGGACTGATGTTCGGCACCGATCCGGTCCTGCTCAGGCAGGTCGTCGCCGAAGTGCGACAGGCACTTCGCCGCGCGCGGCTGGTAGTCAAGCTCTCGCCGAACGTGACGAACATCGCCGACCTCGCACGGGCGGCGATCGACGGCGGCGCGGAAGTCCTCAGCCTGATAAACACCTATGTCGGCCTGAGCGTCGACGTACGCACGTGGTGCCCGCACCTGGGGAACGTGACCGGCGGCCTGAGCGGGCCGGCGATCAAGCCGCTGGCCCTGTACAACGTCCACCGCGTCTACCGCGAGGTGGCCCGCGACGCCCGCGTGCCGATCATCGGCATGGGCGGGATTCAGAACACCAACGACGCGATCGAGTTCTTCCTCGCGGGGGCTTCCGCGGTTGCAGTCGGCACAGCCCTCTTTGTCGATCCGACGCTGCCCGTAAAGATCGCCGCGGGCTTGGCGGAATACGTCACCGCGCGCGGCCTGGACAACGTCGCGGCGCTCACCGGGCAACTGCGAACCGGCTGATGCGGTCGTAAGTGCCTGCGCGGTCAATGCGCGCGGGTGACCGTCCGGGGGGCGCGAATGATGGCCGCTTACGCCCAGTGCGGTCGGTGATCCGGCGGCGCCGGCGTGGCGAGCGCCAGGTACGGCTCCGCTTCCTGGATGGACATCCTTGGATTGCGGTGCCGAATCCCCAGCAAGTCCGTGAGCCGCTCGAAGGCATCGGTGTTTTGAAGCAGCCCGGCGAATACGTCGGCGCCCGGCCCGGCCGCGGTAAGCAACACCAGGTCCTGCGTGTGCGCAGTCCCTATCCAGCCGATGCCCGTGTGGTTGGCCAGCAGCCGACCAAGTAGGGCCACGACGCCAGTCTGGGGGTGGCTCGGCTCGTCGGGCATGTCCCCCACCAGCGCGGCGTGCAGCGTCGCAACCTCGTCGCGGGCCAAGTCAACACCGAAGGCCCGCCGGACGACTTCGGCGACGCCCGCCACACTCGACTCGCGCGCCGCGCCGCGCAGCTCCGGCAGCGCGGCCTGATACGAGACCTTCGCGCGCGCCACCCGCCGGAAACACGCGGTGCTGTCCCGGTAGTCGTCGCCCATTCCGCTCAGACCGGGGTTGGCGGTGCCGTGATCCGAGGTTACCACGACCAACGTGTCGCCGCGCGGTGCGGCGAACGCCAGCGCCGCGTCGATGGCGTCGTCGAAGGCGAGTTGATCCCAAAGGACGGCCGCGGCGTCGTTGGCATGGGCCGCGTGGTCGACGCGCCCGCCTTCCACTTGCAGAAGGAAGCCGCGCTCCGATGGCCCAAGAAGGGCGAGGGCCGCGCGCGTCATTTCGGCCAGGGTCGGGACGCGCTGTGCCAGCGTCGCATCGCGCTGCTGATCGATCGAGTAGGGGAGATGGCGGTCGGCGAAGAGGCCAAGGACCTTGGGCGGCGGCTGTGCTCGCGACAGGTCCGCGCGATGTTCCCAAGGCGTGTAGCCGCGGGCGACGTACTCGGCGGCCAGGTCGCGGCCGTCGGCCCGCTGAGCCGGATCGAAGAACTTGCGGCCCCCGCCCAACAGCACGTCCACGACGTCGAGGTACTGCGGGGCGATGAGGGGTTCATCGTCACGCTTCGGCTGCACGGCCGCGAAACCCGCCGGCGTGGCGTGAGTGATGGTCGTTGTGGTGACCAGGCCGACGCGCCGCCCCGTTTCGTACACGAGCCGGGCGAGTGGGACCAGCTCGCGGCCGTCCGGCAGAACATTGAGGGCCCCGTTGAAGACGCGCGTGCCGCTGGCCCAGGCCGTACTGGCGGCGGCGGAGTCGGTCACCAACGAGTTCAGCGCGTGCGTTTCGAAGAACCCGACGACCGCGTCGGGGTCCTGGAGCAGCGCGTACCAGCGTGTGCCGCGCCCGCGGACGAGCTCCGAAAACGGCTCGGCCAGCGAGGGTACAGCCAGGCTCATGCCGTCGGACACCATGAAGATGATGTTCTTTGGCTTGGGTGCGGCAGACCGCCGTGCGGGCTGTTCGGCCGCGCGCGCGGGGGAGGCCGGCCCGGCGAGGGCAAGGCCGCCGGCGACTCCGAGTTTCAGCAGTTCTCGGCGAGTGAAGGGGGGGTGAGGACTCATGCAGTGCACTCCGGGGTAAGGCGGCTGGCGAGCGGCGCGGGCCGCCAGCAGCACAGATTCTATGCTCCTGGCGTGCAAACGTATCGTGAAGAATCCGTTTGGATTGGGCAGCCCGGCCCGCACTGATTGGAGTCTTGGCCGGGAGGCCGGGCGCGCGCGTCGCCCGGCACGAAGCTGCTGGTCAGTCCAGGGGCACGATTTCCAGCGAGTCGAACGTTGCGATCAAGCGACTTGCGAAGAGCGCAATCCGCCCGCTGGCGAACCCGCCGGGGTCGTCGGCTTCCAGGACCTGTTGCCCGTTCAGGGCCATTGTGAAGTGCGGGCCAACGGCGCGCACGGTGAGGGTGAACCCCTCCGGCGCGAAGAAGAGAGCACGATCGACCGGGGGCACACGGGCCGAGATCGCCGGGCGCTGCTCAGGAGGAGCCACCGCACACTCGTGGGTCGGCTCGAGCCAGCATCCATCGTGGGCGGACAGGAAAACACGCCCCGGGGAGCTCTCGTCAGGCGACAGTGTTGCGATCGCGAGGTATCCGCCGCCCCAGGCACTACCGGGACGCGGAGTGTCCTGAAGCCGGAATGCCAGCCCCACCTGGGCATCCTCGGACAACGAAACAAGCGCGGTGTCAGCCGTCGTCGTGCCGTCTGCCGCGGTCGCCAGCTTGACTCGCAGCGTCGCTTCGAAATCGCCGTATTGCGCCCGGTCGAAACGAAGGAGCTGCCAACCGTATAACGGCGCCGAGGGGCGCGACTTCAACGCGGCGCGCTGCTCGCGCGAACACGGCGTACAATAGACCCGTTTCGTGGTGGCACCAGGGGCCGCCCTCTCCCACCAGGCCCAGTTTCCGATCGACGTCCAGGCGTCCGATTCGTACGGGTGCAGCTCGCCGGCGAGCAGATTGCCCCGTGGCGGGTCGTCAGAGGCGGGTAGGGCGGGCACCCAGGCCGGCTGAACCCCGCACAAGACCGCGTCCGGCAGCCAGCGGTCAACGCGATCCAGCGGGATCGAGCAGTCCCTGACCGTCAGCCTGCGAAAGCCAAGCTCGGCAAGCGGATCCGCGGACCTCGCATCCAGGATTACGTGGCGCACCGGCGACTGTCCCGCTGGCAACGTTTTGGCAACTTCCAGTGGCGCCCGGGAGTCGCGCGCGAGCGGCCAAAGCGCCAGCACCGCGCGGTCCCCCACGCGTGCCAGGCGGAGGATGTACTCAATGCCAGGTTGGGGATGGCCCCAGATTTCGCTCGTGCCATCGCGCGGCAGGCCCTCGCACTCGAGTTCAACGCGCAGTCCCAAACCATTCGGTTGACCGCAGAGGTAGGCCGTCACGCCTGCGCTGCCGTTTCGGGTGGCGGCCAGCGCGATTCTGCAACTGCCCCACGGACGCGGGGACCGGAAGTGGGCTTCCAACAGGAAGTTCTCCACCGGCCTTTCGAGCGAGTACGCGTGTACCCCTGGAGCCTCGAGCGGCGTCTCGTCCAGCCGCACGTAGGGGTAATGCTGCTCTCCGGGAACAGGGCCTGGCTCGGATACCAGTGACCACTTGTCCACCGACAAGGGTAGCTCGCGCTCGTAGCGGACGCGGGGCACGACCCGTGCGTGGATCGCGTCGGCGAGCAACGCTGCCGCACAGGCGCCCGCTACCACGAGAGTGCCAGCCAGCAGCTTGCCTCGTCCTGACAGCCGCCGCCAGTGGGCCCGGACGCTGCGCTGGCGCCGGAGAGCGGTTGCCAGCGCCCGCTGTAGTTCCAGGACCGAAGCGAAGCGCCTGGCGGGCTGACTGTGGCACGCGCGGTTGGCGATCTGCACGGCGGCCGCCAGTTCGGGCGTCGCCTGCTGCACGAGTTCCGCGGGCAACCGGGGGAAATCCGTCGCCGGCCGGCCCGAGATGAGTTCGTACAACACCTTGCCAAGCGCGTATAGATCGTCCGCCTGGCCCTGGGGCGTCATGTAGAGCGGCGTGCCGGCGTGTTGCGGCGGCTGCTCGTGCGGGGCCACGAGGCCCACGTCGGCGATCTTCGGGTCGCCGTCCACGATGAGGATGTTCTCCGGTTTGAGATCGTGATGTGCCAGGCTCTGTTCGTGCAGGCGCGCGACGGCGCTGGTGAGCTTTCGCAGAAAATCGAGAGCGCTGCGGCCATTCATGCGCCCGCGTGCTTGCATGAGCGTGCGGAGCGTGGTCGGCACATAGGCGGCCCCGTCCGCGCTGTAGCGCCGGACCTCTGTGTCCGGCATGGGCGGTTGGGCGTCCCAAACACGTCGGGCACCCGCCACGGCGAGGAGGTCGCCACAGGCGACTCGCTGCGACGAGCTCTGGTCCGACGCTGCGGGGAGCCGCTGTTGCCGGTGCGAGAGTCCCATCTCGCCCCCTGTGCCCTGGCCAGCATCATCCGCAGCCTCCATCACGTAGTAGAAACACCGCTCAGTCTCGCCGACCGTGAGAATCTGGAGCAGGTGTGGATGGTTGTGAGTGCAGCGCTGGTAACGGCGGACACCTTCGATCTCGCGGGCCGCGCGGCTCGCGTCGCACTTGTACAGCACCTTGACCGCGCGCCGGACGCCCGTGACGCGTTCGCGGGCCAGCCACACGTCGCCGAAGCCCCCGCCATTGATGAACGCCAGCAGCTCGTAGTTGGGCATGTCGCCGGGGTCGCGCCGCCCGCCGGGCCCCCTTTCGGGTCCCGGGCCGGTGACGTGAGTCACCGTTGTGTCCAAAGCCTGGCCCTCTTCTTGCGCGCCGGCCTGATCCCGAGGACCGAACCCGCAAGTTCAGGATAGCCATTGTGACGCCCGGGTTCAATCCGGCGGGGCCGCGTGATGCGGGCCAAACAGCGTCGATGTGGTGCGTTGCTCGATCTGATGCAGAAGACCTGCCGTCAGCGCGCGGTCGGCACGTGCTCGCTCGAGATCGCGGACCTGTTCGAGCAGGTCGTCGTCCACATCCAGGGCCGCCAGGGCCTTCGCGCACCGGCCGCACTCTTCGAGGTGGCGCTCGGCGGCGGCCGTGGCGTCCGCCGGAAGTTCACCCTTGGCGATGGCGATGAGCGTCTTTTCGTCCAGGCATTCTGCCATGCTGTGACCCTCGCTCACGCTTCCGGCACGAGAGTGCCACTGCCCGTGAGCAGGGCGGTCTCTACGATCTTCTACGTCGGCCACTGGGGGCCGACGCTACCTCGGCCGGCGAGGCGCCGGCTTGGGCGGAAATCCGCCGGTGCGAGAATCCTCTCTCGCACCTACCCGCCGCTGGTGCGAGAATCCCTTCTCGCACCTACTTGGGCGGAAATCTGCTGGTGCGAGAATCCCTTCTCGCACCTACTTGGGCGGAAATCTGCTGGTGCGAGAATCCCTTCTCGCACCTACTTGGGCGGGAACCGGTTCCCGCGTTCAGACTGGCCCGTCGCCTGCGCTCCGGGCTCCGATCTACTGGTCCGCTCGGCCGGCGAGGCGCCGGCCGTGACCGGCGGACACGGAGGTCCGGCGCCACGTTCCTCAATCCTCCGCCGCGGCGAGTTCCGCGAGCACAGCGCGCAGCCGCTTCAGGACCCGCGTCTTGCTGATGTACACCGCGTTGCGCGTCGTGCCGAGCAGCCTGGCGACCTTGTCCGGCGACTGGCCGTGCAGCGTGTACAACTCGAACGCCTGGTACACGGCCGGGTCGGTCTCGCGGGCGACCTGCTCGAGGGCGTGGGCCAGAAGGCCGCGCTGCCACTCGGTTTCAAAGGCCGCCTCGATCTCAGGCGGGCTGACGTGTTCGTCCAACTGCTCGATGGTCTGCCGACCGGCGGCACGGTCCTGCCGGGCCCGTCGGCGCTGCACGTCGCGCACTTTGTGCTGGGCGATCCCGCGCAGCCACGCCTTGAAGCGGCCCTTCGAGCGGTCAAACGGCTGGGGCAGGTCACGGAAGGTCCTGTACACCGCGATGAGCGTCTCCTGCACGACGTCGCCGGCGTCGGCGTCGCACAGACCCAGTCGCTTGGCAAAGGCCATGAGAGGCGGCGCGTAAAGCCGGAAAAGCTCCTGCCACGCAAGCGGGTTGCCGCCGCCGCGGAGGCCCTCCAGGAGCGTCGAGTGCGTGCTGGTGATCATGCCGACCATTCTAACGCCGCCATCCGCCCGGCGCGCGTTCGCGCGTAGCCGGTGTCCGCGGAGCAACGTGGCGCCGTGGTATGCAAGAAGCCGCGCACGCCGCCCCACCTGTCCGCGAGGACGAGTACGCGAAGGCACGTGCGCGCCAGCGCCAAGCCACTCGCGAACGAATGGAACCTGACGTCGTCGCTTCCGGCTGCGCTAACGGGCGGCGCGCCCGGCGCGCCCATCATTCAAACCCCAGGCCGACTGCGGAATCGCGCGGCCGGGGCACGCCGCACTGCGCACATCACTCGCTCGGCGCGGCGCCGGTCTTTCTGAAAGTCTGCGAATCGGCCTTCTCGGAGAGGCGCACGGCGAAGCACGCGAGGCAGTTTGCGAATTGGAGGACGACGATTCTCCGTGGGATCACGTTGGCGACGTTGCTCGCGCTGGCCCTTGTGGCGACTGGGGGTGCCCGCTTCGCGTTCTGACGCCCGCTACCGAATCGCGCACCGTGCCTTGGATGTTCTGAGAGGGAGCCGCGCTGGCAGGTACCCTATATGTCGCTGGCCAGGAAGTGGTCCGGGCTTGGGATCGTCCCCGGCGGCGGGCGGACTTTCAGCACCGGCGGCGTGATCGCGACCTGGTGGCCGGGATCGACGCTGCGGGTCAGGAACACCGAGCCGCCGATGACCGAACCGGCCCCGAGCGTGGTCTCGCCGCCCAGCACGATCGCGTTGGCGTAGATCGTAACGTTGTCGCAGACGGTCGGGTGCCGCTTGTGCCCGCGGATCAGCCGGCCGCGCTCGTCCTTGGGGAAGGACAGGGCCCCGAGCGTGACACCCTGGTAGAGCTTGACGTGCTCGCCGATGTCCGTGGTCTCGCCGACGACGACGCCCGTGCCGTGGTCGATGAAGAAGTAGCGGCCGATGCGGGCGCCGGGGTGAATGTCGATGCCGGTCAGGTAGTGGGCGTGCTCGGTCATGATGCGCGGCATCAGCGGTACGTCCATCTGGTACAGCTCGTGGGCGTACCGGTAGATCGTGATGGCCAGAATGGCCGGATACGCGAGGATCACCTCCGACGTGCTGCTCGCGGCCGGGTCGCCGTCGTAGGCGGCCTGCACGTCTTCGGCGAGCAGGGCGCGCACGTCGGGGATGCGTTCGACGAAGCGGCTGGCCAGGTCGGCGGCGCGATCGCGGCAGACGGCGCGGCTGGGGTTGTCGGCCGGCCCCACGGCCTCCTCTTCGTGGCACAGGCACTGCGTGATCTGGTTGGTCAAGTGGTCCCAGAGCCGGGGCAGCAGCTCGCCGACGTGAAAGGCGATATTGTGCCGGGTGAGACCCTTGCGGCCGATGTAGCCGGGGTAGGTCAGCTCCAGCAGCATGTCGCAGACCTCGATGATGACCTCACGGGAAGGAAGGTATTCCCGATCGATGTGCCGCGTGCGCGCATCAGAGAAGTAGCTCTCCACAATACGGCTGACGAGCCGGGGCAACGCATCGCCGAGGTGTCGGGAGTCCATTGGATACTCCTGCTTGTCTGTCCACGACGCGGCTGGCGGGCCCGCACCCGGCCGCTCCCTGAGGGTCGCGGTTCGGACCGGGCGCCTGGCGTCACCGCTCCCTGACGGTCACGGTTCGGATCGCGCGGCCGCCGCAGCCGGCCAGTCAGTTCCTCATGATCGCCGCCCGGGCGGCGCCGCCCGCGCTACGCATTCGGCACGACGCGGCCGCGTGCGTCCGTGCAGGTCAGCTCCACCTGGTCGAGGCTGAAATTCGGATCGGGGCGGATGGAGACGATCCGCCGGTGTTTCGATTCCAGCTCGTGGATCAAGGACCGCTTGCGGTTCTGCAGCAAGTAGGAGACCTCGGGCGACACGGCCACCTCGACCATGCGGATGTGCTCGCGCGTGACGGCCAACTGGATGAGCCGCATCACGTCCAGCGTGACCGATTCCACGGTCTTGACCAGGCCGGTGCCGCGGCAGTGGCGGCAATCGCGGTAGACGCTGCGGGTCAGGCTGGCGCGCTGGCGCTGACGGGTCATCTCGATCAGCCCGAAGGCGCTGGTCCGCAGCACCTTGGCCCGCTCCTTGTGCTTCTTGAGGTTCTCGATCAGGCGGCGTTCGATGTCGCGGCGGTGCGACTCCATGCGCATGTCGATGAAGTCGCAGACGATGACGCCGCCCAGGTCGCGCAGCCGGAGCTGGCGCGGAATCTCGTCGGCCGCCTCGCAGTTGATCTTGTAAGCGGTGGCCTCGGCGTCGTCCTCGGTGCGGAACCGGCCGCTGTTGACGTCGATGGCGACCATGGCCTCCGTCTGGTCGATGACCAGCGACCCGCCGGACTTGAGCGGCACGTAGCGCGAATGCAGCCGCTCGAGCTCGGCCTCGATCTTGTGCTTATGGAAGATCGGTTCGGGGTCGCCATAGAGGGTGACGATGTCCTGGGAGCGGGGGCTGAAGATGGAGAGGAACTCGCGGGCGCGGACCAGGACGTCGGGATCGTCCACGATGATGCGCGCGATGTCGTTCGTGAAGACGTCGCGGATCGTGCGGATCACCAGGTCGGACTCGCGGTACAGCTCCGCGGGCGCGGGTTCGTGCTCGATGCGCTTCTCGACCGCCTTCCAGAGCCGCGTCAGGTAGGACAGGTCGTTCTGCAGCTCGCGCTGGCTGCGGTCGATCGCGGCCGTGCGGGCGATGAAGCCCATGCCCTCGGGCAAGTCGAGCTCGGCGAGCAGGTCGCGCAGCTTGTCGCGGGCGCCGTCGTCCTCGATGCGCCGCGACACTCCGAGCCGGCGCATGCCGGGCATCATGACGAGAAAGCGGCCCGGAATGCTGAGGTACGTGGACAGTGTCGGCCCCTTGGTGCCGATCCCTTCCTTCGTAACCTGCACCAGGACCTCCTGACCGCGGCGCAGGCAGCGTTGGATCGGGGGGCGGCTGCGACGCGGCATCTTCCGGCCGACGTTTTCCGTCTGCCCTCCCCCATCGGGGAAATATTGGGGATGCAGGTCCGAGATGTGCAGAAAGCCGTTCTTGCCTTGCCCGAAGTCGATGAACGCCGCCTGAATGCTGGGCTCGACGTTGGTGACCACGCCCTTGTAGATGTTGCCAACGTGGTTCTCCGCCGTCGCGCGCTCCAGGTAGATTTCCTCCAGCCGCCCATCCTCCAGAATGGCGATGCGGCACTCCTCGCGCTGGACCGTGTTGATGATCATCTCGCGTCGCGCGGTCACCGCGGCCGCGGGCTGGGAGGCAGGGGCGGCGGCACCCACCTCAACCGCTTCGTGCCGGGCGGAACGCCGCCCGCGCCGCCGTCGGCGCCGGGCGAGATCCTTGGCCGGCGCGGCTTCGTCCACATCCTCTTCCTCAGGGGCGGCGGAGGCGGGCTCGGCCGTCATCATCTGTGCCGGTTCCTCAAGCGGGGGCTCGATGATCTCTGGCTCGCCGGTATCCGCGTCCTCCATTTCGGCCTTGACCACCGCCGAGTCTTCGAGCCAGGAAGGCGCTTCCTCGACGTCGGGTGGCTCCGCGGCGAGGGCATCGAAGCCGTTCTCGGGCGACACGGGCGGTTCCGTCAGCTTTGCGGAACGGCGATTGGTCGTCGCAGGCGACGGCGCCTCGGGGGCCGCCGGTGCAACGCCGTCCGGCGTGGGTGAAGGGAGTGAACCGTCTTGGGCCAGGCGGCGCTTGCGGCGCATGCGGCGGCGCTGGCTGCGAGTAAGCGAGCGGTCACCGCCGGGTGCGCCGAAGGGGGGCTCCCGCAGGGCGGCGGGCGGCGGAGCGACGTCCGCCGGCGGTGCAGCGCGGACCGGGGCCTCCTCCGTCAGCACAGCGCGCGATTCCCTGCGTGGTACCGGCTGAGGCGCTGGATGCGCAGGTGGTTTCGCCGCCGACTCCCGGGCCACCGGCGGCTTCGCCGCCGAGTCGCGGGCCACGGGCGGCTTCGCCGGCATCTCGCGGGCCACGGGCGGTGTCAGGCCGGCAAACGGGGGAGGTGCCACCGGCGGAAAACGAATTACGACCTCGTCGTCCGTCGCCAACACCTCGGCTTGCGGAGCCGCCGGCGTGACGGAGCGTTTGGTGGACTTCGCCGAGGGCTCGGCTCCGCGCGCGCGCCCTGCTCGTTTCGGTGGCGCGGGATGGCGTTCGCGTTTCGCTTTGGTCGCGACAGCGGCCGAGGCAGTGGTCTCTGTCGGGGGGCCGTCAACAGGTGTACGAGCCTCCGCCGCAGGCTTGCGCGGTTCCCGCCGAGTGGATTTTCTCTTTGGGGCGGTCGTCTTAGGCGCCGCGCCGGTCTTCTTTCGGGTCGTCTTCTTGGTAGTCAAAGCAGCATTTCCTTTCGCGAGCGAGGGGGCCGGTTTCGGGCCCGCAGAGCTCGGTATCCCATTGGACGGCTGCCCGCCGAACGCGATGGTTGTATGCGTCGGCGGCCAACCCCAGTTCGTTGATGATCTCAGAGGGCCGGGCGGTGCGCTGGTCACGGTAACGCAACCGCAGCCCAAGGCGACGGCCCGTGAGTTGAATTCTCTCCAGGTACGGTCGGATGTCGATGGCGCGCGAGGCCCGGCCCGGTCCGTAGCCGCGCTGTACGACGAGCGTGTCGCGCGCGAAAAGTTCCTCGATACGGGCCGGGAGCCGCTCGGCATCCGCCGCGTCCACCTCCACCTCGCAGTGAATCGTCCGGGGGTGTGGGACGCGGGCCGGGGCGGGCGCGAGCAGGCCCAGGAGCCGGTAGCCGGCCGGCAGTTGGGGGGTCAGGCTGGCGGTCAGCTCCTCGCTCGGACGCGGTTCCACGAGGTCGACGAGCACCAGGTGGCAATCGGCCGCCATGCCGACGCTGCGCGGCAGCGGCAGCACGAGGCGCGGCCGCGGATTGAAGCCGCCGGTGTACGCGAGCGGCCAGCGGGCCCGAACGAAGGCGCGCTCCAACATGCGCAGCTCGTCGTGATGAGACAGGAAACGCACGTCGCCAGCCACGGCCAGGTGTAGGGCGACGCGCCAGCGCGCCGGCGGGCCGGAGTCCGGGCGTCCGGTGAGCGGAGACGACTCGGGCTGCGCGGCCATCAGAGGTCTTCCTCCGGCTCAATGGCCCGCGCCTCGCCGCGCAGGAAGTTCAGCACCTGGCGGTCGGAGTCAAAGCGGCTGACCTTGCGGGCGATCATCTGGCACCGCTCGATGGTCGTGGCGCGCACGATGCGCTTGATGCTCGGAATGTCCTTGGGGGCCATGGACAGCCGCCGCAGCCCCAGTCCCAGCAGCAGCGGGCAGTAAATCGGCGCGCCCGCCATCTCGCCGCACAGGTTGACCTGCACCTTGCGGCCGCGGGTGGCGCGCACCACCTCGTGGACGAGCTTGAGGACCGCGGGATTGTGCGAAGAAAACAGGTGCGCGACGCGTTCGTTGCCGCGGTCCACGGCGAGCGTGTACTGTGTCAGGTCGTTGGTGCCGATGCTCAGAAAGACGGCCTCGCGCACGAAGGCCGCGGCGAGCAGGGCCGCCGCGGGTGTCTCGACCATCATCCCGATGGGGATGTCCCGGCGGAAGGGGATGCCTTCTTCGTCGAGGTCCTCCATGACGTCGGCGAGCGTGGCCTTGGCCTGGCGCAGCTCCATGACGGTCGTGATCATGGGGAACATGATGCGGAGATCGCCCGCGGTGGAGGCGCGCAGGATCGCGCGCAAGTGCACCCGGAACATGTCCAGATGCAGCAGGCAGTAGCGGAGCGAGCGCAGACCGAGGGCGGGGTTGTGGTCGCGCTGGGCTTCCATCGCCGGGGCGAGCTTGTCCGCGCCGAGATCCACGGTACGGATCACCACGGGCCGCGGACCGGCGGCCCGCATCACCTCCAGAAAGGCCTCGTACTGCTCCTCCTCGGTCGGCATGCGCGCGCTGGAGAGAAACAGCAGCTCCGTGCGGTACAGGCCGATGCCTTCCGCGCCGTACTCGAAGGCCTCGTGGGTTTCCTCCGGCACCTCGATGTTTGCCAGCAGCTCGATCGGGACGCCGTCGCGGGTCACGGCCGGCTCGTCGCGCAGCCGCCGCAGTCGGTCTTCCAGCCGCCGGTATTCCCGTTGCTGGGCCCGGTAACGCTCGAGCGTTTCGCTGTCCGGGCTGGCAACGACGATGCCGTTGGTGCCGTCGACGATGAGGGTCTCGCCGCCGGCCACGTCGGCCGTGATGTCGCTCAAGGCGAGCACGGCGGGGATGCCGAGCATGCGCGCGATAATCGCCGTGTGCGACGTCTGTCCGCCGACGTTGATGGCGAACGCGAGGATGTGCCGTCGATCGAACGAGATGGCCTGCGACGGAGTGATCTCGTTGGCGACAATGATCACCGGTTCGCTCAGGCGGGTCATGTCCTCGCGGGCCCGTCCGAGGATGTGGCGGAGCACGCGCCGCTCGATGTCGTACAGGTCGCGGACGCGTTCCTTCAGGTAGGGGTCGGCGACGTTGCGGAACTGGCGTTGGCGCTCGTTCAGGACCTGCCCGAACGCGTAGGCGGCCGTGTAGTGCCGGCGCTCGATCAGCGCCACGACGCTGTCGCGCAGCTTCGGATCGCAGATGAACTGCTCGTGGAAGGCGAAGATGACGGCGGTCTTGTCGCCCAGTTTGCGCGCCGCCGCGGCGCGCAGCTCGCTCACTTCCTGGCGTGAGGCGGCCAGGGCGGCGTCCAGATTGTGAATCTGGCCGGGCACCTGGACCGGGTCGATCGTCCGATGCGGGATCCGGTACTCTTCAGTGTCGAGTACGATCGCCGGGCCGATCGCCACCCCGGGCGAGGCGTTGATGCCTTTCTTGGTGATCATGGGCCGCGGGTTCCGCGGCGTTTGGCGGCGGCGCCGCAGCGCGGCCGCGTCATGCCGTTGTCCTTCGCTACATTTCGCCGAAACCGGACTGGACCAGGTTGACGAGCGCGTCCACCAGTTGCTCCGCGTCCGCGCCGTTGGCCACCATCCGCACGCGCGCGCCGTGGGTGGCGACCAGCATCAGCATTTCCATCGGACTGCGGCCGTCGGCCGCGCGGTCGGCACAATGCACGGTCAGACCCGACTGGAAGCGCTGCGCGATGTCCACGAACTGCATGATGGGACGAAAGTGCAGTCCTTCCTTGTTCGGGATGACGACTTCTCGTTCGACCGCCACGCTCGTTCATCCGCACCAGTACGCGTCTGCACACCTTGCCGCCGACCAACCGGGCCGGTCCGCCTGGGCCCACGTCCCGCCGCACGCCCGCGCCGGACCGCCGCACCGCTCCGTCCCGGCGACGTCCAGCGCCCTTTGCCGCGCGTCGTCAGGGGACCGGAGCCTTCTCATCCGCTTCCGCCAGCAGGTCATAGATCTTCGCCGTCTCATCCGCTTGCCGCAGGAACTTGCGAAACTGCTCCTGTTGCAGGTGCCGGAAAATCAGGTCCATGGCCCGCAGATGTTCCTCCGGCTGCTCCGCGGGACTCACGATCAGGAACAGGCTGTACACCGGCTGGCCGTCGAGGGAGCCGAAATCGACGCCGTGGGCGCTGCGCCCGACCGCGGCCACCACGCGCGGCAGGTCCTCGACCTTCACGTGCGGTACCGCCACGCCCTTTCCAAACCCCGTCGTGCCGCGCGTCCGCTCCCGGGCGACGATGGAGCGCACGATGCCGTCGACCGCCGACGCCTCGATCATCTTTGCCTGTGCGAGCACTTCCACGAGCTCACGAATGGCGCCGTTGCGATCCGTGGCCTTCAGGTTGGCGATGATCGAATTGCGGTCAATCAGGTCGAGCAGCTTCATGCCAAACTCCTGCTCCGGGCGACACGCCGGTTACGTCTATGCGGGCGGCTCCTCGCCGGCGGCGCGCGGGGGGTGCTTGCGGTTGCGGCGACGCTCCTTGTAGCGCCGCAACTGCTCTTCGATCTTGTCGACCAGGAGATCGACGGCAGCGTACGCGTCTTCGTGGCGTTCGCTGGCGACGAAGGGTTGGGCCCCGGCCGAGCGCACAATCATCTCGGCCGTATGAAGGCCGTCCTTGCCTTCTAGGACCACTTCGATCGCCAGGATGCGGTCCAGGAAGCGCGGCAGACGGGCGGCCTTCTGCTCGCAATAACTGCGCAGCGCCTCGCTGACGCTCATGTGTCGCCCGGTGACGGTGACCTGCATGATGCCCACTCCTGTGCTATTCGCAGCGCCAGCGCGACCGCCGAGCGGCGCCAGTCTGCCACCCTTGGGGGCGCGTCATCGGTCCGGACAAACATACACCGCGCCGCACTGGACCGGGGGCACGCCGGTGCGCCAGGGCTGCGGGGTGCAGCGTTGCTTGTAAACATCCCGCGTATGCCACAACTGACGGAGGAATCTATCCGATGGGGCGCGACGGCGTCAAGGCGCCTCTCTGAAGCCGCCCCTGTCCCCCCGCGGCGACGGACCGGGAGCTGCGGCCGCCGGCAAGACCGCGTCATCCCACGCAGCGCGTCGTCTCCCGGATAATCAGAACCGGAGGCACAAGCGTATGTTGGGGCACGTCCAGGCGTGATTTCGCCACCCGCTGCAACGCGACGTCCAACGCCCGGCGCCCGATTTCCTCTCCGCAGGCATCCGTCGTCGTCAGCGTGGGCCACACCCGTTCGCCGATGAGTTCGTTGCCCTGGCCAATAATCGCGATGTCCCGGCCGGGTATCCGGCCGGCCTGGGTACACATAAGCATCACGTCAACCGCCACGAAGTCGTCGCTGGCCGCGATTGCCCGCACCCCGGCCAGCCGGCCCCGGACTTCCGCCAGCCGGTCGACGTTGCGGCCGTCTGGCGGGGGCACCTCCACGACGACTAGCCCGGCGTCCAACCCCGCGGCCGCACACTCCTCCCGGAACCCCGTTTGCCTCTGCGCCGCGGCTTCCGTCCCGGTCTCGTGGACGTACAAGAGCCCGTCGGACATCCCCTGGAGGAGGTGCCGAGCGGCCAGTCGCCCGGACTCCACGTGGTCGGGCGCGAAAACGTCGCACGCGATCCCACTGAGAGCCGAGGTGGAGACCGTTGGCCGGTCGCCTATCAGCTCGGCCAGGCGGTGCGCAAGGTCGGGGGGAATCGGGGTGGCCAGCAGCAGCGCGTCGACCCGTTCGCTGACCAGCGTTTGCAGGTGTGCCAGGGTCAGCTCGGGCTCGTGCCCCAGTTCGGAGATGTTGACCGCGTAGCGCTCGCTGCGCGCCCGCGCGATCACGCCGCGCACAAAAGCGCTCGCGTACCCGCAGCGCAGCTCATCGACCAGGACCGCCACCGCGTAGCGGCGGCCGGTGGCCAGGGAGCGCGCCGCGTGACTGGGCACGTAGTTGAGCTGCTGGCAGGCGTTCAGGACGCGTGCCTTTGTCTGCTGGCTAATGTCAGGTCGGTCGTTCAGGGCACGCGACACGGTCCCGCGCGAAAGCCCCGTAAACCGGCTGATGTCCTCGATCGTGACTTTGCCCATGGCCCTATCCCGCCCGGCCGAAGCCCGGAACTGCCCGGGACCCCTGCCGCATTGTTGGACCGGCTCGCTAAGTCCCGTACACAGCCCCCATTGTACCGCCGCGAGGAGCCGAATCAATCACCTCGGAACCGGAATCTTGCGTGCGGCCGGCGCCGCTGCCGCGCGGCCGACCGCCCGAGCGCGGGGTGATGTCCGCGCGTGTACGTCGGCCCAGCTATCGGGTCCCGAACAGCTCAGCTAGAAGCAGAGGGGCATCTTGCACACCGATCGGATCGAGCCCAGGCAGCGGGGCGAGGTCCGCAGTCGTGAAGACCAGGCCGGCGTTGCCCACCTGGGTGTGGTCGCTGGTCATGATGTCGTCCACCAGGCCGACCGGCTGCGTGGTCTGACGCAGCCCACCCATCAGGCCGATCTGATGCAGCGCCGAGTTGCCGATCGCGAGGCCCAACTGGCCGTCTGCCAGCGCGGCGTGCGCGGGGTAGTCGATGATGTCCTGAGCCGCCACGACGGCCCGCCCGCTGAGGGTCTTGTTGCGCGGATCGATGTAGTCGGGCAGGCCCCAGAAGTAGAGGTCATCGACGGTGAGCTGGCCGTCGTTGTTTCGGTCCGGGGGTTCAGCCGCCAACAGCCGTCCGCGGACGTCGAAGTAGATCGTGAGGCGCGGCTCCGTATCGATGGCCGGTGGATCTTCGCTGACGATGAAATCGTAGCCGGCCAACATGTCAGTGACGCGCGTGACGATCGCGCTGCGGATCGTGTTGATCTGCTCCGCGTTTTTCCCCTGTGGCGCGAACGGGATGATGTCGAACTTCGACGTGCCGCCCACCGCGATGCCCTGGGCCCCGTCGAAGTTCAGGTGGACGTATTGCTGGCGAGGTTCACTGCTGTCCGAGTACTGCCGTTGGACGCGCACGTTCACGCTGGGGACGAAGCTGTCGCCGGTGGCGTCAAGCACGAGGTAGTAGCCCGGACTCCCGTGTCCGATAATGAGCTTGGAGTTCGGCGAGAACAGCACGCGCCCGCCATCGTACCAGGCGTACATCCTGTCTTGCGCATCCAGCATGAGCACACTGAAGATGCCCCGCACGGTCAGCCCGCTGGCGGTCGTTGCCCCCAGGGGGTCGAGCCCGGTCTGCGAGTACGTCACGCCGTAGCCGGGCAGGCTGAGCAGGCTCAGGAACACGCGGTCGCCGACGTCGAGCTGACCCAGGTCGAAGATCTGCCGCCGACGGGAAGGCGGCATGACGACGTTGGCCGCGCCGTCGCGCAGCGGGATGATCGGAGTGTCCTCCCCAACCTGCTCGGTGAAGGCGGGGATGACGTTGACCCGGGCGTGCGAGTAGGTGCGGGCCGGGGCGCTGCGGTCGGTGTTCAGCTCGATCCAGAAGTAGTACTCGCGTCCCTGTTGGCCGGTGGGCACGTTGCGGAGTTGCAGGGCCGTCGGCAGCAGCAGGTTCAGGTCGTTGCCGCTGGCGGGGTCCGAGTCAAGCTGGATGTCATTGCGGGCGGCGACCGCGAGCTGCACGGACTGGCCCTCGGGGGAGAAGCCGACCGCGGTGATCGTCGATGCGCAGGGCTGGAGCGTGCGAATCCGATTGCCTGTCGCCAGGTCCCACAGGATGGCCGTGCGATCCTCGCTGCCGGTGAGGAGCTGCTTGTTGTCCGGCGAGAATCCCACACTCGTGACGGTGGCCGTATGACCCGTGATGGTTCGTTGCTCGCTGCCGGTCGCCACCACCCAGATCTTGGCCGTCTTGTCCGCGCTGCCGGTGGCGAGCAGCGTTCCGTCGGGCGCAAACGCGACCGAGGTGATGCCGTCCGCATGCCCGGCCACGAGCGTCCCGTTGCTGAAGACCGGCGCGAACTCCTCCGTCAGCCGGCCGTTGATCGTGCTCCAAAGCCGCGCAGTGCCATCGGCGCACCCGCTAACCACGCGCTGCGGGTCGGTCGGCGAGAACGCGACGGATGTTACTGCGGCGCCGTTGTGATCGAAGCGCAGCGCCTCGGTGCCGTCCGCCACGTTCCAGAGAATCGCGAGGCCCGACTCGTCGCCGGCCATGATCTGGCTGCCGTCGGACGAGAAGGCCAGCGCGCCCACCGCGCCGCCGTGCCCCAGCAGCGGGCGGATGATCGTGTCGCTGTCCGTCTCCCGCAACACGACCGCACCGTCGCTGTAGCCAACCACGAAACTCGCTCCGTCGGGCGCGAAAGCCAGTGACCGGACCACGCCGCCGGAACCCGAGTAGCGGCGCAGCAGCGTGCGGGTCGTGGTGTCGTACAGGCGGGTCGCGCCGTCGTCGCCGCCCGCCAACAGCCGCGCGCTGTTCGGTACGGGGGAGAACGTCGCGGCGCGAATCGGTCCTTGTTGGAGGTCGGGGTCGTTCGTCCAGTCGGTCAGCGTGCCCTGCTGCGCACCGGTGGTGGGGTCGTAGAGCGCAACGAGGGCGTTGCAGATATCCTCGTCGCCGTCGAGGCCGGCGCGGATCGTATGAGGTACGCCCGGCGTCAGGTCGTAAACCGCATGCACCCACAGCGGCGAATCGGGCGAACACACGATGTTCGTGACCTGCGTGGGCGGCGAGCGGAACGTGATCGTCGGCCTGGGAATGCCGACCTCGATGATCTTCTCGGCAAAGCCGGTTACGCCCACCGCGTCGGTAACGGTCAGGCGGACTCGATAGGTGCCCGCGGTGGCGAAGGTGTGCGTGACCACCGGGATCAGCTCGCGCGAGCCGTCGCCGAAGTCCCAGCGGTACAGGAGCGTCTCCCCGGGCTTGGCGTCGGGATCGAACGACTTCGAGCCGTCGAAGTTGAACGCCGCCGGCGCCGTCTCGGCCGTCGTGCGGTCGACGTCGATGATGGCGACCGGCTGCTGAGTAACGTAGATCAACAGGGAGCGCGAGGCGCTGAGGCCGAGATCGTCCGTCAGCGTGAGCCGCACGGTGTACACCCCCGTGTTGGCGTACGTGTACGTCGGCGAGATTTCCTGACTGACGCCGATCCCGTCGCCGAAGTCCCAGTCGCGTCGGATAATCACGCCGTCGTCCGTGCTGCCGGACGAGCTGAAGTACACCGTGAGCGGGGCGACCCCGCGGTCCACGTCGCTGGTCACGACCACCGTGGGGGGCAGGTTGAAGATCGGCGTGCCGCCGGTCCCCGGCGTGGTTACGCAGCTCGTCGGGATAAGCTGCATCAACATCAGGGGGGCTGCCCACCCAAACAGCGTGATCGGACGCAGGCTGCGCATGCGGGGCTCCTTAACAGGGCGCCGGATAATATCTGACCGATGCAAAGTATGGGCTCATCAAGGAGTCGTATCAAGAGTCCGCGGGCCTATGCTATAATGATCCCGCGATCCCCGGGGCCGTCCCGGGGTCGGTTGGGACGCTGTGGAGGCGTGTTCATGGCCTGGAAACGGGCGGCGACCGGCCTGCTCGCGGCGAGCGCCCTGACGCTCCTGACCGGCTGCCCGCAACTGGTCGACAGCGGCACTGCGCGGCCGCCGTGGTCCGGCATTACGGGCGGGGAGGATAGCAGCGGCGGGGGGGCGACGGTCGGCCCGGCGGCTCCGGCGTCGGATCCGAATGATGCGGGCGCCGCTGACCCGACGACGAACGAGCCCGGTACGACTCCGGTGGTCGTGGGCGGTGATACCACCGGGGCCACCTCGGGCCCCGACGCACTGACGGTGCGCTTCCCCGGCTGCGAGGAGCCGGCGGAGGGTGTATTCTGGCGCTCCGAGATCCTGCGCCTGGTGAACCAGGCCCGACAGGCCCAGGGACTGGATCCGGTGACCTACAGTCAAACGCTGGAAGAGCTCGCGACGGAGTACGCGTGCGAACTGATTCACTATGGGTACTTCGGGCACGTGAACACCGTGACCGGCGGCACGCTGGCTGACCGCGCCGCGGCGGTCGGCTACGACTACTGGATCGTTGGCGAGAACCTGGCCGCCGGCCAGCGCTCCCCCGCGCAGGCTATGTCCGACTGGCTGGGAAGTCCCTGCCACCGGGAGAACATCTTCAACCCGGCGTTCACCGAGCTTGGCGTGGGGACGCGGGTGGGGGGCAATTACGGTTTCTACTGGGTGCAGGAGTTCGGGCGCCCGTTCACGGCCGCGCGCTACAACGGACCGCGCTACACCGATCCCGCTTGCGTCCGCTCGGAGTAGCTGCGCAGCACTCGTTCGAGCCCCCGTTCGCGAGCGGGTGGGGGGCTTTTCCGGCCGTCAAGGTCCGCCAGGTTGGACGCGAACGCCCAGGAGACGGGCCAGCGCGGCGAGCTCGAACGGTTTCTCGATGCGCGTGCTGCACAGGGTGCTGCCGTGCGGCTCACCCGTGCCCGTCGCCAACAGCACGCTTCGGACTTGCGGGTTACGGCTTTGGGCCAGGCGGATCAGCGAATCGGCCGTCTGACCGGGGAGCTGGTCGGAGACGATGACGGCGGCGACCACGTGGTCGCGCAGCAGCTTCTGGGCCTCGACGGCGCAGTTGGTCGAGTCGACCGTGAACCAGTGTTGCAGGTAGGTTGCGACGGACCACAACGTCAGGTGATCGGGCTCGACCACCAGGACATGTCCATACGTCGGCGGCTCGTTGCCGTCCAACGGCGTCGGCGTGCGTACGTGGGCAGGGTCCACAGCGTATCTCCGAAACGGCTAGATAAGCACACGGCGTGCCACACCGCGGCCCGACGCGGTCTGCCTGCCGCTTGACGAGCCGCCTGACAGTCCGTTGAACAGGGGGACGGGCACCACGAGAGACCCACGCCGCGCTACCGCGAAGGCCCGGCGGCGCGGAGCCAGTTCCGCGGATACCTGGCGGCGGGCAAACCGCCTGCGGGCGCAATGGAGGCGCTTCGACTCCGTGGAGCAAACGCTTGTGCGAAAAACCGCACGCATGCGGCAGTTCCCGCACGGGTTGCTTCGCGACGGCGGGGGCAGCAAATGCCTGGGACCGGATCGGTCCGGGCGGGCCGCGCGGGTCGTGAAGTGTGATGCGGGTGACGGAACGAGGGGGTGAGTGGCGCCGCTGCGGTCAGGGGGTTAGAATGATACGGATGTCGCTGGGCGCGTTTGAGGAAATGAAGCAGTACCTCGGCTTCGGCGAGGCCGACGCGGCCAACCTGGCTGCGCTTGCCGATCTCGTTGTGCCCCAGCTTCCGCGCGTCGTTGCCCGCTTCTACCAGGAAGTGAACGCACACCCCGAAACGCGCGCGGTGCTGAGCGGGGGGCCGGCGCAGGCGGAAGCGCTGCGGCGGAAGCTGTCGGAGTGGCTGCGCGGGCTGTTCAGCGGGCGGTACGATGCGGAGTATTGCCGGGAGCGCGCCCAGGTCGGCCGTACCCACGTGCGTGTCGGGCTGCCGCAGCATTACATGTTCGCGGCGATGGAGGTCATCTGGCAGGAATTGCGCGCCATTATTGCGGGCCT
This sequence comes from Phycisphaerales bacterium, assembly GCA_022839625.1. Taxonomy (GTDB): domain Bacteria; phylum Planctomycetota; class Phycisphaerae; order UBA1845; family Fen-1342; genus JALHJL01. The sequence goes on from JALHJL010000008.1 coordinate 58,864, forward strand.
GCCGGGGTGCGACCAAGAGGCCAAGCTGGCCGCGCTGCACAAGCTGCTCACCATCGAGACCGGACTGATGCTGGAGAGCTACCGGGAGAGCTACACGGCGCAGGTGCGGCAGGTCGAGCGCGACGCGATGTGGGCCCGGCTGCGCGAGGCGGAGCAGTTGGCACAGATCGGCCAGTTGGCGGCCTCGCTGGCCCACGAGATCAAGAACCCGCTGGCGGGCATCAGCGGGGCCATCCAGGTGATCCGAGCCAATCTCAAGCAGACGGACCCGCACTGGCCGGTGCTCGGCGAGGTCTTGCGGCAGATCAACCGTCTCGATCGCTCGGTCAAGGACCTGCTGGTCTTTGCCCGGCCCAAGCCGCCGCAGTACCAATGGTGCGATCTGCCGCGGGCGATCGAGCGCGTGCTGGACCTGCTTCGCAAGGAGCCGGAGTTCGAGCGTATCCGCTTCGAGTACAGCCTGCCGCGCGACCTGCCGCCTATCGCCGCCGACGAGCACCAGCTCGAGCAACTGCTCATGAATCTGCTGCTGAATGCGGCCCAGGCGTCCGCCCCCGGCGGGCTGGTGCGGCTGTCGGTCGCGGCCCGCGACGGCGGCGTGCGCATCGTGGTGCAGGATCGCGGCTGCGGCATGAGCGCGGATGTTCTGCGGCGGACGTTTGAGCCCTTCTTCACCACCAAGGCGCGCGGCACCGGACTGGGTCTGCCGATCTGCCGTAAGATCGTGGAGGCCCACGGCGGCAAGATCGCGATCGCCAGCGAGCCGGGCGCCGGCACCGAGGTGGCCGTGGACCTGTTGCAGCATCCGCCGCGCGCGGACGCAGGAGTGCTGGATGAGCATTCGCGTGCTGATCGTTGAGGACGAGGCCCTGATCCGCTGGTCGCTCCGGCAGAAGTTCGAGGAGCGGGGCTATCAGGTCGTCGAGGCGGAGACGGGGCAGAGCGCCCTGGATGCCACCGAGGAGGGGCTCTTCGATCTGGTCCTGCTGGATTACAGGCTGCCGGACATCACGGGGCTGGACGTGCTGCACGGCATTCGCCAGGTCGACCAGGAAGTCGTCGTCATCATGATGACCGCCTACAGCACGATCGAGACCGCGGTCGAGGCGATCAAGCTCGGCGCGTTCAACTACGTCACGAAGCCGTTCCAGATGGAGGAGCTGCTGGCGACGGTCGACAAGGCCCTGGAGACCACGCAACTGCGGCGCGAGGTGCGCGAGCTGCGGCGGCACTTGCAGGAGGAATACGGCGTCAGCGCGATCATCGGCCAGCACCCGAGCATGCTGCGCCTGTTCGATACGATCAAGCAGGTGGCCCGCACGGGCGTGTCGACGGTCTTCCTGCGCGGCGAGACGGGGACCGGCAAGGACCTCGTCGCGCGCGTCATCCACCACAACTCCGACCGCGCCACGAACCCGTTCGTCAACATTACCTGCACGGCGCTCTCGGAGTCGTTGCTGGAGAGCGAGCTGTTCGGCCACGAACGCGGGGCCTTTACCGACGCGAAACTGCAGAAGAAGGGCCTGTTCGAGATGGCGGACGGCGGGACGGTGTTCCTCGACGAGGTCGGCGACATGCCGCCGGCGTTGCAGGCGAAGCTGCTCCGCTTTCTGGAGGAGCGCCGCTTCCGGCGGGTGGGCGGCACCAAGGAGATCGCCGTCGACGTGCGCGTGATCGGGGCCACCAACCGCGATCTGGACAAGGCGATCGAGCAGGGCCAGTTCCGGCGCGACCTCATGTACCGGCTGAACGTCGTCACGATCACGCTGCCGCCGCTGCGGGCCCGCGGGGACGATGTCCGCCTGCTGACGCAGCACTTCGTCGGCCGCTTCGCGCAGGAGTTCAAGAAGCCGGCGGTCACCTTGGCGGAAGACGTTTGGGAGGTGCTGCTGGGCTACGGCTGGCCGGGCAACGTCCGCGAGCTGCGGAACGTCATCGAGCGCGCGGTGCTCCTATCGAAGAACAACTGGATCACGCGGGAGGACATCGTGCTCGGCCGCTCGGAGAGCCAGCCGTGGAGCTGGGACATCGACAACATGGAGCTTCCGCCGGAAGGGTTCGACTTCAACAAGCTCCGCCGGCTGGAGAGCCATCTGCTCCGGCAAGCACTGGCCCGCACCAACAACAACCAGACCCAGGCGGCCAAGCTGCTGAACCTGTCCCGGGACCGGCTGCGTTACCGGCTGCTCAAGCACGGGCTGCTGTAGTCGCACCCCGAGCCAGTGGCGCCCCCCCGTACGGCTTCCCAAGTGAGGGACTACGGTTGAAAAAGCCGGGCGACGAGCTCAAGCGTGAGCTCGTCCAGACTGGTGATCGTGGACGCCGCCCCGGCGGCTTGCAGGGTCTCCGCCGGGTGCGTGCCGGCCAGCCCGATGACCTTCATGCCGGCGGCGAGCGCGGCCTGCACACCGACCGGAGCATCCTCGACGACCACGCAACTGGATGGCGACAGCTCTAACTGCTCCGCTGCGAGGAGGAAGCAATCGGGTGCCGGCTTGCCGACCGCGGTCTCAAAGCCGTGCACCTCGGCCTCGAAGTAGTTCGCAATCAGCCCGTCGGACAGCACCAGTTCGAGGTTCTCCGGCGGGCCCGAAGTGGCCACCGCCAGTCGGTAGCCCGCTTTTCGCAGCCGTTCGAGCAGCTCGCGACAGCCGGGCATGAGCGGCACGGCCTGGCTGATCAGCTCGCGGTAGAGCGCTTCCTTTTCCGCATCCAGGCGCTGGACACCGGCATCGGAGACGCTCTCGCCCCAGATCGCGCGAATAATATCGCGGCTCGGCCGGCCGAAGCTCTCGCGGAAGCGCTCCGCGGAGACGTCGATGCCGTGCTTCCGCGCGAGGCGGCGCCAACTCTCGTGATGGGCGCGCTCGGAGTCCACGAGCACGCCGTCCATATCGAAGATGATGCCGAATGCCATGTCTCAGTCCACTCCCCGCCAGGTCCGCGCAGGTGAGTATAGGCACGGACGGGACAAGATGGTAGCCCAAGCGGGGCACCGTTTCAGATCGGTGGCCGGGCAGGCACAGTGGCGCCCGAGCGGCGCACCGCGCCCGCCGCACCCTACAAGTTGCTACGCAGCGGCTACATTGTGGCGGCTCCGGCGCCGGTCTACACTGCCCGGCATGAGTGTGGCAGAGGATGTAGGCGCGCCGTCCTCGACGACCGACGCGGTCGTGGCGGCGCTTGACCTGCGAAAGGTGTACGACACGTCGGGGCAGCCGGTGACGGCCCTGGATGGCGTGCACCTCGAGGTGCCCGCGGGCCGTTTCGTCGCCATTATGGGTGCCAGCGGGTCGGGCAAGAGCACGCTGCTGCACGTGATCGGCGGACTGACGCCGGCCACGTCGGGCGTGCTGCGGGTCGAAGGTCATGATCTGTCGGCCATGTCGGACCGGGCGCGGACGATCTTCCGGCGGCGGCGGCTGGGTGTCGTGTTCCAGGAATACAACCTGCTGCCGACGTTGACGGCGCGCGAGAACATCGCCTTGCCGCTGCTGGTCGACGGGCGATCGCTGGACGCGTGCGCGGCGCGGGTCGACGAGCTGCTCGAGCGCGTGCACCTGCGCGCCCGGGCTGATCATCGCCCGGATGCCCTTTCCGGCGGAGAGCAGCAGCGCGTCGCAATCGCACGGGCCTTGTTGAACGACCCGGCGATCATCCTGGCCGACGAGCCCACCGGGAACCTGGACTCCAAGCAGTCCGCGGAGATCTGGGCGTTGCTGCGGCAGATCGCCACCGAGCGGGGTAAGACGATCCTGATGGTCACGCACGAGGCCCACGGGGCGGCTTACGCCGACCGCGTCATCGTGCTGAAGGACGGCCGCGTCGTCGGGGAACTTGAACCGAAAGGCAGCGGGGATGCGGCATTGGTTGCAACTGGCTACCAGGAACTGGCGGGTTAAGCGGCTTCGCACCGCCGGCGCCATTCTCGCGATCGCCCTGGGTACCGGGGTGGTCGTCTGGGTGACGTGCTGCTACGAATCGGTCCGCCGGACGATGCTCGCGTGGGCGGCCGGCTACATGGGCCGCAGCCACATCACGATCCAATCGCCGCTGGGCAAGTACGACGTGCTGCCCGAGCGGATCATCCCGAAGATCGAGACCGTTCGAGGCGTGAAGCACGTGGCCGCGGTGCTCACGCAGCGGCTGCCCTCGGCGGCCGCGCGGCGCGACGCGGCCGGCCGGCCCTGGCCGACCATGTGGGACGTGGACTTCGAGGGCATCGACCTGGCCCGGGAGTTCGCCGTGCGGCCCGATTGGGTCGAGAAGCTCATCGCCGGCCGCATGTTGACCGACGCCGACAGGTACGCGTGCGTCCTCGAGCAGTCCATCGCCGAGGAGCAGGGAGTCGGGGTCGGCGACACGCTGTTCGTCTGGGGCAGCGGCATACCCGAGGAGGAGCCAACGGCCCTGGAGATCGTGGGCCTGATACGCCGGGAGCGGATCGCGCGGTTTCAGAAGGGCGTTGCACTGCTGCGGCTGGCCGTGCTCCAGGAGATCAGCCGCCGCCACGCCTTCGTCAATTCCGTCGACGTGGTGCTGACGAATCCCGATATGACGACCGTGCCGCAGGTGGCGCGGGAGATTCACGCCCGGGTGCGCGGCGACGTGCCGAATGTGCTCGTACGGAGTGCCGCCGCCCGGCTCCAGCAGATCGAGATGGCCCAGAACCAGCAGCGCGTCGTGCTGACGCTGTTGAGCTGCGTCGCACTGCTGACCGCGCTCTTCATCATCCTGAGCACCCTCAGCATGGGGATGATCGAGCGGGTTGCGCAGCTTGGCCTGCTGCGCTGCGTCGGAGTGACCGGCCTCCAGCTTGCGGGCCTTCTGGTCGCCGAGGTCCTTCCGCTCGGAGTCATCGGGATCGTCCTCGGCATGCCCATCGGCGCCGGGCTGACGCTCCTGAGCGTCTGGATCGTACCGGAATACGTGGGCACCTTCGTGCTCAGTTGGTGGGGCATGGGGCTCGCGGCCGCGGCCGGCCTGATTACGACGCTGGCGGCGGCGGCACTGCCGGCGGCGGCGGCCTTGCGCGTTTCGCCGCTGGAGGCCACGCGGCCGCGCGCCCGGCAGGCCGGTTGGATTCCGCTGGTGGTCAGCCTTGGGCTGGCCGTCCTGATGCTGGCCGGGCAGCACTACATTCTCGCGCACTACGTGCAGCGCGATCTGGTCTTCCTCGAGTGGTCGGCGACGGCGGTCGTCCTGCTCTATCTGATCTACGCGTGTGCGGCCCCGCTGCTCGTGTGGGCGGTCAGCCGGCTGGCCGTGCCGGTCACGGCCGTGGTCGTGCAGGTGTGCACGCGCCTGCTTCAGGACCAGGTCGGGCGTGCCGCGTGGCGCTCGGCGGGAATCTGCTGCGGGTTGATGGTGGGTCTCTCGCTCATCGTCGGCCTGATCGTGTTCAACAGCAGCTTCCGCAGCGGCTGGCAGTTCCCCAAGCAGTTTCCGGAGGCGTACATCTGGAGCGACGACCAGCTCGAAGGAGACGTGGCCGCGGTCGTGGCCGGCGTACCCGGCGTGCGCGACTTCACGCTCGCCAACGCCCCCAATGTGATCGTTGAGGAGAAGCCGCTCCTGATGCCCGAGCACCTCGTGCGGTCGCTGACGTGGTTCCTCGGCATCGACCCGGATTCGTTTTTCCGGATGTTGAAGCTGGAGTTCGTCGAGGGCGACGAGGAGACCGCCCGCGCGCTGCTCAAGCAGGGCGGCCACGTGCTGATTGCGGCCGACTTTGCCCGTACGCGCCGCAAGGGCACGCAGGAGATCAAGGACGAGCGCGGGAACGTCGTGGTCAGCAACAAGGTCCAGGTGTGGTTCAACAACCGCTGGACTGTGTTCACCGTCGCCGGCGTGATCGACTCGCCGGCCCTCGACATCGCCGCCTCGTACTTCCAGGTCCAGAGCGAGTCCTACACCGCGGCGGTGGGTTCGGTGATCGGGACGAACGACGACCTGAAGCGTCTGTGGCAGGTGGACGGCGCGAAGTTGATCCTGGTCGATTTCGACCTGCCGCCGCTGCCGCCCCCAGGGGATTGGCCGCCGCCCAAAGGCTCGCCCGCCGCGGCCGGACTGTCGCACATGCACTACAACGAGTCGTTGCCGCTGGAGCGGCGCTGGCAGAACTACCGCGAAACGAAGGTATTGCAGGACATCTGCTGGCAACTCCGCGCGCAGGCCCGCTACGGGACCGCCCGCGAGCTGAAGGATGAAATCGACGCCGAGTTGTCCCGCATGACCTATCTGCTGACCGCGGTGCCGGGCGTGGCCTTGCTGGTGGCGGCGATCGGCGTGGCGAATCTGATGACGGCCAACGTGGCCAGCCGGACCAAGCAGCTTGCGACGTTGCGGGCGGTCGGCGCCACGCGGGGACTCGTGCTGCGGATGGTGATCGGCGAAGCGCTGATCCTCGGTTTGCTGGGCAGTGCCTTGGGTCTCGGGTTGGGCCTGCACCTGGCCTGGAACGTGACGACGATGACCGAGCGGATGTGGGGGTATGCCCTCGCGCTCGAAGTGCCCTGGAAGCTCGTCGGCGTAGCGCTGGCGTTGACAGTCGGGCTGTGCATTCTGGCGGCCCTCGCCCCGGCCCGGCACGCGTCGCGAACAAACGTCATCGAGGCCCTCCATGTCGCGTGAGGCCGCGCGGCGACTGGCCGCTCGACCGCAGGCGACGGGCCGATGCTCGGAAACGGCCGCATGAAGCTGCTCGTGACATTCATCGTCGTCTGCGCACTCATGGTGGGGGTCCTGGCCTGGTATTTCATCTCCATGCCCTCCCCCGCGAAGGTCGCCAGGGCCACTGCGCCGGCCAGGGTCGTCGATCGCGGCGGCCCCGAGCCAGGCGCGACATCCATTCGCCAATCCGAAGCGGCGTCGGGCGAAACGCCCGGAGACGCAGGCGCCACCAAAGCCGCTCCCCCGTCTGAATCGACGCCAGACCACGGGTTGGATTCCGCTCGTCTTGCTCCTTTACCTGACCCCTCCCCGGCAAGGATGGGAGTGAGGCCCAGCGAGCCAGGGGCAGCGCCCGCGCCGGACGACGGGCGCGCCGGCCAGCCCTCCGTGGCCTGGCCGAGCGACCCCGCCTTGCGCGAGGCACGGCGTCGTTTCGAACGGGCGCAGGCGGCGCTTCGAGAAGATCCCTATCACGCTCGAGCATTGCGCGACAAGGCGGCCGGGGCGGCGGAACTGCGGCTCTGGCCTGAGCTGGCCGCGGCGCTCGCGCGGCTCGTGGAACTGGACCCAAACGACTCCGCACTGCGTTTCGAGCGGGCGGCCGCCCTGATTCACCTGCGGCAGTGGGTGGATGCGATCGCCGAGCTGAACGTCGTCGTCGTGCGGCAGCCGCAGCACGCGAAGGCCTGGTTCGACCTCGCGGTGGCTCACCAGGCGCTGGGACACCTGTCGGACGCGCGGCGCGCGTGGGACCGCGCGATTGAGCTGGCGCCGAGCGCGGAGGCCCTAGCGCGGCGGGGCGAGGTTCTGCTTGACTTGCAGGAATGGGGCGCCGCGGCGGCCGATTTCGAGGCCGTTCTGCAAGAGCAGCCCGGCGCGGCGGACGCGACGCTGAATCTGGCGTTGGCACTGGCGAAGCTCGGCCGGCCGGCAGAGGCGCGTCGCCGGCTGCTGACGCTTCTTCGGGACCAGCCGCGGCACGTGCCGGCCCTGAACCGCCTGGCCGAGTTGGCCTACGCCGCCTGCCGCGACGAAGGCGCAAGCGCCGACGTCTCGTGTGCGGAAGCAGCCGAGTGGTGTCGCCGCTCTCTGGCGATCGACGCGAAGCAGCCGGAAGTGCAGGCGCTGCTGGCGGAGGCGGCCACTGTGCATGGACCTTGAGGGCTGAAGGGGCCGGGGCGGTAGCTCGGCCGTGCCGTCCTACTCGCGCGGCAGCCAGTCGATCCACAGCTTGCAATTCGGGAAATCCACCGTGCACGACTTCATGTCGCGAAACAGCGGCATGCCGAGCAGAATGTCAGTCTGAATCCCGACGGCGGGACTCAGAATCTCGTCGAGCACGTCCAGCCCGAGCCCGCTGTAGTTGTCATACTGCCGGCCGGCGATTTCCAGCTTCACACCCGAGCCGAGGGAAATCTTCGGCATCTGGTCGGAGCCGACGCCAATCGCCAAGCCAGGGGCGATCGTCTGGATTTCGCGGTCGGGGAACAGGCTCTTCAGTCGTGACGGGGCCACCGCCACCGCATCGGCCCCGGTGTCCAGCAGCCCGATGGCCGGTTGGTCCTCCAGCGTCACGAGCGTCATCAGCTTGGCATCCGACACGACCCGTACATCCAGGGCCGTGCCCGGACCGGGTTCATCGCGCGACGGGGACACGGTCAGTTGGCCGCCGGTGAAATCCAGCGTCATCCGTGCCTGCCAGAAGAGGCCCGTGCCGAGGACGCCGTCGGCCGCGTTCATCACCGCCCCGCGCACGTCGAACGTACGGGTAATGACGCGCCGGCAGCGGATCGTGCCGATCTGCAAGTCATCCACCAGCACCTGCCCCGTCTCCTGCTTGCCCGATACGCCGCGGACCGTGGCCTTGCCCAGAGACTTCAGGCCGATCTCGTCAGCGACCGCCTGGTCCAAGGCGAGCATGATGCTGCCGCCGGTGTCAACGATCATCCGATACGGCCCGCGCCCGTTGATGAAGACGTCGCAGCTCGGGAGGTTGAGCATGACCAGCGGCGGCATGGGTGCCGCGCCGGGCTGGACCACCTGGTTCAGCGGGGCCGGGCCCGCAGCCGCCAGGAAGTCGGCCACTCCCTCGATGGCCTCGGCGACGAAGTTCTCGGGGTATCCGTTACGCGGGTCAGTGAGCTTCTCGGCCTTTCTGAGCAGACCGGGCAGCTCCTCCAGCCGGCCCAGCGCGAACCGGGCACCGTAAAGCTGATAGAGGTCCTCCGACGTGTGCGGCGTGAGCATCTCCAGGCGGGCGGCCAGCTCCGCGGCGTTCGCGGTGCGCCCCCGCGCGAGGCTCTGCTCCAGCGCGACGCGCAGCGCGATCCGGTCGTCTGAGTCCGGGGCGACCTCGGCGATCAGCTTCTCCGCCTCGGGGATGCGTCCGGCGCGCCACAGCGCCCGCGCAACCATGCCGCGCAGCTCGGGTGCGTCGCGGTGTTTCGCCTGGACATGCCCGGCGAGCAGCAAGCCCGCCTGCCAGTCGTCAGCCCGCCAGGCCACGTCGAGCCCCTCCCGCAGGGCGGAAATGCTGCCCTCGGCCTGGGCGCGCTCGACGGCCGCCGCCACCTTCTCTTTCCAGGGGTTTTCCGGCTGCTGACCGGCAGGCCACAGGAACATCATCAGCACCATCAAGAGGGGAGAGGGGAGCATCATGGTCCTCGACTTCGGCCGCGCTTGGACGGCCCTTTGGATTTCGACGCGCGCAAGCCGCGAGCTTCGGCTTCCGCAGGGGACGAGTAGTACCGCAGGTTGGTGGGCGATATCTGTTTCAACCACCCGGAGTCGTGCTCGTGATACACGTTCCGCTCGATCGAGCCGTAGACCGTCGTCGTGGTCGGCTCGCCGACCTCGGCCTTGAGAAACTCGACGATCTTCTTCTCCACGTCGGGCACGACGCCGAACATCTCCGTGCCATGGGCCGTGTGCTCCGTGAAGATGTGGACCTGGACGTCTTCGCTCTGCGCCTGAAGCGTGTAAGGTGCGTCGCGCTCGTCTTCGGTGGCGAGCATGAGGAGCCTGCGGCCGGTGATCTGGCGCACGTCGCCGGCCGAGTCCAGGCCCATGTAGTCCAGGCCGGGCGACAGGCAGACGACGGCGTCCACGCTGCGGTCCTTGGCCGCGTACTGAAGGGCGAGGCTGCCGCCGACGCTGGCGCCCACGAGGGCGAAGCGCGCCCGATCGATGCCGGGCTGCTCGACGAGCCAGTCGTACGCACCGCGCAGGTCGTTCTGCATGTCCCGGAACGTGGCCCGGTCGCGGTTGACGACCGCCTCGCGGGTCTCCGTCGTGGCGCTTTCCCCGTGGCCGCGCAGATCGATCGACAGCACCGCGAACCCCGCCGCATTCAGCGGCCGCACCAGCGGTACCCATGCAGTGCGGTCGCTGCGGTACATGTGCAGCAGAATCACGATGGGCGCTCCGCCGCGCGGGGTCTGCGCGGGCGGGAAGTAATCGCCGGCGATGCGCATGCCGTCCGCCGCCTTGAACCACAGCGGGCGCGGCTCGTCCGCCGCCAGCGGGAGCGCACCGAGGAGGCCCAGCGCCGCCAGGGCAACGACGATCCGGCGGGTTATGGACGGGGCCATACAAGACCCTCCTGTGCGTCGAAACAGGCGAACGGGATTGTACTGCGGCCTGAGTCGGGACGGCCAGTGCCGCGGGCGGCGTCCGGCTGACTCAGGCGCCCGGGCGAGGCGGCGTCGCGGCCCGGCGCTGTTCCCCAACCGCAGCCCTCCGCCGTGCAATTCTCCGCGGGCTCGCGCGCGACTCGCGGCGGGCATGAATCGAGTATACTCCTACCGGACCTGGATGGACCTATGAACCAGCAACGGTGTGGAAGACGGGCGTTTCTGCGACGTGGCCTGTGCGCCGCCGGCGGCGTCGCGCTGGCGGCGGCGGGCGCCCCCGCGGCCGCACGATGGGGCCTGACCATGAAGAAGTTCGACATCTCGCTCGCGGCGTGGTCGGTGCATCGCATGTTCTACGCGGGCAAGCTGAGACAGATCGACATGCCCGCGCTGTGCCGCAAGGAATTCGACATCGGCGGCCTCGAGCTGGTCAACAGCTTCTTCCCCAGCCCGCAGTACTCCTACTGCACGGACCTGCTCAAACGCGCGACCGACAACGGCGTCAAGATTCTGCTCATCATGTGCGACGGCGAAGGGGACATGGCCCACCCCGATCCGGCCCAGCGCCGGCAGGCGGTGCGCAACCACCGCAAGTGGCTCGACGTCGCCGCCGTGCTCGGATGCCACTCGATCCGCTGCAACGCCGGCGACGGAAAGCCCGGCGACCCGGACGCGATTGCCCGCTGCGCCGAGAGCTTCGCGGCACTGGTCGAGCAGGCCCGGGCTGACAAGCTGAACGTGATCATCGAGAACCACGGCGGCTTCTCCTCGGACCCCGCCTCGCTCCTGGCCGTCATCGAGAAAGTGAACGACCCCCTGTTCGGCACGCTGCCGGACTTCGGGAACTTCCCGCCCACGGTCGACCGCTACGACGCCGTCCGGCGGATGATGCCATACGCCAAGGCCGTCAGTGCGAAGTGCCACGAGTTCGACGAGGACGGGAACGAGAAGCACACGGACTTCGGGCGGATGATCCCGATTGTGCTCGCTGCGGGCTACGCGGGCTACATCGGCATCGAGTACGAGGGACCCGATCCGGACGAGATCGCGGGGGTGAGGGCGTGCCAGCGGCTGCTGCACCGCTTTCAGTGAAACGCGCGGCGCGGCCGCACGGGAGCGCGGCCCTTGGGTCGAAGGCGCGCGGCCTTTGACAACGAAACATGGCGGCCTACAATTCCTGCTGGTTTCTGGGCGTTGGAGAGGCCCTTGACAGGAGCGTGGCATGGCCGGTGCGAATACGCTGACGTTCGACGAGAGCAATTTTGAGACCGAGGTGCTGAAGTCCGACGTTCCGGTGCTGGTGGACTTCTGGGCCCAATGGTGCGGACCCTGCCTCATGCTCGCCCCCACCATCGACGAGCTGGCGCAGGCTTACGCCGGCAAGGCCAAGGTGGGTAAGGTCAACGTCGATGAGGCCGCCGGCCTCGCCAGCCAATACGGCATTCAGAACATCCCGACCGTCGTGCTGTTCCACCAGGGGGCCCAGGCAACCCGCATCGTGGGCGCCAAGCACAAGCGTGAATACCAGGCGGCCATCGACGCGCTATTGAACCCGTAGGCGCCGCGCCCGCCACGCGCCGCTTACTGTCTGTGATGGCTTCCCAACCGCCGCGCCGCGATGCGACCACGCGCTTCTCCGACCGCGTCAAGGACTACGGCCGCTTCCGGCCCGCTTACCCGCCGGAGGTCATCGCGTGCCTGACCGGCGTATACGGCTTGCGGCCAGCGCACAGCGTCGCCGACGTCGGCTCCGGCACCGGAATCCTCGCGGAAATGCTGCTTCGCAACGGCAACGCGGTCTTTGGGGTGGAGCCTAACCCGGAGATGCGGGCGGCGGCGGAATGCCTGCTGGCGCCATATCCGCACTTTCACAGCGTGGATGGACACGCAGAGGCAACGACGCTGCGAGACGCCAGCGTGGATTGGGTGATGGCGGGCCAGGCCTTCCATTGGTTCGATCCGGACGCCGCCCAGCGCGAGTTTGCGCGCATCCTGCGTCCGACCACGAGCAGGCCGGACGGGCAGGCGTGCGGCTCCACGACGGACAGCACCGCGAGCCCATCGGCCGGGCGCGTGGTCCTGCTCTGGAACAACCGCCGGGACGACACGCCGTTCCTGCGGGACTACGAGGCGTTCCTTCGCGAGTACAGCGACGATTACGCCACCGTGCGGCATGAACAGGTGGAGACGGACGGCCGCCTGGAACGGTTCTTCGCCGGCGGACACGTGCGGCACACCTTTGCGAATCGACAGGTGCTGGATTTCGCGGGGCTGCGGGGCCGGACACAGAGCGCCTCCTATATGCCCGGGCCGCACGATGCCCGGCACCCGGCGATGCTCGGTGCTCTGGAAGAGATCTTCGCCCGCCACGCGCAGAGCGGCCAAGTCGCGCTTGAGTACGATACGCGCGTGTACGTCGGCTGCCTCGCGGACAGGGGCGCGGGCGCGGAAACGGCGAGCACGTCAGGCGGATGACGTGGGGATGACGCGCGCCGTCGCCCGTGCTTCGACGACAAAAAACACGCCCCGTTCGTCGGACTACGAAGCGGGGCGTTCCTCCCTCTGGCTCGAAGGAGGTTCGGCTGGTCTTTGCCGGGACCAGCCAGCGTACACGGAGATCAGCACGAGGCGGGCCGGCGGACAGCTCCGCCGGCCGCAACCTCGGTCAACTGGCCAGAATCTCTTCCACCTCGGCCTTGTCCACGTCCGTGATGTAGGGGATTCCGCTGATCGCGGCGGCCTGGGGCGTCAGGGCGGCGAGGTCGTCGCGGCTGACGTATTCCAGCGAGAACTTGCGGCTCCCGCACATCAGTTGCCGCAGACCCTGGGCCAGCCGCTCGTAATAGGTGTAGAGCCCGATCGCGCCCGGCGGCAGCTTCTCAAATGCGTCGTCGCCGAGTTCCTTGCGCAGCTCACTGGCGGTCACGAAGATTTCGTCGACCGAGTTGCCGAAGCGTTCGACGTACACCGGCAGGTGCCCGTCGCTGATGGCGCGGCCGATGGTCTTGCCGACCATGGCGGCCGCGATCGGGGCACGGGCCATGCCGACGAGCTTGACGTACGGCGCGCCCAGCGCCAGGCCCTTGAAAATCTGGTCCTCGAACGTGAAGCCGCCCGCCACGGCCAGGGCCGGAATCTTGTACCCGCGCTCGGCCAGCCGCCGGGCGTACTGGTACAGCAGGGAATGCAGCTCAACCGGGGGCATGCCCCACTCGTTCATCATTCGCCAGGGACTCATGCCGGTCCCGCCGCCGGCGGCGTCCACGGTCAGCAGGTCGAGCTTGTACTTACTGGCGAACATGACGGCGCGGGCCAGGTCCGCGGGCCGGTAGGCGCCGGTCTTGAGGAACACGTACTTTGCACCGGCCTTGCGGAGTTCCTGTACGCGCTTGGCAAAGGACTCCTCGCTGACCATGCCGACCCGGGAGTGGCGCTCGAACTCCTTGAACGCGCCGCGCTCGAACGCCTTCATGACGTGCGGGTCGGTCGGGTTGGGGAGCACGACGTAGCCGCGCTCGTAGAGCATCTGGGCCTTCTTGAGGTTGTTGATCTTGACCTCGCCGCCGATGTCCTTGGCGCCCTGTCCCCATTTCAGCTCGACGCACTGGACGCCCAGTTTCTCGATGGCGTATTCCTGGGCCCCGAGGCGCGTGTCCTCGATGTTCGCCTGGCAGATGATGGCGCCGTAGCCGTCGCGCTGGTGGTCCTTGAAGAGGCTGACGCGGCGTTTCAGGTCGACCGTGTCGACGACGCGCCCGTTCTTGATGACGGCCTCGGGGTCCATCCCGACCACGTTCTCGCCGATCGTCAGACCGGTTCCGGCCAGGGCCGACCCGATCGCCAGGCCCTCCCAGTTGTTCTTGGCGATGTTGGTCGAGCCGATGCCGGGGATGACCCAGGGCAGGCGGAACTTGATGCCCTTGTCGTGGCCGAACGCGACTTCGAGCTTGACGGCCGGGAAGATCGCCTTGTCGCTGTCGGCTTCGATGCCGTGGGCTCCGACCGCGGTGCCCATGATGTTGAAGTGGGAGTAGTCCACGGGGTAGGTCTTCTCGGCCGCGGTGGTGATGACGCCGAACGGCTGCGGGTAGATGACCTCGTGGCCGCGATAGGCGGACTTGCCGATCTCACACATGCCGATGCAGCCATCGACGCACGTGACGCACATGCCGGAGCTGGGCGTCACGGAACCGTCCGTGCGGTTCTTGGTGAGCGTGGCGGCCGAGCTGTTTATTCTCGAGAGTGTCGTGGGCATTGAGTCTACACCTCCGGGGACTAGTCCTTCTCTATCTCGCAGGCAACGCAGGGGTTCATGTAACACATCATGTCGTCGAACTGCTCCTTCTCGACGCAGGGGGGGCTCAGGTTGGCGCAGCCGCCGCAGATCGCCTTGTCCGGCTCCGTGTACGTGCAGCGGAGCTGGCAGGCCGGGCAGACGTAGATGCAGCCGCCGCACAGCCGGCACTGCTCGGACTTGATGTCGAACGGCGTGCCGATACTGCGGCGTTCCCCGCGGTTGCGGAAGCCGATGGCCTTCGCCATCATCTGCTCCTCGCACATCCGCACGCACAGGCCGCAGAGGATGCAGTCCTCGTGCTCCTGTCGGAAACGCTGTTGGCTGACCTGGTGGGCCGAGGCGAGGTCCTGGATGATCTTCGACTGCGGGCAGGACGCCAGCAGGAGCTCGAGGATCATCTTGCGGGCCCGCACGACACGCGCAGACGCGGTCCGTACCTTCAACCCCTCCTGGGCCGGGTAGGTGCACGAGCTGACCAGCCGGGCCTTCGGTCCGTCGCCGAGTTGCACGACGCACAGCCGGCAGGCGCCGTAGGGCGAGAGCCCCTCCATGTGACACAGCGTGGGGATCGGGAAGCCGAGGAACTGCGCCGCTTCGAGCAGCGTCGTCCCTTCCTCCACCGAGACGGGCAGACCGTTGATGGTCAGTGAAATCATGCCGAGCCTCCTACCGCGGCCAATGTCGCCGCTTCCTCCTCCTTGGGCCGCGTGAACTCGAGGTCGCAGCGCAGGCAGCGGCACGCTTCCCGGGTGGCGTCCTCGACGGAGAATGACTTCTCGACCTCGCTGAAGTCCTTGCGGCGCGCCTCCGCGGGAACCGTGGGGGGTTCCAGCCGGTCGGCCTCCGCCAGCTCCTCGTCGCCGAGCTGGACCGGCTCGACGTAGACCTTCGGCAGGAGCGGCTCCCCGGGCTGGCGGAGTTCCTCGCCCCGCAGGTAACGGCCGATGATCTTGGCCGCCTTCTTTCCGGCGGCGATGGCCTGGACGACGGTGTTCGGTCCCGTGACAAGGTCCCCGCCGGCGAATACGCCGGGGCGCGTGGTGGCCAGGGTTTCTTTGTCGATCTTCAGCGTCCCCCAATCGGTTACTTCCAGGCCCATCGAGGTCATGAACTCGATGTCCGGCACGTCGCCGATCGTTACGATCAGCGTGTCGAGCATGAAGACCTGCTCCGTGCCGGGCACGGGAACGGGCTTGCGGCGACCGCCGGCGTCGATGTCGCCCAGGCGGTTGCGGATGCACTCGATCCCGGCGAGGTGCCCCTTGTCGGTCAGGATGCGCACCGGGGTCATCAGGCTTTCCAGCTTGACGCCTTCTTCGAGCACCGCGTCCACGTCCTTCTTCTGGGCGGGCATCTCCTCCCGCGTTCGCCGGTAGAAGATCGTGACGCTCTCGACGCCCTCCTGCCGCAACGCGACGCCGGCGGCATCGACGGCGCTGTCGCCGCCCCCGATCACGCCTACGCGGCCCCGGGCCTTTTTCTCGCCGCGCAGGTTGAAAGACTTGAGGAACTCGATGGCGGGGAAGACGCCGAGCACGTCCTCGCCCTCGAGGTTCAAGGCTCGGCTCTTGTGGGCGCCGGTGGCCAGGAAGACGGCCTTGAACCCATCGGCGAAGAGCGTGTCCACCGTGAAGTCGCGGCCGAGGGCGGTGTTGCACTTGAGCGTGACGTTCTCGTCGATGAGGCCGGCGATCTCCTTCTGGAGCGTGTCGCGCGGCAGCCGATACGCGGGAATCCCGCTCACCAACATGCCGCCGGCCTTGGCGTCCGCCTCGAAGACCGTGGCCTTGTATCCGGCCAGCGACAGGTAGTGGGCCGCGGTGAGCCCCGCCGGCCCCGACCCGACGATGGCCACCTTCGGCACATCAGTCCCGGCGAGCTTCGTCCGGCGCGGCTTGTAGACCGAGGGGTCGACCCGATCGGTGACGAAGCGCTTGAGGGCGCGGATGGCGATGGGGGCCTTCCCCGCGGTGCCGCTGCGGCACAGGCTCTCGCAATTGTGCGAACAGACGCGTGCGCACACGGACGGAAACGGGTTCGCCTCGCGGATCACCTGGTAGGCCTGCTCGTACTCGCCCCGCGCGATGTGGGCGACGTACCGCCAGGCCTCCGTATCGATCGGGCATGCCGCCTGGCACGGCGCGCCCACGAGCTCCTTGCACACGTAGGCCCGGCACCGCCGGTCGTAGATGTGCTCCTCATATTCGCGGCGGAAGTAGCGCAGCGTGGACAGGACGGGGTTTGAGGCCGTCTGCCCCAGGCCGCACATGGTGGAGTCTTTGACGACTTCGGCCAGTTCCTGGAGGAGATCGAGGTCGGCGAGCGTGGCCTTGCCCTTCGAGATGTCATCGAGGATCTCGTACATTCGCTGCGTGCCCTTGCGGCAGGTGAAGCACTTCCCGCACGATTCCTCCTTGAGGAACGCCATGAAGTACCTGGCCACATCGACCATGCACGTATGTTCGTCCATGACGATCATGCCGCCGGAGCCCATGATCGACCCGGCTTGGGCCAGCGTGTCGTAGTCGATGCGGAGGTCGAACTTCTCGGCCGGGATGCAACCGCCGGAAGGCCCGCCCGTCTGGACCGCCTTGATGCGCGCCTTGCCCTTGGGGCCGCCGCCGATGTCGTAGACGATTTCCCGGATGGTGATGCCCATTGGCACCTCCACCAGGCCGGTGTTCTTGATCTTCCCCACCAGGCTGAAGACCTTGCTGCCGGCGTTTCCGGGCGTGCCGACTCTGGCGAATTCCTGCGCGCCCACGCGAAAGATGTGGGGGATGTTCGCCCACGTCTCGACGTTGTTGATCGCGGTGGGTTTGCCGTTGATGCCCCGCTGAACCGGGAAGGGGGGGCGCTGGCGCGGTTCGCCCATCTTGCCCTCGATGGAGCGGATGAGCGCAGTCTCCTCGCCGCAGACAAACGCGCCGGCGCCGCGCACGATCTTGATGTCGAAGGAGAAACCCGTTCCCAGAATGTTCTCGCCCAGCAACCCCAGTTCGCGGCACTGCCGCAGGGCGATGATCAGGTGCTTGATGGCCAGCGGGTACTCGTTTCGAACGTACACCACGCCTTCGTTCGCCCCGGTGCCGAACCCCCCGATCGTCATGCCTTCGATGATGCTGTGCGGGTTGCCCTCCAGGATGCTGCGGTCCATGTAGGCGCCGGGGTCACCCTCGTCCGCGTTGCAGACCAGGTACTTCCCTTGCCCGTTCCGCTGCTTGGCCAGGAGCTCCCACTTGAGGCCCGTCGGGAAGCCCGCCCCGCCGCGCCCGCGCAGACCGGACGTCTTCACTTCCTCCACCACCCAGGCCGCGTCGTTTCGCTGAAGCACGTTCTCGAGGGCGGCATAACCTCCGCGGGAGATGTAGTTGTAGACCCGGATCGGGTCGATCAACTGGTTCATGGCCAGCAGCGTGCGCTGCTGGTTCTTGAAGAACGGGATGTCGTCGAAGCTGCGGTAGCGCGTCCCCGTGACCGGATCGTGGTAGAGCAATTCGTCCACGTAGTCGCCGGCCAGCACCGCCTCGAGAATACGAGGTACGTCCGCCACCTGAATCTGGGTGTAGAAGGCCTTCTGCGGCTCGGTGAGAAGGAACGGGCCCATCTCGCAGAAGCCGTGGCAGCCCGTAATCCGCAGATTCAGCCGCTCCAGCAGGCCGTTGTCGATGATGTACTTCTTCACCGCGCGGTGAATGCTGTTCGACCCGCTGGCCTGGCAGGCGGTCCCGGCGCACACGATCACGCAGGGTCGGGCCGCGGCGGAGCTGTCCTGGATCATCGTCCGCAGCCGCTGCAGATCGTTCACCGACGACAATCGTAGCATCGCGCTTTCCTCACAAGGCAGTCATGGCTGGCCGCAAACGCTGCCGCGGGGCCTCAGAAGCCGCTGCCGTTCAGGTCCAAAATGTGTCCCCGGCAACCGCGCCGCGAGCAAATCTGCACGATCCCGCCGGCGCGGACGATCATCGATACCATCGGTGCGCTGCACAACGGACAGTGCGACGCACCCTGGAGCTCGGTGTGACAGTGCGGGCAGAAGAAGTCCACCAGGACGTCCGTGCGAATCGGGTATTCGGATTCGACCGTGAAGCTGCCGTACAGCGCCGACAGCCTCAGCCACCCGTGCGTCCGCTCAAACGCGGCCGTTACCCGAATCGACGGCGACCCATCGATCGGATGGTCCGGGTCCATCAGGCTGCGATTGCACCGCGAGCAACTGACGTTGAGGATGAAGTCGCGCAGGTCCGCCCGCCGCTCGGCGTCATCCAGCCCGGCGCGAGTATCGGTGATGATCTGCTTCACGCGCGAGGAGCGCACGTTCGAGAAGTAGTGCCCGTCCACGACGGCCACCGGTCCCAGGGCGCACGCCCCCAGGCAGTTCACCGTTTCCAGCGAGAATTCCCGGTCCGGGGTAGTCTCACCCGGCTTCACGCCGAGCTGACGCGTGAACTCCTGGGCGACCGCCGAAGCGCCCCGCACGTGGCACGCCGTCCCCATGCACACCGAGCACAGGTGCTTTCCCCGCGGCTTGAGGCTGAAGGACTTGTAGAAGGTGGCCACGCCGTAGACGTCGACGGGGGAGCGCCCCGTGCGCTCGGCCACGAGCTTGAGGGCCTCGGGCGGCAGGTAGCTGTACTTCGATTGGATCTCCTCCAGCACGGAGATCAGACCGTCGCCCTGATCCTGGTGGCGGTCGATAATGCTGAGAACTTCCTCTGCCTTCATGTCCTAACTCCGTGTACGCCCCGCGGCCCGTGCCTGCGGGCCGCGTCCGTGGCGAAGACCGTGGGCTACTCGTAGTCTTCGCAGTGCCACACGCCCTCGGCCGGTCGGGGGTGTGAGCAGGTCCTTCGATGCTCACAGTTGATGCACAGCCCGGCGTAGCGCCCAGCTTCCTCGGCCGCCATGCGCGTCGCGCTCGCCGGCGCCGCACGCGACATGCCGCCCCCGTTTCGGCCCGCGGGCACAGCCACGTAATCGTCAAACAGCTCGCAGAACAGCGCCGGTCCCCGGCGCGCACGGTGGAAGCAGGTGGGGCTGTTGTTGCAGGTCGAGCAAAGCCCCGCAGTCAGCGTGCTCTCGGGCAAGGTCGTCATGCCGGTCTCCTCTGGCGCTCTTGTATTCCGCGACTGGCGGCCCCGCCCGGATGGGCGAGCCAACTCTGCTGGCCCTCAGATACACGGCTCGTGCCGGACGCCGGATTCGCGCCTCTCGGTCCCGGCGCGCGCTGAATTCGCCGTGTTCGTGGACGCTAAGTGCTTGGTAAACAATCGGATATGCGCGGATAGGCTGCCGGTGCCTGGGAAACATGCGGCCAGCGCGCGGGTGACGAAATGAGTGTGCAGCGCGGGGTGTTTTGAACCGGCGGGGAGAAATGCCCCGGATCGCGAGAGGTCAGTCGGCGTCCGTCCCGTACGCCTTCAGCTTCTCGCGGAGTGTCTTGCGGTCGATGCCGAGAATCTCCGCGGCACGCGTTTTGTTATTGCCGACTGCGGACAGGACGCTGCGGATATGTTCGGCTTCGACCTCGCTCAGCTTCCGGTCCCAGTGCGCGTCGCGCGCCGCCGAGAACCGCATGGCGGAGGGCAGATCGGGCACGTCGATCAGGTCGCCCTCGGTCATCACCACCACGCGCTGCACGACGTTCTCGAGCTCGCGCACGTTGCCGGGCCAGTGGTAGCCGGCCAACACGCGCAGGGCCCCGTCGGCAAAACGCGGAATCGGGCGCCCCAATTCCGCGGCGAACTTCTTCGCGAAGTGCGCGACGAGCAGCAGAACGTCGTTCTCGCGCTCCCGCAGCGGGGGCATCGTGATCGTAATGACGTTGAGACGGAAGAAGAGGTCCTCGCGAAACACCTTGTTCTTGACCAGGGCCCGCAGGTCCTTGTTCGTCGCCGCCACCACGCGCACATCGACCGTCCGCGGCCGGGCCGACCCGACCATGTAGATCTCGCCGTTCTCCAGCACGCGCAGCAGCTTGGCCTGCATGGCCAGGCTCGTGTCACTGATCTCGTCGAGGAAGATGGTCCCGCCGTCCGCGGTCTGGAAGAAGCCGGCCCGTGACTCCGTGGCACCCGTGAAGGCGCCTTTGACGTGTCCGAACAGCTCGCTCTCCAGCAAGTTCTCGGGGATGGACCCGCAGTTGATCGGCACGAACGGCGCCGCCGCGCGCGGGCTGGCATAGTGGATCGCGCGGGCGGCCAACTCCTTTCCGGTGCCGCTCTCGCCGCCGATGAGCACGGTGGCCGGCGCCGCGGCGGCCTTGCGGATCTCCTGGAATACGTCGCGCATGGCCCGCGACTCGCCGATGAAGCCCGCCAGCGTGAGCGGCTGCTCCGAACCGTTCTGCGCGTTGCGCCGGGCCTTTAGCACCTGGAGGATGCGCTGCACGGCGGAAAGCAACTCCTCATCGGTGAAGGGCTTGGTGATGTAGTCCTGGACCCCCAGCTTGACGGCGGTCACCGCGCCCTGGATCGTCGGGTATCCGGTGATCATCATGACCTCGGTATCCTTGAGGTTCTCGCGGACGTGCCGGGCTAGGTCCAGACCGCTGACTTGCGGCATCTTCAGGTCGGTGATCACCAGGTCGATCGGGATGTCCTCCAGCAGGCGAATGGCCTCCGCCGCGCCAGTTGCGGTGAACACCTGATAGCCCGCGGCGGCCAGGTTCCGTTGGATCAGCTCCAGGGTGTCCGGGGCGTCGTCGACTACCAGGACCCGCTCTTTCTCAGACGCCGCCGCCATGCTCATCCGTCTCCTGAACCACGCCCGTCCCGGCGACGGGCAGGCGAATCTCGAAGCGCGTGCCCTGTCCGGGGCGGCTCTGCACGTCGATCGAACCGCCGTGCGCCGAGACGATGCCGTGCACGACGGGCAACCCGAGCCCGGTGCCCTCGGTCACGTCCTTCGTCGTGAAGAACGGCAGGAAGATCTTACCCAGAACCTCCTCGTCCATGCCGGTCCCCGTGTCTTCCACGACGAGCGCCACATGGGCGCCGTTGGCCCGCGTTCGCACGGTGAGGGTGCCGCCGTCGGGCATCGCCTGGACGGCGTTGACGACCAGGTTTACGAGTACTTGCGCAAGCTGCGCCGGATCGCCGTGAATTTCGGGCAGCTCCGGCGCCAGCTCGCGGACGACGCGCGTCCCCGCCTTCGCGCACCGGGCCTCCAGGAAGTACAAACTCTCCTCGACGACCTGGTTGAGCTTGAGCTGGACTTTTCTGGCCGGGACCTGTCGGCCGAACACCATCAACTTCTTGATCACCTCGCGCGCATAGAGCGACGCCGTGACCACCCGCTCGATGTCCTTCGCCGCCGCCTTCGGAAGCCCCGGACACTTCAAGGCCAGTTGTGCGAACCCGAGAATGCTGCCCAGCGGCTCGTTCAGCTCGTGGGCGACGCCCGCGGCGAGTTGCCCGATCGTCGCCAGCCGGTCCGCGTGGATGAGCTGCTGTTGAAGATTGGCGCGCTCCTGCTGCGCCTGCCGCCGCTCGACGACCAGGCTCACCTCGCGGGCCACGGCGTCGATGAGCTTCTCCTCTTCCGGCAGGAACGCACCGGCCGCGAACTCCGGTCGGTCTTCACGGTAGACGACCTCGACCACTCCGCGCACGCGCCCGTTGACGACGATTTCCGCCGACTGCCGCGGATCGGCGGGCCGGAAGCCGTGCGAATCGAAGTTGCGGCCGTCTAGCACGATGCGGGCGGCGGCGATCTCGGGGTACTGCCAGGCGGGCGGCAGCAGTGCCACGATGCGCTGCAACTGTTCGTCGAACGTGCCGGACGTCTCCTCGGTGACCTGCGCGATGCCGTACAGGCAGGTCAGCTCCTTGACGCGCTCGCGCAGCGCGTGCTGCGCGAACCAGTCGGCCACCGCGAGCCCGAGCGTCTGGGCCACGCCCTCATAAGACTCGACCGCCTCGGAGGTGAAGGCCCCCGCGTGCTCGCTCTTCATGAGCAGCAGCCCCACGGTGCGCGCATCGACGACGAAGCGCACGATCGCGAGCGAGCGGTAGTGCCCGCCGACGCACCAACCCGCGCCGGCGGCCTCCGGCCCGCTTGCGGCCGTCGCCGAGACACGGTTCCAGGTGTCCCCGGTCCAGAAGCTCCCGGTCCGGGTGAAGAACGGCCAGGAGGGGTCGAAGTCCTGGCAGGCCACGCGGCGGCACATGCGTTCGAAGTCCGAGTCGCTCTGGGTCGCGGGAATCACCGTCCCATCCAGGCCGCAGCTCCACCTGGCGAGAACGAAGCGCGTCGCGACGTCCGGTCGCCGCGCCGCTTCCCAGCGGTAGTGCAGGTCGCCCTGGCTCAGGCGCACTTCCACCGCGTCACAATCGGACAAGTCCAGCAGTGCATCCGAAATCTGCCGCAGGAAGTCCGTGCGCGGAAGCCCCCCGCTGGCGCAATGCAGAATCACGCGCGACAGCGCGGCGTGGTCTTCCGGACGGCTCGGTCGGCGCCCGCCGCTGTCGGACCTGACTGGATCATGCTCGTGCATCGGCGTGCCATCCACCCGACTGCCGCCGACCATGATAAGTTACGCGCAACGGTTGTTCTATCCGTCCGCGGCAGACGGCTTGGGCCGATCGGGCCGGGTGCCGGGAGAAGCAGGCGCGCCGGGCGACGCTCGCTTTCTCGCGGCCGGCCGAGACAGGCGTTTGACTCACCGGGTCCGGCGGCGCACAATGAGGCGTTTGTAGGTCGATCAGGAGCGACGGACATGAACGCCATCGGCATGTGGCCCCGACGCGGGCTGGCTCTTGTGCTTGCGCCACTTGGCCTCGCTTTGGTCGGTCTGTCCGCGCCGGGCTGCCAGGACGCCGGCAGCGGCCCGGTGGCAACGACGGCAGACCAGACGCCGGTCGTCGCCCCGGTCGAGCATCCGCTGCTGAGGGGCATCCCGATCCCCGCGGGGTTCAGGCTGGTCCAGGAGCGCAGCCGGGCGCGGCACCACGGCAGCACGCGCGATGCGCAGTGCGAGTTCCAGGGCACGTTGAGCCCCAGCGAGGTCGTGCGTTTCTACGAGCATTACATGCCGGCGGCCCGCTATCGGCTGGGGCCGAAGATTTTCGTGCGCGGCGAGTACACGCTGCGCTTCGAGAGCGATGCCGAGGAGTGCAACGTATTCGTGAAGCCGAAGGGCTCGAGAACAACCTTGATTATTGACGTCGGACCGCTCTGGAAAGAGGGCTCCGACCGCGCGCTGCGACCCACACCCCCGCCCCCGTAAACGGCGGACCCTCCCGAGGTTTCTGTATGGATGCTGACAAGCGACACCAACTGAGAACGAACGAACTGGCCGACGCGCTTGCGTCCCTGCGTGACCTGAAAAGCCCGCACTTCATCTACGCCGGCGCTGCTCTGGCGGTGATCCTGATCGGCGTCGCGGGATGGTTGGGCTGGCGCTACAGCCAGCGGGTCACGGCGGAGCGCGACTGGAAGCGTTTGACGGACAGTTGCGCGGATCTGGCGGGGGGCCAGGCTGACTTGATCGCCCAGGCTCAGGCCGAGCTGCGTGCGATGATCCAGGCGCGCACGACGCCGGTGGTCCGCGGGTATGCGCGGCTGGAGCTGGCCCGGTCGCGGGTGACACAGGGCATGACTCAGCCGGAGGAGAGGCAAGCGGCGTTTGCGGAGGCCGTGAGCTTGCTGGAGGAATTGCGCGGCGACCCGGAGGTGCCGGCGCAACTCGACGCGGCCGGCACCTTCCTGCTGGCCAGCACCCATGAGTCGCTGCGCCAGCTCGACCGCGCGAAAGAGCTGTACCGCGCGCTCGCAGAGGATGCGCGCTACGCGGGCTCGCCCTACCAGGACCTGGCCGAGATGCGGCTGGCGGATGTTGACACGTTGGGGACTCCCGTGGTGTTCACTCCCGGCGATCCGCCGCCCCCGCCGCCGCCGGCCACCCAGCCGATGACCCTGATGCCCGAACTGGTGCCGGGTGCGGCGCCGTCGATACAGGCAGCGCCGGCACAGCCCACGCTGCTGACGCCCGTTGCGCCTGCACCTGCGCAGGACGCACCGCCGCCGGCCCCCGAGCCCTCGGCGGAGACAGACGTGCCCGCGCCGCAGGAGCCGACGACCGAAAAGCCGCAGGCCGAGGAGCCGGCGACCGAGGAGCCAGCGGAGCAGCCCGCGCCGACTCCGGATGAACCGCCTACGGAGCCCGGCGAAACGCCGTGAACGCCGACACTGAGGATATCCTTGAACGGCCCATTCCGATCGACGATGACCAGGCCGAGCGCGTACGGTTGCACATCCGCCGCAAGCTGCCCGGTCGTCGCCTCGACAAGTACCTGCATGGGCGCTTCCCGCGTTTGTCCCGCACGGCGATTCAGCGGCTGATCAAGCAGGGCGCGATCACGGTCAACGGGGAGGGCACCAAGGCCAGCTACGAGATGAGCGGCGGGGACGTGGTCGAGCTGGTCATTCCGCCGCCGGAGCCGCGCGAGGTTGTGCCCGAGGAAATCCCGCTCGACATCGTGTACGAGGACGACCACCTGCTGGCGCTGAACAAGCCGGCGGGCATCATCTGTCACCCGGCGCGCGGGGACCAGACGGGGACCCTCGCCAACGGGCTGGTGTTCTACGCCAACCAGCTCAGCCACGGCGAGGACCCGTTTCGGCCGGGCATCGTGCACCGGCTCGACAAGAACACCACCGGCATCATGCTGGTGGCGAAATCGGACGAGGCCCACTGGCGGTTGGCCCTGCAATTCGAGCGGCGGACGGTGCAGAAGACGTACCTCGCCCTGGTGCACGGCAACCCGCAGCTTGACGGGGACACGATCGACGCTCCGATCGGCGTACACCCGGTCGTCCGCGAGAAGTTCGCGGTCATGGTCCGCGAGAACAAGATCGACCTGGCCAAGAGCGCCGTGACGCACTACGAGGTCGCGGAGCGGTACAAGGGTTACGCGCTCGTCAAGCTGTTTCCGAAGACCGGCCGCACGCACCAACTGCGCGTGCACATGTCGTACATCGGCCATCCGGTTGCGGGCGACACGATGTACGGGGGGCGCGTGATCAGCGAGTTTGACCTGACGGGGTCCGGCTCGGTCGAGCCGATCTTCGCGCACCAGGCCCTGCACGCCTGGAAGATACAATTCCGCCACCCGATCCTGGAGCAGCCGGTGGAGCTGGAAGCCCCGTTTCCGCCGCCTTTTAGGAAGGTCGTCAGCATCTTGCGGAGCGTCAGCAGTGGCTAAGAGCGACAAGCCGAATCCCCGTGCGTCGCGGCTGCCGGCGTTCGCGTGCGCGTTGCTGACGGCCCTGCTCGGCACCCTCGGCGGCCGGGCCGAGTCGCCGCCGCCGGCTGAGCTTCGACAGCGGCTGGACCGCCTGGTGGCCCGCCTGCCGCAGGGTACGCAGGTCGGCCTGGCGGTGGCGGAGGTCGGCTCGAACACGATCTGGTTCGAGCATCGGGCCGACGTGCCGCTGGTGCCGGCGAGCGTTCAGAAGTTGTTGGTGACGGCGGCGGCGCTGGAGCGCTTCGGGCCGAGCTTCGCGTATCAGACGCGGGTGTACGCACGCGGCGACGAGCTGTGGATCGTGGGAGCGGGCGACCCGGGGCTGGGGGATCGGCGGATCGCCGAGCGGCATGGGCGTGCGATCGATCACTTCTTCGACGAATGGGCAGCGGCCCTGCGCCAGCGCGGTCTGACCTCGTTGAGCAAGATCGTCCTGGACGATTCCGTGTTCGACGAACAGGTGCGGCACCCGGACTGGCCCGACAGCCAGGCCGATCGGTGGTACCAGGCGCCCGTCGGCGGGCTGAACATCAACGACAACTGCCTCGATATCACGGTGGCGGTGCGCGGCGGCGGAGTCGAGCTGCGCTTGCAGCCGGAGGTGCCGCTCAGTCTGATCGACAACGGTCTCAAGGCGGGCAAGCAGCAGCGCCCCGTGCTGAAGCGGCCGGCCGGCAGCGACGTGTTCCAGCTCCGCGGCACCGTGGCCCGCGGCGGGACTCTGGACCCCGTGTCCGTCAACCAACCCACGCTCTTCTTCGCCCACGCCCTGCAACGCGCACTCGAGCAGCGCGGCGTCGCCATTCGCGGAGACGTTGTCCGGCGGCGGCTCAGTGACGCCGAGCTGTCCGGCGCCACCTTGCTCGCGACCCATCGCACCGATATGGCGGACGTGCTGTGGCGCTGCAACACCTTCAGTCAGAATCTCTTCGCCGAGTGTCTGCTGAAGACGCTGGCGGCGTACGAACCGGACGGCCGGCGCAACGGGACGTCAGGCAGCTTCGCGGCCGGGCACGAGGTCGTGCAGGCGACGCTGGCGCGGCTCGGAGTGGACCTGCGGGGGTCCGTGCCGCGCGACGGCAGCGGGCTCAGCCGCCAGAACCGCGCGAGCGCCGGTCACTTCGTGCAACTGCTGGTGCGGATGCAACGCCATCCCCACGCCGAGCTGTTTCTGGGCAGTCTGGCGCGGGCCGGTGAGCCTGGGTCGATGCGGCGCCGGTACGACGATCCGGTGCTCAAAGGCTGCCTGCGGGCCAAGACGGGCACGCTGGCCGGCGTGCACACGCTGGCAGGGTATGTCACACGCCCGGACAACACGGTCCTGGCGTTCGCCTGCCTGGTCAACGGCTCGTGTGAGGCCGACTGGTTCGTGCAGGTTTGCCGGACCCTCGTGACTGCGGGCGAGGGCCGGGCACGTTGAGCATCGCACACGCCGCGCCCGCAACCCGGGTGCCGCCGCTACCGAGCGCCGCTGAGCATCAGATCGATCGCCTGACCGGCGAAGGGTAAGTCAGGGCTTCAGCCCGGGTGGCTGAAGTGCTCGGCCAGGACATTGCGTTCGGCAGACCAGGCCAGCCCGGTCAGAGCCCACACAACCGCCAGAATGCCGACCACTGCCCGGCAGGAATCCAGGCTCACCGCACGCGCACCCTGTGCTCGCATCGGCCTCTCCTGATAACCGCGTAAACGCGACGCCTCTTTCGCCGCCGGCCCGCTCCCGCAGGAGGACCGGGCGCCTTGTTCAGTGCATCAGATTGACCCGCGCGCGGACGACGGAAAAATCCCAACGGTGCCGGACCGTTGCATGCCCTGCTGCTTTCGGCCAGAATCCCTGCGACCGAGTCCCTGAGGGCTGAGAATGACGACCATCGCCGAGCGGCTTGCCCAGCGATCGCTGGCCGCGAAGTTCGAGGACCTGTCGCCACAGGTCGTACACGAAGTGAAACGGCGAGTGCTGGACTCGATCGGGTGCGCGCTCGGAGCGTGGACAAGCCGGCCGGCGCGGGTCACGCGGGCCGTGGCACAGGCGGTGACCGTCCCCGGCGGGGCAAGCCTGCTCGGTAGCCGACACCGGACGACACCTGACCTGGCGGCTTTCAGCAATGGGGCGCTGGTCCGCTATCTGGATTTCAATGACACCTACCTGAGC
The DNA here is from genome assembly GCA_022839625.1 of Phycisphaerales bacterium. GTDB lineage: Bacteria > Planctomycetota > Phycisphaerae > UBA1845 > Fen-1342 > JALHJL01. The sequence goes on from JALHJL010000008.1 coordinate 86,866, forward strand.
CGCGAACCGGCCCATCCGAGCGATAACATCCCCGCTGCGCTGGCCGTGGGACAGGCGTGCCACGCGGCGGGCCGCGAGATCATCACCGCCATTGCCCTGGGGTACGAGCTTCAGTGCCGGCTGTGCGACGCGGCGTCACTGCGTGCCCACGGCTGGGATCACGTGGTCTACGGCGCCTTTTCGACGGCCCTGCTGGCCAGCAGGCTCTACGGACTGACGGCTGAGCAGACTCTGCACGCCCTCGGCCTGGCGGGCGTCTGCAATTTCGCGACCCGCCAGACTCGCACGGGGCAGATCTCGGATTGGAAGGCGTGCGCCTTCTCCAACGCGGCCCGCAACGGCGTGTTCGCCGCCGACCTGGCGCGGCGGGGTATGACCGGGCCACACGAGATCTTCGAAGGCCCCAAGGGGTTGTTTAAGATGGTTACGGGGCCGTTCGAGTTGAGCTGGGCAGCCGGCCCCGACGATTGGATGATCCGCAAGACCTACATCAAGTTCTGGCCCGCGGAGTACCACTCGCAATCGGCGATCGACGCAGCCCTGCAACTACGGCCGCAGATCGGCGACCCCGGCGCGATCGAGAGCATCCTGGTCGAGAGCTTCGAGGCGGCGGTCAGCATCATCGGCAGCGAGCCGGAGAAGTGGCGGCCGACCAGCCGCGAGACCGCGGACCACAGCCTGGGATACTGTGTGGCGGTGGCACTGCTCGACGGGGACGTGACCCGGGACTCCTTCTCCGACCACAAGATCGGCGACCCCCGCATCCTCGGGCTGCTGGACAGCATCAGGATCGTCGAGACGGATGAGTGCAACGCGGGCTACCCGGACGGCATTCCGAATAAGCTGACTGTCCGGCTGCACGGCGGGCGCGAGATCAGCAAGCTCGTGAAGTACCCGCGCGGTCATGCCGGCAACCCGATGACGGATGACGAGGTCGTGGCCAAGTTCAAGCGCCAGGCCGCGGGCATCGTGAGCGACGCCACTGCGGAGCGACTGGTAGACCGCGCGATGTCGCTGGACACGTTGGCGGACGTGACGCCGCTGCTGGAGTTCGAGACGGTTTGACGCACGGGTGCCACGGACGACTTGCCCGCCAGTGCCCTTCACAGGGCCCCACGCTCAGCGGCGAGTAGCGTCCGGCAATGTAGGCCGGAGGTTCCGGCGCGTGGTCCGTGCCGGCGACCCGGCGCGTGACTTTTTCGGCCCAGCGCTATCATCAGGGTATTGAAACGGACCTGGGGCTTCTGAACAGGAAGGTCGAGTATGAGCGACAGGGCGACGTTGAGCTACGCGGGCCAGGACTACGAGCTGCCCGTCATCGTCGGCACGGAGGACGAACGCGCCGTCAGCATCGAGAAGCTGCGGGCCGATTCCGGGCTGATCACGCTCGACGACGGCTACGCCAACACGGGCTCGTGCATCAGCAACATCACCTTCATCGACGGCGAGCGCGGCATCCTGCGCTATCGCGGCTACCCCATCGAGGAGCTGGCCGAGCACTCGACCTTCATCGAGACCGCGTACCTCATCATCTTCGGCGAGCTGCCGACCGAGAAGCAGCTCGGCGAGTTCCGCAACCTGCTGGCCGAGCATATGTTCATTCACGAGGCCATGCGGCACCACTTCGAGGGCTTCCCCCCCAATGCACCGCCGATGGCCATCCTCTCGGCGATGATCAACACCCTCGGCTGCTTCGAGCCCGTGCTCACGCAGCCCGAGCAGGACAACCGGTTCATCGAGGCGGCTGCCCGACTGATCAGCAAGGTGCGGACGGTGGCGGCGGCGGCGTACAAGAAGTCCATCGGCGATCCGATCATCTACCCCCGCTTCGACCTGGGCTACACCGCCAATTTCCTGCACATGATGTTCTGCAAGCCGAACAAGGTCTGCCGGCCGGACGCGGCGGTGGAGCGGGCGCTCGACCAGATCTTCATCCTGCACGCGGACCACGAGCAGAACTGCTCGACCTCCACGGTGCGGATGGTCGGCTCCTCGCAGGCGAACCTCTACGCGTCGGTGGCGGCCGGGGTGTGCGCGCTGTGGGGGCCGCTGCACGGCGGCGCCAACGTGGCGGTGATCAACATGCTGGAGTCGATCCGCGCGAGCGGCGAGTCGATCCCGGATTTCGTGGCGCGGATCAAGGACAAGAAGGCCCACGCGCGGCTGATGGGCTTCGGCCACCGCGTTTACAAGAACTACGACCCGCGGGCGCGCCTCATCAAGCAGTCCTGCGATCAGGTGCTCAGCCGGCAGGGCATCCAGGACCCGCTGCTCGAGATCGCGTTGCAGCTCGAGGAGGTCGCCCTCAAAGACCCGTACTTCATCGAGCGCAAGCTGTACCCGAACGTGGACTTCTACAGCGGGATTATCATGCGCGCCGCCGGCGTTCCGCTGGACATGTTCACGGTCCTGTTCGCAATCGGCCGGCTGCCGGGCTGGATCGCCAACTGGCGCGAGGTGCACCTGAACCCCAACGCCCGGATCTATCGCCCGCGCCAGGTTTACAACGGGCCGACGCAGCGGCAGTACGTTCCGATCGCCGAGCGCGGCGGGTAGCACTGCGGCTACGCGCGCCGCAAGGGGACCACGGCCATGCCATCTCGTTCCGCCAGACTGCGAACTTTGCTGCGTGACGGCACGATCGTCATGCCGGGTGCGTTCAACGCCCTGACGGCCCGGGCGATCGAGCGGGCCGGCTTCGAGGGCGTCTACCTGTCCGGGGCCGCGCTGGCCAACAGCCGTCTGGGCGTCCCCGACGTCGGACTGACCACGCTCTCGGAAGCCGCCGAGCATGCCGCGAGCTGCGCCGCCGTGACGACCGTCCCCCTGATCGCGGATGCCGACACTGGCTTCGGCGGACCGGAGAACGCGGCCCGGACCGTCCGCGAATTCGAACGGGCCGGGATCAGCGGCCTGCACCTTGAAGACCAGGAGTTTCCCAAGCGCTGCGGGCACCTGGCCGGAAAGCGGCTGGTGCCGGTCAGCGATTTCTGCGAGAAGCTCGCCGCCGCGGCGGCGGCCCGGCGCGACCCGGATTTCCTGATTGTCGCGCGGACGGACGCGCGGAGCGTCACCTCGTATGACGACGCCGTCGCGCGGGCGCATGCCTACCTCGCGGCCGGCGCGCATATGATCTTCCCGGAGGCGTTGCAGAGCCGCGAGGAGCTGGAGCGATTTGTTCGGGACGTGCCCGGGCCGCTACTGGCGAACATGACGGAGTTCGGGCGCACGCCGTACCTGTCGGTCGCTGATTTCGCCGCCCTCGGCTACCGGATCGTGATCTTCCCGGTGACGTTGCAGCGGATCGCGATGAAGGCGGTGATCGAGGCGCTGGAGGAACTGCGGGCGTGTGGTTCGCAGCGCGGGTTGCTGGACCGCATGCAGACGCGCCAGGAGTTGTACGATTTGCTGGGTTACCAGGAAGGCACGCAGGCGCTGTAGCGGCCGGCGCCTCGCTGGCCGTGGCATGCAAAGCTGGAGCTTTGCACTGCTGCCGGACGACCGGCCTGGCACTACCGGCGAGACGCCGGTGCCGCCCGGGTAGCGGCCGGTGGCAACCCCGTCGTGGCCGGCGCCTCGCCGGCCGAGGGCATACGGAGAGACGTGATGAGTGAATCGGTCGACACGTACCATCCGGGCCTCGAAGGCGTCATCGCGGGCGAGACCGCGATCTGCTGCGTCGATCAGGGCCGCCTGTTGTATCGCGGCTACGACATTGCCGACCTGGCGCGACACGCCAGTTTCGAGGAATGTGCGTTCCTGCTCCTGCACGGCGAGCTGCCGACCACCGAGCAACTGGCGCTATTCAAGCAGCAGATCGACGGCGAGCGCGAGTTGCCCGGGGCCGTCGTGGACGTGCTTCGTGCGATCCCGCGACAGGCCCCCATGATGGACGTGCTGCGCACCGGCGTGTCCCTCTGCGGGAACTTCAGCAGCGCGAAGTCGCAGGGCCGCAGCAGCCTCCTGACGCGCGCCGTCCGCGTGCTGGCCGCCGTGCCTTCGCTGATCGCGGCCCGTCTGCGCGTGCTCGACGGCAAGTGGCCGCTCGAGCCCAAGCCCGGCTTGTCGCACGCCGGGCAGTTCATCTACATGGCGTTCGGCCGCGAGCCGACCGAGTTGGAGGAGCGGGTACTGAACCTGACCCTGGTGCTGTACGCCGAGCACGAGTTCAATGCCTCGACCTTCGCCGCCCGCGTCTGCACGAGCACACTCAGCGGCCTGCACTCCTCGGTCGTGGCCGCGATCGGCACGCTGAAAGGGCCGCTGCACGGGGGCGCGAACGAGGCCGCGTTGAGTCTGATCGAGAAGTTCCAAAGCTCGGCCGAAGCCCGCCGCTGGGTCGAGGAAGCCCTCGCGCACAAGCAGAAGATCATGGGTTTCGGCCACCGCGTGTACCGCAACGGGGACCACCGGGCGTTCATCCTCGAGCCGTACGTGGACGAGCTGGCCCGGATGCGGAACGAGCAGTGGCGGGCCGAGGTCTACCACGCCATCAAGGAAACCGTCTGGGCGAAGAAGCAGATTCATCCGAACGTGGACTACCCGTGCGGGCTGGTCTACCACTTCCTCGGGTTCCCGTCGGACATCTTCACGCCGCTGTTCGTGATGGCGCGGGTCGCGGGCTGGTGTGCGCACATCATCGAGCAGCACGTCAACAACCGCCTGATCCGGCCGCGCAGCCGCTACACCGGTGCGCCGGCACGGGCGTTCGTGCCGCTGACGGAACGCTAACCGGCTGGCGAGCCACGAGCGCGGCGCAGGGTGCCTGCCGCGTTTACGTTGACACACCCGCGGCACCCACGCAAACTGCGGCCATGGCGCAGGTCTGGCCGTGGATTCTTGCTGCGTATTACCTGCTTGCGCTTGTCTTGACGGCGCGGCTCTTGCGCAGCCAGCGCGAGCCGACCGCCATGCTGGCCTGGATCTTCGCACTTTTCACGCTGCCCGGCCTGGGCCTGCTCGTCTACTGGCTCCTCGGTTCCAGCCGGCTTCGACGCAAGGTCGGCCGCCGCCGGCGGCGGGTCGCACGCCTTGCCGGCCAGTTGAAGCACTGGACGGGGGCGTCGGCGGCGCCCACGGCCGAGGCGCCCGCACTCCGGCTGCCGGAAGACCTGGCGGGCATCGCGCAGCTCGGGAGCCGGCTGGCGGGAATGCCGGCGTTGGACGGCAACGAGGTCGTAATCCTCGAAGAGTCCAACGCCACCTACGCGGCCCTGGAGGAGAGCTTGCGGAGCGCGCGCCACCACATCCACATGCAGTACTACATCTGGCAGCCGGACGAGACGGGGCAGCACTTCCGCGACCTCGTCGCGGAGCGGGCGCGGGCCGGCGTGGAGTGCCGGTTGTTGCTCGATGCCGTGGGCTGCCGGCGCATCGGGCGGCACTTCCTGCGCCCGTTGCTCGACGCGGGCGTGCAGGTCGCGTTCTTCATGCCGCTGTGGGTCTTCCCGCTGCGCAAACGCTGGAGCCTGCACCTGCGCAATCACCGCAAGATCGTCGTCGTGGACGGGCAAGCGGCGTTCATGGGCAGCCAGAACATCGGCGACGAGTACCGCGGCCGCCTCCGCCGACTCAGCCCGTGGTACGACACGCACATGCGGCTGAGCGGCCCGGGGGCGCTGCTGCTCCAGCAGACGTTCGCCGAAGACTGGTACCTGGCCGTCCGCGAGCGGCTGGACAGCGAAGAATACTTCCAGGTGCGCCGCGGGTCGGGCCCCTCGATCGTGCAGATTCTGCCGACGGGCCCGGATCAGAGCGTGAGCACGCTGGCGCAGATCATGTTCGCGGCCGTTTCCTCGGCCCACGCCTCGATTCAGATCGCGACCCCGTACTTCGTCCCCGATCTGGCGGTGCGGCTGGCGCTGGTGCACGCCTGTTACCGCGGGGTGAAGGTGCGGCTCGTGCTGCCGACGCGCAGCGACTCGCGCCTGGCACTGTGGGCGGCGCGCAGCTTCTACCCGGAGCTCATCGACGCCGGCGTGGAGATCTACGAATACGGCGCCGGCGTGATCCACTCCAAGCTGGTGACCGTGGACGACCGCTGGTGCATGCTGGGCTCGGCCAATATGGACGCACGGAGCTTCCGGCTGAACTTCGAGGTCACGGCCCTGATCTACGACCCGCAGGTGGTCAGCGGCCTTTCGCACTCCATCGACCGCTTCTGCGCCGGCGCGCAGCGCGTCCTGGCGCGCGACGTGTGGCAGCGGCGGCTGGGGAGGCAGCTCGGCGAGGGCGCGGCGCGACTTTTTGCGCCTTGGTTGTAGGCGGCCGAAAGAAGGCGTTGCACTGCGGGATTACGCCGGGGCGGGATGCGGTGGACTGGCGACCGGCATGGCTGTGACGCGCTGCCCGAGCGCGCCCGGCAAGCTCGGGACGGGCGTCCGCCGCCGGACAAATAGGGGACGAGCCCCGGAGGACCGGGGCTCGAACTGGGTCGGCTGCGAAGTCTCTCGGAAGTCGCGGCGTGTTGTCTCTACTGGAGCAGCGCCAGGATCTGCTGCGGCTGGGCGTTGGCCAACCGCAAAACGTTCGTGGCCGACTGGACCAGAATCTGCTGCCGCGTAAGGTTGCTCGTTTCCTCGGCAAAGTCCGTGTCGCGGATCGTGCTTTCGGCGGCGGCGATGTTCTCAAACTGCACCGCCAGGGAGTTCGCGGTCGTATCGAGCGTGTTCTTCTCGAACGACCCCAGACGTCCACGGAGGCTGGCGATCTGGGACAGGGCGGCCCGGACGATCCGCTGGGCCGTAAAGAAGTTCTGCTCGGCGATGGCGTTGCTCTCCCCGGAGCCCAACGTATACAGGTAACCGATGTTCCCATCGCCCAACGATGTCGTCGCGATGTTGTTGATGCCCAGGGAGCACTGAGCGTTGAGGTCGAGGGTGGGGGAGATCATGAACGCCGCCCCGCCGCCCGTGACCGTGAAGCGGGCGGTGGCCAGGCTGGCGGTGGACGCGAAGCTGGCCGCGAGAGTGATATCCGCATCCAGCGCGTTGGTGCGGGCGCTCACTTTCAGGCCCCGCCCGGTAATCATCTGGCCGTTCAAGTTGACCTTGACGTCTTGCCCGAAATCTTCGCCCGTGCCGGCCATCGTGAACGTGCCGGTGTCGAGCACGCGGACGCGCACGAACTGCGTCGAGCCGTACTCGGTGCTCTGAATCAACACGGTGGTGCTGGCAACCGTGGCGGACACGCCGGTCAGGGAGGTCGACTGGTTGATCGCCGCGGCGATGTGACTCAGCGTCGCGGAGGCCAGCGTCAGCCGCTCGGTCCCGAGGTTCCCGGTGACCTCGATGGTCACGGGCGCGCTGCCGAGCGAGCCGCCGGTGTAGCTGACGACCGCCAGTGACGCCGCCTGGACGACGTCGATCGCGACGGACCGGTAGCCGCCCTCGGGGATGCGCACCGCGTTCAATTGCAGATGAGCGATTTGCGACGTGGTCAGCCCGGACGTCGAATACGCCAGGTCGCCGTTCAGCAGCCGGCGCCCCTGCAACTGCGTCGAGTTGGCGATGCGGTTGATGGAGGCCAGGATGGAGTCGATCTCCTGCTGGTTGGCCGCGGCCTCGTCGGCACTGATGCCCGAGGCGTTGCTGGAGCGGTCCACCAGGTCCTCCAGATCGTTGAGCAAGCTCGTGATCTCGCTCAGACCGGACTCGGCTACCGCCACGACGTTGACGGCCCGCGCGATGTTCGTCTGCGCGGCCTGAATGGCCCGCTTCTCGGCCCGCATGGTCTCGGATGCGATCAGCCCGGCCGGGTCGTCCCGGCCCGCGTTGATGCGCAGCCCGGTGCTCAGGCGTTGCAGCGAAACCCCCAGCCGGTCATTCTGGTTGTTCAGAATGCGCTGGGCGATAATCGACGTGACGTTCGTGCTGATGCGGCTCATGGCCTACGCCTCCCAGGGCGGCGCCTCGCGCGACCGGACTCCCAACGAGGCGGTCGCAGTTGCGTCCTACAGCGCACGCCTACGGCCGTACCGAGTGTGCGCCGCATGGAACACAGCGCGGATCGTCCCAATCGGTTGGGGGCTTTAATAGACGCCGCCCGTCGCCTGCGGACAAAGGGCCGTCACGCGGCCGGCGGCCTTTATCGGACACGCAGCGCCAGCAGGGCGGGGGCCACGGCACGCTTCCCTATTGCGACGGCTGCCCGGGGGAGACTACATTATCGGCTCGACTGCGGTGCAGGGCCCGCGCGACGTGCGCCTCGGATCGTTCCACGTGTACGGTCAGTCTGAAACCCTAATCTGGAGGATCAATCAGGGCTCGACTGACAAGCGGATTGGTATTCCTGGTGGCGGCGTTGTCCGTGGCCGCGCCGGCCTTCGCGGCGGACGACGATCGGGACGACGTGCGGGAGATGCAGCGCGCCACGGCCACGGCGAAGATCTCGCTCGCTCAGGCCATCGAGGTCGCCCAGCGCGAAGTGCCCGACTGCAAGGCGATCGAAGCTGAACTGAAGTGGCGGCGCGGCGGACCGCGCATTGAAGTCGAGGTGCTGGCGGGGGAAATCTGGAAGGACGTCATCATTGATGCGATCAGCGGAAAAGTGCTAACCGTCATCGACGAGACGCCGGACGATGCGGATGATCGGGAGGAGCTGCGCCGCGATCGCGAAAACAGCGCCGCCGCCACGCGCACGTTCGCCGAGGCGCTCGCGGTGGCCGAGAAGGAGGCGAACGGCGGCAAGCCCGTCGAGATCGAGCTGATGGCCGTGGGCGGCAAGCCCGTCTACAAGGTCGAACTGCTGGTCGGTGACAAGCTGGTCAAGCGACACGTTTCGGCCGTCAAGGAGAACGAGTAGCCGCGGTGGTTGCCCGATAAAGACGCGCCTGACGGCGCGCGTTCAGCCTGCCCGGGTTGCCTGGGTTTCCGGCACCGGCTCTTGTCGCCACCGGGGCGCAAATGCCTGCGCCTGCGACCATACGCCGGGGATGGCAGTGCTGCACTTCGGGCACTTCCCATCCTTAATCTGGTTCGACACGACTCGAAAGCCAACTCGGCGGATCAGCTCGGTGCCGCAGCCGTGGCAGTGGGTGTTCTCTCCGGGGTGCATGGGAACGTTTCCGGCGTAGACGTAGCGCACGCCGGCATCGAGGGCGATCTGCCGGGAGCGCTCCAGGGTCGCGACGGGCGTCTGCGGCAGGTTCGTGACCCGATACGTCGGGTGGAAGCGCGTGAAGTGCATCGGCACGTCGGGGCCGAGGTTCTTCACAACCCAGCGGCTCATCTGCTCGATTTCGTCCGGCCCGTCGTTGAGGGTCGGGATGATCAGCACGACCAGCTCAAACCAGATGCCGATGTCCTTCAGCGTCTCCAGCGTCGCGAGGACCGGCTTCAGTTGCCCGGCGCACTGCTCGACGTAGAACTTCTCCTTGAACGCCTTGAGGTCGATCTTCACGCCGGTCAGTTGCTCGCAAAGCTGCCGCAGCGGCTGCTCGCGGAGGTACCCGTTGGAGATCATCACGCTGCCGACGCCCTGCGCCCGGGCGACCGCGGCCGTGTCGTGCATGTACTCGTAGAAGACGACGGGCTCTGAGTACGTGTAGGCGATGGTGGGGGACTGGCGTTTCCTGCACGCGGCCACGAGTTGCGCGGGCGTCACGCGCGTGCTCTCGACCTGCTCCGGGCGGTACTGGCTGATCCGCCAGTTCTGGCAGAACTTGCACTCGATGTTGCAGCCGGCCGTCGCGATCGAGAACGCGGTCGTCCCCGGCAGATAGTGGAACAGGGGTTTCTTCTCGATCGGGTCCACGTTGGCCGAACACAAGGTCCCATACACCAGCGTCTGGTACTCGCCGCCCTGGTTCTCGCGCACGCCGCAGTAGCCGCGTTCCACGTCGGCGACTTCGCACTCGCGCGGACAGAGCACGCACCTGACTTTGTGGTCGGCGAGCTTCTCCCAGAACAGCGCCGGGTGCCGCACGACGCCCGTGAGCTTCGGGCCGGGCAGCTCGATGCCGCCGGCCATGTCTTGCGCCGGCACCGGGCGACCGCGGCCCAGCGCGCACGCCGCCCCGCAAGCCAGTCCCCAGCGCATCACGTCGCGCCGCGACGGGTTCGCGAAGAGATTGCCGAGCTCGTCCACGTTACACCTCGATGCGCTCGATCCGGTGCAGCTCGGCCGTACCGAGCCCGCGCCCGGCCGCCGTGCGGATGTGCCGCGCCGGCCGGCCATCATCGGCCAGCGAAACCAGGCCGGCCTCTTTCCGTCGCGCCTCCAGCAAGTCCGTCGCGACGGCGTCCAACGCCACGAAGTCCGCGCCGACGATCAGCCCGCCGAACGGCCAGGCGAAGCCTGGGTGTGCCCCCGGACCAGCGTTGTACTGGGCGCGCACAGCGTCACAGACCGTCAGTCGCCACTTCTTACCGATGTACCGATGCGCGACCACGTCCACGATGTACGGATCGCAATTGTGGTCGTGGTACTTGTTGGGGTTGTGAATCGCACCGTAGAAGTTCTTCATGCCCAGGGACACGCCGGCCAGGTTGTGGTCCTTCAGCACGGGCACCGAAATCAGAACGCTGATCTCTTCCGCGACGATCTTCGAGAACGACGACCCGATCTGGCCGCTGGTCTCGATCTTGTTCTCGTAGCCGCTGCCGGCCCGTTCGGCGTCGGTCCCCCGGCACTGCACGCCCACACCCGACTTGTTGAGCTTGAAGCCTGCCTTTGCCAGCTCCACGTCCAGTCGGTCCCAGATGAGGATGTTTTCCGCGGGAACCTCCGCCCGCCGCAGTCCCGCGACGATGGCGTCGACGACCGCCGGCTGCGTTGCGAGCCCCAGCGCGTTTACCTTGATGCCCACACGGTCCCGCGGTCCGAAAAACTGACGCCAGGCGCTGGTGGCGTCCGCCGCGCCCGTGAGCTTTTGCAGGGCGGCGTCCAACAGTTTGCACAGGAGGTGGCGATGGTCGTTCGGGTTCCCCCGGGTCAGCGCTTCGTCGCGTGCAATGACGACGCGCGCCCCGAAGCCGCCGGGGTCATCGCCTGCGCCCAACAGACGCTCCACGCCCAGCAGCGCTCCAGCCGCGGCACCGCTGAGGCCGGCCAGAAAACCGCGACGCGTGGTAGGCAGATACATGCTGGTCCTCGCGACTTCCCCGGTACGATGCACGACGCTCGTGCCGGCCGTCCACGCCGCTTCCCTGCGTGCGCCGGCAGTCCTCGATCACGCGCCTGGCCGGCAGCTTGCGACCAGCGCCACAGGGCAGTCTCGCGGCCGCAGCCCAGGCGACGCTCGGCCGGGACAGAGCGCGGCCCTTACCCTTCCGGCTCGCCGAAGACCTCCGCTTCAAAAGAGTGTATCTGCGCCTCCGGCCGTTTCCATGCCTCCGGCGGCAGACCCGCCTTGCGGCAGAGCTCGCCGAGGAACTGCTGGCGTGTCCAGCCGCGCTCGTAGGCCACCTGCGGCAGCAGCACGCCGCGCTGCGGTCCCAGCGCGATGTGCAGGCCGTGTTGCCCGACCACAATCTCCTCCGGGCGGCTCACGGGCTTCATGGGCGTCAGGTAGCTGATCTCGATGCGAAGCGGCTCGAGCTCCCCGGCGGTGACGGGGTTGTTTACGAAGCGCGCATCCTGGCACGCGGCGACGGCGTTGTCGATCACGGCCTGGTACAGCGGACCACGGGCGACCATGTTGCCAATGCAGCCGCGGAGTTGCTTGTGGTTCTGGAGCGTCACGAAACAAGCCCCGTCCCGTCGGAGGTCCGCCGGCAACTTGTCCGCGTCTACGGCGGGCGCGCCCTCCTTGCGCAGGAACGCGGCTACCGTCTGCCTTGCCAGGCGCAGCAACTCGCCACGCTCGGTGTCTCCCAATGTGCCCGCCCGCCGCGTGAACACGAAGGACTGGTAGGTCACGCTGTTGGCCCAGTCGCCCGTCATGCGTCCCGAGGTGTCGAAAGCGGTACGAATCCCCACCGCACCGCCGCCCATCGCGAGCGTCCGCAGCAGCAGCAGGACCGGCGCGCGGCCGCAGATCGTGTCGCTGGTCTTGGCGAGGTGGTCCGCAAACCCGTCGTAGTCACAGCGCGCCAGCGCCGCGGCGGCCTTGTCCGCCAAGTCGCGCAGCTTGTTCTCGATGTCGTCCTTGAAGGGCACATATCCGTAGTTCGGCCCATAGTGCGTGAAATCGGTGCTGGCTACGAGCAGCGTGTCCTCGTCCAGCCACGGCCGCAGTGCCTCGGCCGCCGCCGCGCATTCCTGGTCGGTCATCTGCCCGACGAGCAGCGGCACGAGCTGAAAGTCCTTGACCACGCGCTGCAGGAAGGGGAGCTGCAACTCCAGCGAATGCTCGCCCCGGTCCACGTCGGGACGCGACGCAAACAACGGGGTGCTCAGTAGTTGGTCGCAGATCTTCCGATCGACGGGGACTTCGCCGAGCGGAGTCGCGTACGCAGTCAGTTCCTGCGGCACGTCCACGCCGCGCAAACCGCCCGCGCGATGGCTGAACGCCAGTACGACGACCCGCTTGTACGTGTGTCCGCGCAGCGCCGCGTACCCGGCCGCCGCCGCGGGCGCGCTGTACCGATAGCCGGCGTGCGGCGCCACCACTGCGAACGGCTTGGCTGACAGCGGCGGGGGCGTCGCCTGCGCCAGCAGATCGTCCACGGTCTTCGCCAGCGCCGCCGAATCGCCCGGATACCAGTTCCCGGCGCAGTACGCGGGCCGGACCTTCCCAGCTTCCTGGGCAACCGCCGCGGTTCCTCCGACGACCCCCGCCACCACGGTTGCGAGCACTAGCCGCTGCGACGTCGAGCGGAGACTCATGGCCGGCACTCCTTCCACCCCCAGCCGCACATTGTAACGTCCGTTTTCACCGGTGCCGAACCACAAGCGCGGCCCTCGGCGCGCGGCGCCGTTCCGAAGAGAATACGCGTTGAGCTGAGCGGGCCGCCGGCCCCGAGAGGACCGCCGATGCACCCATTGCTTGACCAGCTTGAAAAGAACGCGGCCGACCGGCCCGAGCACCCGGCGGCCTGCGACCAGACCGTGTCGCTCGACTACCGCAGCTTCCGCGCCGTCGCCTGCGGCCTGGGCGCCCGTATCGCTGCACAGACCTCCCGCCCGCGGGTTGGTATTCTCGCGCCGACTTCAGCGGCGTGCGCCGCTGCCGTCTTCGCCACTTGGTACGCCGGCCGAGTCCCCGTACCGCTGAACTTCATGCTCGCGCCCGGCGAGTTGGGTAAGATCATCGCCGATGCCGGCCTTGACCTCCTCGTGACGATTGAGCGGTTCGCGCCGGCTGCGGGGGCGACCGGCCTCAAGCTGCTCGTGCTCGACGCGGAAAGTATGCAGCCCGGCCGAGGCGCGGCTCCCGACGCGGCGGGGGGGGACGTGGCCGCCGTGATCTACACGTCGGGTACCTCCGGCGACCCCAAGGGCGTCTGCCTGACGTTCGACAATCTTGCGCGCAACGCGCAGGCCTGTGTCGAGGCCGCGGAGCTGTCCGCCGACCAGGTCTTCCTGAGCCTGTTGCCGCAGTTTCACGCGTTCGGGCTGACGGCCAACACGATTGTCCCCTTGATGATGGGGGCCACCGTACATTATCTGCCGCGCTTCAGCCCGCTGGCGGTCGTCAACACGATCGCCGAGCAACGGGTGTCCGTCTTCATCACGATCGCGAGCATGTTTGGAGCGCTGGCGGCCATGAAGGACGCACGCCCCGAGCAGTACGCGTCCCTGACGCATCCGGTCAGCGGCGGCGAGCCATTGTCTATGAAAGTCGCACAGCTCTTTGAGCAGCGCTTCGGCAAGCAGATCTTTGAGGGCTACGGGATGACCGAGGCGTCGCCGGTGGTCAGCCTGAACACGCCACGGGCCAACCGGCTGGGTTCCGTCGGCCGGCCGCTGCCGGGCATCTCCGTCGCCGCCGTGGATTTTGACGGCCGCGCTCTGCCCCCTGGTGAGGAGGGCGAGCTGGTCGTGCGCGGCCATTGCGTGATGCACGGCTATCTGAACAAGCCGGAGCTGACCGCCGCCGCCGTACGCGCCGGCACGCTCTGGACGGGCGACATCGGCCGCGTGGACGCCGATGGCTTCGTACGCATCACCGGCCGCGCCAAGGAGATGATGATCGTCGGCGGCGAGAACGTCTTTCCGTTTGAGATCGAGCACGTGCTGCTGGATCATCCCGCCATCGCCGAATCCGCCGTGGTCGGGCTCCGCGATGATATTCGTGGGGAAGTGCCTATCGCGTTCGTGACACTGCGGCCCGAGGCGACGGCCCCGACGGAGGCTGCGCTTCGCACGTTCTGCCGAGAGCGGCTGGCGGCGTACAAAGTTCCCCGATCCATCTACATCGCCACGGACCTCCCGCGCGGACCGACGGGCAAAATCCTGAAGCGTGCGCTGCAACCACCTCCAAATCCCGAATGTTAGCCGGCAGCCTTGGGCGAATCATCGTCGTAAGTAACTGTTCTTAAGTTAGTTAGGTCATTTCAAACATGAGTGCGCAGGTGCTGCGCGTTGCCAAAAATACTTCCCTATTTTACCAAAGGCGCTATGCCCAATTTGCCGATGATGACAATGCGAAAGACCAGCGGCCCAGACAGCGCGGGCTGCTCAAAAACGATAAGGGGCGGGAAGGCGGCGAACGTAACCGGTCTCGGGGGACTGGGCAGAGCCCGAAGTGGCGTGCCCTGTTCGTCGCGAACGCGGCGCGCACCTTCGGGTAGCGAGGCAGCGCCCGAGGTGGATGTCATGTTCCTGTGGTTCTTCGAGTTCATGTCGCTGATTTCGCATCTGGTGATCTACGGCGTCGAGGGTTAGGAATGCCGCTCTGGGCATCTAGTCCTCCATTCACGCGCGTCGAGCTCCAATGGAGCTCCTACGTCGCCGGCGGGCTATGGGTGCTCGCCGGCGCGCTCGTGACGGTCCTGGCCGCCTTGTCGGGCGAGCCCGGCTGGACGGTGTAGGCGACGCGGGCAACGCGCGCCCGACGCGGCGAGCGTTGCGACGGCCCGGCCGCATTGCTGCCCACGGCATCACAGTGCCCGGGCGGCGTGCGGCATTCTGGTGATAGTTGCGGCAGCGCCGCAGTAAGCGGGGGAAATCGTTTTCTCAATCCCGCCGATCTCGCGACGATCCGGCCAGCACGGTGGTCGACGCTGTCGTGCCCTCGGCCGGCCAGACGGGCCCCGGCGCGAGGTGCAACTGGCGCCGGTGCAGCAGCTTGATTAGCAGCGCGGCAGCGCCAGCCGCAAAGAACCCGCAGGCCGCGGCGCTGGTGCGGACCATCCATTCCTGCTGGGCGAACGGTGCTGTGACAAGGGCGACCACGAGCGCGGCACAGAAGACCACGGCCGCCGTGAGGTTGAGGAGGGGAAGCGGCCACCTGTCCCGCACTGGCACGAGTTGCGCGAGCAAGGCCGCCAGAATGCAGCACGCTGCGACGAGCGTTACCAGCCCCGCACCCGCAAAGCGGCGATATTGCGTCCCGCGCAACAGATCTTGCAGCGCCGCCGCCTGCACCTGGCAGCCGAAGAAGAACTTGCCCGGCCCGAGCTCGCGATAGTCCTGCGGTGGGATCATCTGACCGACCAGCACGGCGCGGCCCGCGAACCAGCGCTCGAGCTGATCGTGACCGGCTGTGAGAACCTCCTCGAACGGGATCGCCGCGGCGGCCCACTGGGGGACTTGCTCCAGGCGCAGCCGCCCGAACAAGCACTTGTCGGCAGGATCGATGCCGGGCGGGTTCGGTCCCGCGACCTCCGCCTTGACGATCGGGATGCGGTCCGGCGGATACGGTCTTCGCAGTTCGCCGGTCACATGCCGCTTGCGATAGTGGAGTTGAAGGGCGTCGGCCTCGACGCGGATCTCCAGGTCGCTGTCAGGTCGGCGGGCAGCCGCGAAACCGGCCAGCGCCAGCGAGGGGACGGGCGGATTGAGGCCGCGCTGGAGCGCCAGCGGCATATACACGGCGCCGTCCAGCGGGCGCGTGCCGAACATCGTACCCCAGCCGTGGACGGCGGCGCGGACGCTTGCGCACATCACGGGCTCGGCATTCAAATCGAGGTTGTTTGTGCCGACGACGACCGGAGCTTCCAGGCTACGTAATCCATCGAGGAAAGGCCCGTCGAACGCGGGCTGGCAATCGGGGAACGAGTAATCCCAGACGACCAGCCTCGGTCCCGCTTCGGCCAGCCTTTCCATCAGCCGGCCATGTAAAACGCGGAAGCTCTTTGGGTTGTCCACGTCGATGCCGGGCAGATCGGCGCCGATCCGGCCGGCACGCAACGCTTCAACCGTATCGGGTGTGAAAGCCACCAGGGCGACCTCGGTATTGCCCTGTCCGACCGACAACCACTGCGCCCCCTGGACCCAGTAGATGCGGACGACCAAGACGGCGACCAGCAGCACCGCCACCGCCTGCACCGGAATCGGGTGGTTGCGCAGCACCAGGGCTGCCACCCGGGCCACGCGGTAGCCGGGCGTCGAATCAGCCCGTGCGCGAATCGGTCGCCCGGCAAGGTAATTGTCCAGGTCCGCCACCAAGTCTTCACAGGTCTGGTAGCGCTCGTCCGGCGAGGGCCGGACGCAGCAGGCGATGATCGCCGCCAGGTCGTCCGCCCGGCTCACCTTGCGTTCGTGCAGTACGTCGCGCAGGCGGTCCGCCTGGGGAGCGAAGCGCGCCGGCTGGCCGGTGATGACGTGGAAGAGCAGGGCGCCGAGGCTGTAGACGTCCGCCCGCGAGTCCACGTCCTGCCCCGCCAACTGCTCCGGCGAGATATAGCCGTACGTCCCCAGGGCTCCTTCGGGTGAGCCGCGCGCGGGCTCGCGCTGCTCGTCCCCCGGCGACTCCGTGACGAGTCGTTTGGCGATTCCAAAATCGACGATCCGCGGCTGCCCCTGTGCGTCGATCAGGATGTTCTGCGGCTTGAGATCGCGGTGTATCACACCCTGCTGATGCGCGTAGCCGACCGCCGCCGCCACCGTCTTGACCAATTCAATCCGCTCTTCGAGGGAGACCTCGTGGGAGCGGAAATAGTCGTCCAGGTGGCGGCCCTCGACGAACTCCATCGCGTAGAACAGGGGGGCGGTGTGCAGGTTGGCGTCATAGAGGGTCGCTATGTTCGGGTGCCGCAGCTTGGCGACCAGCCGCACCTCGTTCTCGAAGTAGGCCGTCCGCCGGGAGGTCTGGCCAAAGAGCACCTTCAGGGCCTCCCACCGCTCCTTGCTGTGGTGCAGGGCCTTGTAGACCAGGCCGAACCCCCCGCGGCCCAGCTCCGCCACGATGGTGTAGTTCCGAATCCGCGGAAACCGATGCGCCGTTTGTTGCCGGAACAACGTCCGGCACGGCTCGCAGCGCTCCAAGTGGAGCTCGGCGGCCTCCGCCTCGGCCCCGTCCAGATCCTCGCGCGCCAGTGCCTCGGTCGCAGTGCGCTGCGCACAGGAATGTGCGGTCCGGGGTGCCATCCGTGGTCCTTTGGACCTGCCGTCGCAACGGCGGGGTCCGCACTCTCGCCGCTGGGGGAGTTGGCGGGCTGGATTATAGACCCCCGTCGCCACGACGCAAAACGCCGCGGGCCGGCCGTTACCCTCGCACTCTGGGGGCCGACGCCTCCGGAAGCGTGATGACGCATTCGAGGTACTTCCGGCCGAACTGGAGGCACGATGTGCGGCTGGGCATGAAGATGTCCACAGTGTTGTGCCGAAACCGGCGGTGCGTCCGGTCGGTGACCGTGAATGACCGGCCGAGCGCCGGGATGTAGACGCGCGCCCCGAATGGAATGTCCGCAGGAGCGGCACACTGTCCCACTCCGACCGCACGCCCCGAGGCCGTGGTCCCCCGGTCGCAGTACGCCGTCACGCGGTAGACCCGGCGCACCGCGACGGCCCCGGAGCGGTGGGGCGACCTGCCGGCGTGGTCCGGGTCGGCGGCCAACGCCGCCGCTTGCCCCGGTGCGTCGGAAGCGACGACCTCGACTGCTTCCTCAACGGTCGCGGCCCGGGTGACGAGGTCGCTGGCCAGACCGAGCGCCAGGGCCGCACTGCAAACCCAGCCCGTCCAGCCCAGCAACGCGTGAAGCGCCGATACCACGCCCACGTTCCTCCTCCCCACCCTGTTCCCTGATTGTCACGGGGGCCGCGGCTCTGACCGACTGACCCCTGCCACGAGCGGCCGCCCATGCCGCCGTGGCGACACCGAATCCTGGATTGTAGCGGATGAAGCGCCCGAGACCACCCCCCGGCGCGGTTGACTGTCTCCGGGCTGTGCCGTTCAATACCGGTGCTGACCGGGCGACCCGGCGGATTCGCGGCGCGACCTGTCTGGTCAGTTTGTGAACACGGAAAAACGTTTCCTGTTTGGAGGATTTGACATGCGCCGGACGCTTGTCGCCGGTAACTGGAAGATGAACCTGAACTTGGGCGCCGGACGTGAGCTGGCCGCCAGCGTCCGCCGTGGCATGGAGGCGGACGGCGCATTGAGTCGAATCGAGGTCGCGCTTTGTCCGCCGCTCGTCTACCTGTTCCCGGTTGCGGAGGTTCTGAAAGGCGGCTCGATTCGGCTGGGGTCACAAAACCACTTCCACGAGGCCAACGGCGCATACACCGGCGAGGTCTCGGCCGAGATGATCGCTGAGACTGGCGCAAAGTATGCTATTATCGGACATAGCGAGCGGCGCCACACGATCGGGCACCTCGAAGACGATTGGATGATTAACCAGAAAGTGCGCGCCGCGCGGCGCGCGGGCTTGACCCCGATCCTGTGCGTCGGGGAGACGCTGGCCGAACGCAACGCCGGTCAGACCCTCGACGTACTCACGTTTCAGCTCATGGCGGGCCTGGTGGGAGTAAAGGTCAAGAGCGTGGACGACGTCGTCATCGCTTACGAGCCCGTCTGGGCCATTGGCACGGGCCAGAACGCCACGCCGCAGCAGGCGCAGGAAGCCCACGCCCATCTACGGGCCGTGCTTCGGGGCGTGGCGAGTGGGGCGGCGGACGAGATCCGAATCATCTACGGCGGCAGTGTTAAGCCGGAGAATGCGGCGGAGATCATGGCCCAGAAGGACGTGGACGGCGGGCTGATCGGCGGGGCCAGCCTGAAGGCTGACTCGTTCCTTGGAATCGTGAAGGGTGCGCTGGTCAAGCAGTAACGGGCCCGGTATAGTAAAAGATTCTGTGGCCGGCGCAACCCGGAGCGGCTGGGACCGCATGCGCCGGCAGCATGGATGAGGCTCGCGATGATCCTTGCGGCTTACTACCACACGCTCTGTGCGTTCCTGTTCGCCACGATTGCCGTCGTTCTCATGCTCCTGATCCTGTTGCAGCGGGGGCGCGGCGTGGGGCTGGCTGGGGCGTTCGGCGGCGCGGGCGGGGCAACTGCCTTTGGCGCGAAGACCGGCGACATGCTGACGTGGGCGACCATCGTCGGGACCGGCCTGATGCTGACGCTGACCGTCGTGCTGAATTACGTCTTCGTCGATACGGGCCCCGAGTTGGGCGCTGGGACACCGCCTGCGGCGGCTGTTCCGACCGCCCGGATGCCGGAGCCAACGCCGCCCTTTCAACTGCCCGGGCCGCAGGGACAACCGGTTCCCATCGTGCCGTTGTCTCAGCCGCCGGTAGCGCCTCCACCACAGGCGCCTGTTGAAGCGCAGACTCCGGCGCCGGAGGTGCCGGAAACGCCGGCATCGGAAGAAGTCGAGCCTTAGCCTGACCAACGGCATCGCCGACACACGCGCGGACACCAGCCGGTGGTTTCGTTGGGGGCACTGGAGCCCAGCCGAAGTGCGTACGCGCGGCGGTTTGTGGAAGCACGCCGGGCGCGGTCTTGCAGGCGGGGAGGCAACGCGGGCTTGGTGAGCGCTGCTGGCCCCGGGCAGTCGTTGGAGGTGCGACATGATTCACTCGATGACCGGTTTTGGCGAGGCGGTTCTCGAGGAGGGCGGGCAAACCTATCACCTCGAGCTGCGGAGCTTCAACCAGCGCTATCTCAAGACCACGCTGCACCTGCCGGACGACTTCGGGTTCCTTGAGAGCGAAGTGGACCGCCTTGTCCGAGAGCGCCTCACGCGCGGGAGCGTCACCCTGCATCTGCACGTGCGCAGCGTCGGCGCGCCGCCCACGCTGGAGCTGAATACCGCCGCAGTCCGGGCCTACGTGGCGCAATTGCGCGCCGCGGCGGGAGACGATCCGCGTGCGACGATCGATCTGGCGACGTTGCTGACGTTGCCCGGCGTGTGCCAGACGCGCGAGTTGACCGAGACGGAGCGCGAGCAGCGCTGGACGATCCTGGCGAAGCTGACCGAGGCGGCGCTCGAGCGGCTGATCGGCATGCGTGCCAGCGAAGGACAGGCGCTGGCCAAGGACCTTGCTCGACACTGCGAGGTCATCGAAGGCAGCCTGGCGGCCGTGCGGCAGCGGGCGCCGGTCGTGCTGGTCGAGTACCGCGACCGGCTGAAGGCGCGCGTGGCGGAGTTGGTGGCCGACAGCAACGTCCGCCTGGCGGAGGAGGATCTGCTGAAGGAGGTCTCGATCTACGCCGAGCGGAGCGACCTCAGCGAGGAGCTCAGCCGGCTGGGGGGGCACCTGGAGCAGTTCCGAGCGTTGATGGCCTCCGCGGAGCCGGCGGGGCGCAAGCTGGAGTTTGTGGCGCAGGAGATGCTGCGGGAGGCAAACACCATGGGATCGAAGACGGGGGACCCGACGATCGCACGCGAGATCATCGAGATCAAGAGCGCGATTGACCGGTTGAAGGAACAAGTCGCGAATGCGGAGTAGCCGATCACAGTGGGTACGTGCGGCGTACCGCGCGGTCGGAACGGCAGCGGTGCAGCCAGTCACGACGCGGTGCTCGCTGCTGGCTACTTGTGACCTATAGTCCCGGCATGTTAATCGACACGCACTGTCACCTGACCAGCCGCGGGCTCGTGGAGCAGGTGGACGAGGTGCTAGCGCGCGCCGGCGCGGCCGGCGTGACGCAGGCGATTCTCGTAGGCACCGACCCCTCGGACGCGCAGGCTGCGCTCCGGCTGCTCGATGGCCGACCAAACCTCTTTCTGGCCGCGGGGATTCACCCGCACGAAGCAGGGCGCGCGACGCCGCAAACCTTCGAGGCGCTTCGGGCCGTGCTGTGCGCTGGGGGGCCGGGGGGCGGGCGGAACGCCCGAATCGTCGCGGTCGGAGAAACGGGGATCGACCTCCACTATAATTTCGCTCCGCCGCACCGGCAGGAAGAGGTCTTCGAAGCGCACCTGGCCCTGGCGGAGGAGTTGACGTTGCCCGTGGTCATCCACGCCCGAGAGTCCGAGGCGCGCGTGTGCGAGGTTCTTGCGCGTTATCCGCAGCTCGCCGGGCACGTAGTCTGGCACTGCTTCTCGGCGGACACCACGATCGCACGCCGGGCGCTGGACCTGGGCGGATACTGCTCGTTCACGGGCGTGGCGACGTTCCGAAACGCCGACGCGATACGCGGCTCCGCCCGCTACGTGCCGCGCGACCGTATCCTGATCGAAACGGACGCGCCGTACCTGTCGCCGGAGCCGGTGCGCAAGGTCCGGCCGAACGAGCCGGCGTTCCTGGCGCACACGGCGCGGTTTCTGGCGGACCTGCGCGGCGAGACGCTGGCGGATTTCGCCGCGGCGACGACCGCGAATGCCGTACGCTTTTTTGGCTTGCCTGAGGTGGAAGCATGAGTCTTTGTCTGGTGACAGGGGGCGCCGGGTTCATTGGAAGTCACATCGTCCGCGCGCTGTTGGCCAAGGGCCGCCGCGTACGGGTGCTCGACGACCTGAGCACGGGCAAGCGCGGCAACCTGGACGAGGTCGCCGCGGAGATCGAGTTCATCGAGGGCGACATCCGGGACGTGACAACGGTCGAACGCGCCGTCCGCGGCGTGGACGCGGTCTTCCACCTGGCGGCCCGCGCCAGCGTCCCGCGCAGCGTGAAGGAGCCGCGCGCCGCCCACGAGGTCAACGTCACCGGCACGCTCAACCTGCTGATCGCGGCCCGCGACGCCGGCGTCCGGCGGTTTGTCTATTCGGCCAGCAGCAGTGCCTATGGCGACACGCCGGTGATGCCGAAGACCGTTGAGATGCGCCCCGTGCCGCTGAGCCCGTACGCGGTGAGCAAGCTGGCGGCGGAGCATTACTGCGCGGTGTGGTCGCACGTGTACGGGCTGCAAACCATCTCGCTGCGGTACTTCAACGTGTTCGGGCCGCGGCAGGACCCGCACGGCCCCTATGCCGCCGTAATCCCGGCCTTCGTCAGCCGCATGTTGCGTGGGCAAGCGCCGGTCATCTTCGGGGACGGCGAGCAGTCGCGCGACTTCTGCTTTATCGAGAACGTCGTGCAGGCGAACCTGTTGGCGGCGGACGTGGGCGAGATTCGCGGGGAGGTCGTGAACGTCGCGTGCGGGGAGCGGACGACGCTCAACGAGATTGTGGCGGACCTGAACAAGCTGCTCGGGACGAGCCTCCGGCCGGTCTACGAGCCGCCGCGGGCCGGCGACGTCAAGCACAGCCTGGCCGACATTTCCACGACCCGCAAGGTGCTCGGCTACGAGCCGCGCGTCATGTTCCCCGAAGGGCTGCGGCGGTCGATCGAGTGGTATAAGGCGAACCTGTAGCGCTTGCGCAGAGTGGCCGGTGGGCGTGACGCGCCGCGGCTGCATTGCCTGCCGCCGGTTGCGACCCCGCCGCCGGACCTCGTGCTCATGACCCCAGCTTGCGCCAAGCCTCGTCGATGGCCACGAGGGCCGCGCGGCATCCGTCGCGGACGCACACGTCGGCCAGGTGCGACAGCTCGCTGGCGTTGGGGTTGATCTCGATGATCTGCGCGCCGTGAATCCGAGCTATGTCCGCGAGCGAAGCCGCGGGCTGGACGACCCCGCTTGTCCCGATGACCAGCAGCACGTTGCAGCGCTGAGCGGCGGCGAACGCACGTTCGATCGCACCGGCCGGCAGCGGCTCGCCGAACCACACGACGCCCGGGCGCAGGCGCTTGGCACAGACGGGGCACGCCGGGTCTTCGCCGAGGTCGTCCAGGCTCTGAAGCGAGTAGTCGCAGTAGGTGCACCGCGCGACATCCAGCCGGCCATGCAGCTCGATCACGTGGCGGGAGCCGGCGCGGTGGTGCAGACCATCGATGTTCTGCGTTACGAGGGTGAAATCGCGGACCCGTGTTTCCCACTCCGCCAAGACGCGGTGCCCGTCATGCGGCTCGATCTCCGCGAGCTTCTGCCGCCGCCAGCGGTACCACGCCCAGACCTTCGCCGGGTCCCGCCGAAAGGCGTCGGGCGTGGCCATGTCCTCGATCTTGACCTTAGACCACAGGCCGTCCTCGCCGCGGAACGTATCCAGGCCGGACTCGACCGACATGCCCGCGCCGGTGGAGACGCAGACGGACCTGGCGGCCAGGAGCAGGCGGGCGGCGGCGGCGATCGGCTGGTCGGGCATGAGCACGAGTATAGCAGGAGAAAGGCCGCTCGGGCGGCGTGGTTGTGCGGTTGGCATAGGCTGGTATCCGGCCCGCGCCGGTTCTGGCTTCGGCTCGGCTCGGCTCAGATCGGCCGGCAGGAATCGGGCGCACTCTTTGACAGCCGGGAGCGCAGCACGTATACGATCTGCACGGCACGTGGACCGAGTCGTGGCCGGCACCTCGCCGGCTGTGAGCGAGAGGACCCGGCGGCCCGGGACGCGAAGGCCGCTACCCGCAGGTGACCGACCATGGCGCTCAAGCACCTCACCGAGGAACAGATCCGCACGCTGACCGTCGAGGAGAAGGACCGCTGGTGGCTGGAGAATGTCTACCAGGGTGACGTGCCGCAGATGACCGTGCGGGTCATTCTGATGGGCTTCCTGCTCGGCGGCCTGCTGTCCATCACGAACCTGTACGTGGGCGCCAAGGCCGGCTGGTCGCTGGGCGTCGCCATCACCTCGGTCATCCTGGCCTTCGTGTTCTTCAAGGCGCTGGAGAAAACGGGCCTCGTCCGCACCTACCACGTCCTGGAGAGCAACATCCTCCAGTCGATCGCGTGCTCCGCGGGCTACATGAACGGTCCGCTGATCGCCAGCATGGCCGCGTACATGGTCGTGACCAACACGGTCGTCCCCTGGTGGCAGATGATCATGTGGCTCATCGGCCTGGCGTTGCTGGGCGTGCTGTTTGCCTTCCCCCTCAAGCGGCGGTTCATCAACGAGGAGCAGTTGCCGTTCCCCGAGGGCCGGGCCGCGGGCGTCGTGATGGACACGCTGCACAGCGAGGGCGAGGACGCGGCGAAGTCCGTTCTGCCGGCCAAACTGCTGGTCATCTTCGCCCTGATCGCCGGTGTTCTCCGGCTCGGCCAGTCTCATGCCATCATGGAGAAGATCAAGCTCGGGTTCCTCGCCGTCCCCGAGCTGTTGGACGAGTGGTATTACCGCCTGGCCGAGCGCGTCGGAGGTTGGGTCCCCGCCATTCTGAACACGCCGCTGCGCGAGCTGACGATCCGCCCGTCGCTGGACATCGCCATGATCGCCGCCGGCGGGCTGATGGGCATTCGCACCGGCGTCTCCTTGTTGATCGGGGCCATCTTCAACTTCTGGATTCTGGCTCCGATCATGATCCAGCACGGGGACATTCTCGGCACGCTGGACCGCGGCGGCGGCTTCCACATTGGCTTTCGGGCCATTACGACCTGGTCGCTCTGGGGCGGCGTCGCGATGATGACCACTGCGTCGCTCTATTCTTTCTTCGCCAAGCCCCAGATGTTCCTCAGCGCCTTCCGCGGCCTGTTCGCCGGGCGCGGCGAACGCCGGGTGGATTGCATCAAGCACATTGAGTTTCCGCTGTGGGTGTCGCTGCTCGGCGTGCCGCTGGCCGGGGCCTACCTCGTCTGGATCGCCCACTGGTTCTTTGGCGTCGAGATCTGGCTGGGCGCCGTGGCGGTGCCGATGGTCTTCATCTTCACGCTGATCGGCGTAAACTCGACGGCGCTGACCTCCATCACGCCTACGGGTGCTCTGGGCAAGATCACGCAACTCGTCTATGCCGGCCTGGCTCCGGGCAATATCACCACGAACATCGCGACCGCCGGCATTGGCGCCGAGGTCGCCGGCGGGGCGTCGAACCTTATCCAGAACATCAAGCCCGGCTACATGCTCGGCGGAAAGCCGCGCCTCCAGGCCATCGGCCACGTCGTCGGAGCCTTCTCCGGTGCGATCTTCTCCGTGGCGGTCTTCTACCCGCTGTTCCTGCGGAACGATCCGGCGGGCTTGATTACCCCGGAGTATCCATACCCGGCGGTGACCGTGTGGAAGGCCGTGGCGGAATTGCTGACGAAGGGGCTGGATGAACTGCCGATGACGGCGCTGTGGGCGGTCATCATCGGAGCAGCGCTGGGGATCGTGTTCGAGATCATTCGGGCAGCGAGCAAGGGCAAGTTCCCGCTGTCGGCGGTGGGCATCGGCCTGGCGTTCATCATCCCGTTCGACATCTGCCTGGCGATGTTCATGGGTTCGTTCGTGTTCTGGGTCGTCGGTCGGATCTGGCCCAAGCCCGAGCAGCGCCCTAACGCCGTCTTCGTTCAAAACCAGGAATCCATCTGTGCGGGCGGCATCGCCGGCGCGGCCCTCATCGGCGTTGCCGTGATGGCGCTCGAGTTGTTTGTCCTGTAAGGGGCCCGTCACGGGAGTGGTCGTATGAACGCGCGCGGCCGAATCGCGACGTTGATGATGAGCGTACTCAGCGCGGCGGCCCTGTGGACCGGCTGCGGGCAGGTCTACCCGGAGCCGAGCGAACAAGCCGTCCTCGACTTCCTGCGGAATGCCCGGCTCAACGGGCGGCTGCGGGTCTGCTGGCCCGCGGGGCAGGCGTACGTCGAGAGCGTGATGCGGGCTGACGCGGCGTTGCGCAACGGGCTGACGGCGGCAGCGCCGATTCAGACGGTCGATGCCCTGTGGCCGCCGGAAGACCCGCGCTGGCGCGACAAGTTCAAGCCCGAGGCGGTCGAATCGCCTGCCCGTGGGAGTCACGACGCGGAGGGAGGGCCGCCCACTGCGACGGCCGCTACGGAGCCCAGCCGCCGCGAATCGGCGTCGGCTCAAGCGCTGGACGCGCTGGCCTCGGTGATTGAGCAGATCCCGGTGGGGCTCACGCTGGATACACCTGAGTCGAAGGCGGCGTTCGTGCGGAACATATGGGACGCGCTGGCCGTGGACGGCGTGCCGCTGCGCGACCACGTGGTCCAGATCGAGGCGCTCGGCGACTTGCAGAGCCGCTTGAACGAGCGCATCAGCACGTGTTGCGACCGCTTCGACCGCGCGGCGGCGGGCCTGGCGTTCGCGAACGAGGGCTGCCAGAGCGAGGTGAGCGCGTTGTACGATGAGTTGGCCGCGGTGCTCCACGCCCGCGAAGAGGCGTTCCTGGAGCACGCCGCGGCGCAGATGGCCGGTGTCCACGCGCGCCTGGCCACGGTAGACAAGCAGAAGCAGCGGGACGAGTATCTGCTCCTGGACAACACGCGCGAGTACTTCGGCCGCATTCTGCGCGAGGGCTGGCTCAAGCGTCTCGACGACCGGATTCGTGCCGCGCGACGCCAACTGGCGGAGCACGAGTCGGGCCGCCAGCCGCTGGCGGCCGCGGAGGCGGCGTTCGTCAAGAGCGAACTCGAACGGCTCGCGGAGCGATACGCGACGCTGTCGAAGCGCGTCCAGGCGATTCTGTCGCCGCCGGCGCCCGTCATACGGTGAAACACAACTACCGCACGCCCTTGTTCCTCCGTCCGAGCGCACACGCGCTCACGGTACTCGTCGTGCTCCTGGCCGGCGGCTGTCCGGGCCCGCTGGCGAACATCACCATCCAGTTCAACGTCGGCGGCGACCCAACGCCCGTCGCGTCGAACGGCGAAGCCGTCTTCGTCAGCACGGTCATTTTCGACAGCATCCCGGGCAAGGTGGGCAGCCACGCCCCGACGATCACCGCGTTTCCCGATGGCGAGTTGCTCGTTGCCTGGTATTCCTACGCGGGCCCGGGGGAGCTGGCGGGATCGGCGATCTACCTTTCGCGACGGTTGCCCGGCGCGGATTGGGAGCCGCCGGTGTTGCACGTGGATCGCCCGGAGGGTGACGGCAACCCGGTGCTGTACAGCGAGGGCGACACGGTCTGGCTGTTCCAAGCCGTGGTGCCGGGCGGCTGGAGTACCGCACGCATCGAGTTCCAGCAGTCCGCGGATCGCGGGCGCACCTGGTCCGCGCCGCGGGGGATCGATGGTCCGCTGGGATCCAATGTCCGCTACCCGCCTGTAAGGCTGGCGGACCGGACGCTCCTGCTGCCCGCCTACGACGACCTGTTGACGCGCGCGCTCTTCTTTGAGTCATCCGAGGGCGACCGCTGGTCGCTACGTTCGATCCTGACCACGGCGCGGCCTCACCAGTGCCTGCAACCTGCCCTCGTTGCCCTGAGAGATGGTCGCTTGCTCGCCGTCATGCGCAATAGCGGCCGCGGCTGGCTGTGGGTGACCGCCTCCGACGATGGCGGTCGAACTTGGGCGCCGGCCGCGGACAGCGGATTTCCCAATCCGGCCAGTGCGGCGGACTTCTTGAGGCTGGCCAGCGGCAACCTGGTCCTGGTCTACAACGACAGCGACACCGTCCGCCGGCCCCTGTCGGTGGCGATTTCCGGTGACGAGGGTCGGACCTGGCACCGGCCGCGCGTGCTGGTCGACGGCGACGGGGACTATGCCTATCCGGCGGCTGCCCAGACGCCCGACGGCTTGATCCAGGTGGTGTACTCGCACAATCGGGAGCACATCGGGCACGTTGTGTTGAACGAGGCGTGGATCGTCGGTCGATAGGTGTCCGTTGACAAAGGGGGACTGGCGCTGCGCCGGTGGCCCTTCGCGGTAGCGCTGCATGGCTTTCGCGCGGTGCCTGTAGTCCTTTCCCAACGGACGGATAGCGCAGCAGATACGGCAAACGGGCTGCGGGCGGCAATAACCGAATGTTGCCCGCGAATACCCCGGTAAGGCCGGCGCACCCGCGGGCGTGCGCGGTTGCGGCCGGTGTCTCGGCGTTTTCAGGAGGAACGTTACATGAGAGCAATGCGAGCCGCATCCCTCGTCGCGCTTGCGGCGTTGATGGGCACGGGGTGTACCGCGGTGCAAGGAACGCGCGACTTCACCACGAGCGCCCCTTGGAACTCGTATGAGCGGATCGTCGTGCGTACGACGAACGGCAGTGTCCGGCTGACCTGCGGCGGCAGCTCGCAACTCCGCCTGGAGGCCCGGAAGCACATCAACGCCGCCAACGTGGCGGACGCTGAGAGGTACCTCGACCAGATCGAGGTCGTGGCCCAGCCGGATGAGCACGATCAGGCCACGTTTCGTGTTGAGGTGCGGATTCCCGAGGCGATCCGGCACCTATCGCCGGGCGTCTCGCTGTCCATCGAAGTCCCGGTTCCCTGTGCGGCCGACATCGCGACCAGCAACGGTTCGATCCGCGTGGCCAAAGTGAAGGAGCCTGCGGTGCTCGTAACGGAAAACGGGCGCATCGAGGCACGTGACGTTGCCGGCGAGCTCGCGGCCCGCACCAGCAACGGGCCGATCCAGGCCGAGCGCGTTCAAGGCTCGCTTCAGGCCGAAACGAGCAACGCCCGCATTGTGGCACGTGACATCGCCGGCGAGCTCGCGGCCCGCACCAGCAACGGGTCGATCCAGGCCGAGCGCGTCGAAGGGGCCTGCCGGCTGCGCAGCTCGAACGGCTCGATTCGGGTGCTCGCGGCGCGCGGGAACGTACAGGCCGAGACCACGAACGGGTCGATCCATCTGGAGGCCGACCCCCCCGAGGGCGCGCAGATTTCGCTGAACACGAGCAATGCCTCGATCGCCGCCGTGCTGCCGAAGCAGCTTCGTGGGGCCGTCAAGCTCGACACCAGCAACGGCTACGCCCGCGCGAATTGGCTGAACGTCCCAGTGGAGATTCAGCGGCAGGACCGGCATCATCTGCACGCGGTGCTCAACGGCGGGGGGCCCGCGGAGTTCGCCGCCACAACGTCGAGCGGATCGATCACGGTCGACCTGCGCTGAAATAAGGGACAAGAATCAGGGACAGTTACCTATCTTGCAGGCAGAAATGGGCGACGGTCCCTATTTTCTCGTGTTGTCGCGCGCCGAACGTTGCAGCCCGCCCGAATCCCCGGTATGCATGCCGGTATGAGCCGATTGCGGTTCGGCGTGTGCGGGCTCGGCTTCATGGGGCGCAGCCACTTCGCGCGCCTGCGCGGACATTCCCGTGCCGCCATCGTGGCGATCTGCGACCATGATGCGCGGCGCCGCAGCGGCGACTGGGGCGACGAGCTCGGTAACCTGGACCTCGGGCAGGCCGCGGCGGGTCGCGTCGCGCTGGATGACATCGCGGCCTACGCGACGCCGGACGAGCTGATCGCCGATCCGAACGTCGAGGCGGTGCTCATCACGCTGCCGACGGCCCTGCACGCCGGCGTCGCCATCGCGGCACTCCAGGCCGGCAAGCACGTGCTGTGCGAGAAGCCGATGGCCATGACGGTCGGCGATTGCGACAGGATGATCCGCGCGGCTGAGGCGAACGGCCGCACGCTGATGGTCGCGCAGTGTATCCGCTTCTGGCCGCAGTACGAGGCGATCAAGCACTGCGTGGATGAAGGCCGGATCGGCTCGGTGCGCTTCGTGGGCTTGCGCCGTTTGGGCTGTCCGCCGACCTACTCGGCCGAGAACTGGCTGCTCGACGGCCGCCAGAGCGGCGGTGCGCTTCTCGACCTGCACGTGCACGACGTCGACTTTGCTCATTACCTCCTGGGCATTCCGGAGTCAGTCTACGCGCGCGGCACGCGCGGACCGTCGGGGGGCATCGACCATGTGACCGCTACCTGGGCCTATCCCGATGGAAGCTACGCGACCCTCGAAGGGGGGTGGGTTCTCGCGGCCCCGTGGACGTTCGACATGGAGATCAGCGTGCACGGCGAGCGAGGTACGCTGGGCTGGGCCATGTCTCGCGGCAGCGAGGTCGTTCTGCGAACCGGGAGCGACGACGTGGAGCCGATCCCGTGCGATGGGGACGCGCTACGGCGTGAGCAAGACTACTTTATCGAGTGCGTTGTGGCCGGGCGACCGGTCGAGGCGTGTACGCCCTCGTCATCGCGGGCCAGTATCGCGCTCGCGTGGCTCGAACGGCGTTCGATCGAGACGGGCCGGGTGGTGCCACTGTCGGATCGGCTGCGTCGGGTGTGGTCGGGGGCGACGGGAAGCGGGCCGGCGCGAGTTATAGGACGGGATGCCCAACCGTCCGCGTAGAACCTGCGCTTCACTCGCCAACTCCCGTGCCGGACGCAATTCGGCTTGCCGCGCTTGACCTGGCGGGAGCGGTTGCAAATACAATCTGGCGATGAAGTTGGGCGTCTTACTGCTTGCTGCACTTGCGCTGGTGGCCGGTTGCTCGGCACCGTCGCGGTTCGCGGTGATTGAAGCCGCGCCGGGAGGTCCAGCGCCGGCGAATATCGCCCTGGGAGCGTCAGCCGAGGTGTCGCGAATCGCGGCGTGGCGCGCCGCGCGTTCGGACTGGCCGTCGGTCGAGACCGGCTATCGCGCTGATGACATAACGCTCTACATGACAGCCACTTACGATTCCCAGGCGTACTACGATCGCTTCGGGAGCCTCTATCGCGAGGCTCAGACGATCCGCACGGGGGTGCGGGTGCGGTGACTGCGTGTCATTTCCTGGGGGGTGCGGCGATTTCGCAGGTGGGGAACTTAACAAATCGTCGTTGACCAGTACCATTTGCGAACTACGGGACTATGGTTTCATAAGGTGCGCGGCGCTGACGCGCCGTCGGTCCGTTGGGAGTCTTTGTACGGGCAACTTATCGGTCTCTTGCGCAAACAGGAGGTACTGCAACATGGGCGGCGGTCTGGCACGATTTGTGGGGATTCTCGTGGTGAGTCTGGCTCTAGGAGCGTCTGGCTGTGGCGTTATCGGGTCAAGCCTGCTTGACCAATATTGGCTGAGCAAGCTGTCGTCCGAGGTCGACAACCTGTCGCAGGACGTGCAGTCGGCCATGGGGCTCCCCGCGCTTCCGGGCGCGAAAGGCGATACTGGCGAGCCCGGCGCCGATGGCGCCGACGGGCGGGACGGAGCTGACGGCGCTGACGGTGCCGACGGGGCTGATGGCCGCGACGGCGTGGACGGGCGTGACGGCGCGGACGGAGCCGATGGTGCCGACGGCCGCGACGGGGTCGACGGTCGCGATGGAGCAGACGGAGCCGATGGGGTCGACGGCCGCGACGGCGTAGACGGTCGCGACGGTGTGGACGGTCGTGACGGTGTGGACGGGCGCGACGGCGTCGATGGCGCGGACGGCGCCGATGGGGCTGACGGGCGCGACGGCGTGGATGGGCGCGACGGTGTGGATGGCGAGCAAGGTCCGCCGGGTGAACCGGGAGTATTGGCCCGCGCCCAGATCAGCGCCGCCGGAACCAACCTGAGCCTGCCCAACAATGTCGAGTCGCTTCGCGAGTCTACAGGAAAGTATCACATCCTGGTGCAGCTCCCGGACAGCTTTGACGGCTCGCTGTATCAGCTTGGAGATTACCCGGTCAATGTGACGCCGCACCCGGTGTTCCCGAGTCCGGATGCGGATGCGGACATGCTGGTCGTGGGCGTACAGGCGATCGAGACGGACAGCGATCCGACGACGGTCGAGTTCCGCATTCACATTCGCCAACTGCCGACACAGAGTTATCGCAACGCGGCCTTCACGTTCGTGCTGTTGCAGCCGTAGTCGAACGGGCAACGAACCGACGCGTCCAGCAGGCGGTGCGCCTCAGTCTTCGGTCGCACCGCCTGCCGATTTGCGCTGAGCTTCATGCCGGTAGACGAAGGCCGGCTTGTTCGCCCACGCGATCGGACTGACGGCCGTGCCGTGGTCCGGGAAGCGCGCCGCGAGTACGTAGAACTCGTGCCACCAGTCCCCGGCGTGCGCTCGGTCGTCATCGGCCGTATACACGAGCCAGGCCGGCAGCAGGGCCTCCTCGAGATCCGCAGGTCGGGCAGCGGGCAGCAGCAGCACGCGGCGGTGTGCGAAGTCCAATGGGGGAACGGCGTAGGGGGCGGGTTCCTGCAAGACGCCGATCGCGTCAGCGGGCGCCAGGCGAGCGCTCAGGTACTGGCCGGCCGCCAGACGGGATTCGTGCGTCGCTCGGGCATCGTCCACGAAGGAGCGTATGTATGCCGGCGTCCGCATCGTGACGAGCACGATGATGGTCAGCAGCATTCCGGCGATCGGGCGGCGGCGGGCCAACGCGGCGATGAGAACCGCGGCGGCGACGGCGAGCAACAACACCGGCAGTATCAGAAATCGGGCGAACTCCGCCGGTTTGCCAGCCGCAAGCAGCACGCACAACACAAGCACGCCGCAGCCGGCCGCGGCAGCGAGCATCGTCACCCGTGGTCGTTGGCGGAGCAGCAGTATCAGCCCGGCGAGGCCGATGACGAGCACACCCGGGCCGGCGCCTTCCGCGAGGAGCTGCGCCGCGCGCAGCGCCCCCTCCGGTGCCCGTGCTGCCTGGTCGCGGTACATCGCCAGGGAGTTGGCGAGGTTGCTTTCGAGCGCTGGCCGGCCGGTCAGCCAGTTGTACGGAACATAGGGGTTCAAGGCGACGTAGACGAGCAGCGCGAGGAGCACCGCGAGGCCAAGCGAAGGCCAGCGTGCTCGGAACGCCGCCGTAGCACGGACAAGCAGGAGTGCCGGCCAAAGCAGGCAGGCGGCGAGCCCTGTCAGTACGAGCGCGAAGGCGTAGCCGGCCTGGAGCCCCATCCGCAGCGCGGCTTGCCAGCGACCGCGCGCGTGAAAGTCGAGCGCGCTAAGCGTGGCCCACAGGATCATGCAGGCCGAGGGCAGGTGCGGCTTGGCCTCCAGGACCGCCGTAATGAACACCGGGCAGCAGGCGACGTTGAGCAGCGCGACCCATCCGGCCGTCCGTCCGGCGGCACGTCGGGCGAGCCGGTGTACCGCGATCAGCGTCAAGGCCCCGAATAGCAGGGAGACCAATCGCGCAACGACGTAGAAGCGCGCGAACGACTCCGGGTGCGCGAGGTACACGCCGAGGTCGCCGGTGACTCGGACGGCGGTGCTGACCGCCGCGGCGCCGAGGGCGGCCCCGACCAGGTAGATGTACCCACCGCCGTACTGATAGAGCTGCGGGTCAAGATCGAGCTGGCGCGGCCGCATGCGCTGTAATGCGCGGAAGATGATCATCTCGTCCGGCTGGCGCGAATAGAGCCGGTATCGCCGGAGGATTTCAGCGCGGCCGGCGTCGTCGGCGGTCAGATCGACGAGCTGGTCACGGTCGGCGATGGGGTTCAGGTCGCGATCGGCGCCGGCCTGGCGGGTCCGGAGCTGCTCCAGGTCGCCTGCGGCCTGGTACCGGTCGGCCGCCCACGGCGGCTGGCCGCCAAACAGCAGGTCATCGTGCAGCGAGGTCGGCAGGCCCCAGAAGAGCAACGGTGCCATGAGCAGGGCCCATAGCAGCACGACCCGCGCGACGAGCGACCGGGGCGGCCGGCGTCGCGAGCGAGGGAGGCGCGGCATTACTGTGCGTTGCGGAGGCACGATAGGGTGACGTCCAGGATTCCGAGGGTTCCAAGCACCAGCCCGACCACGCCGTTCACGGTGAAGAACGCCAGGTTCACGCGGCTCAGATCGTGGGCGCTGACGAGCGCGTTCTCGGCGGCGAGCAGCGCGGCGGTGATCGCAACGCCCACGTAGTAAAGGGTCCCCAGGTGGGCGGTCCAGCCCACGGCAACCAGGGCAGCCACCGTGCCCACGTGAAATGTCCGCGCGAGCCATAGCGCGGCCGATACACCGAGGCGCGCCGGCACGCTGTAGAGGCCCTGGGCGCGGTCGAAATCCCGGTCCTGGCAGGCGTAGATGAGGTCGAAGCCGGCCACCCAGAGCATGACCGCCAGCAGAAGCAGCCAGGCCGGGGCACCCAGCGTAGCCGGGCGAATCGCAATCCACGCGGCGACGGGCGCGGTGGCCAGCCCCAATCCAAGTATCAGGTGCGACCAGGAGGTGAAGCGCTTGGTGAATGAGTAGCCGCCGAGTAGAGCGAGCACGGGCAGCGAGAGGCGCAGCGGCCAGGGGTTCCCGTGCAGCCAGTCAAACGCGGCGCAGGCGACCAGAAAGACGAGGACTGCGGCGGCGAAGAACAGCCACGCCGACCCGAGGCTGATGGTTCCGCGTGGCAAGGCCCGCGCAGCGGTGCGCGGGTTGAGCGCGTCCAGGCGGGCGTCGACGATGCGGTTGAAGGTCATGGCGGCGCTGCGGGCGGACACCATGCACAGCACGATCAGCCCGAGCTGCGCCGCGGTCGGCAGTTGCGGGCGTGCCGCGAGAAAGGTGGCGAGCAGGGCGAACGGCAGCGCGAACAGCGAGTGCGGGAACTTGATCATCTCGGCCCAGATCCGCACGGTCGTCAGCAGGGCGGCCATGTGTCAGTCCTGAGAAGCGGCCTCGGTGTCCGACGGCCCGGGCTGGGCGCCGCGCGCGTGGGGGTCCCAACGCGCGCTAAGCGCGTGCGGCAGGCCCAGCAGATCCAACACCCGCGCGACCACGAAAGCGACCAGGTCGTCGATCGTACTGGGCATCAGGTAGAAGGCGGGGGACGCGGGACAGATGATCCCGCCGGACTGGCTGACCCGCAGCATGTTCGCCAGCTCAATCTGGCTGAGCGGCATCTCCCGGGTGACCAGGATGAGCCGGCGGGCCTCCTTGAGCGTGACAAGCGCAGCCCGGGTGACGAGGTTGCCGGCCAGTCCGGCGGCGACGCCGGCGAGCGTGTTGCTGCTGCACGGGCAGATCACCATCCCGTCGGTGTGAAACGAGCCGCTGGCGATCTTCGCGCCCAGGTCACGGTACGAATACGCGGTCGCCGAGCGCGGCTCGGTGCCGAGCAGCGCTTCGAGCGTCAGGCGGCGGACTCCCAATTCGTCCGCGAATACGCGCTGGCCGTAGGGGGAGACAACCAGGTGCAGGTGGGCGCCAGCATCCACGATACCGCGGGCCAGACGGCGGGCGTAGACCGCGCCGCTTGCCCCGGTGACAGCCATCACGATCTGCCTCACGGCGACACCGCGGTCTGGGTGCTGGGGGGCACCTTGGGCTCGAGTATCTGAAGGCGCTCGTTGGCGCGCTGGGCCCAGCAGCTCTCCGGGAAGCGTGTCGCAATCTCGCGCAGCCGGGCGATGCCACCCGCCCGCCGGACGTCATCGCCGGCGCCGAAAGCCTGTACGTCCAGGTCGGCCAGGTTGAACATGGCCTCCGGGAGCGCGTCGCCGTCGGGGAAGCGCGCGATACACGCTCGCAACTTGGCGGCCCGCTCGGCGCGGTCGCTGGTGGCGATGGCCCAGCGCACGACCAGGTTGTCATACAGCGTGCTGTCGCGATATCGGTGGGCGAGGCGCTGCAACTGGTCGCGGTATCCGCGGCGATGCTGATCCAGGCCGGCCAGCATTTGCAGGGGGACAATGCCGTACTGCGCGTCGTCGCGATTGGCCAGGATCAGCTCGCGCAAGCGTGCCGCCTCAAAGCGGTCCTGTTCCGGCTCATATCCCAGGCTGGCCTCCGGGGAGCGGGTGTGGAGCCAGCGACGCCCCGACGTCGTCGTCGCGGGCGACCCGTCGTCCGCAAGGGCCGGCTGGAACTCGAGAGCGGCGAGGGCGCCGTCCGCGTCGCCGTGGCGCAGACGCAACTGCGCCACGTGCAGTCGGGCCGCGGCCGCCAGCGTCAGGTGCGGGTATTTCTCCAGCAGGTTGGTCCAGATCGGCTCGGATTCGACGTGCGGGAAATCCGTGTACAGTTCGCGCTGGGCCGTCTCGCCCACCAGGGCCCGTTCGTCCAGCCGCGTGTCCAACGTCCGGGCCTGGATGAACAGGACGTTCGGCACGTAGCGGCTGGCGGGGTGATCGGCGATGTAGTTCTTGCAGGCCTCGTAGGCCTCGCGCCGATCGTCCATCAGGTCGAGCAGCAGGCGGCGGGTGATGCGCTGCTTCAGCGCGAACTGCACCTCCGGGTCGGCGCTCCAGATCGCCAGCAGCGCGCTGCGTCGCGGTTCCGGGTCCAGCCCGGGCATCGTCCAGTAGTGCAGCAGGGCGAAGATCTTCGGCGTGGCGTCCTGTACCGGCTCGAAGCGCTCGGCGCGCGGTCCGTATGTGGACTCCAGCACGCGGTAATGCAGTTCATCCACGCCCACGTGGACGTGGAACAGAATCGCGGGGGTCGCGAACATGACGGCGATCACCGGCGCGACCGCACCCGGCCGGTAGTCGACCAGGTGGGCGATGAAGATAATGACCGCCATCATCGTGCACGCCCCGAGAATCGCCAGCAGCCAGGGGCCGGCCAGCAGCAGCCGCCGTTCCGGGGAGACGCTGGCGGCGAGCGGGTCCGCTGGCCCGCGGGTCGCCAGGTACAGGTACAACAGGACGGGAAGCATCCCGACGAGCGCCGAACCGAAGCGGAACGACATGCGAAACGGCCGGACCGCGGCCAGCACGCAACTGGCGGCCAACGTAATGGCCATCCACGGCAGGTGTGCGAAGACCAGAACGGCCGCGATGAAGGGCACCGCGCTGCTGAAGCGATAGAGGATCGCCACCGAGATCGGTACGGCCACGATCGCGGCGAAGAGCAGCCCGATCACGACGCCGTGGATCGGAGTCTGGTCGACGCTGATGGGGTCCAGAATGAAGTCGTACAGGTTGGGAGCGGGCGTGCCCCAGAAGCGAAAGGGCTCGAAGTAGGAGTTCAACGAGAAGTCGATGGCACGGGCCGAATGCAGCCAGTGCGTGAACACGCACAGGCCGCAGAACAGCACCAGGTTGACGATCAGCAGGGCGATGGCCCGCCGGCGGTGCTTGGGGCTTGTCCGGGACCAAACGTCGGTGATCGCCGGCCCGGCCCGCGGGCCTGCTCCGGCGGGAACCCGAGGTTCGACCGCCGCCGCGGGCCCCGGTGATGGGACCGCACCACCGGACGAGACGGGCCCCGCGGGCGAAGCCGACGGCGTGGGCGCAGCCTCGCCGGCAGGCGCAGCCCGATTGGCAGCATCATTCTCGCCCACGACGCCGGGCATGAGGGCTCATGCTACCCGAGGGCCGGCCGAGGCGGAACAGCGCGCCTTCCCGCGCAGCCGGGGCAGGGCCGTGTCGTCTCCGGCGATACGGAACGGCCGGGCGATATGAACGTTGCGGCTCCAGTGCGGCGCGGCTTCAGCGCGACACTGCAACAGGGGCACGCGATTGGTTCGGGCGCGACTCCGCATCAGCGGCACGCGATCGGTCCGGGCGCGACTCCGTATCAGGGGCACGCGATTGGTCCGGGGCATGCGCAGCCTACGCCGCACTGGCCCATCAGGGCGACGAACGGGTTGATGTCGCCGAACGAAGCCTGCCCGTACGTGCCGTCGCAGTTGATGTCGCCGTTG
>JALHJL010000008.1:124309-163805 GCA_022839625.1 Phycisphaerales bacterium
CGTGCCGTCGCAGTTGATGTCGCCGTTGAGCGGATTGCAGCCGGGGAACGCGGCCTGCCAGGCGCCGAAATTCGACAGGTAGAGCACGAACGGGTTGATATCCCCGAAGTCGATGTGTCCGTCGCAGTTGAGGTCGCCGATGCAGACGGACTCGACCGTGAAGCTGAAACTCGCATCGTTTAAGTCCATCGTCGCTGCACCGACCGGCCAGTGCGCGGGCGGTGCCGGCGGCGAGATGCTGTTCAGCACGGTGGCCACAGCGTTCTCCAGTCGGAGCGTGTAACTGCCGGCCGCGTGCGGCGCAGCGAAGGAGCCGGCGGCGATGACCGTTGGGCCGCTCTGCCCGATCCCCGGCGTGACCGAAGTCTCCAAGCCGCACTCGGCGCCGGGCATTCCGAACGTGTTCTGCGAGCCGCCGATTTGCACCAAGTTCATTGCCCCAGGCGCGCCGACTTGCGTTCCGCCGAAGGCCGAGCCCGTCGGGCTTGGATTAGTGATGCCGGCGGGGCGGTCGAAGGCCGCCATCAAAGGGCCGGTGGTCGTTGCGGGTGGAATATCGACCAGGCTCGGGTTGCCGGCGTCCTGCACGAGGTCGGCACTCAGCAGCGCCAAGCCGCTGTTCCCCGCACTGGCAACCTCAGCATTGATGGTCCAGTCCACCATCGTCCCGGGCGCGATGGTCTGTCCAGCGACCGAAGACGTCAGGCACAGGGTCACGTCGCCGCTGCGAGTCCGGCGCGCGCCCGCGCGGGCAGCATCTGCGCGGAAGGTCGGCACGCCGGCCGGCACATACCGAGCCGGTTGCGGCGCCAGCATTCGAGTGGGCTCTTCACTGCCCGGGTCAAACGCAACCGCAATGGGCGGCACCGCCGGGACCTCGCTCTCGACCCAGGCGAAGGGCTCGGACGGGCCGTCGAGGGCACCGCCGAAGGTGAGATTGGCCCAGAAACCGCCCCATTTCCCATTGGTGAAGTACGCATCGCAAACCCAGGAGGGGACTGTGACGCCAAAAAAGGTAGTGGTAGATCCGATCTCCGCCTGCTCCGCGATGATCCAGCCGACGTTGGTCGCTGAGAACTGAACGCGCAGCCAAACGGTGCCTGAGATCACGACCGGCGGGAAGTCGAAATTCAGTGTGTGGACCACGCCCGCAGCCAGACCGCTCCAGGTGTGCGCTGTGCCGGCGATCTTATTGGCGGTCGTGGGTGGACAGCCCGTGTGCAACTCCGCCGTGACACTGTATGAGCCGCCGGGCGGCCGATACACCTTGGTATCGTAATGGATCAGGTAGCCCGGTCCGCTGCCTGCCAAGGTAAGGTCATCGGCAAACTGAGTGGCCTGGTCCACGTACCAATAGTCCGGCGGGATCGTGTTGCTATAGCGCACCAGCGTGCAATCGACGCCGCTGCATGCGACCTGGGGATGGAACGTGCCGCTCTGGGAGGCGCAGTCGGCTTCCGTCGTGTAGACGCAGGTGCCGTTCGGCCGGCAACAAGCGCCCATGGTCGGTGCGCAGTTCACCTGGGCACACGTCGTGCCGTGACCTTGGTAGACGCCGCTGACGGCGCTGCAATCCGCCTCCGTGCCTTCGATGCAGCTTTCGTCAGGAAGACAGCAAGCTCCGGTCACCTTCGCGCACTCGATCAGCGCCCAGAAGCCACAGTACGGGCCTCCAGAAGCGTACGACCACCAGCAAGACCAGGAAGGCGGATCGCCCTTGTACCCATAGAAGTAGTCCCCTGTGTCCCCAATCTCCGCCTCCTCGGCGACGACCCAGCCGGCCTGCTGATTGGAGAAGCTCAGGACCATCTAGACGGCTTGCGGGATGTACACCGGCGAATCGAAATCTGCGGATAGCAGGACGGCCTGGCCGTCGGGATTGTTGGTGAACGTGCGTTGCGTGTCGGCGATCGGGGTGCCGCCGTCGCCGGGGCAGCCGGTGTAGAGCTGGGCCGTCACGGTGAAAGTCCCGCCACCGCCGCCATAGACCAGCAATTCATAGTGCGTGAGCAGCCCGCCGCCGGTGCCGGCGAGCGTGATGTCATCGGCCAATTGCAGTCCGGGCCCGGCGGGGATGTACCCTGCGATCGGGTCGATCATGTTGGCGTAGCGGGTCATGACGCAGTTGGTATCGGCGCAGGTCGAATCGTGTCCGTTGTAGACAGCGCCTTGCTCCGCCAGACAGTCGTAGATCGTAGTGATGCTGCACGTGCTGTCGGCATGGCAACACGCCCCGCTGCCCATGCCTTCGAAGGCAAGCTGGAACATGTACAGGTCGCGCAGGTCGACGTCGCCGTCCGGCGGCGAAGTGGGGAAGTCGGTGCAGGCACAGGAGGTGTGCGGATACGGTGCGCCGGGCCCGCCCATGCATTCCTCGAAGCCGGGGAAGTGACCGCGGCAAACGCATCCACGTGCTTCTGGTCCTGGGGTATGTCGCACCAGAGATTGAAGTTGTGCGTCGAGGCGGTGTCACAGATAATCTGCCGAGCTTCGCGGGCGGTTAGGCTCCCGCACCCGTCTTTTGAAAACATGAGTGCGGCCACGCCGGAGCAGTGGGCCGTCGCCTGGGATGTGCCGTGGCCGGAGAAGCCGCCAACGCTGATGTCGTAGCCGGGTGCAGCGAGGAGCCAGTTGCATTCGAAGGCGATGTTGGACATGCAAACAACCCAGTAGGGGTCGGGCGAAAGATCCCCGCAACCGGGGGGGTCGAAGTACGTGGTCGGGTAGTAGCCGTCATAGTCCGCGGCTACGCGGACAGCCGCCGAAACACAAGCTGGCGCGCAAATACCACCGCAGTTCGCCTCGTTCCCTGTCGCGGCGAACGTGATGATCCCGGCGGCCAGGGCATCCGCTATCGCTTCTGCGAGGTCTTGGGTCAGCTTATCCTCGTCGTCGCAGGAGAAAAGGTAATGATCGGGCGTTCCCATGCTGATGTTACTCACGCGGATGGTGGGATCGCTCTTCCTTCGAGCGATGAGATACTTGATGCCGTGGACCGCATCGCTCATGGCGAGCGGGCTGATCCTGACAGGCAGGATCTTCGCGTCGGGTGCCACCCCAGTCGAATCCGTGATGACCAGCGACATGTAGGTGCCATGGCCGTTGCCTCCGGGGTCAGCTCCGCCGTCGTACACTGGCTGCCCAAACGGTTCGAGGCTGATGCCTCCCGGCGCGATGCTCCCTTCCAGGCTAGCATTGGAGTAGTTTATGCCGGAATCAATGATTGCCACGGTCACCCCCATCCCTCTAATGCCTAGCCCGTGAACTTGGTCAGCATGGATAAAAGGGACGCTCGTCTCTGTCGCGTAAACCGCAATGGGCAAGGTCGCGAGCGTCACTGCGCACCTGACAATGAGGACAGCGCGGTACATGGATGTGACCTCCTCTCGATTGGCGCCACGTGCTGCTGGTCCCGGGACTACTTGGCGTTCTCCTTAACGTCGCCGTGGAACACCGCCGGGGTCAACAACTCAGCACCCCGTACGTCCGGGTGCGCTGCCAGTTTCGCCAGCCCAGCAGCATTCACGAAGCCGGCGAAGGAGCTGCCGCTCCGGCTGCGGCACCTGAATTCCTCAGCGGTCAGCGTGGATAGAACCCGACCGGCGACCCGTCGGGCGGCTGCCTCTTTCGCCTCGTACTGCTGCCAGAACGCGCCCTTCTCCAAAGGTATCTGGGTCACCCCCACATCAACGAACACGTAGCCATCGGTACTCTTTTCCAAGGCGTCGTAGACGGATACATCCACCTTCCCGCGCCGTTCGCTCCGCCGCTGGACGGTGCCCGGTGCCGGAGGCTCCTTCATAGCGGCAGGCGGGTCCTTCGGGCGCGCTTGGTCGTCCAGGCCGATGGCGACCACGTCCGGGTCGTCGACCAGCTTGGCCAGGCCCGCCTCGTCAACGTAGCCCGTAAGCCCCGCAGCGCTCTTGAACGCGAAGATGAGAGCAAACTCGGCGGCGGTCAGCTTTCGCAGAATCATCGCCTGAGCTTCCCTGACTGCTGCCTGGTTCTCGGTCGACGTGGGTTTGCCCTTGGGTCCATGGCGCAGGTAAACGTC
Organism: Phycisphaerales bacterium; assembly: GCA_022839625.1. Taxonomy (GTDB): domain Bacteria; phylum Planctomycetota; class Phycisphaerae; order UBA1845; family Fen-1342; genus JALHJL01. The sequence continues at coordinate 128,364 of JALHJL010000008.1, forward strand.
GACGTACGCCGTGCCCTGAAAGCCTACGTGCCGATCGCCCTGGAACTCCACCATGGGGTCGCCACCCTCGATCAGCTTCTTCTGGTGATCCAAGGCCGCACGCACCGCCGGCTGCACCTTGCCATACGTGGCTACCCAGGTCGGCGCGGGCAAGCCGATCGCCTCGCGCTCCTCCGGCGACACCTGGGGATACCGGTTGTCCTTAACGACCGGGAGCGCCTCCGCCTTTGTCCGGCCTGGCGGGTTGTTCTTGACCCACTCCTCCGCCAACCTGGCGGCGTGCGCGTTATCGTTGGTGCTCTGTGTCTGGGCCACCGCGGCCGATCTGCCCGTGCCGGCGCCGGTCAAGCCCAGGGTCACGAGCAATAGGGCTGCCAATTTGACGACGATTGATCCGCGAAAGATGACCATGCCTCCGACACTTCGAGTTGCACAAAACGACCGCCATCGCATTTTAGTTCGGAAGCCCCCGCACAGCGCCTCGCGCTGGTACTCAACCCACACTCTCGGCTCGCCGTCCACGACGTGCACCCCTGGAACGTGCGCCAAATCCTATACCCCCCCCCCCCGCCGGCGCGTCAAGGGAATTTTCAGGAATCTTCTCAGGAGCGCTCCCGGCCGATCATTAATCGTCGTGATGCTGCACGTGCTGTCGGCATGGCAACACGCCCCGCTGCCGGCCCCTTCGAAGGCAAGCTGGAAGGAATAGAGATCACGGAGGTCAACATCGCCGTCCGGCGGCGAAGTGGGGAAGTCGGTGCAGGCACAGGAGGTGTGCGGATACGGTGCGCCGGGCCCGCCCATGCATTCCTCGAAGCCGGGGAAGGCGGCGCAGACCGGTCCGCTGACGGCGTTGACCGCCGCGAGGGCGTTGACGTGCTTCGGCTCCGGCGGCAGCGGGCAGTAGGGGTAGGCCCAGGAGTAATCCCAGGCAGTGTTGTACAGGATCTGTCGGGCTTGGTATGCGTTCAGGCCGCCGCAGGCATTCTTCGAGAACATTAAGGCGGCCACGCCGGAGCAGTGGGCCGTCGCGAGTGACGAGCCCCAGTGCTGGTGAAAGCCGCCGACCGTAATGTCATAGCCCGGTGCGGCCAGCAGCCAGTCGCAACCTTCGCCGATATGGGAGAAGCACGTTACCCAATAGGGAGTGGCGGACCAGTCGACACAATTCGGGTATACGACGATCCCGTAGGCGTCGTCGTAGCTCGCGGCCACTTTGATGGCCTCCAACACACAGGCAGGTCTCTCGATGCCGCCGCAATACGCATCATCCCCAGTCGAGGCGAAGGTGATCAGACCGTTGTCCAGTGCCGTGCCTATAGCCAGTCCATAGAGCAGGGTCGCGGGGTCGTCAAAGTCGCAAGGACAGGAGTAATTGCCGCCCCCGCCGCCGATGCTGAGATTGATGACCCGGATGCTGCGGTCGGCGGCGCGTCGCTCGATCGCGTACTGGATGGCACGGACGACGTCCCTTGGATCGAAGCCGCCGGAAGGACCCTGGACCCGAATGGGCAGGATCTTGGAATACGGTGCCACCCCAGTCGGATCGGTGATGATCAGGGAGACAAGCGTACCGTGACCCGGACCGTTGGGGTCGGGTCCGCCGTCGGGCGTTATGATCCTATTGGCGATGCTGACCCCGCCGTCGGCGATGTCCCACGCCAAGCCTGGGTCGCTGTAATCCACGCCGGTGTCGATGATGACAACAGTGACACCAAACCCGTCGACAAGCTGCGCATGCACTTGGTCGGCATGAATGAACGGTACGCTCGTATCCGTCGCCTGCGCTGACAGCAGGGGCATCCCGAGGGCAACGGCGATGAGTGCGCCTATAGATCTCATGACACTTCCTCGCAGTCCGGGCGCGTATTCGGCCGAACCTCAGGTTGAAGCTAACGTGCTGGTTTCCGAATCTGAGGGGCGGGAATCGGTGGACCAGGAAGTCCCACCGCCCTGACGTGCGCATGATCCTCCAGCTTTCTCAAGGCGGCTGACGTGAGGCGGCCATCCAAGAACAGGCCATGCGCGCTCCCGATCGGGGCCCGTCCCCGAACCCAGAATTCCTCGGCCGTCAACGAGCCGAGCACGGGCTCCTCGATGGCCCTCCCTCTCCCAATCTCCTTCTCCAGACATTCCTCCGCTGGCCTGTCCTGCATGATCACAATGACGTCGACGCGCTCGTAGAGCCCCAGGGCCCGGTAGACCTCTGCCGCCACCTTACCGCCAGAGCCCCAGAACCGCCCCTGCGCGGGCTGCGTCGCTGGCTCGCCGGCCTCGGGCGGCGGAAGGTCCGCCTTGGTCACCGCTTGCGGACGCTCCGGAAATGGCTTGTCGTCCAGGCAGACCGCGACGACATCCGGATTGGTCTTGAGCTTCTCGATCCCCGTGCGCGTCGCGTAGCCCAGGATTCCAGGCAGGGTTTGGAAGGGATACTCCACGTAGAACTCCGCCGCAGTAAGCTGCGATAGCACCTTGCTCCCAAGCGCCTTGATCGCGGCCTTGTTCTCCGGTGAGCCCGGGCGGTCGCTTTGCTGATGCCTCAGGTGCACCTGGACATAGACGGTCCCCGCATGTCCGGTGATGTCGAGCCAAGGTTCCTTGACCGACTCCGCTTTGTCCAGGGCCTTGTAGACGTCCGGATGGACCTTGCCGTACTGCCCCGTCCGGCCCGTGTCGTCGACGCCCAGCGCCTCGCGCTCCTCGGGTGGCACAAGGTCAGCTTTGCTCAGCGCGAACCAGCGCAGGCCGGGCTTGGCGACTTCCCGCAACCGCTCGTTGTCCGATTGCCTGGCGGGAATCGCCGCCTGCTCTTGCGCCAGCGCCGCGGAGTTGGTCGCACCCGGGCCGACGAGCACTAGGCCCACGACAACGACCGCAGCAAACCCGGTCACCCTTGACGTACGGGACATGGCCATGCCTCCAAGAACCGGTTTGAAATGAATCGCCGACGCACCGACGCACTACCCCTGTAGACGCGCTGACCGCGCCCGGGTTCCCGCCAAGGTGTTCTAATCCGTGTGTGTCGCCAACCGGCCGCGCGCCCCTGCCAGCCACCATGTCCCCCCCAACCGAAACCACTCACGGAGCCGAACTCCCGCGTTGGCAGGGGGGCTCCCAGCCGCCGCGGCACGCCAGCCGCACAATCACGGCCGCGTCGTGGCTCGTGCTCCGTGGGCAACGAGTACCCCAGCTCACACCCTCTCCGCCGATCAGGAGCCCGCCCGGCGCTCCAGGCCGCGTGCCCCTGATCTTGCCCGGCGCCCCAACACGCGCCGCGCACTATTAACCATGCCTCACAATTGGGCAGAAGTCAAATAACCCAGGCGTTCACCCGTATCCTCGCCCGGCGTGTCGCGTGTTCTGACGGCCTGTCGGCCCGCGCGTGCGGCCCGAAGGTGCCATCCGTCACAGGCGGTTGATCGGGCCAGGGCACGCGCAGCCCACGCCGCTCAGCCCCACGAGCGCGACACTACATCAGGGGCACGCGATTGGTCCGGGGCAGGCGCAGCCTACGCCGCACTGGCCCATCAGGGCGACGAACGGGTTGATGTCGCCGAACGAAGCCTGCCCGTACGTGCCGTCGCAGTTGATGTCGCCGTTGGGGAACGCGGCCTGCCAGGCGCCGAAATTCGACAGGTAGAGCACGAACGGGTTGATGTCCCCGAAGTCGATGTGTCCGTCGCAGTTCAGGTCGCCCACGCAGGGCGCGAGAACCACCACGGTCACGTTCTGCGGGTTGTAGATTACCTGGTACGAAACGGGGCCGGTCGTCGACGAGAATGAGCCGCTCACACTGCCGGCGGTGAGAATGACGAACTGCTGACCCGGCGTCGGCTCGAATCCGTTCGCAGTCGATATGTTCAACTCGCCGGCGAGCGTGGCGCTGCCGCTGAGCGCGAGACGATCGTAGCCGGTCCCCGGGTCTGGTCCGCCGAGCTGGATGGCAAGGCGGCCGGCGACGTTCTGCGTGTAGTTGCCGGTGATGGTCAGGATGCCGGCGGAGGTTCCGGGCTCAACGCTGGCGCCGGAGTTGACGACGCTGCCGGAGACGGTGCCCGAGCCGGTCAGGACGCCGCCTTGCAGGTCCAGCGGCGCGCCGTTGACGGAGAGCGTTCCGTTCACGACGGTCTGCCCGCCGGCTTGCGCGAAGAGGGCGGCGTTGTTGATCGTCAGGTAGCAGCCCGGCTGTGCCTCGAGCCGGCCGGAGTTCGTGACACCGGGCGTCTGGGGATTGATGGTAAGGGTGTAGCCCGGCCAGTCGGCGACAATCGCGCCCTCGTTCAACATGGCCACGTTCAGCGGGCCGCGTCCGCGGAACGTATGTCCGGCAGCGTTCGTGAAGCTCACGCCGGTGCTGGTGGTTACGTCGCCGTCGGCAACGTGCACGCCGCCGGAGCCCGTGACGGTCACGTTGCTGTCGAAGCGCAGATGGCCGTTGCCGTAGGTGCCGCCGTAGTGGAGCCCGATCTCGCCATGATTAGTCAGGGTGGTGCCGGTGAGGACCAGTGTGGCGTCGTTCCAGATTCGGCATTGGCCGAGATTGGTGAGATCGGTGAAGGTCGTCGTGACGTGGTTGGCGTCGATGAGGCCGGCAGCGCTGGTGTCGAGCGTGCCGTTCGTGATTGAGGAGCCGCCGGCGAGACTGACCGTGCTGCTCGTACCGTCTGCACGGATGACGCCGGAAGTCGATTGGGTGATGGCGGTCTCGATCTGCAGGTTGGCGCCATTGGTTGCCTGCACGGTGCCGCTGTTCGTCTTGGCAGCGGTCACCAGCCGCAGAGGCCCCCCCGCAACGTCGGCGCTGAGCAGCCCATCGTTGGCCAGCGCGACCGCGATCCGGCTGTTCGAACCGCGGACGGTGTGTCCGGCGTTGTTCGTCAGGGTGCCGGCGCCGTCGATTATCCCGCACTCGAGGAACAGCGCGCCCGCGCCGTCCAGCCCCACGGCCCCGCCGCAGTGCAGGAGTCCTTCACCCCACATGCCGCCGTAGCGCAGGATGATGTCGCCAGGGTTGTTGACGGTGCAGGTGCCGAGCGCGAGCGCGCCGCCGTTCTGAACGACAAGCTGTCCGCTGTTCGTCAGGCCGCCGGACGGCGTCAACACGGCGGGTTGCCCGTCGACGGTGAGCCCGCCGCCGAACTGAATGGTGAGATAGGCGATGGAGGCGCTGCTGCTCAGGACGGCGCCAGGCGCCGGGAGGTACACGTGGTCGGCCGGGCCGGGAAACGCGGGGCCGGGGTCGCTGCCGCAGGTACTCAGGCCCCAGTTGTTGTAGATCCAGTAGCGGACGGGGTCGCTGCTGCACTGCGCACCGGAGCAAGTGGCGTGCCAATCTCCGTTCACGCACGTGCCGTCCCACACGAAATCGGCGGCGCGGGCCGAGCCGGCGCACAACACCAGCGTCAGAATCAAGTGTGTCCAGAAGAACGGGCGCCCGGGCCGGGGGCCAGACCTACGCGTCATTGCGCACCTCCGTAGCAGGTCGAGCCGGCGACGGGGCGGCCGGTTCGCACCACGATCCGCCTCTGCGAACACCGCAGCCGCGTGGCCACTGTGAACTCGTCCGACAAGAGGCATCTTTCCGGGATCCGCCCTGATCGAGTGCGGCGGAGATTCCCTCGCTCTACCTAGCGTAGCAGAAGTGCTCTTCTGAAAGGAAAACAATCTTGCGGTCGTGAATCCGGCTTATCGGTTGCTATTCGACGCGGATCGGCCGCCGGCGACTCCCGGCGCGAGTCCTCGGGCGCAGCGCCACGGTCCCGCGGCGCGACTCGGACCCAAGCCGGCTGCTGGCCGGTTGCGTCGGTTGCCGGCGAGAAGGGTGCGCGACGCCGGAAAGGGCTCAAGGCGCGGCTGTTGACGGATCGAAACGCCGCCATGCGATCAAGGGAGGGGGCCGTCATCGGGAAACCCGGCGATGGGCGGATCTCCCGGCGTCGCCGGCCGGGCGACCACGGCTGCATAGATCCGCCTGGCACCGGCCTTCCGCAGCACTTTCGAGACCTCGTGTACGGTGGCCCCGGTGGAAATCAGATTGTCGATGATGCACACGGTCTTGCCCGCCACCACCGGCCTCAACCATGCCGGCCAATAGCGGCGGGCCGGCCCGAAGCAGCCCTTCACGTTCTCGAAGCGCGCGGCCCTGATGCCCAGCCGCACCTGACTCGGTGTGTGCTTCATGCGGCGCGCGGCGCGAATCACGGGCAGCTTCAGGCGCCGGGCCAGTGCGCCGGCGAGAAGGCGGGCGTGGTCGCACGGCCGCTGGGCACGGCGCAGCCAGTGCATCGGGACGGGGACAAGCGCGTTCAGCTCTCCCAGCCAGCCACGATCCCGCAGCTCCGCGGCCAGCCGGTCGGCGAGGTAGCCGGCATTGCGCTCGTGCCCGTGGTACTTCAGACCGACCAGCAGCGACCGCAGCGCCGGCGTATAGCGGCCGACGCGGACAACGCCGGCGACGTTCCAGAACGGTTCGGCCCGGCATCGGGCGCAGCCGTCGTCGTGGATGGCGGAGCGCGGCAGCGTGCGGCCGCAGCGCGGGCACTGGGGGAGTCTCGATGCGGTGCACACCTCGTCGTGACAGGCTGGGCAAACCGGCCCGATTGAGCCGGCCACCCACGCTCCGCACGCGGCGCAGGTTTGCGGCAGCGCCACGTCCACCAGGCCGTGGGCGAGGTGGCCGAGTGCCGAGGCGGCGCCGGCCGCGAAGCTGTGTCCGAGGCGGGCCATCGCGTCACGCCACGAAGCCAAGGCGCAGCTCGGATCGTGGGCCGCAGCACCCGGGGGCCGGTCCCCGGCGCGTGTCAGTCGTCGGCCGGCTCCTCTCCGATGCTTCCGCCGCTTTCAGCCTCTTCGCCGGCGGGCGACTCCGGCACCTGGAAGGGCGTCAACTCCGGCTTGCCCGCGGCATCAAGCTGAATCTTCTGAATCCGCAGCTCAGCCTGGTCGAGGATTTGGCGGCAATGGGCGGCCAGGCTCATCGCCTCCTCGTACTTGGCGATGGACTCCTCGACCCCGATCTCGCCGGACTCCATCGCCTGCACGATCGCGTCGAGCCGCTGCATCGCTTCCTCGAACTTCAGCCGTTTTGCGGGCTTGCTCATGGTGACCTCGGCTGCCCATGTTCGCGCGCCGCCGGCCGGGCCGCAAGCTCCGTGTGCGCGGCGACGCCGTCGTGGACGGGACAGCAGCCGCCCCGGCGGGCGCGTCGGCCCGGAGCGGCGCGGGCGGGGGCCCGCGCAGCGAGCCTGCGTCGGTGCGCCAGCGGAGGGCGGTGGCGTGGCTTGTTTTTTCGCTTTTGACAAGCGACGGCAGTTGTCCGATACTCCGACGGCTTGAACGAAGCGCTCGGAACAGGGAGAACTGCCGGACGAAACCGGCCCCGAGCGCGTGTGCCGGGACCGGTAAGGGATCTGTAGGAGTGTGTCATGGCCGGTCGTCCCCTTGGTTCGCGCGGCGGCCAACCCGGGCTTCTGTACGGTCTAATCGCGTTCGCCGCCGTGAGCGTGGCATCGCTGGGGCTGTTCGTCTTCCAGCTCACCAAGAACAAGGCCGCCGAGAGCCGGGCGAAGACGGCCGAGGACCAGATCAACGCCCTCGGTACGCCGACGCCGTACTACAAGAATGAAGCCAGCGCACGCAAGACGAAGGTCTTCGCGGTGATGGCGGAGGATTTGAAGAAGGTCGCGGGGCGGGTTACCGGGGCGCCCGAGGACGTCGGGGCGGCCGTGCTGGCGAAGGCCGACCAGGTGATGGTCAGTGCGGCGGCGCGGATGCCGGACGTGATTAGCCCGGACGATGCCCTTCTGCCCGCGCTGATCAACCTGAGCGCGGCCTTTGGGCAGGAGCGGTCGACGCGCGAGGCCCTGGCCCGCCAGGTGCAGGATCTCCAGGGGGAGAGGGCCGCGCTGACCGAGCAGCTCAAGCTGGCGCAGGACCAGTACAACGCGCAGGTAGCGAACCTGGGCGAGCAGCTCCGGCAGGCGCAGGATGACAAGACCACCGGCCTGCAACAGAAGGACGGGCAGCTCCGCGAGCTGCAAACGGCGCTGGATGCCGCCGAGGCGCAACTTCAGACTTTTCGCCGCGAAGGGAGCGCGCTGGCCCGCGAGAAGGAGATTGAGATCGGGCAGCTCAGGACGGTGGTCGAGGACTTGCAGCGGCAGATTCTGTCCCTGAAGCCCGGCGCGTTCGATCCCAACGCGATCCTGACCAAGGCCGACGGACGGATCCTGCGCGCCATCCCCGGCAGCGACATCGTGTACGTGAACCTCGGGGCCGCCGACCGGATCAGGCCCGGGATGGGGTTGGAGGTCTACTCTCCGGCCCGCGAAAGCTCGGCCGATCTGCGCGGCAAGGCGTCGCTCGAGGTCGTCACCGTGCTCGAGGAGACGTCCGAGTGCCGCGTCACTCGCCGCGTGCCTGTCCAGCCCATCCTCGAAGGCGACATCGTAGTGAACATCGCGTTCGAACGGGGCCGGCAGCCGAGGTTCGTGGTCCGGGGCGACTTCGACCTGAACTACGACGGGATCATCGACTTCAACGGGGTGGACGAGGTGACGGCGCTGATCGGGCAGTGGGGCGGACAAGTCGTGGACGAGCTGGACGAATCGGTCGACTACGTCGTCATCGGGCTGCCGCCGGGCGGGCTGAGCCCGGGTAGCGAAGAGCGGGTCAGCCCCGTAGTCCGAGACCAGATGCAGCAGCGGGAGCTTGAGCGCAGCCGCTTCCGCGACCTGGTCGAGCGGGCGCAGAAGATGTTCATCCCGGTGATCACGCAGAACCAGTTCCTGTTCCTCACCGGCTACGCCGGCGACACGGAGGTCGTTCAGCGCACGGCGCGTTGATCTCCGCCACACGCTTCGCGGCGTCCGTCCCCCAACGGATCGGCGATTGCCCGGGGTGTTCGCGCCTTCGCGCGGGTCACTCGATCTTCATGGTGTGCAGAAACTCGACGAACGCCGCACGGTGCCGGCCGATGGTCTCGGCCGGGCCGACGGCCTTGAAATACCACGGGCCGCCCGGTGTCTCGACGATCGCGCCGAGCATGCGATAGCCGTCCTGCGGCGCGGGCGCCGGCGCACCCGGCATCATGGCGCGCGGTTGAAAGCGACCCGCGATGTCCACGAGGGTGATCGTCAGCTCGTTCACCTCGATCGTCTGCCGCACCACCGCGACGTCGGGAATCGGCTGGCCGTCGGGCAGGGAGAATTGCCCGCGCCAGAACTGCACGTTGGCCTCGACGCCGCCCCCGATGTTGCTCCCGAACACTGTCAATTCGGCGTCTTCGGCATCGCCGGGCGCTCTCGGCAGGCGGTACTGGTCCACCCGTAGCGGGCCGCGCACGGGCTCCTGCTGCCACGTATCCGGAGCGGTGTAGGTGAGTTTCACCGCGGGCCCGGTCGTCGGCGGAAGGTCCGGCATGAGCGGGCCGTCCGCCGAGGGACCGATGGGGGGGTGGCCGGCGGGCAAGGCGTCCATGCTGCGCTGCCCGAGACGGTCCACGACTTCCCGTACGTTCGCGATCTCGTCGGCGGTCGGCTGCGTGGCAGCGGAGGTGGACGGCGCAGGCTGGGCGGTCGAGGCCGGCTGATCGCTTCGCTCGCAACCGGACCACAACCCCGCCGCAACCGCCAGCGCGCTCGCGAGCAGTATGTTACGTTGCATCATGGCTCACACTCCGACAAGCGCTCGCTCGATGTCAGTACCGACTGAGAGGCTACACAAAGGCGCACAGCCCGCGTTGCGCCAGCACTTTACAATCCTACAGCGACTTCTGGAATCGTGCGACCGTGGGCATTGCGGGCGGCCCGGCGGCCGTCACCAGTCCCGCTCGACGGGCTTCTGACTGGCAGCGCGTTGCTGGGCCAGTCTCTCACGCCGGGCTTTCTCGGCGTCGCGGATCATCTGGAGCAGACGCTCGGCCTGCTCGCGAGTCAAGTGAACCGGCGTCGGTTCGGCGCCTTCCGGCTGTTGTTCCTGGTTAGGCTGCGTTTCTGCGGCCTCGTTTGGCGGCGGTGCTTCCGCCTGTGGCTGAGACTCCGCCTGTGCGTCCTCCTGGTCCTGCTCCTGGCCCTCCTGGGGCTGCTGCTGCGACGGTTGACTCTCGGCTGATGGCTCGTCCTGTTCGGGCTGTCCCTGTGACGGCTGCGTGGACGGCTGTTGCTGGTCGCCTTCCTGTTGGCATTCCGAGGGCTGAGTCTGCGGCTGGTTCTGCATCTGCTCCTCGATGATCTGTCTTAGCCGCTGGGTCAGCTCCAGGTTGGCGCGCGCGTCGGTCAGCCGTGGGTCGAGCTGGACCGCGGTGCGGTACTGCTCGGCGGCGGCGGCGAGGTGCTCCAACGCCTGCTGCGGGTTTTCAGCGGTCGCCGCCAGGGCTTCTGCGTAGTCGCAATTGCCGAGGTTGTAGCGGGTCTGGGCCTCGAACGCGGCGTCGCCCGCCTCCTTGACCCGCACCCACGCGTCGCGTGCCTCCTCTATCTGACCGAGCTTGAAGCGAGCGGCGGCGAGATTATGCAGCAGCTCCGGCGGCGGCCTGGCTACGTCGGACGCAGCCTGCTCGTAACAGGCCAGCGCCTCGGCGAAGCGGCCGGCGGCGTAATGCTGGTTTCCCTGTTCGATCAGGCTGCGCGCCGTGTCGGCGCCGGCGAACACGGCACCGGCGGCCAGCAACAGCAAGGGTGGTCCCCATCGTCGAAGCGTGCGCAGGCTGTCTCGTTTCATGCCGCCACCTCGCGTGGTTTTTCGCGCCGGAATGCCGCGCGCGCCGGCGGGCGCGGTCCGTCCCGCAAGCAGGACTCCCACAGCACCAGCAGCAAAGCCGCCAGGGCAAACGGGTGGTATTGCGACGGCTGGCGCACGGTCCGCCGCTCCTGCTCTTCCGCCGAGCGGACGGCCTGAGCCACGCGGCGGAAGATGTCACCAAGGTCGAAGTTGCTGGTGCCGACGGCGACGAACGCGCCTTGCTCCGAAGCGCGGGCGACCTGCTCGAGGGTAGCGAAATCAGCCCTGCTGCGGACGGCCTCCCCCCGAAACTCCAGGAACTGCTCGCCGCGCTCGCCGGGCACCGGGATGCGCGCGCCCTGCTCCGGATCGCCGAGGGCGAGCGCAATGATGGGAATCCGCTGGTCCTCCCAGACGCTGGCGGCGGCCTCGACGGGGTAGCTCTCGTGGTCTTCGCCGTCGGTAATGAGCAGGATCAGCTTGTGGCTTTCCAGCTTGCTCTCTTCAAAGATCGCGCCGGCCTTGCGGATGGCGTCGCCGATGAGCGTGCCGCCGCGGGCGGTGCTCATTGTGCCGACGTCGACCAGTGCCAGCCGGAAGAACCCGTAATCGGAGGTCAGGGGGCAGACCAGTGCGGGCACGCCGGCAAAGGCGATCAGTCCCACCCGGTCGCCGCCCAGGGCTGGGAGCAGGTCGTCGCGGATCGCAAGCTTGGCCCGCTCCAGCCGGCTGGGCGCGATGTCCCGGGCGAGCATCGAGCGGGACACGTCCAGGAGGATCATCACGTCGATGTTGCGTCGCAGCAGCATCTGCGTTGCCTCGCCCCAGCGCGGTCCGATCAGGGCGGCGACGAGACAGACCAGCCCCGCCACAATCATGCTCAGCCGCACCAGCGGCCGCAGCCGGCCGCCGGGCACGGTCAGCCGTTCGAGCAGATGAGCGTCGGCGAAGAGGCGCAGCGCGCGTCGGCGGCGCCAGATGCCGTAGACGCCGACGGCAGCCACGCCGAGCAGGGCCCACAGCAGGTTCAGCAGTTGCAGGTTGTCAAAGGTGACGTTGGACATACGTGTTCATCGGCCGGCGGAATGCCGGCACCGCCCTCACGGAATCTTCCTCAAGAGCGTGGCATCCAACAGTGTCTGCACGCACAGGCACGCGAACGCCACGATCAGCCACTTCCAGGCGAGGTCGCCCCACTCGACATAGCTATGCTCCTCCGTCTTCGTCCGCTCCAAGCGGTCGATCTCCTGGTAAATGCGTTCCAGGGCCGCTTGGTCGGTGGCGTGAAAATACTGCCCGCCGGTGACCTCGGCGATGCGACGCAGCTCCCGATCGTCGAGCGGCAACCGGCCGCCGAAGGGCAGACGCTGCCCGGTCCCCGCCAGAATGGTGTACACCTTGATCCCATAGGTCGCGGCCAGCTCGCCGGCCTGTTGCGGCGAAATGAGGCCGGCGTTGTTCTCGCCATCGGTGAGCAGGATGACCACGCGGCTGGTGATGACGAACTGATTTCCGGAGCCGGTCGTGCGTTTCAGGTCTTTGAGGCGTTCGACGGCCAGCGCGAGGGCGTCGCCGATCGCGGTTGCGTCCTCCTGTTCGTTGCCGCGGATCATGCCGCTGCGGTCGCGCCACAGGACGGTGTGCGTGGCGTCGAGCACGTCGAGCAGCACGGTGCGGTCGAGAGTGAGCGGGCAGACGCTGTCCGGATAGCGTGCAAAGCGGATCATGCCGATCAGGTCGTTCGGGCGGCCGGGCAGCTTGCCGCCGCCGGTGACGAAATCGCGAAACACCTGCTTGACCACGTCGAGCCGGGTCTGCATCTCCCGGCCCGTGGAGAGGTCCGTGTCCAACATGCTCGACGAGCAATCGAGCACCATCTGGATGGCGATACCCTCCACGACGACGCGCCGCGACTCGTTGGGCACCTGCGGCCGCGCGACCCCGACGATCAGGCAAGCCAGTGCCCCGGTGCGCAGCGCCGGTAGCAGGAGGCGCGCCCGCGGCCGCCAGACCCCCGCCACGCTGCGCAGTGCCTCCAGGCTGGAAAAACGCACCACCGGCCGCCGGCGCGGATGGAGCCAGAGCAGCCACCCTGCGGGCAGCACGAGCAGCAGGAGCAGACACCAGACCCACGGCTGGGGCCACCACAGCCACTCCGGCGTCAACGGCAGATGGACGTGGTTCATGGGGTGCGTGCTCCCGCCTGGTCAGCGCCCGCCGGGCAACCACCGGCGTCGCTGCCGGCCGCGGTGGCATGCACGAAGGCCCGGGCCGTGGCGAGGGCGCCCTCGGCGTCCTCCCGCCGCGGTTGCAGGGCCGCGTACTTCACGTAGTCGCACGCTTCCAAGAAATCCCGCAACCGACCCACGTCGTACGGCAGGGCGCCGCGGTCCCGCGCCAACATCGCCAGGAACTCCTCGGTGGTCATCTCCGAAGCGGCGAGCGCGAACTTGCGCTCGACGTATTGCCGTACAATCTCGGTCAGACGGTAGTAGTATTCCCGCGCCAAACCGCGCTCGATCCAGTCGTACGCAGCTAATTCCGCCAGCGCGCGGAGGGCCCAGACTTCGGTCAGGATTGGTGGCGGCGGCCGCGCGGCCCGGCGCCGCAGGGCGCGCACGAAGGCGTACGCGGCGCAACCCGCCGCGATCGCGCCGAGCGCGAGCAGCGCCCAGTGCCACCAGGGCCGCGGAGGGTGTGGCGGCAACAGCGCACCGGTAATGTCGCGCGGGCTGTCCGGCCGGTCGGCATCGGTCAGTGCCGAGCGGACGTCGAGCCGGAGCGGCTCGCTGACCAGTTCGCTTTCGAAGGAGGGCTGCGTGTCGGCGCTCGCGCCGCGCTGGGCGCACCTGGCCGTGAGTGATGGGATCTCCAACGGCCCGGAAATCAGCGGTTCGAGGAGGAAGCTGCGGCGCCAAACAAGTCCGGAAGGACCCGGGCGCGATTCCGTGGGCGTGAGTTCCCGCACCACGAGCTCGCCGAAGTCCTCAGCCTCGGGCACGCGCACTTCGTAGTCGGCCGGCGCCTCGACCAGCAAAGCGATGCGCACGGTGTCGCCGACCGCAAGCTGGCGGGGTGAGGCGGTGACGGTGAACTTGAGCGGGCCGCGTTCAACGGTGTGGCTGACAGCGTCCGGCGGCTGGGCCGCCCGCGGCCGACAGCCGGCAACCAGTACGAGCGCCAGGCAGGCGCACGCGACTTGGCGCCATCGTCCGAGCCGCTTGCGCGAGCGCGGAGGCCGCGAGCCCGTCGCCTGGGCTTGGGGCGCGGCTTGAACAGCGGTCATTCCCGACCGAGGAATCATCGCCGCCGCCCCCGTTGTCGGAAGAAGGTTGCCAGCGGCTCGACGAAGGGCTGGCCGGTGCGCACCTCGATCGAATCGATACGCAGGCGGCGAAACTCGCTGAGCAGCTCTTCTCGCCGCCGCCGGCTCAACTCGCGGAAGCGGTGCCGGACCCTCGACGAGCTTGTGTCGAGTAGCAGTCTTTCGCCGGTTTCGGGATCCAGCAACTCGACATAGCGGACGGGGGGCAATTCCGACTCGCGCTCGTCGCCCACGATCACGGGGATCAGGTCGTGGCGATGCCGCACGACGCGCAGCGTGTCCCGGAAAGCCGGAGCCTGAAAGTCGCTGATGAGGAACACGACGGCCCGCCGCCGGAGCACACGGCTAAGGTGCTCCAGCGCCATGGCAATGTCCGTCCGGTGGCCGATGGGCTCGTGATAGAGTAGTTCTCGGACGACGCGCAGGACATGCCGCGTGCCCTTGCGGGCCGGGACGGAACGCTCGATACGGTCGGTAAACAGGATGAGCCCCACCTTGTCGTTATTCTGAATCGCGGAAAAGGCGAGGGTCGCCCCCAGCTCGGCGACCAGCTCACTCTTGAGCTGCTGCCGGGTACCGAAGCTCTGCGAGGCGCTCACGTCGACCAGCAGGACGACGGTCAGCTCGCGCTCCTCGCGGTAGCTTTTCACGAAGGGCCGTCCGGTGCGGGCGGTGACGTTCCAGTCGATGGTGCGTACGTCGTCCCCCGGCTGATACTCGCGGACCTCCTCGAACTCCATGCCGCGGCCCCGGAAGGCGGAGTGGTACTGCCCGGCGAAGAGGTCGCTGACCAGCGCCGAGGTCACGATCTGGATGCGGCGGACTTTGCGGAGTATCTCGGTCGGAATCATCGTGTGTCAGCGGCGTCGCGCTCCCGGGCGCCACAGCGGCACCACGGCTGTCGCCGGCACGATGATTGTATAGATGGGACGCGGCAAGAAAAGCGGCTGGGGTGGCGCGCAAAAAAGATGCGCCGGGGGCAAGCCCGGCGCGTCACGAGGTTCTGAGACGCATCACATACGCAGCGCGGCTCGTGCGGCTACCGCGGCCGACGCAGCAGGGTGACGGCGGCCAGCGCCAGCAGGGTGAACGACGCCGGCTCCGGTACGCCGAAATAGACGTTGTCCCAGGCAACGTCCTCGATGATCGGCTCATTCGGGGATTCGTTCATGATAACGCGGGCGATCGGATCCGCGGAGATCACGCCGACGAAGAAGTTCCCGTCGGGGCCACTGTTGATGAAATCGGTGCGCGGCATCGGCAGGCTGGCGATCAGCTCATACGCCGCATTGTAGAAGTCGACGGTCTCGTCATATCCCTCCTGTGTGAACTCGCTGTCGATGAGCCACAATCCGACGGCGTGCTGCGGCGTAATGAGGTCGAGTTGCAAACGCTCGGGGAACGGGATCTCCCCATACGGAAACAGCGCGTTGGGCTCGGAGCGCGGCGTGAAAGTCGCCGGGTTGTTGAACGTCCTGATCTGCCCGCCGTCCGGTTGCGAGAACAGGATGCCGAGGCCCGCGTACTCGTTGCCGGTCAGGATCGTCCCCGGCGCCCACTCGTCGAAGTGGATCATCGTCAGACCGGAGGTCGCGCTCAGGAAAGCGTTTTCCTGCGCCTCCTGGAACGGCACGCCGATCGTCGGATCCAAGAAGACAGTCACTGACGCCGCACTATACGCTGCGACGCAGCCCACCAGAACTACAGCTACTCCTCGCAGTGAACTCCTCATCGTCCTCTCCTTTGTTGCGTTCCGGCCTGTGGCTCCGGAACTCGGTTTGGTTGCTTCGCGGCCGCAGTGTACCTCCGCCAGAACTACTGATGATTAACGCCGCGAACTTGCGCTATTATAGCGGCCGTGCCGGGACTTGGCGCCACTTTTCCCGGACATGCAGCCGATCGGCACCTCCGTGTCGGAAGAACTCCCACAGCCCGTGCGATTCCGCGCTGACTTGGCCGCGGCGCGGGTTCTCATCGCCCGGCCCGAGATTGTCCGCCGCTGGCCCCCTGGCAACGGCGCATTTTACTGCACCGGGGACCGGCGGCTGCGGTGATGCAGCCCCGCCCCGAGTATGACCTCATTGAGGCTGCCCGACCGAAAGCCCTTCAAATCCAGAGTCACGTAGGCGAACCCCAGCTCACGCAGCCGTCCGGCGACCTCGTTCCGCAGCCCGGCGTCCGCGAAGCGGGCAATCTCCGCGGCCGGAACCTCGATCCGCGCCAGCCGCTCGTGGTGCCGGACACGACACTCAGGGAGCCCAAGCTCCCGCAGGAACGACTCGGCCGCGTCGATCCGCCGCAGCTTCTCCACCGTCACGTCCTCGCCGTACGGAATCCGTGACGACAGGCACGGGGCGGCGGGCTTGTCGTGGATCGAGACCGCCAGCGCGGCGGCAAGCTGCCGCAACTCCGACTTCCGCAGGCCGACCTCGGCCAGCGGCGCCCGCACGCCGAATTCGTCCGCGGCCTGGAGCCCCGGCCGGAAGTCGCTCAGATCGTCGGCGTTCGTCCCGCTCAGCACGGCGTGAAAGCCGCGCCCCCGAGCGAACGGCACAAGCTGCGCATAGAGCGCGATCTTGCAGAAATAGCAGCGGTTGATCGGGTTGGCGACGTAGTTTGGATCGCTGAATTCGCCCGTTTCGAGAAACTCGTGCGGCGCGCCGCATTCCGCCGCCAGTGCCGCCACCGTCCGCAAGTCCGCGCTCGGCACACTCGGGCTGCGGCCGGTCACGGCCAGCACTCCGTCACGCCCCAGCACCTCCGCCGCGACCCTGAGCAGGAGAGTGCTGTCCAGGCCGCCGGAGAAGGCGACCACGACCGAGCGCAGGGCCCGGAGCTGCCCCCGCAGGGCATCCAGCTTGTCAGCCAACTCGGCGTCCATGTTCCCGTCGGCGACCCGCAGGTACGTTTGGATTCTATGCATCCGGCCGGCGGGCGGGCCGGTTGCCGTCGGCGTCGGGCGTGGCCGGGGCCGTGGGTGCGTCAGCACCTGTCCGCAACCGTTGCCGGGCGCCAACCACGATGCCGCTGATGACGTAGGCGAACGCCAGGATGACGAGCAACAGCTCGAAGGAATACCAGCCGAGTCCCAGGATCACGATGATCCAAACGAGGTGCGTCGGCGGGTGCCGGCGGCGCGCGTACACATTGAAGACGTGCACGTAGTCGAAGCGGCTCACCATCAGCAGCCCCATCGCAAAGGTGGCCAGCGCGATCACCCACCGCGACAGCCCCAGCCAGTTCACGTCCCAGGCCGCGAACCCGATGTGCCGCAGGTGCTCATGCAGCGCGAGCAGCGCGGCGACCGTCGCGGCCGCGCCCGGGCTCGGCAGCCCGCTGAACACGCGCTGGCCCTCTTCGCTCTTGATGTTCTCCGCATTGAAGCGCGCCAGGCGGATCGCCCCGCAGGTGAGGTACACCAGCCCGCAGAGCAGCCCGATCCGGAATTGCAGGCGCGAAACCTCGGGCTCCTCCGCGGACGAGCCCGGCGCCGGCCGGAGGAGCAACGTCACGACCAGCACGATCGGCGCCACGCCGAAGCTGACAATGTCCGAGAGAGAATCGAGCTGCGCGCCGAACTCGCTGGTCCGGCGGGTCAGGCGGGCCAGCCGTCCATCCAGCGCGTCGAACACCATCGCGAGCACGATGAGGTAGGCCCCGGCGGCAATATGCGTCGGAAACAACTGCTCCAGGCGCGGGTGAAATACGCGCGGCTGAACGGCGTAGAACTCGGCATACTCGGCCCGCATCGAAAGCAGACAGCAGAAGATCGCCGCAAACCCGCAGATCAGGTTGCCCAACGTGGCGGCGGCCGGCAGCAGGCGGATGCCGATCAGCCGCGGGCGTGGCTCGTCCACCGCGGGCTCCACGTCTCTTTGGGGCGTGACGGTCATATGATCCTCGTGTCGCGCCAGCGCGCCAGGACGCTGAGGCCGGCACGGACCCGGTCGCCGACTTTCACCTTGACTTCCCAGCGCGGGTCCTCGGCCAGACACACCTCTGTCCGCGAGCCTAACTTGATCATACCAAAGCGCTGCCCGGCCGTCAGTTGGTCGCCGGGGCGCGTGGTACACACGATCCGCCGCGCCAGCACGCCGGCGATCTGGCGCACCAGCACCGGCCCGGGCAGCGGGGCGTTCGGCACGAGAGTCAGGAGGTTGCTTTCGTTGCGCGCGTCGGCCTCGGCGCGCAGGGCGTTGAGGAACTCGCCCGGCCGATAGCGGACCTCCGTCACGCGGCCCGCGCACGGGCTGCGGTTGATGTGGACGTCGAAGACGCTGAGGAAGACCATGATCCGCAGCACGCGCCGGCCGTCCCGCTCCTCTACCTCGCGGCTGACCTCCACGATCTTGCCGTCGGCGGGGGCGAGGATCAGGTTGCTGGCCGGCGGCGGTCGCCGCGCCGGGTCCCGATAGAACGAGAGCAGGGCGAGCGCGAGAGCGGCGGGAGCGACGGCCCACCAGCCGAGATAGAACGCGGCGGCCGCCGTCGCCAGCGTTCCGACGCAGCAAATCGCAAGCGCCTCGCGCCACGCATACCGGGCGATCACGGCTTAGCTCCTCCGGGGGTCGTTCGTGGCCGGCGAGCTGCCGGCGCTCTCCGCGGCCGGCAAGGCGCCGACACTCCGCGACAGCAAGGCTTCGATCAGCTCTGCCACTCCGCACGCATCGTTGCTTGCGACGAGCCGGTGGGCGACCCGTCGGACCGCGGGACGCGCATTGGCGACCGCCACCCCGAGCCCGGCCCGGCGAATCATGTCCAGGTCGTTCACATCGTCGCCAATCGCGACCGTGCGCTCCGGCCTGATCTCCCACCGGCGGCACAGCTTCTCAACGCCGTACCACTTGTTGACCTGGGGCGCGAAGGCCTCGATCAGCGAAAGGCGGTAGGGGGGAGCATGCAGGACATTGTGTGTCAGGCGTCCGTCGAAGTCCGCGTACAGGTGCGCCGAGACCTCCTCGAGCACGGCGCTTTCCTCGATGATCGAGATGCGCACCGGTGCCGGGCAGCCGCTCGGCAATCGTGATACCTCGGCGACGACGCACGGCGAGCGTTCGATCCAGGCGTCCACCGCCGGATGCCGGCGGGGGCCGGCAACCACGAAGCCGTCGGTGCCAGCCTCTTCCGGATCAGTCAGCCACAAGACCGGGAAACCCTGGCGCTGGAACCACTCGGTCGCGGCGTAGGCCACGTCCGGGGGCATCGCGGAGCGCTCCAACGTCCGGCCGGTCGCCACGTCGGAGACCAGGGCACCGAAGACCGAGACGGCGGCGTCGAGGTTCAAGCCGATCTGCGCGAGGATCGGCCGCGTTTCGGTGAACGAGCGCCCCGTACACAGCACGATCTTCAGGCCCGCGTCGTGGGCCTGGTGCAGGGCCGCACGGTTTCGCGGCGGCAGCGCGTGCTGGGAATCGAGCAATGTCCCGTCGAGGTCGATAGCCAGCAAGTCGTAGTCGGGCACTTCGGGCACGGGGGTATTCTAATTCGAGGCGCGCGGTTCGGCGACCGGCCGCGGCGCGGGCGTGCCTTCCGAGGGCAAGACGAAAGCGGGGGCTGGGTGCCCGGAGGCGCTCTTCGGCGCTCCACGTTTCGAAGGCGAAGCTGAAAGAGACGCGGGCTGTGAGGACTATTGTGCCGCCTGCTTGCGTTATACTGCGCCGAGGAGTCGTATGTGCCGGCCGGGTCGCGCCGGCGGCCGAGGCCCGTATGCCCCAGCGAGCAGCAACCATGGCACGACCTGACGAGGCAGCCAGCAAACTAGCGCGGCCGGTGCACCGCGTCGCGATTCTCGGCTCGCCGGACAAGCCGGGTGCCGCCGACGCGCTGGTGCGGGCGCACCGCTGGCTTGCCGATCGGGCGGCGGTTGTGTACAGCGAGCTCTCGTACAACAGCCACCCCGCCCTGGCGGCGCACCCCGACCTTCTGATTGTCTTCGGCGGCGATGGCACGTTGATCGCGGCGGCCCACGGCCTGAAGAAGCAACAGCTTCCGATCGTGGGTGTCAACCTCGGCAAGCTCGGCTACCTGGCGGACTTCACCATCGAGGAGCTCGAGCGCGAAGGCGACTTCCTGTTCTCCGGGGAGCTCCCGGTCACGCGCCGGGCGATGATGGACGTGTCCCTGGAGTGCACCGACGGCCGGCAATCGCACTCGCCCGCGGTGAACGACTGCGTCGTGCTCGCCGGGGCGCCCTTTCACATGATCCAGATGATCGTCGAGGTCGACGGCGATGAGGTGGCCAACATCCGCGGCGACGGATTGATCGTCGCCACACCCTCGGGGTCTACCGCGCACAACCTGGCGGCCGGCGGCCCGATTCTCGAACCCACGGGCGAGGCGTTCATCCTCACGCCGGTCTGCCCGCACGCACTGACGTATCGTCCGCTCGTGCTGAACTCGCGCCGGCGGATCGTCATTCGCCTGGCGGAGGCCAACAAGGGCACCACTGTCGCGATCGACGGGCGCATGGGCTACCCGTTCCAGGTTGACGATCGGATCGTAATCACCCGCTATGCGGCGGATTTCCTGCTGGTGCGCAACCCCAAGCGCTCCGGGTGGCACGCCCTCCGCCGCAAGCTTCGCTGGGGGGAAGGGCCGAACATGCTTTGAGCCCGGCAGCGCGTCCGCCGGGGCTGTGGCTCAGCCGCTCGCCGGCGGAAGCCTGCTACTGCTCCACCGGCGGCCCGATCGGCCGCAGATACTCGGGCGGCGCCTCGGTGAAGCCCGGCGGCGTCTTGAGCTCGAAGACGCTGCCGCTGAATCCGCTGTTCAAAGTGGCGTCGGTGAACGTGATCGTGATGTGCGAGTTCAGCTTGCCGGTGCCGTCGATCTTAGCGACCCGCACCTTGGTCGGCAGGCCGGCCGTCGGCCCCTCGCGATCGATCCATACGTCAAGCTGCTTGTAGCTCTGGCCGGTCTTCGTGTCCTGCCGCGGCCGCAGTCGCACGTGGTCCGTCGCGGGCGGGTCTTTCTCTTCCGGCGGCAGTTTCTCGACCTCGAACTCACGAAGAATGTCGGCCTTCTTCTGGCCGAACGGCAATGGGAAGATGCCCTCGCCGACTTTGTAGGGATCGCCGGCGTCATCTGGACGACGGACCTCCCGCCGCTGGACCGTCTTCGTGCGGCCGTCGGCTTCGACGTACCAGCAGCCGTCGAAGAGGTGCCGTTCGTCGAGCCGGTCCCGGCGGGTCCCCGTGAGCTTCTCGTTGAAGTGGATAAGGAACCTGGCCACGGGCTCGGCCTTCTGATACCAGATCTCGCCGCGCTTGGTGACCCAATCCTCTTCCGTGTCGGTGACGTACTCCTGCCGCCAGGCCAGCTTGGCCCGCAGGTCGTGCACCTGGCGTTCCTCCAGCCGCGTGAGGATGCGGTCGAGGTCCGGGTCCAACGCCGGCATTGTCTCGGACGGCTGGGTTGCGGGAACAGTCGGGGTCGTCGGAATCTGCGCCAGGGCCGCGACGCAACCGCACGAAACGGTTACCATGCACAGCCGGTTGGCGCGTTTCGAGCGCGTGGGCATCTTCCAGTACTCCGTTCGCTACGGGACAATTGGATTCTATGCCCCTCGGCGCGGCCAGAAAAGACGTGGCCGTCAGGTATCGGCGTACCGCGCGCGATTCGTAGGTCGCGATGATGTTTCCGATCTTCATGGACTTCCTCTACGGCCTGGCGCTCCTGGTCGGCTGGCCGTACCTGGTCTACCGCCGGCTGGTTCGCGGTCCATCCGGCACGCCGCTGCGCGAGTACTTCGGCCGTGTGCCCGCCCGGCTGGTTTCTGCACACTGCGTCTGGCTGCACGGGGTCTCCTTGGGTGAGATCAACGCCACCCGCACCATCGTCGCCGAGCTGCATCGGCGCTCGCCGGATATCGCCGTCGTCGTCAGCAGCACGACGCGCACGGGCCGGGACCAGGCCCGGAAGCTCTACCCGCGGCTGGTGACCTTCCGCATGCCGCTGGATCTCTCGTTCGCTGTCCGGCAGGCGTTGTCGCGGCTCCGGCCGTCCGTGATCGTGCTGATGGAGCTGGAAGTCTGGCCGAACCTGATCGAGATCGCCGCCGGCTACGACATCCCCGTCATCATCGCCAACGGCCGCGCCACGGCCGAGAAGAGCGTCCGTTGGTTCACGCGACCGGTCATCCGGCTCGTGGCCCGGCGGATGTTCCGCCGGCTGCATTGGGTGGGGGCCCAGGACCGCACGTACCAGGCGCGTTTCATCGAGCTGGGCGTGGCGCCCGAACGCGTCGAGGTGACCGGCTCGGTCAAGTACGACGCCGCCGAGATCGGTGACCGGATCGAGGGCCAGGACGAGTTGGCGCATGAAATGGGGATACTCCCCACGCGCCCCCTGTTAACTTGCGGGAGCACCGGCCCCGGCGAAGAGGCCATCGTGCTGGACGCGTACGCCAGGCTGATGGAGCAGTTCCCCGATCTCCAGTTGGCGATCGTGCCGCGCAAGCCGGAGCGGTTCGACGAGGTGGCACAGCTCATCGTCCAGCGCGGGTACGCGTGCCTGCGGCGCAGCACCGGCGCGCCCGTAGTGCCGGCGGGCGTGACGGAGCCACGACCGGTGTTCCTGGGCGACACCATGGGCGAGCTGCGGAAGTTCTACGCGCTGGCGACCGTTGTGCTCGTCGGGCGCAGCCTCGTGCCGATGGGCGGCTCGGACGTGATGGAAGCGGCCGGTCTGGGCAAGCCGATCCTCGTGGGTCCCCACACCGACAACTTCGCGGAGGCCGTGAACCTGCTGCTCGCCGAGGGCGGGTGTCGCCGCGCGAACTCAGCGGATGCACTGGCCGCCGTAGTTTCCGATCTGCTGCGGCACCCGGACCGTCGGCGGCAGATGGGACAGGCGGGCCGTGCGGCGATTATCAGCCGTCGGGGTGCAACCGCGCGAATCGTCGAGCGTATCCTGGGATTGCTGCAATGAGCGTCGAGCGCAACAAAAAAAGAGGTTGGGCAGCCGGCCGGCAGGGCCTGGCGACCCAACCCCGCGTCCCCGCTTCCTCCGCCTCCAAAGAGAATATACGCCCTGCGCGAAGGGCCAGCGGCCCTTCGCGCCAGGGCCACTCCTCCTCACTGACACTCGGTGACAGTCGCGCCGGAAGCGCTACCGCTCACACGCCCATTCTAGCCGCCAGTCCTGGCGAATGCAAACGCGCACGCTCCTCGCGAAGCGAGAAACAACGCAACTTCTGGCCAAGAATGGGTTAATATACTCAATGATGGCATGCCGCGGACCGCGCCTGGAAACTCCGATAACGGCCTGCGACGCCGTGCGCGCAGGCGTGACCGTTAGCCGGCTTGCGCAGGCTGGTCTGGGAAACGCAGTGAGATGGCCGGATCGCCGCGATTTGAACCGTCCGGTTGCCGGGTCGACCGAGCGAGAGGCGTCGTTCGCCGGCGTTTCGGTCTCGTTCCGTCAACGCCGGTCCATAGCCGCCGCGGCCCTACTCGTTGGGGCAGCGGTTTTCCTGGCTGGTTGCGAGACGTCGCCGGCGGCCAAACGGCGGCTCCAAATGCGCGAAGAGCGTTTCGCGCGAACCGTGGACACTTGGGCCAGGAGCGAGGCGGGCCGCCCTGCGAAGGTCGAGCGCGACATCGCGTTTGTCGAGCAGAACCTGGAGCGGCAGGCCGTTCGCCTGGAGCGGGCGATTCATTGGGTTGAGACGTGGCCGGCCCGCGATGTGAAGCGCTTTCGCGACCGCGGGCCGCTGTACCTCGACAAAGCCGGCAAGATCATGTGGGGTAAGCCGGAGGGCCTTGAGCCCACGGCCATCACGATGTTCTTCTGAGAACGCCTCGCGGCGCGAGTGGGGTGAACGCACCTGCCCACGTCGGGACTCTGAGGACGACGGACCGCGGGGGCCCGCGTTGGCCTGCCGGTTCGGGGGCGTGAGCCCCGCGCCGCGCGCGAGTGGCGGCCTCTGGCCGATTCCCCGGCATGCGGATAGAATCCCCGGTTGTATGGTGGCGTAGCTCAGCTGGTTTAGAGCGGCGGATTCATAACCCGCAGGTCGACGGTTCAAGTCCGTCCGCCACCATTCTCGCGGATGAGTTCTGCGCACCTGAGACTTCGCGGGCGGGGGCGGTGCGCGTGGCGCTGCCGGTACGACGCGCATAGGTGTCCATTGAACAAGGGTACAGGCACCGCGAGAGACCCACGTAGCGCTGCCGCGAAAGCCCGCCGGCGCGGAGCCAGTCCCCTTTTTCAACGGACCGATAGGGGCCGTGCTCCCCGGCTCAGGCGGGCGCTGTCGAAGCGCTTTCAGGCAGGGAGCCGATTCGAGCGACGTTCAGACGGCCGGCGTGACGCAGGTGCAGCGGCGGCCGCCGCCAGGCTGCCGGGTGAAGAGCCGAGAAAAGCGTGCCCGGCGAGCGGAGGCGGGCCGGTGGGCCGGGCGAGGGGGCCTGCAAAGCAACCACCGTGCCAGCCTGACCGATGTAGATTGAAGTCCCGGAAAGCCATTTGTCTTTACCGGTCGTGGCGGTAGCATACAGAGTTCGAAGAGTACCGGGGGCAGTGTTTACGGTGTAGCTGTGTCGATCGACCCGTTCGAATTGGATGACGCTCACTTGAATCGCGAGGTTGCGGACCAGGTCGGCGACCTCTCCTCGCTGGAACTCGAGCGGCGCATGTCCGATGCGCGGCCGCCCACGCCGCCCACGGACGGAAAGGGCCGCATCGTCGGCCGCGTCGTCAGCATCAACGGGCCGGACGTGTTCGTTGATATCGGGAGCAAGAGCGAGGGAGTGCTGCCGCTGGACGAATTCGAGCCCGACGAGCCGCCGCAGGTCGGCCAGGTGTTCAGCCTCGTGCCGCAGGGGTTCGATCGCGATTCGGGGCTGATGCGCCTCTCGCTGCGCGAGGCGAAGGTCCAGGCGGACCTGGATTCGTTGCGCGTCGGCGACGTGGTCAAGGCGCGCGTGACGGGCAGCAACATCGGGGGCCTGGAGCTGCGCCTGCACGGCCTGCGCGGCTTCATGCCGCTGAGCCAGATCGACCTCGTGCGGCATGACGACTTCGCCTCGTTCATGGGCCATTGGCTCGAATGCGAGGTCACCGAAATCGACCGCCGGGGCAAGAAGGTCGTGCTCAGCCGGCGGCGCGTCCTGGAGCGCGAGCGCGAGGAGGAGCGCAAGCAGTTGCGCTACCAGTTGGCGGAGGGCCAGGTACGCAAGGGCGTCGTGCGGCGGCTGATGGAGTTCGGCGCGTTCGTCGACCTGGGCGGCATCGACGGCCTGCTGCACGTCAGCGACATGAGCTACAGCCGCGTGAACCACCCCGGGGAGCTGCTCAAAGAGGGGCAGGAGGTGGAGGTCAAGGTCCTCAAGGTGGACCTGGTCAAGGACCGCATCTCACTGGGCCTCAAGCAGCTCGCGACCGATCCGTGGAGCCAGGCCGCGGTCAAGTACCGCGTCGGGGACACGGTCGAGGGCCGCGTGACGAAGCTGATGGACTTCGGGGCGTTCGTCGAGGTGGAGGCCGGCATCGAAGGGCTGATCCCGATCAGCGAGCTGAGCTGGACGCAGCGCGTTCGGCACGCGAAGGACGTGCTCACCGTCGGCGATACGGTGCGCGTCGCCGTGCTCGCGGTCGCGGCCGACAAGCGCAAGATCAGCTTGAGCCTGAAGGCGCTTGGGAGTGACCCGTGGGCCGGGGTGACGGAGCGTTACCAGCCGGAGGCCGTCGTCAGCGGGGCGGTGACGCGGGTGACGGAATTCGGCGCCTTCGTCCAACTCGAGGAGGGCGTCGAGGGCCTGATTCACATCTCGCAGCTTTCCGAGCACCGCGTGCGCACCGTCAAGGATGTGGTCGACGTCGGCAAGGTGATCCAGGTTCGCGTCCTCTCCGTGGACGCCGAGCAGCGGCGGATTTCGCTTTCGCTCAAGGGCGTCGGGGGGCCGGCGGAGAGCGCCGCGGAAGCGACGGCGGCCGCCGAGCACGCCGCTCCGCCCGCGCCGCAGAAGAAACGCAAGAAGCCTCTGCGCGGCGGGCTGTCCTGGTAGCGGCAGGGGGGTAGGCGGCCGTGCTGCGCCGGCCGTCTTTTGTTATCACCTTTTCACGTCATCACGTTTTCACGGCGTGTGCGCCGCCGGCACCCCATTTTCCTCCAGAATGACGATCGGTACGATCAGGTGTCCTTATGCGAGAATCCGCTCTCGCACCTGGTTGGGCGGGAATCCGCTCTCGCACCTGCTTGGGCGGAAATCCCTTCCCGCGTGCACTGTGTCCTTCCGGCAAGCGTGCGGATGGGTGCGGATTGATCGACCGTCCTGGGGCCACTGGGGAAGCACGGGCGGGTCAGGGCGAGCGCGACGCCTCGCAGTGTCGCCGCAGCGCCCGAAGCTCCTGGTCGCAAAGGAACCCCACGCGGTCGCGCTTGATCAGCTCGGTGCACCACGCGCGCACCTCGGCGGTCGGCAGGTTGCATTGGCGGAGGGCCCTCAGGACCGGGCTGAGACACGCCTGGATGTCATCGGTCATCAAGCCCTCATCGCTGGCTTCCACCTGGTAGCTCCCGGCCGCCATCAACTCCAGCGACAATTCCATCGCGGGCCGCAGCTGCCCCAGCTCGATCAGGCGCTGCAGGTTCTGCTGCACTTCACGGTAGGCTTCCGCGTCGTAGTCGAAGTTGCGATTGATGTCCCGCTCGTCGAAGGCGGTGGCATCGGCAATCGCCTGGCGTGTCATCACCACGAGTTCTTTGGGGGGCGTCTGCAGTTCGAAGTGGGTCGTGAGCCGCCGGAGAACGGCACGATCAGCTCCGGCGCATTCCACCAGAAGGTCAATCACCTCATCTTTCGTGCGCCGGGCCAGCGCCTGGCGCAGCCGTTGCGTGGGGTCTGCTGGCTGGCGAGGGGGCGCCTTCTTCGAGCTGCGTTTCGCCATCTGCCCCTGCCCGGGCCATTGCCGTGTCCACGTTGCGCGTCCCCGATTCATCGCGGTAGTTCCACGGCAGCCACCGCGCGGGGTTCGCGGACAGTCCATCAATGCCTTTGCGAAAATCTGCCGCTTCGACGGCCACCAGGATGCGCATCTGCGGCGTGATCTGAATCACGCGTCAACGCTCCAGAAGCTTCGGCCCAGTGCCACCAGATCCGCGACGGCCACGCTTGGGAGCTGTACACGGAGCTTCGCCCCGCCGGCACGCTCGAACTCCAGGACGCAGACGGGCGCGCCGCTGGAGCGCGCCGGCACCAACTCGACCACGCCGGACGCCAGCTCTACAAACCGAGATGCCACCTTTACAGGTCTGGCCACGGAGGGCGCCTGCGGCCCGCGCTGCTGGGCCGGCCCGCCGCTCGCCTCGCCGGCCGCCGCGACCCGCTGCTTGAGCGAATCGTAGTCCAGCCCCAGGGCCCGCGCGGTTTGGTTCAGGCCGTACGTGCGGACCGCCGCGACCGCCAGGCCCCACAACTCTTCGGGAATGCGAGCCCGCCCGCGGCTCGCCCGGCGCCAGCGCTCCCGCCGCCCCCGAATCCGCTTCAAGGCCACAGGAACCTCACGCGCAACTTCGGTTCGCATCCGCCGTCCTCCGCCCCACCGCCACAGCGGACGCTACCCCACCGCTCGTCACGATTCATGCACGCTCACCGGAAGGACACCAACGACCTTGGCTTCGCGACCGGTGCGTCGTCTGGCAGGTGCGGACCAGCGCGGCCCGCTACTTGTTACTTACGCGGGGCGTTGACCAGTTGGTGGGGCGACCAGAAACGCTCAAAAAGGCCGGCGACGCCTCCTTGGCGAGCGAGCGCGGGGCCGCAGATCGAAAAACGTGAGACTTTGAGGCTCGGGCCGCTGGCCGCGGCGCTTGTCGGGCGCGTCAGCGACATTCAGACGTGATAACACTGGTTCCGATCGGGATGTTACGCCTCCGGAAGATCCTGAGCTATGCGTATCATCGTCGGAATGGGTGGATACGGTACCCGCAGTCTATATACGTCGAATTCCTGCTCCGGCCAGCCGAGGTGCTCGAGCGCATATCGTATCATCTCAGGATAGCGAGGAACCTCAGGTGTGCGAACCGCGTCACCACCCGATCCGAGTCGCTCCACGCACTCATGCAGCGGCAAGCGGTCGAAATCCGCCGGTTGGTTGTGGATCTCCCGATCAAACAGGTCACTGAACGCTTCTGCTCTCAGCGCCACGCGCCCGATGGCATCACGATGGATGAGCACGTCGAAGATGAGCGCTTGGCAGGGGGTGCGCGGTAACGCAACCAGCCTGAGCTGACGTTGTTCGCCCTGGCGATACCTCGGTTCGGCCCCGCGGATGATCTCGCCGAGGAAGCACGTCAGCGATCCGGTGTTACCCACCGAACCCTCGACAAGCTGATAGGCCATGTCGTTTCGCGATCCATCCGCCCGCCGCATGGGCGGCAGCGGCCGCGAGCAGAAATCGTACATCAGCGGCAGATCGAGCGGCTGCGTCGGGTCTTCGGGCCCCGGACTCAAGGGGGCGCGTTCGAGCGGCGCGCGTAGGCGTCCGCTCACGTCCACGGTGTAGGGGCGAGATATCCGCCAGGGAACGTCCGGGCGGATCCACCGGAGATCGACAAAGCCGCGCAGTGTCGCCAGGTCGAGGAAGTTCTCGTCGTCGGAAGCGCGAATCACGTACGTGTGCAGATGCGTGCGCGCCTGAACTCCCCAGATGTACGAAAGCGGGCGAAACGCGGCCTTGCGCTGGGCCAGATCCACCCGCGCCGGGTCTTCCGTTACGTGACCGGCCAGCATCGCTTCAAAGCTGCTCCGGTCCCCGGCGTGCGTCTTCATGACCCGACGGAAATCATCGAATGCCGCTTTCGCCCGGCTGGTTGCTTCCCGGCTGACGTTGCAGCGGGCGGCGGCGCGCAGGAAGTTGCGCAACCCGGTCGGGCCGGGCACATACTGCGACGCGAGGAATGGGTCGCGGGCCGAGACGACCTTCGAGATCCTCCACGCCAACGGGGCGTCGAGGTTCAGAACGTCGGCCAGTTGCGACGGCCGCACGATGGCCTCTCCGGGTAGCTGATCGACGATGGCACCCAACGCGCTGCGCAACGGCTCGATGGCGCGCTCCGCCTCCTCGGTAAAGGAATCGCGCGTCGATGCTGCGGCGCCGGGCGTTCTCATCAAAGACAGTTTAGCATCGCGAAGCCCACTTGGCAATGCGCATGTGGACCATTCTGGAATAACGTAACGTTTTACTTATAAGCTGGTTACGGATTATTAATAATGTTCTAAAAAATGCATTGCAGCCGCGCCGCTTGCAGGATAATATGCGAGGAAGGCAGACCGCGAGGTGCTTTACCTGCGGGCGTCCACGGCATTGTTGATCCAGAGCGTTCCTGGCGGCCGCGGACGTTCGGAGGAGTGTGTTCCCCAACCTGGAGGAGAAAACGTCATGTCTCTAGTGCGCGAACGTCTTGTTTCAGCACTGGCCGTCACCCTGTTCATCGTTTGTTCGACAGCGTCGGCCGACTATGTGACCACCGTG
Organism: Phycisphaerales bacterium; assembly: GCA_022839625.1. GTDB lineage: Bacteria > Planctomycetota > Phycisphaerae > UBA1845 > Fen-1342 > JALHJL01. Next base: position 157,885 of record JALHJL010000008.1, read on the forward strand.
CTTGCCGATGATCCGGAAGGCTATTGGCAGCTCGGCGAGACCAGCGGCACCACGGCCGTGGACCTTGGTAGCGGCGCGCACAACGGCAACTACGATTACTTCGGGTGGGGACCGCCAACGCTGGGTGTAGCGGGCATTCTCGGCGCGAGCGGCAACACAGCGGTGCAGTTCGACGGCGTCAGCAACGAGGTGTACATCGCATCCACCTTCTCGCCTGCCTCGACCTATTCGATCGAAGCCTGGGTCAAGGCGGATGAAGGCGCGACCACGAATCGTACCATCATGCTCAAGACTTGGGCCAATGAGACGCCGCTGACGGGCGGTTCCCACGAACTGTGGATCACCCCCGAAGGCCACTTCCAGCACTATACGTGGACTGGCTACCAGAGCTACGTCACCGGGACGACCACGGTCGAGGCGGACCAGTGGTATCACGTCGTAGGCGTCTTCGCCTCGGGAACGGGAACTGGCCTGATGGGGCTCTACGTCAATGGCGTGGAGGAATATATGTGGACCGGGACCGTCCCGGACGCATGGAATGCTGGCGGGGCGTGGCGGATTGGCTCGGAGTTCGCAGTTGGCCATCCGTCTCACCCGGGTTTCTTCGGGGGAACTATCGACGAGGTGGCCGTCTACGACCACGTGCTCAGTGCGAGCGAGGTGCTCGCGCATTACAACGCGGGGATCGTTCCCGAGCCGAGCTCGCTCGCGGTGTTGACCGCCGGCCTGGTGGCCTGCACCTGGCGGAGGCGGAGATAACACGATCACGAGAACGGAGGGTGCCGCCGACGTAGGCCGCAAGCTGGGCGGCGACCCGCGTCGTCCCGCGCGATGATGACCAGTCTAGGCAAGACCTACCGGGGGGCCTTTGTCCGGCCGTGGCCACCATCATACTCGCGGTTTCTTGGGTGGGATTGGCGCGAACGCGCCGCAGCCGACGACGCCGACGTGTTAACCGCCGGGTCCGTTAACGGGGCGGTCGGCTGTTAACGAGAGAAACGGAGAGCGCGGGCGCCGGAAGGAGCCGGCGAACGGCCCGGCGGCGCGGGAGCGGCCCGAAAACCCGCTCTCTGGCCGCGCGGCCCGTTCGGGCCGCAGCCGTAAACTCTTGCGAATTCTCGCGTTAGAACGAGCAACCCCGAGCGTTCTCTGGCCCGGGGTTTTCTGTGAACTGGACGGTCGCCAGATTCGCGACCGATCGTTGATCTCGCGGCGCGTGGCCATCGGCATCTCCCATGCGGACGATGCCCACAACTTTCAGCGCTTCGCATCGTGCTGCGCTCGAAAGCCCGGGCTGCGCCATCCGCGGCTGCGCCCGTTCGGCGGGACGACGGTCCACTGGACCTTCGTCTGGCTCCGCCTCACCCTTCGCTTCGCGACCGGTGCGGTGTCTGGCGGGTTCGGGCCAGCGCGGCCCTCTACTGGTTACATACGCAGAAAGCCAGCCGAACGGCTTGTGCTCTGTGGTCCGCAGGGCGTGCGATCTGCAACCCACTCCTGACGTGGGTCCGGCGGGTCAAATGGGGCGGTCGCCGACCCGATCAACCTGAACCAGTCCGGACTACGCACGAAATCCGCGTGGCGCGGCGTTGAAGCTGGCCAAGTGGTGCACCGAGCCATCAAAGCCGGCGACTCTTGCGTCCAGAGCGGGTTTGCGACGCGGGCGGTCGCGTGCCAGGCACCGGCAACCCTCCCCTTTCGCCAGCGGGCCGCGAGCGCCCCGCGGCCGCGGGGAAGCGGCACTCACTGCTATCGCCCGGTTCAGCCAGCAACTCTCCAACCGTGGTTTCGGCAAAGGCCTTCTCCGTCAGCGCAATCGCCTCGTCAACCCGGCGGTGTAGCGGGCAAAGGCGCACGCCGTGCTCGCTCAGTCCCAAGGGACAGCATCGAAACCTCCGGATGGGGTCCACGGCGTTGATGATATCAAGTGCCGTCAACTCCGTTACCGAAACGGACACTTTGTATCCGCCGTACATTCCGCGAACCGACTGGATGATCTCGGCCCGCACGAGCGCCTGGAGCACCTTTGATAGGTAGCTAGCCGGAACCCCCGTGGCCTCAGCCACCCGCTGGGTGGTCCAAGGCCGGCCCGGCTCTCGGCTTAGGAGCACAACGGCTCTCAAGGCGTACTCAGCAGCGATAGAAACCAAAGTCCGCTCCCTGGCAGCGTGACCACGCGTCACGGAGAACCCAGTTTATACATTGACACCCAGATTGTCATCCAGTATAATCTGGACAGATGGTGCTAGTTATCCACATTATGAGCGCCGAAACCCAAATCGGAGAGGAGAACGCATGACTGTGGAAGCACGCCGCGGCGGAATCGTCGTACCCATGCTGTTGGTAGTCGGAATCCTAATTGCCGTCCCGACAGTAACGCACGCCCAGAGCTTCAATGTCGATTTCGGCGTTGGACCGAGCCCGTCCGCGGCTTACGGTGCCGCCGCCGGACAGGCGGGCGTCTGGAACGTCGCTGTCGGGGGGGTTGTCCCGCTGCTCGACCTCGTCGGCGGCTCCACGAGCGTTTCCCTGCTGTATCCGGACGCGGGCTGGGAGAGCGTTTTCGATTACGGCGGAACGACCGGAGACGACGAGTTCCTGCTGGATGACTTCTTCACCTGGCCGCCCACTGGTCCGCTGCCCTTCGTTGTGCGGGGGTTGGCGCCGGGCGCGTACGAGTTCTTCAGCTACTCCTTCGCGCCGAACGGGGCGAACTCTTGGGTCGATGTCCCCGGCAGCCCGGAAGGCTTCCAGCTTCTCGGAGGAGCGTGGCCGGGCTCACACCAGCTAGGCCTGACCTACGCGCTGCACACCCTCACGCTCGTTGAGCCCGCCGACGTGACGATCAACGTCGGCGTCTGGAACGGCGCGTGGGGCGGCTTCAACGGCCTACAGATCGTGCGGGTGCCTGAGCCATCAGCGCTGGTCCTGCTCGTGGGTGGCGCGCTGGGCCTGGTCTCTCGCCGCAGGGCGTAGTACGCCACGCAGGGCGTTCAGATGCCTGGTCCCGCGCGTTCAGGGAGAGAGGAGGTGCAGACGAGCACAGGTTTGAGAATCGTGCTGTAGCTATTTCGGCCATGGTCGCGGGCTCGGACGTCCTTCCGGACGGCGACGCAGGCATGTACTTCGGCGACATCGCGTTGCGTAGCGCGCGGTCTACGTTTGCGTACGAACTGTCAACCGCGTACCTCCAGCAGAACGTAATGGAAGTAAGGAAAGCGAAACATCGTGCATACAAGAGTGAGGAGTGAGGCGATGAGCAGTGTTTACAGGTTTTCTCAACTGGTCTGTGGCGTAGTAGTCGTCGTGGCAACTGCGAACTCCGCGGCCGCGCAGCCGCTAGTGGGATCGGGAAACAACCTCCCGGTCCCGCCGAACCCCGGGCCTCCTCCGTCGGAAGCCCCCGCGCTCACCCTGTCCGACCCGAACGATTTGAGTCTCGGGTTTTCGGGCGACTGGGGGCCACCGAACACCCCGCCCGTGTTCCCGGGCTGGACGGGCACGTTCCTGGCCTTCGGCCCAATCCCAAGCTCCAACCTCAACCCGCCCGGCCTCACGCGCTATAATGACTTCACCGGGCTGGGAGCGACTTGTCTGCCCAGCGGAACTTATTTCGTCATCAGTGACGTTGATGGCGGTTCTTTCACCGCGGAGTCGCTTACATTGACCGCCTGGGATACGAGTGGCAATCCGATCACCCAGCCATGGTTGTCGGTCCCGCAGTGGGTGTGGGGAGGGTTGGGCGTCAGTGATCCCAACGCCATGCCGGGATGGAGCTTCACTAGCGGCGTGTATTACTTCACCGGCGCCACGGTCGATCCTGGCTACAACCCCAACGTAGCACTGGCCTTCGAGAGCCTGCTCGATATCGGCCGATTCACGGTAGACCGGCCGAATGAGTGGTGCAACTTCGGTTTGCGGGCCCCCATTCCCGAACCGACGTCCTTGGCACTGCTGTTGCTGGGCGGGCTCGCTATGTTCCGGTGCGGAGGTCGCCGCGACCATGCGCCAATCTGATCGCGTTGTCGAACCTGCAACCTTGGCGTGCCGCTGCAAACCGCCCGGTGTGCGTTAACCGGTCGGTCGGCTGCTAACGAGAGAAACGGAGAGCGCGGGGGCCGAAAGGGGCCCCCGAACCGCCCGCCGGCGTGGGAGCGGCCCGAAACGGCGCTCTCCGGCCGCCCGGCCAGCCCTGGCCGCATCCATAACCCATTGCGAATCCTCGCGTTAAAACGAGCAACCCCGGGCACTCTCTGGCCCGGGGTTTCGCGTTAACTCGGCGGTCGCCAGACTCGCGACCGAGCGTTGATCTCCCCGAACGTAACCCTAGCAGCAACTCTCAGTCGTCGAAGTGGCCGCGCTCTCCAGGTTGCTCCGGCTCCCGGGGGTGGTTCCCGCGTCTGATCGCGTCCGTCGAGCCCGTCCGAACCGCGATCAGACCAAGGACTCCAGGTACGGCCGCATCACGTTCGCCACGCGGTCGATCTTCGCGTAGCGGTGAATCTCGTCCATCGTCGCTTTGCGCTGCCGCCCGCCGACAGGACGTGACCGAAGAGCTGGAGGTCGTACCCGCCCGGTTCTTCGTGAACCGCTATGTGCGCTACAAGTACGCCTGGGCGCACGCCCGGCGGAAGTTCTTCGACGCCCAGGGCTCGCACGGCCCCGAAGCGCGGCGTGTGCTCACGCTGATCGGCCGGCTGTACTCCGTGGAGCGCCTCGGCCTTGAACCGGAGCGTTTGCTGGCTTGGCGACAGCGTCACTCGTGTCGCCGTCTCGCCCAACTGCGGGCTGAACTGGATCGGTTGTCGCTGATCGTCCTGCCGCGTAGTGCGCTGGGCGAAGCGCTGGGCTATACGCTCAACAACTGGACGGCGCTGACCCGCTACATCGAAGCGCCGTTCCTGGCGATCGACAACAATCACTCGGAGCGACAAATCAAGCAGTTGGTGATCGGTCGTAAAAACTGGATGTTCGCGGGCAGCGAAGCCGGCGCCGAGAGCGCGGCGGTCCTGTACAGCCTGGTCGTCTCCTGCAAACTGGCCGGGGTCGATCCCTTCGCTTACTTCCGCGACGTGCTGCTGCGCATCCACACCTCCACACCTACACCGCGATGTCGCCGGACGCGCGATCGCAGCGCATCGCCGAGCTGATCCCGCGCGAATGGAAGACCCGCTTCGGGCCCGCCACAGCTCTGCCAACGCAATCCGCAGCGTAACCCCCCACCCAGCCCCAGCCCTCCGCCGTCAGCCACACGCCGTCAACCTGTCCTTGGTCGAGCGCTTACCCCGCACCAGCACACGAAGGGATTCTCGCGCCAGGACACGAAGGGATTCTCGCATCAGGATGGGCTCCGGTGGGTGCGAGAAGGGATTCCCGCACCAGCACACGAAGGGATTCTCGCACCAGGACGCGAAGGGATTCTCGCACCAGCACACGAAGGGATTCTCACACCAGGACGCGAAGGGATTCTCGCGCCAGGACACGAAGGGATTCTCGCATCAGGATGGGCTCCGGTGGGTGCGAGAAGGGATTCTCGCACCAGGACACGAAGGGATTCTCGCACCGGGGCGCTGTCCCGACCTGCGGAACTACGGACGTCCGGCGTAGTGCGGTGCAACGCCGGGCGAACACCGGTAATCACCCGGATTTGTCCATTCTTCACACATTTTCGCTTGACTTTGCCCCCCCCCCGTTGCATACTTGCGTTATCGGATGGCCTTGATGGCCGTTTGTCTTCCCTCGGCGGACCGTTGGGGCTCCGGATGCTGTCTGCGGGTGTTGTCTCGGGCGGGTAGTTGGATGTGCGCGTTCTTGCCCGTCCGTGCGGCCCCGTTGGTGGTGGTCGATGTGCCGTGGCGCCCGTAGCGTCCGGGCTCCGCACCGGACGTCGCGATAGGGCGCGCCGTCGTAGCGTCGGCCCC
>JALHJL010000050.1 GCA_022839625.1 Phycisphaerales bacterium
ACGCTCTCGTTCATTCCCATAGCTGTCTCCTGTTTCGAAATTCCACACCGGGCAGCATAACCGCCCGGCAGGGGACAGCCTTTCATGGGATTACAGGCGAGTGCTCCACGGAGACGTCTCCGGCGGACCGTCAGGAGCCGACGCGCAAACCGGGATTCACACAACCCCTCTGCGCTGCGGGGCCGGGAGGACCCCCTCCTGGAATTCGAGAAGAAGCAGCGTGGCGTCGTCCGACGGATGCAGCGATCCCTCGCACGAGTCCAGATGTTCCTGCGCCTCGCGGACAAACTCGGCGGCCGACAGCCTGGCCCATTGCCGCAGTTGCGGCGTGAAGATCACACCTTCACCCCTCGGCGGTGTGGGTACGAGCATGGCATCCTCGACCCCGTCCGTGTACACCAGCAGCTTGTCGCCGGGCGCGAGTGTGAGCTGCGCTTCGCCGAATTCCGCGGGAATGTCGGTCAGCCCCAGCAGGGTGCCGATCGAGCGCACCTCGTGGATACTTCCATCCCGCCGCAGGTGCAAGGGATACGGATGTCCGGCCCGGGCCAGGCGAACCTGGCCACACCGGGTGTCGATGATCGCGTAGACGGCCGTCACGAACTGGGAATCCGGCAGGCGTTGGCGGGCCAGGCATTCGTGCAGTTCGAGTAGCGCCTGGGCGGGCTCAACGATGGTGTACGAGTGCCCGGAGATGCGCTTGGACACCAGCGCCTGCCGCAGGAACATCGTCACCAGTCCGGCGGCAACGCCGTGCCCCATCGCGTCGGCCACGAACATGCCGACGTGGTGCTCGTCGATGCGAAAGACGTCGTAGATGTCGCCGCTGACCCAACTCGCCGGGCGATAGAGCGCCTGAAACTCGTAAGGCGGGAGGCAGGGGGCCTCGCGCGGCAGGAAGTCCCGCTGGAGCCGCCCGGCGAGCCGCAGCTCCTGGTCGATCTCGCCGACGTAGCGGCTCAACTGGTCGCCGAGCCGGTGCAGGTGCTTCAGCTCGCGCTCGAGGCCTTTGACCAGCGGAACATAACGTGCGAGCGTACCGAGCTTGCCGACGACCTCGTCCGGACCAGCGTCGGGGGACACCCATTCGACCAGCGGCCCGCCTTCGTTGCGCAACTCCGCGCCGGCCCCCCAGACCACCGTGGCGACGCTCCGGGCCGTCAGCCGGCGCACCAGGGCGGCTACGCGCTCCCGCTCTTCCAGGGGGGAGTCCGGATCGAGGAGGATCAGTGCGAGGTCCAGGCCGCTCGGGAAGACGCCCGAGCCGAGCACCTCGGACGGATCAAGCCGTGTCGGGACGAAGCCTCGCAGCTTCAAGCGCTGCTTGAGGGCGTCGGACATAGCCGGCGCCGCGTCAAACACTAAGATCGGCGCATTCGCATTCATGTGGACTCGGGGCTGCAAGTCGGTATCCCGGCAATCATTGCGCTCTGGGGTCGTGCAAAGTCCCGCTTCGCACTGCGGCTGGCCGGGCGCTGCCACTTTCGTCTGGCATTGGGACGGTGCGCAGTCGCCGCATTCTGGCTTCGTCCGAAACCGGGAACCCCTTGACCTAAATTGCACGGCGGCCTTCGGCAGCGGGCGTCCCGCCGGTTAGCGGTACCAAGGCCCGCTTGCCGAAGACGCCCGCCCCGCGCGGCGACGGAACCCGCTGTGCGTCCCGATACGGGTGTCCTCCCTTGGGCACGCGGGTTCCGAACGTTGCTGCCCCACTTTACCCGACAACCGCCGGGCGGGCCTCAAAAACGCTTGACTGGGCCGTGGCCGGTACGTTACTTATCGCCCCAGGGTTCGAGCCGCCGCGGCGCGGGGCGCCGCGCCTGGAAAGACCGTGATGAGTATTTGCCTCGGCATCGACGTGGGGGCGGTTAGCGTCAAGGCCGCCATGATCCTTCCGCGGGACGCCGCGGCGCGCGTGGCGGCCGACCCCGCCGCGGCGAACGTCCTGCACGCCCTCCCCGTGCCCGCTGCCGCCGATCACGCGGTCCTGGTAGTCCGCAGCCGGCGGACGCGCGGCCGGCCGTTGGAGGTTGCACGGACGCTGCTGAACGAGCTCGGTACGTGCGTCGCGGCGGAGGACATGACCGGACTGACGCTGACCGGCTCAGGGGCAGGCTTGGTCGCCCAGGCGCTGGGGGCCCCGACGTGCAACGAGTTCCAGGCCTGCGCCCGGGCGATCGACTTCCTCCATCCGCACGTGCGGACCGTGTTCGAGATCGGCGGGGAATCGAGCCGCTACATCCGTTTGGGCGCTGACCCGGCGAGTGGGGTGCTGGGAATCGTGGATTACGGCACAAACGGCGACTGCGCGGCCGGCACGGGGGGCTTCCTGGACCAGCAGGCGAAGCGGCTCAACTATGCGGTCGAGGAGATTGGTGCGGTCGTCGAGCGGGCCGAGCGGGCCGCCGCCGTCGCGGGTCGGTGCAGCGTCTTCGCCAAGAGCGACATGATCCACGCCCAGCAGAAGGGCTTTTCGCCGCCCGAGGTTCTGCGTGGGCTCTGCAACGCGGTCGCGGCGAATTTCAAGGCCGCGGTGGTCAAGGGTCGGCCGGTCGAGCCGCCGGTGGTCCTGTTGGGCGGCGTTTCCTCGAACAGCGCCGTGGTGCGGGCCTTGCGCGAGGTGTTCAACCTGACGGAAGAGCAGCTCGCGGTCCCCGAGGCGGCCGAGTCACTGCCTGCCATCGGTGCGGCGCTGGCAGCCGCGGCGTCAACCGCCGGCACGATGCCGCGACACCGGGTGCGCGAGCAGATCGCCCGGCTGGACGCGACCGCGGGCCGCGACGGGCACGAGTTCCCGCGCATGCCGGCCCTCACGCTGGAGCGCGTGCGGCTGCTGCGGGACCGCGTGAAGCCATACCATTTCCCGGCGACGGGGACGCCGGTCGAAGCGTACCTGGGCCTCGATATCGGCTCGGTCGGGACGAAGCTGGTACTGATCGACCCGCACGGGGACGTGATTCACTCGATCTTCACGCGCACCGAAGGCCGTCCGATCGAGGTCGTGACGCGGTGCCTGCGGGAACTGGAAGAAGCGGTCGGCTGGGGCGTGCGGGTGCGCGCGGTGGGCACGACCGGCAGCGGGCGCGAGCTGATCGGCGAGCTGGTCGGCGCGGACAGCATCCACGACGAGATCACCTGTCACAAGACCGGCGCCACGTTTATCGGGGACCGCCTGCTCGGCCAGCGGCCGGACACGATCTTCGAGATCGGCGGCCAGGACAGTAAGTTCATCAGTCTGCAGGCAGAGGAGGGGCCACGGGGCGAAGGGGCCGAGGGGCCAAGGGAGGGAAGTGTCGCGGCCATCTTGTCCGCGGCGCACCCGTCAGCCTCCTCGATTCCGCGAACTCCTGGATCCCCGACCCCTCCGGAGTCCATCGTTGTCGATTTCACGATGAACGAGGCGTGTGCCGCGGGGACCGGCAGCTTCCTCGAGGAGCGGGCCGAAGAGCTGGGTGTGTCGATCAAGGGGGACTTCGCGCGGCTGGCACTCAGCTCGCGCGCCCCGCTCAAGCTCGGCGAGCGCTGCACGGTGTTCATGGAGCGCGACGTCAATACCTGCATGCAGCAGGGCGCCGAGCGCGCCGACGTGGTCGCCGGCCTGGCCTACTCCGTCGTCTACAACTACATCAACCGCGTCGTCCGCGGCCGCCACATCGGCGACTGCATCTTTTTCCAGGGCGGTACCGCGTACAACGACGCGGTGGCGGCCGCCTTCAGCATCATCTGCAAGAAGGAGATCATCGTCCCGCCGCACAACGCCGTGCTCGGCGCGATCGGAGCGGCGCTGCTGGCGCGGGACAAGGTGACCGCGACGGGCGCGGGGACGCGGTTCCGCGGCTGGGACCTGGGCCGCGTGGGCTACAAGCTGCGCGAGTTCACCTGCCGCGGCTGCGGGAACCAATGCTCGATCCAGGAGTTTAACGTCGAGGGCGAGAAGACGTTCTGGGGCGACAAGTGCTCCGACCGCTACCGCAAGCAGGTCAAGACCGACCGCAAGCCTGTCATCCCGGACCTCGTCAGCCTGCGCCGGGAGCTGCTCGCGGCCGACGACACCGGCGACCCGCCGGGCGCGACGGCCACGATCGGCATCCCGCTGGCCATGTATACCTGGGACCTCCTGCCGCTCTGGCGGCGTTTCTTCCGCGACTGTGGGTTCAAGGTGCGCGTCTCGTCCGAGACCAGCCGAGCCACGGCCCGCGCCGGGCTTGACGCCGTGGTCGCCGAGCCGTGCTTCCCGATCATCGTCGCGCACGGACACGCGGCCGAGCTGATCGCGGCCGGCGTGGATTACGTGTGGTTGCCGAACCTCATCAGCATGGAGCCGCGCCTGCCGCAGGTCGAGAGCTACGCCTGCCCTTGGGGCCAGACGCTGCCGTTTGTGCTCCGTCAGGCGCCGCAGTTCCGGGCTTGGCGCGGACGTATCCTGTGCCCGACGGTCAGCTTCCAGGACGGACTGCCCGCGGTGCAACGCGCGATGACGAAGCTGGCCCGCGATCTGGGTGTCAGCGCCCGCGTCACCCGCCGGGCCTTCGCGGCCGGGCTGACGGTTCAGCAGCGGTTCCGGGCGGCGTACGCAGAGGCGGGCCGGGCCGCGCTCGATATGCTCATCGAATCGCGGGAGCCCGGCATGGTGCTGGTCGGCCGCCCATACAACGTACACGACGCCGGCGTGAGCCTGTCGGTGGCCCGGAAGCTGCGGGACCAGTACGGCGTCAACGTGCTGCCGGTGGACGCCCTGCCGCTCGCGGGAACCGAGGTCAGCGACGTCTGTGACAACATGTACTGGTCGTACGGGCGGCGAATCCTGGCGGCCGGCAAGCTCGTCGCCCAGCACCCGAACCTGCACATTATCTACGTGACCAACTTCAAGTGCGGCCCGGATTCGTTTCTCAAGGGGTACATCCGCCCGGCGGCCAGCGGCAAGCCGTTCCTGGCCCTCCAGTTCGACGGCCACTCCAACGACGCCGGCATGATGACCCGTTGCGAAGCGTACCTGGACAGCAAGGGAATACTCCGATGGTGGCGAAAGTGTCAGAGCCAGCCAGCCGACCGGATCTTGCCGGCCGAACCCTCTACATCCCCCAAATGTCGTACGCCGGTGCGCGGCTGATGGCGGCCGCGTTTCGCTCGGTCGGCATCGATGCGGCCCCCGCCCCCGATTCCGACAGCGAGACGCTGGAACTGGGCGGGTTGCACAGCAGCGGCGAGGAGTGCCTGCCGCACAAGATCACGCTCGGCGACTTCCTCAAGATCTGCCGTGCGCCCGGGGCCGATCCGAAGAAGCTCGCGTTCTTCATGCCGCGGGCACCGGGTCCCTGCCGCTTCGGCCAGTACGCCCCGTACCTTCAGCAGGTCCTCGTCGGACAGGGCTTCGGCGACGCCCTCGTCGTGTCCCCCAACAGCGCGGACGCGTACGCCGGGCTCGGAGAGCACGCGGCCGAGCTGATGCGTACCGCGTGGTTCGGGGTCGTGCTTGGCGACCTGGCGACCCGATTCCTCCTCAAGACGCGGCCATACGAGACACATGCCGGCGACACCGACGCGGCCTTCGAGCAGACCATCGCCGAATTCTGTGCCGGCCTCGCCGAACGCGGGCTTAGCTCGAACGAGCGTATAGCCCGGCTGACACGGCGGGTAGTCGAGGCCCGCGATCGGTTCCGCGCGATTCCAGCGCAGTACGTGAAGGGCCGGCCGCTGATCGGCGTCGTGGGCGAAATCTACTGCCGGCTGAACACGTTCAGTAATGAGGACGCGGTCCGCCGCGTCGAGCGGCTGGGCGGCGAGTGCTGGCTCTCGGACATCTCCGAGTGGGTCTGGTACACGCACTGGTCGCGGCAGTACGACTGGGCGCGCGACCACGGGCGGCTGAACACGGGGTTCCTCAAGTTGAAGATCAAGTCGCACGTTCAGCACCAGTACGAGCAGACCCTGCTGGCACCTGTCGCGGAGGACTTCGTAGGGTACGAGGAACCGCACGACATCACGGAGGTGTTGAAGGGCTCCGAGCCCTATCTGCCGGCGACCGGGGCGCTGGGGGAGATGACCCTCAGCGTCGGCAAGGCGGTCTATCTCTACCACAAGGGCGCGGACGGGATCATCGACATCAGCCCGTTCACGTGCATGAACGGAATTGCCAGCGAGGCCGTCTACCCGGCGGTCAGCACCGACCACGATGGGCTGCCGATCCGATCTCTGTATTTCGACAAAGTCGGCGGACACATCGACCGCGACCTGGAGATCTTCCTCGACCTGGCCCGCGCCTATCAGCGTCGCAAGCGCCGGCCGCGGGTCTATCCCGGTTACTTCACGTAGCGGCGGAGTTCCTGGCCGGTCGCTACAGGTTCGCCGATTGCATCACGTATCCCTGGTCCGGTGCCCGGTAGGTCGCCCGGTAGCCACGGCTTGTGGTGGGGTTGGCGAGTGGCGTCCAGGCGATCGCTGATCTTTCGTGGCGGTTTCGTATCGCGCGGCCTACCATACCTGTTACAGACACGCTCGAAAGGAGAACTCAGGTGTCCACGAAGGTGCAAGTCGTCTTCTACAGCATGTACGGCCACGTGCACAAGCTGGCGGTTGCGGTCGCGGAAGGGGCCCGCGCGGTCTCGGATTGCGAAGCGAGCTTGTACCAGGTGCCGGAGCTCGTGCCCGAGGAAGCGCTGGAAAAGAGCGGTGCCAAGCAGGCACGGCAGACCTTCGCGGACGTTCCGGTCGCTCAGCCCGGACAGCTCGTCGACGCGGACGCGATCCTCTTCGGCACGCCCACGCGCTTCGGCAACATGTGCGCGCAGATGCGCAACTTCCTGGACCAGACCGGCGGACTGTGGGCCAAAGGCGCCTTGGTCGGGAAGGTCGGCAGCGTCTTCACCAGCACGGGTTCGCAGCACGGCGGACAGGAAACGACGATCACGAGTTTCCACATTACACTGCTGCACCACGGCATGATCATCGTCGGCGTGCCGTATGCCGAGCAGCGACTGCTGAACATGAACGAGATCACGGGCGGAACGCCCTATGGGGCCTCGACCCTCGCGGGCGGCGACGGGGCGCGTCAGCCGACCGAGAACGAGCTGGCCATCGCCCGCTTCCAGGGCCGGCATGTCGCGGAGATTGCCCGAAGGCTCAAGCACGGGTAGGTCGCGCGCGGATCGAGTGCCGCTGGCCGCTTGCTGCCAGCGCGAAATGCAGCCAGCGCACGGGCGGAGAAGCGGCCGTTGGCCCCCACCAGCGAATACGGTGTTCAACAACTCCCGCTCCCGCTAGTACCATAGGTGCCGCTATGCCGCAGGTCACGCTTGATCGTTGCCCGGACTGCGCGCGCTGGTGGCACGGGCTGCCGCCCGCCGGGCGATGTCCCGACTGCGGCTTCGAGTACGACGAGCACACGGTGGTCTGGCGGTCGGACGAGTCGTGGGGCCGCCTGGCACTCGTGTACACCGGCGCCGGATTGGTTGCCGGGGTCGCGGTCAGTGTGCTCTACCGCCTGAGTGTTGAAGATGCCCCCTTCCCCCTGTTGCCGTTGCTGCTCGGCGTGATCGCGCCGGCGCTGGGCCTGGCGGTCCGGCGGCTGATTGGCGGACGAATCACCGGCCGCTTCGTCGCGCTCACAACGCAGGGCATTGTGGTCGGCACACGCGGCAGGCCGCGGCTGGTGCGCTGGGAGGAGTTTGACCGGCTCATCGAGGAGCGCGGCGTTCCGAAGTTGCGGTGTCACGGCTCGTCGGTTCCCATCCCCATTGACGACGTGTTCGAGAGTGCGAGCGAGTTGGCGGCCTTCGCGGGCGCGCTGCGCGAGGCCGCACGACGCCGCGGCCACCAACGACCCTAGCCGTCCGCCGCCCCCCGTGCTTCGGCCGCGACGTGCATCGGCGCTTGTCCACGATCGCTCGGCGAAGCTACGATGGCCGGCCAGATGCCCCGCGGTGACGAGAAGAGCGACGCGCTGCTGCAAGTGGAGAATCTTCGCGTCCACTTCACCACGCGCGCCCGGCTGTTTCGTCGCCATGCCCGTACGATACGCGCCGTCGATGATGTGTCGTTCGAGTTGGGGCGCGGCCGCACGCTTGGGCTGGTCGGTGAGAGCGGCTGCGGAAAGTCCACTCTCGCGCGGGCCATCCTGCGTCTGATTCCCACGACCGCCGGGCGCATCATGTTTGAAGGCCGCGACGTAGCCCGCCTGTCGGCCCGCAACCTCCGGCCCTTGCGGCGCCGGATGCAAATCGTGTTTCAAGATCCCTACGGCAGCCTGAACCCGCGGCTGCGCGTGGAGGCGATCGTCGGGGAGGCACTCGCGGTGCATGGCTTGGTGCGCGGCGCGCGGGAGCGTCGTGAGCGCGTCGCGGATGTCTTGACCCGGGTCGGGCTCTCCGCCGCCGATCTGAATCGGTACCCGCACGAGTTCTCGGGCGGACAACGGCAACGGATCGGAATCGCCCGCGCTCTCGCGCTCGAACCCAGCCTGGTCTTCTGTGATGAGCCGGTGTCCGCGCTGGACGTGTCAGTCCAGGCCCAGATCCTCAACCTGCTCGCCGATCTGCAGCGCGACCTCGGCCTGAGCTACGTCTTCATCGGGCATAACCTCGGTGTCGTCCGCCACGTCAGTCACGAGATCGCCGTCATGTACTTTGGAGGAATCGTCGAGCAGGCGCCGACCCAGGAGCTATTTGCCGACCCCCGGCACCCTTACACGCAGGCGCTGCTGGCCGCGGCACCCGACCTGGGGCCGGCGGACGGCGCCGCGGCACGACAGCCCCGCCGCGTGCCGCTGCCGACCGTCCCCGCGGAGCCGCCTGACCCGTATGACCCGCCCGGCGGCTGCCCATTCCACCCCCGCTGCCCGATCGCGGAGCCGGTGTGCCGGCAGAGCGCGCCACGTCTGGCGCCGTGTAACCCGCTGTCCCCGGAGCACCGCGTTGCGTGTCACGCAGCCTTCACGTCCGACACGGCGGACGAACCACCGGTGGCCGTCAGACCTCCATGATCTCCTTGGCCTTCTCCTCAACCATGGCGTCGATCTTCTTACAGCAGTCGTCGGTGAGCTTCTGAATCTGCTCCTGGCCGGCCTCGACGTCGTCCTCGGTGAGGGTCTTCGCCTTCTTCTCGGCATCAAGGGTCTTGTTCGCGTCCCGCCGCGCGCCTCGCACACTGACCTTCTGCTGCTCGGCGAGCTCCCGGACGCGGGCGACAAGCTGCTTGCGGCGCTCGGTGGACAAGGGCGGCACGGGGAGGCGGATCATCTTCCCGTCGCTGTGCGGGTTGATCCCGAGCTCGCTTTTCTCGATCGCCCGTTGGATGTCCTTCAGCGTGCCCGGGTCAAAGGGCTTGATAACCACCACGTTGCCCTCGGCCACCGCCAGATTCGCAAGCTCCTTGAGCATCATGGTGGTGCCGTACGACTCGACCTCGACCCGCAGCGTGTCCACCAGCCCCGTCGACGCCCGCCCGGTTCGGACGGCCCGCAGTTCCTGCTTGAGAAAGTCGGTTGCCTTTTCCATCTGCTCCTCGCATTCGAGGAGAATGTCGTCGAGGGCCATCGTCAGACCTCCTGCTGCCGCCGACCAGCCGCATCCGCCGGTTCGCAGTACCCAAGAATACAGGTGCCCGTCTGACCGCTCAAGCAGAAGGACGCGCATCCCCTGGGCGCTCCGTTCGATCTCGCTGGCCCCGTCGGCTGGCTCAATTTTGCCGATGCGCACAACTGAAGGAAGCGGCCTGCCGATAATACGCTGGGAAACCAAGGCAAACTGCGCCCCACGCGATGCCTTACGGATTCACATTCTCGGACCAACTGAGGAGGATCGCCAGTGCACACCGTCTTTATCACGGGTGGGGAAGGATTCGTGGGCACACACGCGATGGAGGAATTCGCTCGCCGCGACTATGCCGTCGTGGCGGGTGTTCGTAACCGCGCACGGAAGCTGAGCTACGAGCGAAAGGGTCGCCAGGCGCTCGTCTGCGATGTCGCGGACGCGATAAACGTCGGGCGCGCCATCGCGAGTGTTCGCCCGGACGCGGTGCTCCACCTGGCCGGCCCGTCGGTTCCGGCTGAAGCCGCTGCCGACCCACTCGCCGCCTATCAGGCGATCGTGACGGCCTGGGCGAATGTGCTCGACGCGGTACGCCGGACGGTCCCGCGGGCCAGAGTCGTAATGGCAAGCTCTTGCGAGGTTTACGGCGACACGGGCGGCTCCGAGGAGCCGTTGAGCGAAGGCTGCCCGGCGCAGCCGGTCACGACATTCGGCTCGCTGAAACTCGCCGCCGAAAGCATCGCTCACACCTTCTACCGCGACTATCACCTAAACGTCACTATCGCCCGTCCATTCGAGTACGTCGGGCCGTGCCAGCCTGCGCGCAGCCTGATGGGTGCGATCGTGCAGCGTCTGTCAGACAGATGCGGCTCTGAAGGACATAAGTGCTTGAGTATCGGTGGGTTAACGCTTCGACGCGATTTCCTGCATGTGGCCGACGTGGCGGCGGCGTACCTGCGGTTGATCGAGGATGGCCGGCCGAACGAGGTCTACAACGTATGTTCCGGTCAGGCGACGACGTGCCGCGAAGTCGTAGAGTTGATGGCGGCGGCGTTGAATATGGAGGTCGAGCTGACCGAGGACTCGCCGACGACCGACGCGACTTGTATCCCCTGCTTGCGTGGGGACAACTCGAAACTGCGGTCCGAGCTTCGGTGGGAGCCGGCGCGGTCCCTTCAAGACGCGGTGCAGGAGCTGGTCGAGTACTTTCGGCAGAGGCACCCGGCGCTGGCACCGTCGGCGTAACGTCGCGCCGGGGCGGGGTAGCGCAGAGGGGGGACATGGGCCGTTGCGAACCGGTGGTCGACCGACCGGTCCGGTTGCACGCGATCCGGGCGGGGCACGGGGCTGCGACGAACTTTTTGGACTTGGCAGGGGTTGACTGGCAGGATATAGTGAAGGGCTCTGCATGTGACCGGACGGCATCGTCGGCGGGGTGGTGACGGTTCCGGACCGGACATCGGCAGCGGAGGAAGATATGGCTGTCAAGCTTCGACTCAAACGCCTTGGGCGCCGGCACCGTTCGTTCTATCGGCTGGCGGCGATGGAAGCCCGTTCGCCGCGCGGCGGGCGCGTTCTGGAAGAGCTGGGCACTTACGACCCGCAGCACAAGGAGGCGGGCGAGCAAGTCAAGCTGAATGAAGAGCGGATCAAGCACTGGCTCCGGCTCGGCGCCGCGCCGACGGAGACAGTCGTCAGTCTGTTGCGCAGGCACGGAATCACCGTCCGGTGATGCGAAGAACGCGCTTGATGACTGGTTTGGGAAATGCGGATCGACATCGTCACCCTGTTTCCGGAGGTCGTTCAGCCGTACTTGTCGGCTAGCATCCTCGGCCGCGCGCAGGCCGCCGGCCTCGTCGAGTTCCACGTCCATCAGCTCCGCGACTACTCGCAAGACCCGCATCACAAGGTGGATGACCGGCCGTTCGGCGGCGGTCCCGGCATGGTATTGATGTGTCAACCGGTGATCGATGCGGTCCGCGAGGTGGAAGCCCGCGACCCCCGCCCGGCCCTGCGGATTCTTCTGAGCCCGCAGGGCCGGCCGTTTGATCAGGCTGCGGCCGAGCGTCTGGCGAGCCAGCCGCACCTGCTCCTGATTGCCGGTCATTACGAGGGCTTCGACGAGCGGATCGTCGAGCTGCTGCAGCCGGAGGAATTGAGTCTCGGCGACTTCGTGATGAGCGGCGGCGAGCCGGCGGTTCTGGCCGTGGTCGACGCGGTGGTCCGCCTGTTGCCGGGCGTACTCGGCAACGAAGCGGCCGCAGCGGATGAGTCCTTCCAGAATCAGAGGCTGGAGTATCCGCAATACACGCGGCCGCGCGTCTTCGCCGGCCGCGCCGTGCCCGACGTCCTGCTTTCCGGAGATCACGCGGAAATCGAGGCATGGCGGCGGGCGCAGGCAGAAGAGCGTACCCGTCGGCGGCGTCCGGATCTTCTTCAAGACCACGCCGCCGCGTTTGTAAATAGATGTTTTGTCATGACCCCCGGCGGCTCGTGGGTGACATCCGCCTCGAGCGCTTCGGCCCAGACACGCTGACGAGGAAAGTGAGGCGCCCCATGCGGAACCCCATGTTTGACGCAGTGAACAGGAAATACAGCCGTCCGACAGTGCTGGACTTCGAAATCGGCGACACGGTCGTGGTGACCATTCGGATCGTCGAAGGCGGCAAGGAGCGCCTCCAGGACTTCGAGGGTGCGGTCATCGCCCACCGGGGCCGCGGCCTGGATGAGATGTTCACCGTGCGACGGATCGTCGCCAACGAAGGGGTCGAACGTACGTTCCCCGTCCACTCGCCGCGCGTCGCAGCAATCAAGACCGTCCGCAGCGGCAAGGTGCGACGCTGTAAGTTGTACTTCCTGCGCGACCGCGTGGGCAAGGCCCGCCGGTTGCGCGAGCGGCGTATCTCCGCGGCGGCGCGGGCGGCGGCGGCCCAGGCCCGGGCGGAGAAGGCGCGGGCGATGCGCGAGGCGCAAGAGGCGGTAGAGGCCGCCAAGGCCGCCCGGCAGCCCGCCGACACGGAAATGGCCGGCTCGCCCACGTAGCGCTGCCCACCCGCGGCCGGAGTAGCTGGGGCGCGTTCGCGGTCGGGTGGGCGAACGGCGACGATGCATGTCCCCTGACAACGATCCGCGCCACGAACTTGGCCGCGAAGGCGAGCGCCTCGCGGAGCACTTCCTCCGACGCCACGGCCTGAAGACGGTCACGCGGCACTTTGCAACACCGGTCGGCGAGTTGGACCTCGTCATGCGCGACGGGGACACGGTCGCGTTTGTCGAGGTCAAGACCCGCCGCGACCGCCGCCACGCCGATCCGGAGGACGCCGTCGGGCGGGACAAGCAGCGCCGGCTGACGCGCGCCGCGCGCTGGTTCATTCATCACAGGGGGTGGGACGGCCGCCCGTGCCGGTTCGACATCGTCTCGGTGATCCTGCCGGGGACGGGGGAGGCCGAGATCGAGCATTTTCCCGGCGCGTTTTCGCCGACGCGGTAGACTGCATCGGCGGGGGGGCTGCCAACTCTCTTGCCAGCGCCGGATGCCGCGCGAGCGGCGGCCGGAATGTGGTACAATGCGTACGGAGCGCGGCTCGCGCGCCTGTGCGTGCCGCGTGTCCCGGAGGAGAACACCATGTCGCGCCCCTTCTTGTCGAGTACTGTCGGTGTTACGCTGATCTGGGGTTTGTTCGCCGCTGTCCCGGCCGCCGGCCAACCAACCGGCTACGAGGGGTATCAGGTCGTCGAGATCACGGTTGAGAGTGAAGCCGACGTGCAGACGGTGCGCGAGCTGCAAGCCCTCGGCTGGGACTTTCAGGTGTGGTCGGAGGTCATCCGGCCAGGGCCGGTGCAGGCCCGCGTCGCCCCGGCCGCCCAGGCGCGGCTGGCCGCCAGCGGGCTGGACTATGAAGTGATCGTCCCCGATCTCCAGCAGTACCTTACTGAGCGCTTCGCGGGCGGCCGCGAGCGCGGCTTCTTCGACTCGCTGCGCACCTTCCAGGAGCACGTGCAGTTCATGTGGACCCTGGCGGCCGGCCACATCAACCTGGCCCAGATGATCAACGTCGGCTACTCGGTCCAGAGCCGGCCGATGTGGGTCCTGCGTGTCACGGGGCCCGGCTATGCCAAGCCCGCTGTCCTCTACCACGGTGCCGAGCACGGCAACGAGCAGGCGCCCGCGTCGGTCGTCCAGTACGTCGCCAACTACCTGCTGAGCAACTACGCCACCGACCCTGAGGTGGCCGCGCTCGTCAACAATGTCGAGTGGTACCTGATGCCGATCATGAACCCGGATGGCTACGTGGCGTACAACCGGTACAACGCGAACGGCGTCGACCTGAACCGCAACTGGGGTGGGCCGGGCAGCGGGCAAGACCCGTGGGGGGGTCCGTATCCTTTCTCCGAGCCTGAGACGCAGCACATGCGGGACTTCCTGATCGCGCACCCGACGATGCGGGTGCACATCGACCTTCACGGGTACGTCCCCTGGATCATGTGGCCGTGGGGGCACACTCCCGAGCACTGCCCGGACCACAGCACGTTCCTGGCGGTCGGTACGGTGTTTCGCAACTTGATTGCTGCCGCCGGCGGTGGAACCTACCAGATCGGGACGATCTACGAGGTTGCGTATCCGGTCTCGGGCTCCTCGACCAACTACAGCTATGGCGTGCTGGATCGCTGGGCGTTCGGCATCGAGGTCGTGGATAGCGACATGCCCGCGATCTGTCAGGAGTTCCTCAACAGCCTCCTCTACGTCGGCGAGTGGATCCGCGGGTACGACTGCAACGGCAACGGCGTCGCGGACAGCGACGAGCTCGCCAGCGGAAACGCCACCGACGTGAACGGCAACGGGGTGCTGGACGAGTGCGAGGGCGTCGGCGACCTGAACTGCGACTATGCGATCGGCTTTGGGGACATCAACCCGTTCGTGCTGCGGCTGGCCGATCCGGCGGCGTACAGCGCCGCGTATCCGGGCTGCCCGGACTTCAACGCCGACATCAACGGCGACGGCAGCGCCAACTTCGCCGACATCAATCCGTTCGTAGCGCTGCTGGTAGGAAGCTGAGAGCTGCGTTCGAGGCTGCGCTCGTCCGGGCAGGCGCGGGGGGCCGGCACCGGACGCGCGGCCGCGGTCCGCGCGTACAGGTCCACGGGGGTCCCGGCCGGGCGTGTGCGCCCCCGCGCCGCAGAAGCCGATCTTGGTACCGCGGCGCCGCGGCCGTAGAATGGAGGGTCTGGTCAACGTTCTCAACGACAGGTGTACCGATGGCACTGAAGGTCTTCAATACGCTCGGCCGCAAGCTCGAGGAGTTCGTACCGCTCAACCCGCCGAACGTCGGGGTCTACGTCTGCGGCCCCACGGTCTACGGGCACAGCCACCTTGGGCACGCGAAGAGCTACGTCAGCTTCGACGCCATCCTGCGGTGGCTGCGCTACAGCGGCTACAACGTGCGCTACATCCAGAACATCACCGACGTCGGCCACATGACCGAGAACGACGAGGACGCCGGCGAAGACAAGATCATCGCCGAGGCCCGGCGGCGCGGGCTGCACCCGGCGGCGGTGGCGGAGTCGTTCACGCGCAGCTACTTCGAGGACATGGACGCGCTGAGCGTCCTGCGGCCGGACATCAGCCCACGCGCCAGCGGCCATATTCCCGAGCAGATCGAGTGCGCCCGCAAGCTGCTGGAGAAGGGGCACGCCTACGAGGTCAACGGCTCAGTCTACTTCGACGTGTCGTCGTTCTGGAAGTACGGCCGGCTCAGCGGCCGGAGCGTCGAGGACATGGAAGCCGGGGCCCGCGTCGAAGTGAACCCGGAGAAGCGCCACCCCGCCGACTTCGCCCTGTGGAAGCGGGCCGAGCCGGGGCACATCATGCGCTGGCCGTCCCCGTGGGGCGAGGGCTTCCCCGGCTGGCACCTCGAATGCTCCGTCATGAGCCAGAAGTACATCGGCGACACGCTCGACATCCACGGCGGCGGGATCGAGAACCAGTTCCCGCACCACGAGTGCGAGATCGCCCAGGGCGAGTGCACGACCGGCCAGCCCTTCTGCCGCTACTGGCTGCACAACAACATGGTGACGCTCAACGGCCAGAAGATGGGCAAGAGCCTGGGCAACTCCGTCTTCCTGAAGGACCTGTTTCACACGACCGAGCCGCTGCGCGACCGGGATGGCAACGTACTCGTCGAGAAGAGCTTCGAGCCGGCGGTGATCCGGCACTTCATCCTGACGAGCCATTACCGTGCACCGCTGGACTTCTCGAACGAGGCGCTGAAGGCCGCGGAGGCGGGTTCGTATAAGCTGCGCGACGCGGTGCGCGAGCTGTCGCGCGCCGCCCGGCGGGCGGCGCAGGGTCCAAAGGTCCAAGGGTCGCAGGGACCAAGTACGGACGCCCCTCGGCCCCTTGGCCCCTCGGCCCCTCGCCCCCTTGCGGCCGCCCCCAATGCCACTGCTCTTGAGCAGTGCGTTGCGAGCGCCACGTCAGACGCCGTCCGCACCGCCCTGGCCGACATCAGCCGGCGTTTCAGCGACGCGATGAACGAGGACTTCAACACGGCGGCGGCGGTCGCGACGGTCTTCGACTTCGCGCGGCAGGCGGGTGCGTGGATTCGCGACGGTGCCCCGGCGGGGGACCTCCTCGCCGCCGACACGCTCATGCAGGCCCTGGTCGGCGACGTGCTGGGTCTGAGGTGGCAGGACACGCTCGGCGGTGCCGCGGCGGAAGCGGAGCGCAACGCGCTGATCCAGATTTTGGTCGACCTCCGCAACGACGCGCGTAAGGCCAAGAACTTCGCGCTGTCGGACCAGGTTCGCACGCGATTGGCCACGCTGGGCATCGAGCTCAAGGACGGCCCGACGGGCACGACGTGGTAACGTCCGGCGGCTACCGCGCCGAGACGGGCTGGGCCGGCCGCAGCGCCAACATCCGCTCCAGCGCTACACGCGACCAGTGCTTCGTCTCGTCATCGACCGTGATCCGGTTGACGACCCGGCCGGCGACCAGGTTCTCCAGCGCCCAGCACAGGTGCTTCAAGTCGATGCGGTACATCGTACTGCACAGGCACTGCATGCCCGCCAGCGAGCGGACGTGCTTGTCCGGCAGCGTGGTGGCGAGGCGGTTGACGAGGTGCAACTCGGTGCCGATTGCCCAGTACGTCCCCGCCGGGGCCTCGCGCACCGTCTTGATGATGTACTCCGTGCTGCCCACGTAGTCCGCCCGCTGGCACACCTCCCACGTGCACTCGGGGTGGACGATGATGTTGTACGGCTCCGGCCGCGCCCGGATCGCGTCGCACTGGTCGACCTTGAAGAGCTGGTGCACCGAGCAGTGGCCCTTCCACAGGATGAACCGGGCGGCGTGCAGCGCCTCCGGCCCGACGCCGCCGAACGGCTGGTTCGGGTTATAGACGACCATGCTCTCCAGCGGCCAGCCGAGTGCGTACGCCGTGTTGCGTCCGAGGTGCTGGTCCGGAAGGAAGAGGACCTTGTGGCCGCCGGCTCGGCCGAGCGAGTGGTCGGCCGCCGCGGCCCCCTGCAACGCCCACTCGAGCACCAGCTTCGCGTTGGAGCTGGTGCAGCACGCGCCGTCATGTCGGCCGACGAACGCCTTCACGTCCGCGGAGGAGTTCACGTAGGTGATCGGGGTGATCGGCAGGTCCGAGTGCTTCTCGAGCACCGGCCAGACGGCCTCGACCTGGTCGATGTGGGCCATGTCCGCCATGCTGCACCCGGCGGTCAGGTCGGGCAGGATCACCTGCTGGCGGTCGCTGGTGAGAATGTCCGCCGACTCCGCCATGAAATGGACGCCGCAGAAGACGATGTACTCGGCCTGCGTCTGCTCGGCGGCGAGTTGCGAGAGCTTGAGGCTGTCGCCGGTGAAGTCGGCAAACTGGATCACGTCGTCCTGCTGGTAGTGGTGGCCGAGGACCACGACGCGCCGGCCGAGCTTCTGGCGCGCGGCGCGGATGCGCTCGCGCAGCTCGGCGTCGGTGCGGTCGGCGTATTCCGGCGGTAGCGGAGGTTGCAGCAGCATCATAGACTCGTTTGCTGACGTAGTTCCATCATATCGTATCGTAGCGCTGGGCCGTGCGCGAATCCAGATTGCCCGCTTCAGCGCGTGCTTCACCGATTGAACGCGCGGCGCGGACGGCAGGGCGCTGCGGCACGTGTCACGCGGCGCCCTTTCGCCGCCGCCATTCGAGGACGGCGAGCACGGCCACGATCCCCACGACGTCGCAAAGCCAATCGACCACGTCCGCACCGCGGCCGACGAACTGCTGCACGTACTCGTCCGCGGCGGCGTATCCGATCAGCAGGACTGCGGCGACGTACACGAAGCGGCCGGACAACGGGTAGCGTATTGTCTCCGCGAACCGCCAGAACAGGAATGCCAGCAGCCCGAACGCGCCGACGTGCGCGAGCTTGTCCGAGGCCCGTATGCCCACGTCGAACGTGAGCCGCGGAAAGTGCGTCAGGCAGACCAGAAAGACCCAATACGCGGGCAGCGCCCGGCGGTACCAGTGCGCCCACTTCGGCGAAAACGGAGCCGAACCGGCGGGCCTCACGGCTGGGTTGCGTCCGCGACGGCGGCCGCCTGGCCGGCCAGTGCGACCGGGGCTTGCGGCGCGGCACCGCGGGCCGCGAGCTCGCGCGCGAGCGCCAGGTAATCCGCCGCCCCGTGGCTGTTCGGAGAATAGTCGAAGATCGTCCGGCCGAAGCTGGGACACTCGGCCAGCTTGATATTGCGTCGAATGACCGTCTCAAAGACGCAGGCGCCGAACCACGGCGCATGCGGCTCGGCGGCGGCGAGGAAGCGCACCACGTCGTCTCGGACCTCCTGCGCGAGCCGCGTGCCGGCTTCGTACAGGCACAGCACGACGCCGACGACGCGCAGGGCGGGATTGAGCCGCTCGCGAACCAGGGTGACGGTCTCCAACAGGCGGCTCAAGCCCTGCAACGCGAGGAAGTGCGGCTGCAACGGAATGAGTACCTCCTCGACGGCTGCCAGGGCGTTGATGGTCAGCAGCCCGAGCGACGGGGCACAATCGACCAGGCAGAAGTCAAAACCGTCGTGGTAGGGCCGTAACGCACGCCCGAAGACCGTTTCGCGCTGGCCGCGGCCGGCGAGCTCGATCTCGGCGCCGACCAGGTCGATGTGGGCGGGGATCACGACGAGCCGGTCGCCGACGGTGCGAGCGGTATCGCCCAGTGCCGCCCCGCGGATCAGCACGTCATAGATGCTGAGGTCGTCCGACCCGACCTCGGCACCGGTGTGCATGGTAGCGTGGGCCTGCGGGTCCAGGTCGACCAGGAGCACGCGCCGGCCGTTCCGCGCCAGGGCCGCTGACAGATTGACCGCCGTCGTCGTTTTTCCCACGCCGCCCTTCTGGTTGATGACCGCGATCGACCGCATGAAGGGCAGTATACGAGAGTGGAGCGTCGATCGGAACACGCAGGCTGCCGGGCGTGGCCCGCCGTCGTCCCCACGTGCGGCCCGCCCCGCCCTCGCATCTTGCCGGAGCCCGAGTCCCGTAGTTCGAGTCAGCAGACGCGACGTTGCCCGGCACGAGCGGGGTGGTCGGGTCTGCGGACCTGACCTACGGATTGCGAGCATGCCACCCGCCCGGGCAGACGCGCCCATCCGGCCCCAGCGCGGCGAAACCCCGCCGCATGCGACGTCCGCTACGAAGCCCGGACGCGGCGTCGAGCACCCGCCCCGGCGCGCGGGCTCGGCGTGATGCTACGAGCCCGCCAGCAGCGCCACGAACGGGTTGATGTCGTCGAACCCCACGCTGCCGTTGCCGTTGATGTCCGCGTGGAGGAGCCGACAGGTCGGGTACGTCGCCTCATAGGCCGCCGGATTGACGAGCGCCAGGACAAACGGGTTGATGTCCCCGAAGTCCACCACGCCATCGCAGTTCAAGTCGCCGACGAGGAACGCGGGCAAGCCCAGACTGCCATCCGGGTTCACGTTCTGGGCATAGATGTTGCCGCTGTCGATGCGCTGGTCCGCCCATGCCACCACCGGCATCCCGGACGGCGTACGCACGACGTCGAGGCCCCACTTTCCGCTGGGCGTCGAGCAGACCATGAGCGGCGCCCCCGGCCAAACGAGATTGCCCGATTCATCCACGCGGGCTGCCACCAGGTGGGCCGGGCCGTCGTCATCGACATAGAAGACCGTCGCCCCGGACCCGGCGATCATGGTAGTCACGAACGCGTTCTGTTGGCCGCTGAGCGGCAGGAGCTGTAGGCCGGAGTTCGTCCACAACCGGGTGCCGGCGGACGAAAAGCGCTGCCCGTACAACCCCCACTGCGTCTGGGTCAGGTTGCTCTCGGTCCAGAACAGGAAGATCTCGCCGCTGGCGGGGTTGTAGGCGACGCTGGGGGACAGGCGAATCCGGTTGGCGAGCGTCGAAGCCGCCACGCCGTTGTGCGGAAACAGCTCGACGCCCAGCGCGTTCACATGCTGAACGTAGCAGTTCCGCGTGCCGGCCACATCGTACCAGCCGTAGACCGCGCCGCCGCTGCCGTCCGTCACGAAGTTCGGGAAATATCCCATCTGCACCGAGCCGCCGTCAAAGACGATCACCGGGGTCAGGCCCCAGGCCGGGGCGCCGCTGGCCGTGTACTTCTGTGTGTACAGGTACCTGGGAGAGGAATAGCCGCCCGTGTAATGGACCCACAACGCGATGACCGTCCCACCGCCGGAGGTCTCCAGGTCGCTGAGCAGATAGGAGCCGCTCGACGGGCCGACGTGCTTGGCGGGGCTCCACTGGGGTACGCCGTTGGCGCTGAGCCTTTGCAGCCAGAAGGCGTCGCCCTGCGACCAGCCGACGAAGTAGTCGCCTGTGGTGCTCACTGCGACTTGCGGGCTGGCGACGAACTCGATCGTATTGGTGAGCAGCACGCCCGTCGGGCCCCACAGGAGCGTGCCGTCCGGGCTGACCTTGTTGCAGCCGATCTGGTCGCTGCCGCTGCGGTCATCGTTGTAGGTCACGATGGCGCAATCGTCGGCATCGACGGCGAGGTCATAGTCCGTCGTCCAGCCGTAGGACCGGTTGGCAATCAGCAGTCCATTGTGCGCCCACTGCTCGTAACCCTGCGGGTCGAGCCGCTGGAGGTACACGTCGTATCCGCCCGCGGCGTTGTCGAACCAACTGATGTAGCAGCCGCCGTCGGAGGTGCTGCGGACCTTCGGCTGCACCTGGTCGGCGGGCCGGTCGGCGATGGCCAGGTTGACCGCGGCATCGGACGACCACTGCCCATCGGCGCTGCCCACCAGCGCCCCCAGCAAGAACACGAACCCCACCGCCGTACGCGCATGAACCGCTTTCATCCCGCTCTCCTCTCCCCCCCTCATCCGCACGGCCGACACAAGCCACGAGACAACCCAATCAGTATATCACAAACCACCCACGCGGACGGGAATCTCGGCCTGCCAGTCGGTGGGGGGGGGCACAGTGCAGCGGGATGCGCCTATACTGCTACTGGCAATGTTCACGGGGCGAACAGGCCCCGCCCGGAGTCCGCCAGACGGTGATTCAGCCTGCCCTGCCCAAGGACGTGCTTCACGAGCAGCGCTTGGCCCGCTACGTCACCGCGCTGCGGAACGAGAAGCCCGACCGTATCCCGATCCGGCCGTTCGTCGCGGAGTTTGCGGCCAAGTACGCCGGCTACACCTGCCAGGAGGTTACGCACGACTACGAGAAGGCGTTCGACGCCGTCCGCCGCTGCGCGCTGGATTTCGACTGGGACGCGGTGGTCGGCAACATGGTCTACGTCTGGACGGGGCTCACCGAGGCGATCGGGCTGAGGTACTACGCCATTCCCGGCGTACACGTGCCGGCGGACGTCGGCTTCCAATATCGGGAGCCGCCGGTCGAACAGGCATACATGCGGGCGGACGAGTACGACGCGCTCATCGCCGACCCGACGGCGTTCCTCTACAGCGTGTGGCTGCCGCGCGTAGCCCGCGACGTGGCGGCGCCCGGCACGCCAGCGACGTACCGCAGCCACCTGTCGTTCGTCAAAGGCGGCATGGCGATGCAGAAGTACTTCGCGGCGCTCGGCGAGCAGGCTTACCGGCTACGCGTGGAGTGCGGCACGGTCGGGGCGATCGCGGGCATTCTCAAGGCCCCGTTCGACATCCTGGCGGACAAGCTGCGCGGGTACATCGGACTGACGCGGGACATGGTGAGCCAGCCGGCCAGGGTCCGGGCCGCGTGCGAGGCGCTGTTGCCGCACCTGCTGCACATCGCGGCATCTTCAGCCGACCCGGAGCGGCGGGTGCCGATCGGTTTCTGGATGCACCGCGGGTGCGTCCCGTTTGTGACGCCGGCGCAGTTCGACTCCCACTATTGGCCGACGCTGCGGCCGATCATCGAGGAACTCTGGGGGCGGGGGCACCAGACGCTGTTCTACGCGGAGGGAGACTGGAGCTATCACCTCGACCGTTTCGCCGAGCTGCCCGAGCGGAGCATCGTGTATCACGTCGATCGCGGCAACATCGCCCTGGTCCATCGCAAGCTCGGCCACAGGTTCTGTCTGAGCGGCGGCATCCCGAACTACGTGCTGGCGGCCGGTACGCCGGCGGAGGTGCGGGCGTGCTGCAAGCAGATCATCGATACTGTGGCACGCGACGGCGGATACATCATGGATGCCAGCGCGATCATTCAGAATGACGCCCAGGTCGAGAATATCCGGGCGCTGACCGAGTTCACGCGGGAGTACGGCGGCTACTCGACTGGCTCGTCGGGGACGCCCGCTACGGCGAACACGTCTTCAACGCCGGCCGCCCACGGTGTGCCGCCTCGCCCGAGGGCGGATGTGTGCATCCCCTGGAGCCAGAAGCGGTGCGAGCTGCCGGAGCTCCCGACCGCGAGCGAGGACTTCGTCCGCCGGGTGTGGGAAGACGTCGACGCGCTCGGCCACACGTACATCTGGCATTGCCTGCTGTCCTTCTGAGCCGGCGGGCACGCTCTGGGGATTGGGGGCTTCGGAAGGCCGCCGCGGGGCCGACGCAACCCGATCCGCGCAGGAATAGTCTGGACGCGTTCAGAGACAGGGCTCTTCCGTAAGAGTCGGGTTATCGGGTAGCCCCCGGGCGTTGCTGCCCCGGGGCTACCCGATGACCCCCAATGTGCGGGCTATTACACCGCGCAGGTAACCAGCGACGGGCCACATTGGCCCGTCCTGTCAGACGACGTACCGGTCGCGAGCGAAGGCCGCCGTGGGCACGGTTCACACGGAGGGATACCTGCGACCAGCGTGCTCGACGCCCTGCCGGCGGGCTACCAGCGATAGATTGCCGAGCGGCCGTGGATCACGGGTTGGCAGGTGAGGCCGTCTGCGAGTCGGAGGAGGCGTGCTCGTCGTGGTTCGCAATGCCAGCGCAACTCGCCAGCGCCAGGGGCAGTGATTTCTACGGCGTCGTGCGACCCGCGCTGCGACCCTCCCCCTAGCCCCTTCCTGGAAGGGAGGGGGGTTCCGGGCGACCCTCCCCCTACCCCCTCCCTAAGAGGGAGGGGGATTCGGATGATCGCCCGCGTCGTGGAGTCGAGAAGCCGCCGGCCGTTGCGCCGCACGTGGACGCCGGCGGCGAGTACGACGTCATAGAGGTCATTGCCGATGCGCACGTTGCGCACTGCTGCGCTCGGAAAGTCGATCGATCCAACGCGGAGGAAGCCGGCCGGCTCGACGTCAATCAGCTCCTGAATCGCGATGAAGGCCAGCAAGCCGCCCCAGTGGTACAGCCGGGCCGCGTTCCACACGTCGCCACCCTGGCCTGTCTCGGCGTTGTAATTCTCGTACACGCCGCCATCGCTGCGCCAGTTCCGCATGAACAGGCTGAGGCTCTTGCACGCGAGCTGCGCAGCCTCGGCGTCGAAGCGATACCGCCGCAGCCCCTCGGCGACCAGGAAGTTCAGCGGACCCCAGATGCGGCCGCGCCAATAGTCGTTGTCCTTGTACGCGGGGTCGTGGCGGGCGATCGAGGGGATGACGAACTCGCCCCAGAACTCATTCGGGTTGAGCAGATGGTCCCGCACCATGCGGGCGGCGCGCGCGGGCGGCGCCACGCCGGCGATCAGGGGGAAGAACGAGGTCGGCGCCCAGCGCCGCGAGAGGCGACCATCCCAGTGCCGATTGCAGTAGATCCCGTGCTCTTCATCCCAGAGCAGCTCGTTGATCCGCGCGGCCATGCGCCGATGCGCGCGCCGGAAGCGGGCGGCGTCAGCGCGGCGCCCGAGAAGCTCGGCGATTCCTGCGAGCGACTCGCAGTCCAGCGCGTAAAAGCTGTTGAGCGCGATGTCATCGAGCTCCAGCGTCGCGCTCCGCTCGTTGAAGGCCGCGTCGTCGAACAGCGGCGAGTTGTCGAGGCCGGACTCGTAGATCGCAGCCTGCCGCGTGAACTGCGGCTGGCCGTTGTACGGCACGATTTGCGGGAACTCGTAGGCGACGTTGTCCGAACCCCACGCCAGCAGGCCATTGCCGTGGCCGGCGCGGCGCTTCATCCAGAACGAGTGCCAGCGCACGAGCCGCGGGTACATTCCGCTCAGCCAGGCGCGGTCCGGCGCCGCCCGCAGCGTCTTCCAGATCATGTACGACCCCAGCGGCGGCATCGAGCGGTCGCGAGACGCCGCACCGTGCGCCATGTAGTAGTTCGGTACGAAGCCCAGCTCGTCGATCGCGGCGCTGACGGTCTCGAAGTTCAGCCGCGCCAGCTCCGGCGCTGCGCAGGCGGTCATTGCCCCGAGCAGGAAGGTGTCCCAGCAGAACACCAGCACGCCGCGCCAATCCTGGCACCAATCCCGGCTGACCGGCGTCGAGACGAGCTGCCGCCGCGTGTCGTAGAGCGTGTTCCATGTGACCGCGGTCATCATGGCCTGCGGTGCTTCGGCCAGCGCACCCTGTCCAAGCAAAGGTACGGGAGTCTTCTTGGCGCGCCTCGAGGCGGGCTGTTGGCCGCGTACCCGGCGCAGCGTGACTGTGGCAGGCTGTCCCGCCGCCGCGAGCGCGTATGGCTCCGCGACGTTCACGAAGTAGTCGCGCGGCCAGGCGGCGCCCGCAAGCTGCACGCGCCAGCCGGCGAAGGTGGCCCTCGTGGCCGATGGCACGACGGGCGTCTCGCCGACCGGGGCCGACAGGAGGAACATGACGCGTTGCCGTGACTTCGCCAGCGGCGTGACGGTCAAGCGAAGCGTTCCACCGCGCTCGGTCGCGTCCATCACATAGCACACGTCGCCGGCCTTGAATTCGAGTCGCGCGGGCAACCCCAGCGGGGCGTGCGGCCCGAGCCGGGTCACGTCCTCCCAGCGGAACTCGTCGTAGAGCCTGCCGATCTTGCGGTGTTCCGGGTCGGGCGGCGCGGCGCGGGCGGGCACGGTCTCGTCCCAGACCGCAAACCGAATCGCGATCACCGTCCGGCCGCGATGCAGGTACACGAGGCGGTTGAAGCCCCGGAAGTCCCAGGTGTTCCAGCCGGTGGGTCGGTGACGGACGGGGCGCATCGGGTCCTCGGATGCTCGGGGAGCCTCGCTACGGAGGCGTACAGGCCCGACACTTGCCTGTCATGGTAAACTGTGGTCTGTCAGCAGCGGAGCCGACCGTGTCGGACGGATCGAAAAGACCGGCCGCCGAGCCCGCCGCACCTCGGGCGAACGAGCGTCCCTTCCTGCGGCGTCCGGCCCTGTATCCGGACCTGTACACATGGTACGTCTTCGTCGCCGCGCTCGACATTCTGTTCACGTGGCGCATCCTGCGCGCGGGGGGGACCGAGGTCAACGTGCTGGCAGACTGGATCATCGACCGGCACGACGTGCCCGGGATGGTCCTGTTCAAGTTCGTCACCGTCGTGCTGGTCGTGCTGATTTGCGAGGTCATCGGGCGGCGGCGGTACAAGACCGGCGTGAAGCTGGCCCGCTGGGCGGTGGCCCTCAGCGCGTTCCCCGTGGTTGTCGGCGCCGCGCACCTGCTGCGGATCGCAATGGGCGTGGTCGGATATTGACCGCAACGAGGTGCTGGGCGTGGAGCTGTGATTGTGGATGCGGATGCGGATGCTCTGCGGGTGATCGACGTGAACGTGAACCGGGCCCGCGAGGCACTGCGGGTCATCGAGGACTACGCCCGCTTCGTGCTGGACGATGCAGACGCCGCCGCAGCGGTCAAGCACTGCCGGCACGCGCTGCGGGAGATCATCGATGGCTTGGGCGCGGACCGGTTGCTGGCGGCCCGCGACATTGCCGGCGACGTCGGCCGTGAGTTGAAGACGCCCGCCGAGCTGACGCGCGACTCGAGCGAGGGAGTCGTCCGGGCGGCGTTCGCGCGGCTGAGCGAGGCCGCGCGCGGCATGGGTGAATACGGAAAGATCGTCGCCGAGACCGCCGCAGCCCGGGCCGAGACGCTGCGCTACCGGACGTATGAGCTCGAACAGCGCATCGTCTTGCGCGGTACGCTCCGCCGCCGATTCCGCGCGGTGCGGCTGTATGTCCTCGTGACGGAGGGGTTGTGTCGCCGACCGTGGCTGGAGGTCGCGGAGGCCGCGATCCGCGGCGGAGCCGGCTGCGTTCAGCTTCGGGAGAAGGACTTGGCGGACCGCGAGCGGCTGCGCCGCGCGCGGGAATTGCGCGAACTGACCGCCCGGCACGGCGTTCTGCTGGCCATCAACGACCGGCCGGACATTGCCCGGTTGGCCCGCGCCGACATCGTGCACCTTGGTCAGGAGGACTTGCCGGTCCGAGAAGCGCGACATATCGCCGGCGCACACGTGCTGGTCGGCAAGAGCACCCACACGTTGGCGCAGTTCGAGGCGGCGCTTGCGGAGGAGCCCGATTATCTGGCGGTGGGCCCGATGTTCCCCAGCGACACCAAGCCGCAGGACCACGTCGCCGGCCCGCAGACGCTGGCAGTCGCCCGCGCGCGGACCGAGCTGCCGCTGGTCGCGATCGGCGGCATCACGCCCGAGAATGCGGCCGCGGTCTTCGCCGCGGGTGCGAGTTGCGTGGCCGCGTGCGCCGCGGTCATTGTGGCCGACGACGTGACGGCGGCGGCCCGCGCCCTGGGGACGAGCGACGTCGCGCGAACCACCGAGCACACCGGTCCCTGATACATAACAGTCCGCCGCAGAACTCCTCGTGGACCGCTCACCCGTAATCCCATGAAAGGCTGTCCCCTGCCGGGCGGTTATGCTGCCCGGTGTGGAATTTCGAAAC
>JALHJL010000155.1:0-587 GCA_022839625.1 Phycisphaerales bacterium
TGAAACTACAATTAATAATATTCAATGTCCCATAATTCAGTATGGGGGTAATTAAGTATGAATTTAAAGTGTTGGCCTTATAAAAATCAATCCCTATTAGATTCAAATTAGTTCCCTGGGCTATATTAAAGAAGTAACTGTTATTTCCCCCGTTGAAGATAACATCATCGCCTAAGGCAGAAATGGTCAGGAATTTGTTAATGGTTAAATTAGTATTATCAATATTAGAGTAGTTTCCCCTGGATAAATAGATAGTTGAACCATTTTGAGAGTTATTAATCGCTTTTTTCACTGTTAAATAGGGGTTATCACTGGATCCATCGCCTGAGTCATCACTCCCATTAACAGACACGTAAACCCCATTATCTGATGCTCCAGCAGCACTAACTGCACCTATAGATAGTAATGATATTAACAAAACAATGAACAGTGCTGTCATTCGTATTTTATTATACATAAATTCTCTCCTTTAATCCAAATTTTAGTGCTTATACTGATCTCCTGTTATGTAGATAGCCTGTAGCTATCAGCACCAGGAAGAGTATAGCCACGATTAATCCGGCTAAAATACTCCAATAATCATCGTT
>JALHJL010000155.1:631-1013 GCA_022839625.1 Phycisphaerales bacterium
AACTGTAGCATAACCCAAAGCACCAACCATACCACTGGCACCAATATCATTCCAAACGGCGGTGCTGTTATTATCTCCACGAGGACCATCTGAATTGCCTCCGTGACCACCAGGAGTCAAACTACCCCCGCCAGAACCAGTGCCGGAACCAGTGCCACCGGAACCAGTGCCCGTACCACCTGTTCCACTACCACTACCACCGCCACTGATACCAGAACCAGTACCGTCTCCAAATCCTGTTCCTGAGCCTAAACCAAATCCTGTGCCATATCCAAATCCTGTTCCTGAGCCTAATCCATTACCTGTATTTCCATAATTGGGGTTATACCATGGATTAGGAAGTGTTCCCTGGCCATCACCCGGTTGCGGATCGGAACCACCA
>JALHJL010000051.1 GCA_022839625.1 Phycisphaerales bacterium
CCGCGAAAGCTCAGTCGAAGGAACCGGGCCTCCGCCGGCCGTCGGTGACGGCCGGCGGAGCCCAGCCTGTCACTCCATTAACGGACCACGCCGCTCTTGGTGGGAGCGATCGTGGGGGTCGGCATGGGCTGCGGCTTGGGAACCGCGAAGTCCTTGCCGTTGGCCATCAGGTAGCACATGCGCCACGCACGGTAATCGACCAGCGTGATGCAGCCGTCGCCGTCCATGTCGGCGTTGGCCTCGTACTTCGGATGACCGACGCAGGTGCCGAACGCGTTGTAGAACGCCCAGTAATCATCGAGGTCGACGTCGCCGTCTTCGTCGATGTCACCGCAGAGCTCGCACTCGTCGGGCACGCCGTTGCCGTTCCAGTCGCTGCCGCAGTCGACCGGCCAGCAACCGCCCTGACCCTCGCAGTAGCCGCCCCACTGAGTGCCGATATCGCACTCATCGGGGATGCCGTTCTCGTTGCAGTCATTCGGCGGAGCGCCGCACTGACCGTTAATGATGAACGGGACGTCCTGCGGGTAGGTGCCGTCGAGGATTGCGGCCCAGGCGCCGGCCGAACTCGTGTACTGCAACGCGTTCGCGCCGGGCTTGCCCGTCAGGCCCAGAATCGTCACGGGCGGGACCCACGGTCCCGAAGCGCCGCTGCCGGTGAACTGGAAGTCGACCCAGTACGTCCCGGCGGCGAGGCTCGTGTCCACGGTGGCCACTACCGTTTGGATGTGACGGGTGCAGTCTACCGTCGGCAGCGTCCGGTAGATGCCGGACGCGGTGCAACTGGCGAGCCGGTTGGTCGTCAGGTCACCCCAGATCACGCTGCCGCCCGCGTTCGGCGGGCCGTCCCAGATCTGCATGAAGACGCCCGTGATGCTCGGGGGCGCCGTGCCGGTCTGGTACGTGAACACCGTGATCGTGTCGATGTGGCAGGCACCTTCCAGCGTGAAATCGTCCGCCACGTGGTTCCCGGCGGTCTGCTGGGCACCCAGACCGTATAGCGTCAGGCCCAGGGTGTCTTGCAGCACGCTCAGGTCGCCGCCGCAACCGCCGCCCGGATGCGTGCTGAGGGGACCGTTGTCCCACAGCACTTCCCGCGTGTAGAGCTGGCACTCATCCGGAATGCCGTCGCCCTGGCAGTCGCAGCTCAGACCACTGGCGATATCGCACTCATCCGGGATGCCGTTGTTGTTGCAATCCTGGCTCGTACCATTAGCGATGTCGCACTCGTCCGGCACCTCGTTCTCGTTGCAGTCATTGCCTTCCAACTGGCACTCATCGGGGATGCCGTCGGGCTGGCAATCGAGGCTCCAGCCGCTGGCGATGTCGCAATCGTCCGGACGACCGTTCTCGTTGCAGTCGTTGCCTTCCAACTGGCACTCATCGGGAATCAGATCCGGCTGGCAGTCCAGGCTGCAATCCGGACCCTCGCAGATCGGCGGAACGTCGCACTCGTCGGGCACGCCGTTCTCGTTGCAATCGCCGGGTTGGCCGTGAGGTTGGCCGGATCGAACGGGACGCTGTTGTATGCCAGGTAGCCCTGATCCGGGGCGCCGGTCCAGCCATTGTCATCGGCCGGGACCGGGTAGCCGCCCGCCGGGTGGTTCACCGAAGCTCCCGCGAAGAAGCTCCCGTTTACCGCGATTGGTGCCGGGAAGGTGACATACTGCACCACGTCGGTGTCGATGCTGCCGGCCTCGACTACGCCCGTGCCCTCGCCGAGGAACACCGCGTCCGCCGGGTTGCCGTCCTGGTTCGGATCGCTCCAAACGTAGATGCGCACCGCCCCGCCGGGGGTCACCCCCGCGGAGCCGGGGTACGCCGGCGAGCCGAAGCACACCGAAAGCCCAGCGACGTTGGCGGGGCCGCCCGCGTTGAAGTGGTTGAGCCAGCACAGCTCGCCGCCGTTCGTCAGACCCCAGTTGTTCTCGCTGGAGCCGTCGTCGATCTGCAAGCTGATGCCGCCGCTGCCAAGCTGGCAATCATCCGGAATGCCGTCGCCCTGGCAGTCCTCGCTGCACACCTCGGGGAAGCACGGCGCGCCCGCCTGGCACAGCGGCAGGACGTCGCACTCATCCGGGATGCCGTTCTCGTTGCAGTCCTGCGAGTAGCCCAAGGCCAGGTCGCAGAAGTCCGCAATGCCGTTCTCGTTGCAATCGCACCACGGCTGGCACTCATCCGGGATGCCGTTGCCGTCGCAATCCTCGCTGTAGCCACTGGCGATGTCGCAGAAGTCGTCCGCTCCGTTCAGGTTGCAGTCTTCTCCCGCGCACTCCGTGTACGGGCCGCCGTAGTACCCGAAGCACTCCGACGGCAGCTCCAGCGTGCAGGTCCCGTCGTTCTGGCAGCAAGCGCCGGGGACTTCCACGATGTTCACCGTGTAGTCCTCGACCTCGCCGTACGTCGTGATCCCGCACGGATCCAGAAGACCCGTGTACGTGATCCGCACGCGCATCCGCGCCGGACCCGACAACGCGTCGTTCGGCGCCAGGATCGTCGCCGTGTAGGGACCCACGCCCGGCGAACCGGTCATGGTGATACCCTCGCCATCGTCGTAGAAGTCGAGGTCCTGGTTCCAGTCGATCCACACCTTGCACTGGTCGCTCGTGTACGGCTTGCCGTTCGTCACCGTGATCTGCATCGGAATCCCGTACGGCACGTCCGTGGACAGGTACGTGTAGTCCCCGTACCCGCCCGGCTGCGAGCAGCCCGTCGCGTTGTCGATCGTCCCGAACTCCACGCGGCTGATGTACTCGTCGCAGTTCACCGTCGAGGAGCCTGCCGTACAGTACGTCGGCTGGCACGGGTTCGGATCGCACGTCGTGCCATCACCCTGGAAGATGCCGCCGGCCGTTGCGCACGGCGTCGGTAGCAGTTCCTGGCAGCTCCCGTCCGAGAAGCAGCACGCGCCCGGCTCCGGGCAGGCCGAGATCGTCATCGTGAAGTCCGAGCACGGTGGGCTCGGCCACGTGTCGATCATGATGTAGTACGTTCCCGCGGCCAGCGACAGGTTCTCGATCACCGGGTTGCCGGCCGAGTTGTTGTTGAACGCCAGGCAGGTCAGCCCCGGCGGACAACTATAGTCGATCGCCACGCCGACGTACGTCAGCACGCCGTCCACCGCGATCGTCACGCACAGCGGCTCCGGTACGATCACCTCGTACAGGATGTCTTCGCCGCCGTCATAGTAGCCCAGACACGTGTCGGCGTAGTTGTTCCCACGCCCACAGGTCGTGTCGGTATCCACGTACGGCAGCGCCCCGGCCGTCAACAGGATCGGCTTGGGGTTGTCGCAGTTGTTGCCCGGCTGCGGACAGAGGTTCGGGTCGCAGTCCGTCCCGTCGCCCTGGTAGTTGCCGCCCAGGCCCGCGCACTCCGCCAGGTTCAACACTTCCTGACACGTGCCGTCCATGAAGCAGCACGCCCCGATGCACGGGTTCGGCGTGCACGTCGTCCCGTCGCCCTTGTACACACCCTCGGCCGCCAGGCAGTCCGCCTCAGTCAACGGCGCCTCGCACGTCATCCCGAAGCAGCAGGCGCCTTCCGGCGGCGGCGGCAGGATGCAGACCGTGTAATCTTCGGTCTCACCCCAGGTGTACGTCCCGCAGGGCGGCGGCTCCACACTGCTCGTTTCCACCACCACGATTCGCATCCGCGTGCAGCCCGTCGTCGCCGAGGCCGGGATCGTGATCATCCCGCTCAGCGGGAAGTCCGGACACGGCGTGTTGGTCAACT
The DNA here is from genome assembly GCA_022839625.1 of Phycisphaerales bacterium. Lineage (GTDB taxonomy): Bacteria > Planctomycetota > Phycisphaerae > UBA1845 > Fen-1342 > JALHJL01. The sequence continues at coordinate 3,736 of JALHJL010000051.1, forward strand.
GGCCGGAGTAGTACACCCGCTCGCCCGGATTGTCGAAGACGTAGTCCTGATTCAGGTCCATGAAGATCGAGACCCGCTTGCTGTAGCAGCTCGTGCCTTCGCAGTCGCCGATGATCAGGTCGATCGGGTACGTCTGGCCCGCGATCACGTCCGTCGAGATGTCCGTGAAGTCGCTATACTTCGCGCAGTCCGTCGTCAAGTTGTAGATGTCGACGAAGCTCACTTCCTTCAACATCTCGTCCGCGGTGCTCGTCGCGCCCGAGGCACAGTACGCCTGCGTGCACACCACGTTGATCACGTAGTCGCCCGCCGCGCCACTCGCCGGATCCAACAACACCGGATAGTAGTAGGTGCCGGAGGTCAGACTGGACCACTTGATCGTCACGTTTCCGTCGCCGCAGGTCGTCGTGTCGAACGTCCCGGCCGCCGACGCGCTCGTGCACGGGCAGCCGACCGCCCAGTTCAACCACGCGTTGCCAAACGCCGGCGAGGTCGTGCAGTAGTCGAGCCAGACGTCAAAGAAGCTGTCCACGCCGGGCAGCGTAATCGCGTGCCAGACCTGGCCGCCCGCGAACAACCCGCAGTCGTTCGTCGCGCCCAGGTTGTTGCCGGTGAATTGCACCGGAACACCAGGCGTCAGCGCAACCGGCGTCACCGCGCCGCAGTTGTCGTTCCACGGCGGACAGACGAACTCCGGACAGGTCTCGCCGCCGTACCACGTGCCGTTCATCGCCAGGCAGTCCGGCTCCGTCGTCGTCGCCACGCACACGTAGTCGACGCAGCACGCGCCGTCGTTCGGCGGCGGGAAAATGAACTGCATCCGCGGTACCCCCGTCCGCATCGTCACGGTCGGGTTGCCCGTCCCGCACGTCCAGTTCGCCGGGTCCCCAATCGTGTCCGACTGGGCCGTCAGCGAGCGGTTGCCCGAGCCCGTGAAGCTCCACACCTGGCCCGAGTTGTTGTACTCGGGCAGCGTGCCCAGGCTCACGTCCACCTCCAAGTTGTCGATCCCGTTGTACTCAAACGGCGTCGCAAACATGAAGGTGTACCAGCCGATCTGCGTGATCGTCGTGTTCGTCGGGCCGTAGCAGTCTGTCCAGCCCGTGTTGTCGAAGCAGGCCACCGAGTAGGCCGTCGCCGTCGTGTGGCGCAGCCGGATCAGCAGGTTCGGCATCTGCAGCGCCGGCACCTGCGAGACATAATAGCGCACACCGCTGATCGGCCCGCCGTCACAACCGAACTCGGAGGCCAGGTAAATGGTCGTCGAGCGACGGTTCTTATAGTACACGTTCAGCGTGTAGCCCCAGGCGGTCGTGCCCGCACCGTCGATGTCCTTGTCACCGACGCACACGCCACGGGACTCGGCGTAGCCGACGGCCAGCGGGAAAGCGGAAAGCGCGCCGTCCTCCACCGGCCACTCCTTGCCGGGATACTCCTCCATGAACTTGAGTTGCTCGTCCGACAAAGCTTCCAACTCCTTCTGCTCCGGCTCGACCCCGGCCTTCTCGTAAACGAGGGGCTGGGCGGCGTTGGCGCTGGAGAGCTGGCCAAGCTCCGCTGGACTAATCGCGGTCTCCGCTGCGCTGCGGTCGGTCTGAGCCGGCGCGTTTACGGCCAGCAGCAAACCGGCACACAGCAGAACGAGACCCAACTCACCGACACTCTTCTTCTTCATGCCCTAACCTCCTTACAAAGAAACGAAACAAGGAACAGGCCTATGGTGCACACGCTCCATAAGGATCTCATAATCGCAGGAATTGTTAAGCTCCGACTTCGCGGACGGTGTACAACACGGCACCTGGCCGCCGCGACCACGCGACGTGCAAGTTCCGCGCGCAGCAGACATAGACAGCCCACACCCATCGCCAACTCGCCGTACCGACGATTGCTTCTCTCCTGCCCGTGCTGGAGAGGCTCCAGCCGCAGACGCCGATAACACGACCAACGCCCACAAATCCCGACTTGTCTCTCTGCCTTTCAGGCGCGAAGACACGCCCACCGAGAACTGCCACCGCTCCTCTGTGTCCGCCGTCCACGCGGCGGATATCCCTATCCACTTGCGTGAATGTACTTTACCACACCAACCGGTCCCGCGTCAATGATTTTGCGGTGCCGGTCGGTCCCGCCACCACATCATGAGGTATCACGAGCGTTCGCGTGGGCCAACTTGCCGGCGAGTTCGTCCTACTACCCCCCACTCCTGCCCGGTAACGGTTTGTGATTATCGGTCCATGATGGCGCCTCGCCTTCGCCAACACGGGCGAACTACGCTAAAACAGGCCCGCTCTGTGTCATGTTCTCGCCGGAGGAGCCCCCTGCAAGGACAGCCGCAGCAGGTTCAGTGCCGTCCAGGAGGACCGGATGCGAACGGCCTCCCGCGGCGAATCGCTCCCGAACCGGAACTCGTGAACCGTCGTCTCGGCCGGCGTGCGCAGCCCGATGAACACGAGCCCCACCGGCTTGCGCTCGGTTCCTCCGGCCGGGCCGGCGACCCCGGTCACCGCAATCGCGTAGTCGCTGCCGAACAGGCTGACCGCGGTGTCGGCCATCTGCCGCGCAACCGCCTCACTGACCGCGCCGTGGGCCTCCAGGTCTGCCCGCTGCACTCCCAGCACGCCCTCCTTCACGGCGTCCGCGTACGCGATGATCCCGCCGCGGAAGTACTGGCTGCTGCCCGGAACGTCCGTCACGAGCGTGCCGATCATGCCCCCCGTGCAAGATTCCGCCGTGCAAAGCGTCTGGCCGGCCGACGCCAACAGCCGTCCGACCACACTCGCGAGCGTGTCCTCATCCCGGCCGAACACCGCGGGGCCGAGCCGCCGGCGCAGTTCCGCTTCCTCTGCCTGGAGCTGGACCTCGGCCGCGGCGCGGGTCGGCGCGGCGGCGTTGATGCGGACGGATACGATGCCGAAGGACGCAGTGGTACCGACCTCGGGGTTGCGGCCGCGCTGCATCAGGTCGCTGATGCGCATTCCGATGTCTGCTTCGCCCAGCCCGCACGTGTGCAGCCGGCGGCTCAAGAGCACCGCGTCGTGGTTCGCCGCACGCAGCTCCGGCGCCACCTCATGCGCGAACATGTTGCGCATCTCGAACGGCACGCCGGGCAGCGCGTAGCAGGGCGTGCGCTGCAACTCGACTCGCAGTCCCGGTGCGGTCCCACAGCGGTTGCGCAGGACCCCGGCGCCGCGGGGCACGAGGGCCTGCACCCGGTTGGCCGGCGGCATTTCGCGGCCGCGCGCCGCAAAGAACGCCCGCAGGTGCTCAAGGCTGGGCGCGTGCAGTTCAAGCGGTACGCCGGCGGCCTGCGCGAGTGCCGACCGCGTCAGGTCGTCCGCGGTGGGACCGAGGCCGCCGGTAATCAGGATGACGTCACAGGCGCCGGCGGCCTGGAGCAGGACCTCGCAGGCGGCGATCTCGTCGTCCGGAATCGTGACGTGCCGCTCGGTGCGGATCCCCAGCTCTGCCATTTGGGCCGCCAGCCAGGCGGCGTTGGTCCCCACCGCCTGCCCCAGCGTCAGTTCCGTCCCGGTCGAGATGATCCATGCCCGCCGCATGTTGACCTCCCTTGGCACCACTGGCACGATCTACGCAGGCCGATTGTAATGGCGCGCGGCGGGCCCGCGGAAGCCAGGCCGGGCGCGCCGGAAACACAGGGTGCGGATGATGGTCGTGTCTCCTTTCTCCGAGGCCAGGACTTACCAGCCGCGCGAGATGCTCGAGGTACGCGGCGTGCGGATGGCGGCCCTGTTCCTGGCACCGCCGGACGAGTACCGGGCGGCACGCAGCGGGACCGCGCTGTTTGACCGCAGCGATCGCGGGCTGGTGGTCCTCACCGGCCGAGACCGCCAGGCCTGGCTCCACAACCTGGTCACGAACGCGGTGACGACGCTCGCGGTCGGCACCGGAAACTACGCCTTCGCCGTCAGCGCCAAGGGGCGCATCCTGTTCGACCTGAACATCCTGTGCCTGCCGGACACCCTCTGGCTCGACATCGATCACCTGATCATGGCGGTGGCCGCCGCGCACTTCGACCGGCACCTGTTCGTTGAGGACGTGAGAATCGAGAACACGAGCGGGGAGTATGCTCGTCTGGGTTGCACCGGCCGTGGCGTGGCCGACGTGGCGCGCGGGCTGGGCGTCAACGGCTTCGCGGCGCTGCCGCCCCTGGGGCACCTGTCGCTGGAAGAAGGCGCGCGCTTCGTGCGGCACGACTTCGTAGGGCAACCGGGATTCGAGCTGTTCGTCTCGCGCGGCCAGGCGGCGCACTGGTGGGAGCGTCTGACCGGGCTGGGGGCGCGGCCCGCGGGCTACCGCACGCTGGACCTGCTGCGCATCGAGGCCGGTATCCCCTGGCTGGGCAGTGACCTGACCGAGCAGGTCCTGCCGCCCGAAACCGGACTGGGCGAGCGCGCCGTCAGCACGCACAAGGGCTGCTATCTTGGACAGGAAGTCATCGAGCGCATGCGCACCCGCGGAGTCGTAGCCCGGCGGCTGGTGCAGCTCCGGACCGAGGACGGCCGCGCGCTCGACTTGCCGGCGCCGCTGTTCCGCGACGGCGTCGAGCTGGGGCGGATCACGTCGCTCGCGCCGCATCCGGTCAAGGGGCACTGGGTCGGAATGGGATACCTGAAGTCGAGCGTGTCCGGCTACGCGCAAATCACGGCGGGCGATCCGCCGCGAGCCGTTACGATTACTTCTGCGTAGAATTCGTGGTGCGGCCCTCCGGGTCAGTAGCCCAACTGGCAGAGGCAGAGGACTTAAAATCCTCCCAGTACGGGTTCGAGTCCCGTCTGACCCATCCGCTTGCCGCCCGGTCGCGGCCCAGGCAGACAAAACAAGCCGGGCGGCTTCCGCCGCCCGGCCCGAACCGAGAAGTGAGAGTAAGCAACTGGGGGACGCTTACCGCAGCAGCGACAACACCTGTGCGCTCTGCTGCGCCGCCACTCCGAGCAGGGAGATCGCCGACTGCATTAGGATGTTCTGGCGGTTGAGTTCAGCGCTCTCCACGGCGTAGTCGACGTCGTTGATGACGCTCTTCGCCTTCTCGAGCGCCTCGCGGGTGTTCGTCAGAGAATCCAGCGACGTTCGCACCTGGAACTTCTGGAACCCGCCGACCCGGCCTTGCAGTGTGGCCACCTGGGCCGCCGCCACGCGTGCGATGGTCGCGGCCTGCGCCGGGTCATCGAGCAGCGAGTTGCCTCCGCCGCTGACGAGCGACTTGAGGTAACCCTCGGTCGCGTTGCCGAGTTGGGCGCTGTAGACGCCTTCGATACCCAGCGTGGCCCGCGTGTCCGCGGACGTACCGAGCTGGAACGTAGCCCCGCTCCTGCCCGTGTCGCTGCCCTTGATGGTCAGGATGACCGTGCTCGTCAGGGACCCCAGGTCGAACGAGAGGCTGATGCCGTTGGCGGTGTAGGCCACGTGATCGCCGTCCACGGCGGTCTTCTGCCCGTTCACCGTCACGACGGCGTCGACGCCGTAATCGCTGTCATCCGCGATTCCGCTGCCCTGGATCAACTTCGTCCGGACGAACGCGTCGCTGCCCTTGTCCGTGCTGTAGAGGTTCAGAACTTTGCCGCTGCCGGTCACCACGGCGGACACGCCCGTCTGCGACTTGGCCTGGTTGATCTTGTAGGCCACCGAGGACACGTTCTCGGTCGACAGCGCGGTGATCACCGCCGTGCCGAGCTTGCCCTGGACGGAGAACGTCGAGTCCTCGCTTGTGCTGGTGGTCATCACCGAGCTGAGGACGGCGTTCGAGGCCGCCGAATCGCGCGAGATGGTCAAGGTCGTGTCACTGCTGCCGGCTTTGCGGCTGTAGACCTTGACGTCGGTGATCGCACCCGCGGTGCCGACCGTCGTGTTGATGGCCATGGAGCCGTCCAGCAGCTTCAGGCCGTTGAACTGGGTGTTGGACACGATGCGGTCGATCGACGCGATCGCGTCGTCGATCTGGGCCTGGTTGGCCGCCAGTTCGTCGGCCGTCAAGCCGGCGTCGTTTGCCGCCCCGTTGGCCAGCGTCTGAATTTCGTTAAGCAGGCTGCTGATCTGGCTCAGGGCGCCGTCGGCGACCCCGAGAATCGCGTCCGTGCGCTGGTTGCTCTGGATGCCCGCGTTGACGGCGGTCAACTCGGAATTCAGGCTCGTAACAGCAAGCAGACCGGCCGGATCATCCGCCCCGCGGTTGATCTTGTAGCCGGTCGCCATGCGATACAGCACGCTTTCCTGGGCCGTCGATGTCTGGCCCAGAATATTCAGCAGCGACAATGTGGTAACGTTGTTGACTGTCAATCCCATGCCCGTTCTCCTTGCGGTCGCCGGCGATAAGAGACCGCATGTAGCCTTCAAAACGCCGGTGGGCGAAGGCAAACGCCCCCCGCGTTTTTCATGGGGCAGGGTCCCGATAGCGCGGGCGCCGCCGCGCGGACGCGACCGGTCCGGAACAGAGCGTGCTCACGGCACCGGCGCTGCGGCTTTACTGGCCGGCGATGATGCGCTTATGGACACGCCGCCCCCGCCGTTATCCGCCCCTCGCGCGCAGCAGGCGCACCACGTCCACGAGCGCGCGCACGCGATGCGGGTCAACCACGTTGGACCAACGTCCGGCAATCTTGAGGAATGAGCCGACGATGAACACGTCCGCGTGCGGCCAGACCGTGGGAAGATTGTCCGGCGTGAGCCCCGAACCGATGCACACCGGGATGGTCACCGCGTCGCGAACCGCGATCACGTCGTCCGTCGCTACCGGCGCGCCGGTCGCAATCCCCGTTACGACTACCGCGTCGGCCCCGAAGAACTCCGTCGTCCGCGCTGCCTCGGCAAGGGACACGTCCGCTGTGATCGCGTGGCTCGAGTGCTTCTTCTTCACATCCGCCACGATCGCGATCCCTTCCGCGCCGATCTGCCGGCGGTAGCGCAGCAACGGCCCGGCCGCGGCGGTCGGCATCAGGCCCTCGTCGGCGACGTGGGCATACGCGAAGTTCTCGACGCGCACGAAGTCAGCTCCGCACGCCTGGGCCGTCGCCAGAGCTTCCTTGTTCGCGGCCGCCAGAATCTGCACGCCCACCGGCAGCGGGCTGACCCGCCGCACCGCCAGCCCGACCGCGGTCATCCCTGCGACGATCTCGGGCCCGACCTGGCCGCACAGATAGGGCACGTCGTGCATGTTCTCGATCAGGAGCCCGTCGAGGCCGGCGTCCGTGTAGATCCCCGCTTCCGTCGTGGCCTGGGCGATGATGTCGTGCAGACCGGTCCGATTCCGCGGCGTGCCCGGCAGGGCGCCGACGTGGATCATGGCAATCACGGCTTTGCCACGCGTGAGCCGGTCCAACAGAACCATGAGCTGTCCTCGGGCGTGCTGTCCGGCCACTCAGCCTAGCCGGGGCCGGGGCGACCGCAAGTCCCCCGCCGCCGGCCGCCGGACCGTGGGCGCCCCCGTCTCCCCTATCCTCAACCGAGCGGGCGTGTCTACCTCTGCATCCTGGCGTATACTCTCGGTGGCCGGACCACCCGGCAAAGGAGCGTTGCGCATGACACGGCCGGCGTTGACCCTGCTCGTTGGACTCGGCGTGCTGACCCTGCTCGGCGGCTGTCACCGCCAGTTCACCCACGAGCGCTTCGACATGATCCAGATCGGCGTGGACGACCGCGAGGACGTCCGTTACATCCTCGGCAGACCCACGTCCGACCTCGACGACCAGTGGCTCTACGACAACCTCAAACGGCACTACTCGGCCGTGATCTACTTTGACGACAATGGACGGGTGCGCGGGAAGGAATGGATGGACGCGCGCACCGGCGAGTGGGAGGGCCGCAACCCCGATGCAAACGAGCCGCCGCCGGGCGAGGTCCGCGAGATTCACAAGAAGACCCGGCGGATCGACGAGGATTGACGGAGACCGCCGAGGCGCCGCGAGGGCTACGGGCACACGGGCCTCGCGAGATCAGTAGTGCAGCGCGGCGTTGCACTCCACCTCTGTTGCCGGGGCGACCGGCTACCATTTGACCAGAGTGTCTCCGTGACCTTGGCGTTCTTCGTGCCTCTGCGGCTTCCGTCCGGACACCGGCATGCCACGCGCAATCGCCCTGCACCGGATTCGCGACCTCCTCGGCCTCCGCCGCAGCGGACGCGTCGCGCCCCTGCGACGGGCGTGACGCGGATCGCGGCGCACGCTCGCAAGCGACGATCGGGACGATCCGGCCCGGTCGCGCGGGCACTGGACGGCCGGGTGCGGGGGGTACCATAATGATAATGAACAGCCATTGCCTTTAGTTACGGAGCAGATGCCGGTGATGAAGCGGACCACCAACCAGCGGAAGGCGATTCGTGATGTCTTCAGCCAGACCGACCGCCCGTTGAGTACGGAAGAGGTTCACGCTGCCGCCCAGCGTCATCTGCCGCGCATTGGAATCGCCACGGTTTATCGGACACTGAAGCTGCTGCTTGGCGAGGGCTGGCTCACCGCGGTCAGACTGCCCGGCGAGCCGCCCAGGTACGAGCTCGCGGGTAAGCCGCACCATCACCATTTCCACTGCCGGGCCTGCGGGCGCGTATACGAGGTGCCTGGAAACGCGGAGTTGCTCGATTCGATCCTGCCCGCTGGTTTCACCCTGGACAGCCACGACCTGATGCTGTGCGGACGATGCGCGCAGTGCAGCGGGCGGCCGGGATAGCATTCCGATGAAGGGGACTGGCTCCGCGCCGACGGGCTTTCGCGGTAGCGCTGCGTGGGTCTCTCGCGGTGCCTGTACCCTTCTTCACCGGCCGCTATCCCAGGCCTCTTTCCAGCTCCGCGAGGCGCTCGGCCGGCTCCCAGCGAAAGCACGCCCGCCGCACGCTCCGTCCGATATGTTCCAGGCCGATCCAGCATGCATTGGGCGGAACGGCGTCGGCCACGCGGTCGGCCCATTCGAGCGCCGTGACGGCGGCTGGTTCGGCGATGAGCTCGTCGAGCCCCAGTGACAACAGCTCGCCGGGGCCGTGGAGGCGGTACGCGTCGAGGTGATAGAGCTTCAGGCGTCCGCGATATTCGCGAATCAGGACGAACGTGGGGCTGACGACGGGCTCGTCATCGGGCACCTCAAGCCCGTCGGCCAGACCCTTGACGAAATGGGTCTTGCCGGCCCCCAGCGGTCCGGTGAGGGCCACGAAGTCGCCGGCACGCAGCACGCGCCCCAACGCCCGCCCGAGGGCGACCGTCTCCTGCGGACCCTTGCTGAGCCGCTCGTAGCCAGCCATCATCGGAAGTGTTCCCAGCCCCGCGGGGCAATTGCCTCCCGGCCGCCCGCGGACAACGTTAGCCACAGGCCGCGCTCGGCCGTGATCGTCCCGAGCGGCAGGAGCGGAACACGCTCGCACGCGGCCCGGGGCGCGTCCGGCGGAAGAACCACGATCAGCTCGAAGTCCTCGCCGTCGTGCAACGCATGGTCGCGCGGCGAGCGCCCGTCCTGTTGCGCGCGGCGGTGCGCGTCGGGGTGAATGGCGGCGTCGAGGGCAGGCTCATCGAGCACGGCGCCGCAGCCGGACGCGTCCAGTATCCGCGCCAGGTCCAGAGCCAGGCCGTCGCTGATGTCGATCATCGCGTGCGGCGCGAGGTGCCGGTTGATTTCAAGTGCTGCGGCGATGCGGGGCTCGAAGGTCAGGTGGCGGCCCAGCAGCGAGCCGCCCACCGGTCCGGTGAGCCACACTCGGTCTCCGGGGCGCGCCCCATGCCGCCCGACCGGCTGGCGGCCTGGCTCGCAGCGGGCGGCAACCGAGATGCTGATCGCCGTGGGAGCATCCCAACTGTTGGTGTCCCCGCCGACGATCGGGCACCCGAAGCGCAGCCCGCACTCGTGCGCGCCGCGGGCCAGCTCGAGGGCATCCTCCATCGACAGGGCGTTGCACAGCGAGACGGCGCACAGGGCACCGATGGGCACGGCGGCCATCGCAGCGCAATCGCTCAGATTGACCGCCATCGCCTTGCGCCCGATTGTCCGCCACGGATGCACAGCCGAGTCGAAATCCACGCCGTCCATGAGCATGTCCACGGTCCAGAGCAACGGCGGCGGGCCGGGCTCCAGAACGCTCATATCGTCGCCAAACGCGATCGGCGGCGGGCCGGCGCCGGGCCCCGGCGCGTTTGTGGCACCGGGCCGGCCGAGCAGGTCGCGCAGGCGGCGGATCAGCTCCAGCTCGCCACGCCGCGTTGAGTCCGGGTCGCTCATGCGTTCCTCAGAGGAATCGGGGTTCTGCGGTCCACATTCTAACGGCGTCCTGGCCGGCCGAGGCGTGGAGACGGTCAATTGCCCCCGGGATGCCGGCGGCGCGGACGGGGGGCCGGCAATCGGGACGGCGGCTTTGTTGGCAGGCCGCCTCTTTGCGGAATAAGATTAAAGGAAACGGGGCCGCGATCGGCGGAGCCTGTGAAGTCAGGGCGAAGCTCTGCTTTGTCCCTGGGCAGCGCGTACTGCTCGTGCAGGACGGGAGCATTGTGCCGATAGGGGAACGAGGACGGCGCGCGGGCGGCGTGTGTTGAGGTAGGTGAACAGCTATGAAGAGCTCACTGCGGGTTGTGGCGGCGTGCGTGCTGGCGATGGCCCTGGCGGCGGTCGGGCGGGCGGAGATCGAGGGCCGTTATCGCATCGACCTGGTGAACGGCCAATCCGTCGAGGGGGACGTGAAGGAGCTTGCCGACGGCTCCTACGAGGTCAAGACCCGGCACGGAATCGTGGTGGTGGTGAAGAGGAGCGAAGTCCGCGGGATGCGTCCGCTGGAGGAGGCCGCGGTCGCCAATACGATGGTGCCGAACCGCATACCCGCCACGGCGGGCGCCGTGCGGCCCGAGATTTCGGATGCCGAGATCGAGGTCATCCTCGCGGGCATCGTGGCGGAGCCCGACGCGTCGCTGGTCGGGGCCGACCGCGACGAGATGATGGCCGAGCTGCCGCTGAACGAGGAGTCGCTCGCGGAGATGCGGCGCATCGCCGGCCCGGACTCCAAGGTGATGCTCAAGCCGCACTTCGTGATGGTGTACACTTCGACGCAGCAGGAGGCCCAGAAGCTGGCGGCGCGGCTGGAGTCCGTCTACCGCTGGAAGATCCAGTTCATGCGGATGATGAACCGGCCCGTCCAGCGGCCGGAATCCAAGCTGGAGATCTTCTACTTCGGGGAGCACAAGGACTTCCAGGCCATCTCCGGAGCTCCGCCGGGCGTCGCCGGCTTCTACAGACCCGACGAACGCCGCTCGTACTTCTTCGACTTCGCCACGCACCCGTACATCGCTCCGGCGGTGGAACGGGCAAAGGACAAGAATACGCCGTGGCGGGAGCGTCAGCGACTGCGAAACCGCATCTCGCGGTTTTGCGAGCGGCAGAACCTGGAGGTCATCCAGCACGAGGCCGGGCACCATATCGACTTCAACATCGGGCTCTTCCCCAACAACGGGTTGACCCGCAAGGCAAGCATCCCGTTGTGGCTGGTGGAAGGCACCACGATGCTGTTCGAGGTTCCGCCCAGCTCGGCCGGGGCCAGTCTCGGCGTGATGAATCATGCGCGGCTGAACGAGCTCCGCACGGTGTGGGGACGGCATCCGCTCTCCGTGGCAGAGTGGAAACGCTTCATCATCGACAACCAGATGTGGCGCCAGCCGCCAAAGGGGAATGAGGCCCACTCCTATTGCCTCGGCTGGGGCCTGGTGTACTACCTGTGGAAGGAGCACCGCGCCGGCTATGCCACCTACTGCCAGGTCGTCTACGACCGCGAAGAAGACGTGGAGATGACGAACGCGGAGCGCGAAAAGGAATTCGAGGACATCTTCGGCCGTGTAGACGAGAAATGGGTCGAGCGCTTCTACAAGTTCCTCGACGGGCTGCAGCTCAAGAAATCGCTGCTCCCGCCCGGCGAGGACGGGCGCGACGAACCGCGCCAGGGCAGATCGGGAGGCGACCGGGGCGGGAGGTCCGGCGGCCGACGCGGCCAGTAGACGTGACCTCGGTGCCTGGGAACACGCAACGCACGGGAAACATGCGGGCGGCCGTTCTGCTCTGCGGGTTGGCTGCCGCCGCGCCGGCCGGGGCGGCCCAGGACCAGGCGTGGCGCGTGCCGTTGGCGCCGGGTCCCGGATACCCGGAGCAACTGCTCGCCGAGGCGGGCGCCGGGGCTGCGGCGGTCGAGTCCGACCACTTCGCAGTCGTGGGCACTGCGCCGGGAGAGGCCGCCCGGGAACTGCTTCAGCGGCTCGAATCCGTATACCAGGCCCACGGGCAGTTCATCACAGACTTCCGCGTGCCCGTTCGTGCGCCCAGGCACAAGCTGGAGGTCCTCTTCTTCGCCTCGCACAACGAGTTCAGGGACTGCCTCGCGGCCGCGGGCGCCGAATCGCCCGAGACGCTCGGTTTCTACGAGCCCTGTTCCCGACGCACGGTGTTCTTCGACCTCAACACGTATCCGCCGCTCGCCGCCATTCGGGACTCGCTGGCGCAGGCCGCGCCAGAGCAGCGCGAGAAGCTGCGCAAGCGTTTCGACCACCGCCGCGAGCTCCTGATTCAGAGCATCATCGGCCACGAAGCAGCTCATCAGATTCAACACGCGTGCGGTCTGGTTCCGGCGGCGGACCAGGTGCCGACGTGGCTGACAGAGGGGCTGGCCATGCTGTTTGAGGCGTCGGCCCGGCTCGCGGCCGGCGCGGCATCGACGCTGCCTGGTGTCGGCGCGCCTCCGGCAATCAACAACTACCGCCTGTTCGAATACCGGAAGCTCTACGGCGATGCCCGGCCCACCGTCAGCCAGGTGCGGCAGTTGCTGATCGACGACGCGTGGTGCGGCGGCCCGTGCTATCCGCTGGCCTGGGCCGTGCTGCGCTACATGCGGAACGAGCGGCCGGCCGAATTCGCCAGGCTGCTGGCGAGGATCGCCGCGGCGGAGCTGCCGCGCGGCCCGACGGAGTACGGCGTGCTGGTGGACGAGCGGTTCGGGCCGGTTGACGAGCAGTGGGTCGATCGATTCCACACGGCGACGATGCGGCTGCCGCTCGACCCGGCCGGCCTGGGCGAGTAAGTCAGCCAGGGTGTTCAACCGGCGGGCGCAGCGCAATAATGGCGGGGTGCCTGGAAACCTGTGGCTTGCTCCGACGGCGCTGGCGTCCCCGCGACTGCGCGGGCGGTGGCGGCGCTATGTGCGCAGCACGCGGCGCCCGCTCCAGAGCCTCCTGTTCCTGCTGCCATTGGCCGCCGTCTTCGAGGTCGGCACGCGCTGGTGGCCGGATGCGCGGCGTCCGCCGGGGGACCTGCTGGCCTACGGCGTGATCGAGACGCTGCTGGGTTGGCTAGGACTGGTGGGTTCCTGGCTGCCGGCCGCGGTTCTGATCGCGTCGCTGCTGTTATGGCAGTGGCGGCGCCGCGAGCGTTGGCGTGTCCGCTGGGCGGCGATTCCGATGATGGCGTTGGAGAGCGTGGCACTGGCAGTTCCCCTGTTGGCCCTCAGTGCGCTGTTCGAGGCGCCGCCGCAAGCGCGCTGGCTGGACGCGGTGGGTGCCGGGGTTTACGAAGAGTTGGTGTTCCGGCTGCTTCTGATCAGCGGGCTCACGTGGCTGCTCGCGGAGGTCTTCTGGATGCATCGGCCGCAGGCGCGCTGGCTCGCCGTTACGCTGGCCGCACTGGCTTTCGCGTTGTTTCACTTCGCGCCGCTGGGCACGGAGGTGCTGGCGTGGAAGCCCTTCGGGTTCAAGGTCGCCGCCGGGCTCTACCTGTCGGTGCTGTTCCTGGGCCGGGGGCTCGGAATCAGCAGCGGGTGTCACACAGCGTACAATCTGCTCTTGATGTGGCTGCATCGGTAGCGTGCGCCGGCGTCGCGCCGGCCCGCGCCGCGGCCGGCACGCCGGGACGGGCCGTGCCGGTATGGATGCGGCCGTGTCCCTTGAGGCAAAGCAACTCATGCGAAAGACGCACAAAGGCCGACGAGGCAAAGCGGGCGGAGCCCGTCACTCGGAACCGCCGGTTGTGGGGTTCGTCTCGCTCGGTTGCGTCAAGAACCTTGTCGATTCCGAGTGTATGCTCGCCCAGATCGCCGAGTCGGGGGCCGTTCTCAGCGACGAGTCGGCCGCCGACGTGGTCGTCGTCAACACCTGCGGCTTCCTGGCGTCGTCTCGCCAGGAGGCGCTGGATGTGATCCGGGGCCTGGCGGAACGCAAACGCCGCGGCGAGCTGCGTCGGATCGTCGTCGTCGGCTGTCTCGCCGAGCGCGATGGCGAAGCGTTGCACGAGATGGTTCCCGCGATCGACGCGCTGATCGGCGTGCACAACCGCGCGGCCGTCGCGCGCGCCGTGTGGGGCGAGCGCTGCGATGCCGCGGCGGACCCCGGTCCCGGCGACAGCGCGATGCAGCCGTGGATCGACCGGGGGCGGCTGCGGCTCACTCCACGGCACTACGCGTACGTGCGGATCAGCGAGGGCTGCAACCAGCAATGCACCTTCTGCACCATACCTTCGATTCGCGGCCCGCTGCGCAGCAAGACGCGGGAAGAGCTGGCGGCCGAGTGCCGCGAGATGATCGCCGACGGGGCGCGCGAGCTGATCCTGATCGGGCAGGACACGACCGGCTACGGTGCGGACCGGGGCGATCCGGCCGGGCTGGCCGGTCTGCTGCGCTACCTGGATCGCGTCTGCGAGGGCGCCGACTGGCTGCGGCTGATGTACACCTACCCTACGGCCTTCTCGGATTCGCTGATCGACGCGCTGGCGGAATGCGCCCGGGTCGTCAAGTACGTCGACCTGCCGCTGCAACACATCGACGATCGCATCCTCCGCGCGATGGGGCGCCGCGTGACCCGGCGGCAGACGGAGGAGCTGCTCGCCAAGCTGAGGCAGCGAATACCGGGCCTCGCCATCCGTACGACATTCATGGTCGGCTTTCCCGGCGAGGGCGAGGCGGAATTCGAGGAACTCCTGCGATTCGTCCGCGATTTCGGGTTCGAAGCGGTCGGCGCCTTCGCCTATTCGTGCGAGCCGGAAACGCCTTCCGGCCGCCTGCCGGCGCAGCTTGACGAGGCGGTCAAGAGGGCGCGGTACGAGCGCCTGATGGAAGCTCAGCAGGAGGTGGCCTTCGCCGCCGCCCGGCGGCGCATCGGCGAGCGGCTCGATGTAGTCGTGGACGAGCATGCGGCGGGGCGCTGCGTCGGGCGGCACGCCGGCCAGGCTCCCGAGGTGGACTCCGTGTGCCTCGTTGATCCGGCGGTCGGCGCCCCGGGCGATAAGCTGCGCGTGCTCTGTGTCGATGCGGCGGGCTACGACCTGGTGGTTCGTCCAGAACCGCGCTGAGCGGCGCCGCCGTGAGGCGGTGCGCGACACTCGGCGGCCGGTTCGCCTATACTCCCGCCCGTGCGTGCCGGGACACTGAAAGCGGATGCGGTGCTCCTGTTGGCCGCCGCGATCTGGGGCGCGGCATTTGTTGCGCAACGCGCGGCCATGCAGGACATGGGGCCGCTCGGTTTCAATGGGATCCGGTTCGCGCTGGGGGCACTCGTGTTGCTACCGATCATCTGGGTCCGCCGGCCGGCCGTGGCCAGCGACTCCGCTCGCGAGCGACGGCTCTACTGGCGCGGCGGGCTGCTCGCGGGCAGCGTGCTGTTCGTCGGCGCCAGCCTCCAGCAGGTCGGTCTGGTATACACCACGGCGGGAAAGGCCGGTTTCATCACGGGGCTGTACGTCATCTGCGTGCCCATCCTGGGGTTGGCGATTGGCCAGCGCACGCCGGCGTTGACATGGCTCGGCGCGGGCCTGGCCGCCGTCGGGCTGTACCTGCTGAGCATCTCCGGCCGCCCGACGGTCAACCCCGGCGACGTGCTGGTCCTCGCATGTGCGGTCGTGTGGGCCGTACACGTTCTTATCATCGGGCGCATCTCGCCGCGGACCGACCCGCTGCGGCTGGCGGCCGTGCAGTTCACGGTCACCGCGCTGCTCAGTCTCGGCGCGGCCATCTGCTTCGAGCGGAACACGCTCGCGGGCCTCAGCGCGGCCCGGTGGTCGATTCTCTACGGCGGCATCTGCTCGGTCGGCATCGCGTACACGCTTCAGGTGGTGGGGCAGCGGACCGCCCCGCCCGGCCACGCGGCGATCCTGTTGAGCTTCGAAGCGGTGTTCGCGGCCCTGACGGGCGGCTGGCTCTTAGGAGAAGTGCTTGGGCGTCGTGAGCTGCTGGGCTGCGCCGTCATGCTCGCCGGCATCCTCGTGTCACAACTTCGGCGGGTCAGCCGGAGATCGCCGTAAGCCGCGTCGGCGAACGCCTTGGACTCGGCGTCACCGCTTGCTGACCAGTGGACTGTCGGCGATGTAGAAACGCAGCGGGGCATCGTGTGCCGAGGTCACGCCGATCCGCCCGGAAGTCGCGATCTCGAACCGTGCCGCGCCGGTGTCGCCGGGTGCGATCCAGAGCTGCTCGCCGCGCGTCAAGTCCCAGCCGTCGAACGCGCGGTCGATGGCAAACGCCTCGCACAGGCGGGCCGGGCCGCGCGCGAGGTCGCGCGTCGGCGGCCATTCGGCGTGTCGTGCGGATCCGGCTCGGGCCCTGCGGCGCCGCTGCATGAGCTCCAGCCCGACGAGCGGCTCGACCGCGCGGATCAGGACCGCGCTGGGCACGCCCGGCGGCTCGGTGACGGCGTTCAGGCACCAGCGCGAGTGAATCGCGTAGACGTACGCGGAGCCGGGGGGGCCGAACATGCTGGCATTCCGCCGTGTCGGGCCGCGATAGGCGTGATTGGCCGGATCGTCACGTCCGAGGTAGGCCTCCACCTCGACAATTCGGCCGCCCACCAGGCCGTCTTCGTGGGATCGCAGGAGATATTGGCCAAGTAGTTCGCGCGCGACCTCGACGACGTCTCGGTCATAGAAGGTGCGCGGCAACGGCCGGCATGCCGTGCTGTATGCGTCGAGAACCATCCGGCCCCCAGCATACCGCGCGGGCCCAGACGCACGTAAACCCCGCTCGACGCGACCACCCGAGCTGCTACGGGAACGGGACGATGCGGAGGACGGCGTCGCGGCACGCTACGTACAGCGTTCCCGCCGGCGTGAAGGCCACGTCGGTAATCGGAGTCGGCAGCCCGTCCGCGAACTTCTGCGCTTCGAGTGCCGCCGTGCGCTGCTGCGTGAGGCCCAGGCTATCCACGCGCGGCGTGCCGCCCAAGGCGTAGAAGAGCCGCAGTTGCGGGCCGAGGCCGTACTTGCCGCTCGGGTTGAACGCGGCACCGACATACGCACCGGAGGATTGCGTCAGCGGCTCGCTATACTCCGGGTTCAGTGCGACGAACTCGAGCTCGGCCGCCGTGTCGGCCCAGCCCGTCACAAAAGGCCAGCCGTAGTTGCTGCCGCGCTGAAGGCGGTTGATCTCGTTCAGTCCGCCCGGGCATTGTTCGGCAAGGAAGAGCGCCCCGCTCGTCGGGTCCAGGGCGAAGCCGCGCGGATCGCAGAACCCCGTCGCGAACACCGCCGAGCCGCGCACCGGGTTGTCGGCCGGCACCGTGCCATCGTCACGGTAGCACAGGACTTTCCCCAGTGGCAACGCCGGGTCTTGGGCGGCATCCGGAGCCCCCATGTCTCCCAGGGCCACAAACAACATGCCGTCCGCCGTGAACGCCATGCGCCCGCCGACGCGCGTCAGGCTGCCGGCCGTGGGAAAGGAGGCGACGAATATCTCCTGCCCGGTACTGACATCCCCTCTCCTCTCCGCGGGCTCGAAGTACACGACGCGGTGGTCGAGCGCGGCTTGCGGGTCGGCCGTGGGCTCGCCGGTGTCCGAGCGCGTGTAGAAAGCATACACCCGGCCGTTGTTCTCGAAGGCGGGGTGCAGGGCAAGGCCCAGGAGGCCGCGCTCGCCCGCGTAGTTGACCGGCATAGTGGCGAACGGCAGTCCCAGCAGCACGCCATCCTTGATCACGCGGATCTGGCCGGTCTCCTTCTCGGCGTAGAAGACGCGTCCGTCGGCGGCCGGCGCGAGCACTGTCGGATACGCCGCCGGTGCCACGAGGTACTCCGCGCGCAGCCCCGGGCCCGCGTTGAGCGGCCCGGGCAGGTCGCCCGGCTCCGGCGGACATCCGCCCAGCAGCCACCATCCCAACGCCAACGGCGTCAGCCACAGCCCTGGTTTGCAGCTTCGCGGCATCGACAACTCCCTGCCGGCGCCCCGCGGCGCCGCAGCGATATTACTGGCGGGGATTATCGGAGTACAGAGGGTGGGCAGAGTAGCGCCCTGTGAGGATTCCCGGCGACGGCACCGGCGAACCGCTAACCTGATTCGGGCAGAAACAGCAGAGCGGTCCCCGCGACGGCCACGAGCGCGCCCAACGCCGCCCGCACGCTGACCCGCTCGTGGTGAATCCACATGACGAGCGGGAGAATGAACACAGGTGTAAGCGAGATCAGGGTTTGCGCGACGCCGAGCTTGGCGCGGTCGGACGCGACGAGCGACATCCACACCCCGAGGAACGGTCCCACCAGCGAGCCGCAGAACGTGAAGAAGTACCCGAGCCGCCGCGTGTGGAGCTCCGCCGGCGCCAACGGCCGGCGAATCGAGCCCCGCGCACGCGCTGCCAGCCAAACGAATACTGGGATCACGAACAGCGCCGCGAAGAACATGCGGATGAACGTGGCCGTCTGCGGGGGCATGTGCTCTTCGCGCGGCAGCCAGCCGTGCCCGATGCCCTGTTTGCTCAGCAGGTAGCCGGCGGCCTGGCACGCGGCGGCCACCAGCGCCAGAAATACGCCCCGCGCCCGGTTGGACCTCACAGTCGGTGTGCCTGGCCCGGGTCGCTCCGCCACCACCCATGCCACGCCGGCGATCGTGAGCACCATCCCGAGCCAGGCAACGCCGCTGAGCGACTCCCGCAGGACAAGCCAGCCGAAGACGGCCGCGAAGATCGGCGAGGTCGTGCAGATCAGCGACGCGAGTCGCGGGCCGATGCTGACGAAGGACGCGAACAACGCCCAATCCCCAACGCTCAGTCCGACGAAGCCCGAAAGCGCGAGGTAACCGACTTGTCGGGTGCTCGCCGCCGGAACCCAGTCGCCGGTAAGCAGCCGGTGCGTCAGACCCAGCCATACGAGCGCGAAGACGATCCGCAGGGCGTTGACCAGCGTCGCGCCGAGCCGCCGGCCCGCCGCGGTGAACAGCAACGTCGTGAAGGACCAGAGCACGGAGGCCCCCACGCCCGCGGCGGGACCGACATACGGATCGAACCACGCGGGTATCATGGCTGCGCTGGTGCTCCTGTGCAGCGGCCGACTCGGGGCCGGACGGGTGCGCGACGGCCGCAGAGAGCCGTGCGCGTTCCGAAGAGGGCGCACCGTACGTCACCGATCCCGCGGAGTGTGTGCTCCGAAGTCGGGCTGCGCGTTATTCCGCGCACGAGCGGGGAATCTAATCGCGGGCGGCCGGCTTCACCAGACGGAGCGACCGCTTCCGGGTCGGGCACACCCCGCTCGACGTGCGCTCGCCTACAACCTGTCGGAAGTTGTCGTGTCTGGTCGAATACGGCGTTGCAGTGGGCGAATACCCTTGGGAACCGCTACCCGCGGTTCTTAGAATGGGAGTGTAACTCGCTGCGGCGGGCTGTGTAGCACCCCGCCGGAGCAGGTTCCCCGCGAGGTTGTCCGGGTGGCGAACGGACTGACAGGCAGTGGGCGCCGGACGGTCGGCCTCCGAGACATTCCGCTGGTGCTGGTAACACCGCGGCGGGTTTTCGCGCGCGTCGAGGACGTGCCGGCCTGGGGCTGGCCGCTGCTCACGCTCTTGGTGCTGGTGACGGTCATCGGCTACGCGAAGGTACAAACGGGTCTCATTGATCGCGAGGTGGACCGCGCGGTCCAGGATCGCATCGCAGAGCTCGACCGCGCGCAGCGCGACATCGTGGAGCGCTCCAAGTTGCGCGAGCAGTACGAGCAGGTGCGCAAGCAAGGTGAATTCGAGAAGCTGCTCACGCGGATGCGGGTCATCGTGGCCGAGCCGGGCTCGGCACTGGCGACGGCCTTGCTGGTCGCCGCCGTGCTGTACGGGGCCACGGCCCTGACCGGGCGGAAACCGGAATGGCACACGTTGCTCACGATTTGCGTGCTGGCCGGCTTCATCGACGCGCTGCGGCTCCTTGTCGGGCTCGCCCTGATGCTGCAATACCGGAGCCTGGAGGTTGACACCTCGCTGGCTCTGCTGGTGCGCCTGCTGGTGCCGGCCGAGGATGTCAGCCCGCGGACGCTGGCCGCCGCGTCGGGACTGCTCACGGCGCTCGACCCGTTCCGCATCTGGTACTGGCTGGTGGCGATCGTCGGGCTCTCCGTCACCAGCCAACTGCCGGGGTGGCGAGCGTGGCTGACCTGCGGGTTGTGCTGGCTCGCCGCCGCCGGCAGCCGTTGCGGCCTGGAGCTTGCGATGGCTGCAAGCGCCCGGCCGGCCTGATCGCCGGCAAGATGCCGGCGCCATGACGTACCGCCGGGCCCCGCGCTGGCGCTTGGGGCTCGGAGCGTGGCGTACTGCCCAACAACGCCGGCCCGCTTGGAGTCGGACATGAAGACAGTAATCGGGATCGTGGTGCTTGGGTTGGTGGTGGGGGGCGTGTACGTGCTGAACGACATCACGCGCCAGCCGGACGGCAGGAGCCGGCTGCACGTGGCCCGCGAACTGGAGATCCAGGTGGAGACCGCCCACCCCGAGCAGCGGGAAATCGTCCGCACCGTACAGGCCCCGGGCGAGGTGGAAGCGTTCGCCGAGGTGGACATCAGCTCCGAAGTCGTCGGCAAGATCCTGGAGATGCCGGTCGAGGAAGGCGATCCCGTGCGGGCCGGCGACCTGCTGTGCCGGCTCGACGACGCGGACTACCGGGCGCGCGTCCTCTCGCGGGAGGCCAACGTGGCCAAGCTGAAGGCGCTCATCACGCAGGCCGAGGCCGACGTGGAGAAGGCGGAGCGCGATTGGGACCAACAGCAGCGGCTGCGGGAGACGGAAGCGACCTCGGTCCTGGAGGTGGCCAACTATCGCACGGCGCTGATCGGCGCCCGGGCCCTGCACGAGATGCGAAAGCAGGAGCTGGTCGAGGCGGAGGCAGCGCTGCAATCCGCAAAGGAAGACCTCGCGAAGACGGTGATTACCTCGCCGATCGACGGGGTCGTCGCCCAGCGGTTCGCCAAGCAGGGCGAGGTCGTCATCACGGGAACCATGAACAACCCGGGCACGCGCATCATGGTCATCAGCGACCTGTCCAAGATGCAGGTTCGCTGCCGCGTGGATGAGGGGGACGCGCCGCTGGTGGCCGCCGGGCAACCGGCCCGCATCTACCTGCAATCGGACACCCGGCGCGGCGTGCCCGGCAGCGTGCTGCGGGTCGGCACCAAGGGCACCAAGCCGCTTGGGCGCGATGTAGTCACCTTCGAGACGCTGGTCCTGATCACCGACGACGACGCGCGCGTCAAGCCCGGCATGTCCGCGAACGTGGAGATCGAAGTCGCGCGCAAAGACCACGCGCTGACGGTCCCCGTCCAGGCGGTGGTCTATCGCAAGCGGCGCGACCTGCCGGCCGAGCTGGTCGAGCAACTGGAGGCACAGCAGTCACAGGCCGGTGCGGCCCACGGGCCGGGTGCGGCGGAGTACATCCGCTTGATCTTCTGCCTCGTCGATGGCAAGGCGCGGCCGCGGCTCGTGCAGACCGGAATCAACGACATCGCGCGGGTCGAGATCACCGACGGGCTGACCATCGCCGACGAAATCGCCATCGGCCCTTATCGCAGCCTCGACCAGCTCAAGGACGGGGCCGCCGTGAAACGCCAGGAGAAGCCCGGGGCCGCTGCGCCGGTCGCCGGCGGTGCCCAGCAGAGCAACCACGAGGCCACGGCCACCACGACGGCCCCCAGCGATGGCGCATAACGGACCACCGGTCATCGAGCTGCTCGACGTGCACAAGACCTACCGGGTCGGCACCGAGCTGGTCCATGCGCTGTGCGGCGTGTCGCTCACCATCCGCCAGAATGAGTACGTCGCCATCATGGGCCAGTCCGGCAGCGGGAAGAGCACGCTCATGAACATCCTCGGCTGTCTGGACGTGCTGACCCACGGCACCTATCGCCTCCGCGGGCACGACGTGTCGAAGCTGTCGCAGTCGCGGCTGGCGCACGTCCGCGGCCGGCAGATCGGGTTCGTGTTCCAGTCGTTCGAGCTGCTCGGCCGCACCACCGCGTTGAAAAACGTCGAGCTGCCGCTCACGTACACGCGGGTCCGCCACCGGCGGCAACGGGCCATCGAAGCGTTGCGGCGCGTCAACCTGCTCGACCGCGCCCACCATCGACCCAACCAGCTTTCCGGCGGGCAGAAGCAACGCGTGGCCATCGCCCGCGCCCTGGCCCAGCAGCCCGACATCATCCTCGCCGACGAGCCGACGGGGAACCTCGACACCGCCACCGGCAACGAGCTGATGAGCATCTTTGACCGTCTGCACGAGCAAGGGCAAACCATCATCATCGTGACGCACGAGGAGGACATCGCCCGGCATTGCCGGCGAATCATCAAGCTCCGCGACGGTCAGGTCGTGGTGGACACGGGCGACGGCGACGGCCCGGCAGGCGAGCCCCCGCCGGCGGCCTCGCAGGGGACCGGTCCATGAAGGCCGTGCGGGTCCTGATCGACGTGCTGTGGTTTGTGCCGGACCGCCTGGCGGCCCTGGCCGGGAACGTCATCACCGCCCTGGTGCAAATCTGGGCCAACAAGATCCGCTCGCTCCTGACGGTCCTGGGCATCATCATCGCCGTCACTTCGATCATCACCGTCGTGTCGATGGTGGAGGGCTTCGGCAACTACGTAACGAGCTTTCTGCGCGGGCTCGGCACGAACATGATGGTCGTCTACCCGGAGGCCGTGCGAGGTCCGCGCGGCGAGGTGCTGCGCCGGGCCGAGATGACCATCGAGGACATTCAGGCGGTGGACGCGGGCGCCACCGCGATTCGCCGCACCTCGCCGGTCATCTGGAACGCCGCCGTCATCGAGTATGGCCGCCAGCAGCTCACGGGCATCGAGCTGCGGGGGACGAGCGAGCTGTTCCAGGCGATCCGCAACTTCTATGCGGACGCGGGGCGGTTCTTCGGGGCGGTGGACGTGGAGAGCGGCGCACCGGTGTGCGTGCTGGGCCGCGAGGTACTGCGCAAGCTGGAGTGCGATGAGGCGATCGTGGGGGACTACGTGCACATCGACGGCCAGCGGTTCCAGGTCGTGGGGCTGCTCGAGTCCAAGGGCAGCTTCATGGGCGACAACCAGGACGAGATGATCGTCATCCCCTGGACCACCGCCGTGAAGATGTACCCGCGCGTCCGCAAGTACCTGGGCTTCTACGTGGAGGCCGCCCAGGAATCCCAGATCCCGGAGGCCGAGGGGCAGCTCGTACGCATCCTCCGCCAGCGCCACGGCCTCAAGCCCGGCGACCAGAACGACTTCGGCATCTTCAAGCAGGACCAGGTGCTCCAGGAGTTCCACAAGGTCCGCCTCGTCGCGACCAGCGTGCTGGCGGGCATCGTGAGCATCTCGCTGCTGGTCGGCGGCATCGGCATCATGAATGTCATGCTCGTCTCCGTCACCGAGCGGACCCGCGAGATCGGCCTGCGCAAGAGCGTGGGTGCCCGCCGGCGCGACATCCTCCTCCAGTTCCTCACCGAGGCCGTGGTGCTGGCCACGGTCGGCGGGGCGATCGGCATCAGCCTCGGATACGCGATCAGCTACGTCGCGTCCATGCACCCCAGCATGGTGCCGGTCACCGTGCCGCTCTGGTCAGTCGGCCTGGCGTTGGGCTTCAGCGCCAGCGTCGGTGTCTTCTTCGGGATCATCCCGGCGTTCAAGGCCGCGATCATCCACCCGATCGACGCCCTGCGGCACGAGTAGCAGCCGTGGGCGGCGTGGGCCGAACACCGGCGCGCCGCCGAAGCCACCCGCGACTTCGCCAACCGCCGTCCGGTGCACCGGAACGCGGGCTCGTCCGGCCCACCTATCCATTCATACAAGTGTGACGTCAAACGTATAGGTACGTATTCTGGCCGGCCGGTGCAAGGAGGCGCTGGCCGTGCCGCGAAGAACGCATGTCGAGCCGTGGTTGTCGGAGCGGGAGTTGCTGGCGGCGCTGCAAGAGCAGGCTGGGCGCGGGCAGGTGCTCACCACCAAGCAGATTCATGGACGTGTCCGGCAAGCGGTCGGAAAGAAGGTCTCGCTGGACTACGTCTATCGCCTG
>JALHJL010000156.1 GCA_022839625.1 Phycisphaerales bacterium
AACGGAATAGATGACCTGATGAATAAGGGATTGAGACCCTCCCGAGAATTTCTCTTTAGTCGCAGTGCCTGCAAAAACGGAATAGATGACCTGATGAATAAGGGATTGAGACCTGGCGCCCCGCTCGATCCGCCGTGAATCGAGCTTGATTCCAAACGGAATAGATGACCTGATGAATAAGGGATTGAGACGCTGGATTTCCGCGCCCAGGTTTCTGGCCGTGATCCCTCGAAACGGAATAGATGACCTGATGAATAAGGGATTGAGACCCGGCCGGGTCCCAGGAATCCCGGCTGGCGCCCCAACGGAATAGATGACCTGATGAATAAGGGATTGAGACGCTGAGCAGCCTCCCAGGAGATTAGGCCTTCGGCCTTCTCAACGGAATAGATGACCTGATGAATAAGGGATTGAGACTCGGCCTTCTCCTGGTCATCTCTCTCGCCCTGGGCATCAACGGAATAGATGACCTGATGAATAAGGGATTGAGACTCGTTTTTTAATTCTCATAATTGTCCTTTCTGGGAGAACGGAATAGATGACCTGATGAATAAGGGATTGAGACTCCGTAGCGAACGGAATAGATGACCTGATGAATAAGGGATTGAGACTCGATCGCCCGCTTCCCATTCAAGCCCCGATCATCCTGAACGGAATAGATGACCTGATGAATAAGGGATTGAGACAGATTTAAAAGATGAGTTAATTTCCCATCGCCCGTGAAACGGAATAGATGACCTGATGAATAAGGGATTGAGACATCGAGCCCAAAGCCAAGGAGTTCAGGTTCAATAAAAACGGAATAGATGACCTGATGAATAAGGGATTGAGACCCTTGGAGATTGAGGTTGAAAGCCCAGCGCGGGAGCGGAACGGAATAGATGACCTGATGAATCAAATCGGGAACGGAATAGATGACCTGATGAATAAGGGATTGAGACTTCCTGTCTAATCTTCCAAAATTCTTTTTTAATTCTCATAAACGGAATAGATGACCTGATGAATAAGGGATTGAGACTCTGGGCTGCTCTCAGGAAGCCCCGCCCATAAGTAGCAACGGAATAGATGACCTGATGAATAAGGGATTGAGACCTTTCGGCGCGCCTTTTGCCATGAGTTCTTTGCTCTTTGGAACGGAATAGATGACCTGATGAATAAGGGATTGAGACGCAGATCCTCGAGGAGCAGGATCTCGGCCTGAAAATTCCGGAACGGAATAGATGACCTGATGAATAAGGGATTGAGACAGAAATTCTCGTCAATCGGATGCAGGGTTTCCCCTGCAAACGGAATAGATGACCTGATGAATAAGGGATTGAGACTG
>JALHJL010000100.1 GCA_022839625.1 Phycisphaerales bacterium
GATATGCGCCACGTGACCCGTGCTCCGATACGTGTAGTATACCGTCCGCTCCAGCGGCCGGTCCTGTGCCGCCGGGCCATATTCGCGATACTCCGCCAGCCGGTTGTTGCGGGTCCGGAAGTCCGCCCCGGCGATCGCAGGACAGCCGCTCGTTTCGCCCGCCCACGAGCGCTCTTCATCCCGGCCCGGGCCGCACGTCCGAAGTCACCGCCGATTCTGCACGCGGCAACAGCCAAAACACCAGGCACGCCAGCCCAAGCGACGGCAGGTACTGAACGACATACGCCAGGCACACAAGCGCCGTGACTTCGTAATGCCCGTGCGACACGCTGGAAGCGCCAGAGGTCATCAAGTGGGCCGTCGCGGCCTCGTCGATCGTCGTGCGGTACGCCGCCAGGGCACAGTAGGTTGCAGCGTCCAAGACAGCCCACGTCAGCGCCACGAGCGCGCACACCCGCAGCCACCGTCTTCGGCCGATCTCGCGCCGGCGCAGAAGCAAGAGTGCGACGACGGCCACGAGAACGTACTGCATACTAACAGCCGCCGCGGACCCGAGCACCTCGTGCGCCGTCAGCAGGGCCTGCAAGCCGCTGGGCAGGGGAAAGACCACATGGCGCCCCCACCACGGAACTGGTACCTCCATGGCGGCCGCAAAAACCAAACGCACGAGCAGCCACACGCACGAAGCAGTCGCCGTCAGCACCGCGGCCCTGCGCAGTCGGTTTGACCCCGCCGGCAGACCCCCGACGGCGCCGCCCACGCTGGCGATCTCCCGCGACAAGCGATGACTCTCCGCTGTCACTTTGTGATCCTCCGGCCATACGGGCGGCGTTGTCCGCCCGCACTCAGCCAAGCCAACTTTCACCGTTCTCTTGCGGCCGTTGCTGCGCCGTTAGCGCTCGCGAACTTGGCTCCCAGCCTGAACCATGCGCGGTCCTCGAGTCTATCTGCAGACACGCCCAAGCAATCATGCGGCTCACCGGCGCCTTATGAACTTCGGTCCCCACCTCCTGACGTTGTCCTTCGCGGCGTCCTCGCCCTTCTCGGCGCCTTTGATGATCATGTCGACGCACTTACTCTCGTGCCCCCTGCCAGCTTCGGCAGCGTCGTCGGCTCACTTCCTGCGATGTCGAGCTCGGGCGCTCCTGTGCTCCCCAGGCGGTCAGAAGCGTCACTACGCCTCCTGCCACGAAGGCGCATAGCGGCCCGACGCCACGTCGTGGTGCCCCAAGCACCCGCTGTCCCGCAACGGCGTCGAAACTCATTTGAGCATCCTCCTGTTTGCACCTTCAGCATCTATCATACGGCTGCATCACGCAGCCCTTCGTGGCTGCCTGAGGCCCCGCGCGCCGAGCAGCCACTTACTCCATCAGGCTGGGCCTGCTACTTCACGCCCTTCGAGTCCCACCAGACTGGCTGACCGTCCTTGTCGAAGACCACCAATCCGGCGTCGCCGCTACCAGCGACAGCGGCCCTGACGCGAGTGCGACTTGAATGTAACAGATCGAGCACGCATGACCCGTCGGGGAGCGCACCCAGCAGGATTCGCGGCTGCCCCTGCTCGTCTGACACGATCAACTGAGGCAATCCGTCTTGGCGCGCCTGGAGGCTGCACGAACTCTTCCCGCTTTCGCTGAAGACATCCACACGCGCCTCATGCTCATCCTTGGTGACATACAGAGCGATGCGGCGCCGTCCCGACGGGTCGCGAAGGATGAACACCGGAGAGGTTTCGTCCATCAAGCCAAGTTCGCCCACGATGTTCCCGTCGCGCGCACGCACGCCGAGGATTGGCAGCCGGTCCGTAGCAGCGACCAGGGCCGCTGCCTCCCCGCTCCCGCTCCGCACGACGAGTTCCGCGCCGCCGTGCGGCGCGATGCCCAACCTGGCCCGTTCCTTTCCGTCACCATCCACAACGACGAAGCTCTGAGCGCGTAGCTCGCCGGCATCCCGTAGGGTAGGCTGAGAACTCGACGCCGGGCGCCCTTGCCCGGCCAGAAAGGCGAGGCAGACAAGCAGTAATCCTGACACGACCCACGGCAGAACCCGGGCGGTGCGCTGCCCCATCGGGCTCTTCCGATCAGCGAGAGTATCTTCCACACCAAGCATGTTGTTCCTCCTGCCGGCCCCCAAGATGCGCTTCCAGGGGCGCCCACTGCGCCCCGGTGCAACGACCAGCCTCGCGGTTCGGCCAGCCAACGTCAGGATTCCCCATGGCAAGCCCACCGACCAGCCACTCCAGATTCTCGGATTCCGTCGCTACGACCCTCGTGTGTCACACCCAATTGACGAACGAACCCAGACCGAAGGACAGCGGTCATCGCCACGGCTCCGGCGGCAAGTCGAGCTTGCCGCCCCTTCCCAGTCGTTCCCGCTCCCTCTCGTATGCATCCCAGTCACCCTCGATAGCCTTTTCCCGGACTGCAGAGCCCACGCAGATCAAAGCGATGCTCGGCGCCGCCTCCACTGCGGCGGCCGGTGCCGGAACGAATACCGCTTTGAACGTTTCCTTTATGACCTCCCAAACTTTTCTCAACCAGCCGGTTCCCGTTGGATCTATTTGAGCCACCGGCGAACCGCTGACGTACGCATAGACATTCAGGCCGCCACGAATCCCGATCGGATCCCTTTGGATGAACCGGCCGGTGCCGGGCTGATACCAGCGTTCGCCGACGTGCAGCAGCAGGATCGGCGGCACGTCGCCACCGCCGCGCGCGGCGGAGGCAGTAGCCGCAGCGCCCTGGAAAGTGGCTTTTCCGACATCGTGAGACCTCGTGACCATCGAGCTGTACCCGTCGATATCATACGCGAGGTGCACGCACCCCGGCCCCCCGAACTCCTGGGGGGAAGGCCAGCCAAAGGTCGTCCGGCTCCGGCGTCCACAACGGGGCGTCCACGCGCTTCCCGCCATACCAGAGCGGCAACACCCCCGCCGTCTCGCCGGCCTTCATCGACGCCAACGACCTCACGCAGGCGAAGAGAGGGTCACACAACTCGGCCGGGAGGCCGACGAAGTCCAGCCATACTCGCTCGGGTTCCGCCCCGAGCAGAGTCCGCAGTTCGATCTCAGCTTCGGCAGGGACGGTCGTCAGCGGCTGCGCTCTTGGAACAGTGTCCGCCGGAGCCTCCGCCAAGAACGTCTTCGGCACGTAGGCCTCAATACGAACGCTCCCGGAGTGTTCATCCCTCACGGCGTGCCAGAAACGGGCACCGAGCCGAATCGCGTCTCGCAAGTACAACGCCGCCAAGCCGCGCAGCGGCTGCATCAGACGGTACCCCCACCGCCAGCGCAACCGCCAGTCGTCGAGATTGACGCAATGTTCACGCGTGCCGTGCCCTTTCAGGAGTCCACCGAACATCGGCCACCGCTCTTTCCAACAACACGGGGCGCGCTACCGCGTTCCGCTTCGGCGGCGCGCCGTTCCCAGAAGCATGGGGTCAACCGATTCTCGTCGAGAGGATAACCTATCACTCATCGAGTAGCTCGCTGGAGTCAATGCCGCCGCGACCGGGCGCGGCACGGCTACGACCCCAACTCGTCGTCCCATCTTCCACGGCGGTCTGACAATCGCTCGATGTACAGGCGATCATCGACCGCCCACAGCCGAAGCACCATCGTTCCTCGGACGTCGCGCGCGGCGCCAACGTCCCCCAACTCCCGGGTCCCACCGTCGCCCACGGACGAGAACTCGACCGTGTGCGTTCGGGAGCGCGCCGGCTGCCCGACGAGCTTGCGGTGCCGGAGCAGCTTCTCGAACGCACTCAGGGCGTCCGCGACG
>JALHJL010000101.1 GCA_022839625.1 Phycisphaerales bacterium
GCGCAACAAGTACGGCGCATTGCTGAAGGGACTGGTGCGCTGCACGTCCTGCGGCTGCGCGATGAGTCACCACTTCGCGACGCGCGGCAACAAGCGCTATCGCTACTACGTCTGCATCAAGGCCCAGAAACGCGGCTGGGACCAGTGCCCGGCCCCGTCGCTGCCGGCGGCCGAGCTCGAGCAGTTCGTCGTCGACCAGATTCGGGCGCTGGGGCAGGATGACGGTGTGATTCTCGACGCCGTGCGGGCCGCGCAGGAACGCCTGCGGCAGGAGGTCGCCGCGTTGCAGGAAGCACGCAAGACGGCCGAGCGCCGCGTCACGCGGCTGACGGAGCAGGTGCAGCGGCTCGCGGCCGAGGGGCGGCGGGCCGACCAAGCCGGGCGCCTCGCCGAGCTGCAGGACCGGCTGCGCGACGCGGAGCAGCGGGTGACCGAGCTGGATGACGAAATCGTGCGGGCGGGCAAGCGCCTCATCGATGAGGACGAGCTGGTCGGGGCGATCGAGGCCTTCGACCCCGTGTGGGACGCGCTGAACCCGCGCGAGCGTGAGCGGATCGTGCGGCTGCTGGTTGCGCAGGTCGCGTACGACGCGAGCCAGGAGGCGATCTCGGTCACGTTCAATCCGACCGGGATCGCCGCGTTGTCGAACGATGAGGAGGCGGCATGCACGATGGCGGGCTGACGGTCACGCGGAAAATCCACTTCTCGCTGCGCAACAAGGGGCGGCGCGAGATCCAGCCCGGCCCGCAGCCCGTGCCGGACGACGTGCCGGCCGGCCGGGTGCCGCGGGTCGCCCGCCTGATGGCCCTGGCGATCCGCTTCGACGACCTGATCCGCTCGGGGGCGCTCACCGACCAGGCCGACCTCGCCCCCCTGGGCCACGTGTCGCGGGCCCGCGTGACCCAAATCATGAACCTGCTGCACCTGGCGCCCGCGATCCAGGAGGAAATCCTGTTCCTGCCAAGGGTTACGAGCGGGCATGACCCGTTCAGCGAACGCGACCTGCGGGCCGTCGCCGCGGAGGTGGACTGGCGCCGGCAACAGGTGGCATGGGATCGACTGCAACGGGCCGTGCTGAATCGTCGGGCCGGTGGGTTGACGTGTGCCGTTGCCGTTTAGTATAAAGTCAACGGTCATGAACATGGGGCAACGACAACATGGATGGAGGTGGCGCCATGGCCGGCAACCCGATATTCGGGCACCGGATACGCGAACTGCGAGAGGCGAAGAAAAGGGATGATCCTCGCTTCTCGTTGCGGAAGTTTGCCGAAGCCGTCGGGATCAGCGCGACATTCCTGAGCAAGATCGAGACGGGAGAATTCGCACCGCCGGCGCCGGACAGGATCAAGAAGATGGCCGAACTGCTCGGCGTGGATGCCGACGAGCTGCTGGCGCTGGCGAACAAGGTGGACCCCGACTTGTCAGACATCATCAAAGAGCAACCCAAGGCGATGGCCGACTTCCTTCGTACGGCACGGGACATGAACCTCAGTGAAGCAGAGCTGCGCAAACTGACTGAAAGGCTGCGTAAGCGCAAGGACTGATCCACCGCTGGAGTCTCACGGATGCACGTGAAGTTCTTGCCGGAGAAGCACATCGAACGCGCGGCCAGCGAACTGCTTTTCGCGTACGGCCAGCGATTCGGCGCGGTGGCCGCGCCGCCGGTGCCTGCCGAGGAAATCATCGAGTGCCACTTCGGCCTTTCGCTTGGGTTCGACGACTTGCGCACGCGTTTCGCCGATAGCGGCATCCTCGGGGCCACGTGGATCGCGGACAAGAAGGTGCTGATCGACCAGTCCCTCGACCCGACCACGAATCCACGCATCGAAGGCCGGTATCGCTTCACCGTCGCGCATGAGGCCGGGCACTGGGTGCTGCATCGACACCAATTGGTCGAGACACGCGGCACGCCGCTCTTCGACGGGACGCCGGCCCCCTCGGTCATCTGCCGCAGCACGGGCAACAAGCCGCAGATCGAGCGGCAGGCCGACTATTTCGCCGGATATCTGCTGATGCCGGAGGAGCTGGTGCGGCGCGTCTGGGCTGACCTGACGGGTGATGTCGCGCCGTACGTCGCGGAAGATGAGCTTCGGCAGCTGCGCGAGCGCTTCGGCCTCGCCCATGACGAGCAACCGACGGTGGACGTCGCGAAACGCATGGCCGAGGTGTTCCACGTTTCGGGTCAGGCGATGCAGATCCGGCTGCTCGCGTTGCATCTGGTGCTACCCAAGAAGCCGCCGCCCTCGTTGTTTGATTGAGATGGCGGTCTCTCTTTTTGACATAAGCGTTTAGTGTAACGTCAACGGCAACAGGAAACCCATCCAATGGCCCAGAGCTTCCGACTCAAGCGATTCACGAACGTCGCCATCCTCAAGCGCATCGATTTCCCCTTGCTGCTGGAGTTCTTCGAGTCCGACCGCGCGTTCTGCGGGTTCCTGCAGCGCCGCGGCCTGACATGGACGCGCGACGTCAATGCGTTCGACTTCGAGGAACTCGCCCGCATTCTGATGTCACCCAGCGTCGATACGCCCGACGAGTTGCTCGACGCGCTGTACTTCGTGGACAACCTCGCCGATCCCGACTGCTACGACCGCATCCTCAAAGAGTGCCGCGCGACCGGCATTGAACTCGGCAACGCCGATCCGTCGCCGGAAGACCTCACGTTGCGGGTCTGGTTGGCGAACCGGAACATCCTGGAGCGCATCCACGCTGAGCAATACCGCGTGCGGCCCAAGAAATTCGAGTCCTACTTCGCCGCCCGCACGGTCCGGCCCGACCTCGGCAATCCGTCCGCACCGGTCCTGCCGGGGTGCAGCGCGGACTGCTCGTTCGGCGACACGCTCGCGCTGCCGCCGCCGGTGCCAGGCTACGGCTATCACAGCCCCAGCGGCGAGCCGTTTTGCGAACAGTTCGTCAACGCCCAGACCGGCTGTTTTTCGGCCTGGGCCGGTGCGGGCTGCTGCGACGGCCACATCTGCCAGTGCTCGCTGGGCGACTTCCCGGTGTGCAAGGGCGAAGCGGCCTGGGTCGCAGTCGATCTGAACCTCGACGGCTCCGGCCGGCCGTACCGCCACTTCCCCGGCCGCAACGGCGGGCTGCCGCCGTACGACGGCCGTGGCGTGCCGCGACTGCGGAATTACGACCTGACCAAGGACCCGGCGACGTGGATGCACGACTGCCCATGCGAGACCTGGACGGGAGCCGGAACAATGCCCGCGCCGAGGTGTCATGCGGCCGGCGTGCCCGAGGAGCACCGTGCTCGGCGCAGGAGCATAGCACCAGGAAACGTGGCCGCCGGATGGCGGGGCGCGCACAGCGCAATGGGGCCAGCCCGGGCCAGCCGCACAGACGCCGGACGGGCCAGAAACGGAGTGATCCTTGTTATAGACGCGAGGTGTGCTGTAGCTGACGCAACAAGCGGGCGGCTCAATGTATTCGTCGTCGTCTCGTGTGACGAGCGAGGTTGCTCATGATCGACTGGGTATTGAATCTCTTCGCGGAGTGGGAGGCGTTACTGGCGGGTGTCGTGATTGGTCTAGTTTGTGGCCTAGCGTTGCATCGCATCGCAACACGGCTCATCGTGTGGTGTGCTACATGTGAGCGCCTAGCTGTGTTGGCCGGTGGCTTACGGCGGGTCGGCTGTCCGGCGTGTTGGCTGCACTACAGCGTGCAGACGAACGCCGTCATCGAACGGCACATTCGGAATTGTGTGAGCGCTCGGCCAATCACATCTTGAACTCAGCGCCGCAGATCTGCGACCATGCCGCTGGAGGTGCGGCATGTCGGAGCGTGCGGCGTATTGGCGGCGGTTGCTGGGTGAGTGGGAACAGAGTGGCCTGAGTCAGGCCGAGTTCTGTCGGCGGCGGGGGCTCAAGGCGGTGAATCTGGCGTGGTGGAAGCGCCGTTTGCGGGGCAGCCCGGGCAGGCCCCGCGGCGGTCGCCAGCGCGTGACGCGGAGCGCCGGTGAGCGCTCGACGAATCACGTCTTGAATTGTGCGCCCTCGATTTGCGAACATGCGGTCGGAGGTGCGGCATGTCGGAGCGTGCGGCGTATTGGCAGCGGTTGCTGGGCGAGTGGGAACAGAGTGGCCTGAGTCAGGCCGAGTTCTGTCGGCGGCGGGGGCTCAGGGCGGTGAATCTGGCGTGGTGGAAGCGCCGTTTGCGGGGCAGCCCGGGCAGGCCCCGCGGCGGTCGCCAGCGCGTGACGCGGAGCGCCGGGCACGCGGCATTCGTGGAGCTGGCGTTGCCGTCCCATCCCGTACGTGGCGGGTTGGGTTACGAGTTGGTGTTGCCGAGCGGCGTAGGCCTGCGTCTACCGGCTGATTTTGATCCGGAGCGGGTGGCGCGGCTGGTACAGGCGTTGGGCACGGCCGCAGGGGGCCAAGCGTGCGGCGCTGGCCGAGTCGCGGCATGCTGACGCTGCCGCCGACGGTGCGCATCTTTGTCAGTCTGGCGCCCGCGGATATGCGGCGCAGCCTGGATGGTCTGGCGGCACTGACGCGGGACGTGCTGAAAGAAGATCCGCTCTCGGGGCACCTGTTCGTGTTCTTCAACCGGCGGCGCAACCGGACGAAGATCCTGCTGTGGGACCGCAGCGGCCTCTGTCTGTATTACAAGCGGTTGGAGAAAGGGGTGTTCCGGCTGGCGGCGTTCGAGCAACCGGGGCGGTCGCGAGCCGAACTGGAAGCGGCCGAATTGGCCTTGATCCTGGAAGGAATTGATCTGGCGCACGCGCGGCGGCGGCCGCGCTGGAAGCCTGAGAAAACGGCTTGATTTACGTGGTTGTTGCAGTGTTCGCTCTTGACATTCGCGCCGAAGTTGGTATAAGGAGTCCACCACAGTCAAGGACGTCTGTGGTCTGTGGTCTTCCCGAGCGAGCCGCCCGTCTTGAAGCCCTCCAGCATTCCACAGAAGTCTACTGAACCGCCCACGGACGTGGCGGTGCTGCAAGCGCGGATCTTGGAATTGGAGCAGCAGGTCGCGTATCTCACGCGGATGTTGTTTGGCCGTCGCAGTGAGAAGCTGCCCGACGATCCGAGCCAGGGCCGGCTGTTCGGAGACGCCTTGGCCCCGGCTGAAGCGCTGCCGGCCGCAACGGTGACACCCGACGACGACGAGCCCGACCCGCCGCCCCGGCGTCGCAAACGGCATAAAGGTCGCCGGCCGCTGCCGGAGAATCTGCCGCGGGAGATTCACGAGATTCATCCGCCCGAGAATGAGCGCACCTGCCCGGACTGTGGCGCGCCCAAGGCGATCTTCGGCCAGGACGTGACCGAAGAGCTGGAGGTCGTACCCGCCCGGTTCTTCGTGAACCGCTATGTGCGCTACAAGTACGCCTGCCGGCAGTGCCAGGGGCACGTCAGCATCGGGTCGTTGCCGCCGCGGCCGCTGGACAAGGGCGTGCCGGGGCCGGGCTTTTTGGCGCAGTTGATCACGAGCAAGTACGCCGATGCGCTGCCGCTGTACCGTCAGCAGCAGATCTATCGCCGGTATGGCCTGGAGCTGCCGCGTTCAACGTTGTGCGGCTGGGTGGCCTACGTCGCCACCACGCTGGCCCCGATCGTGGAGGCGCTGAAGCCGTGCGTGCGGGCCTCGCGCAAGATCCATACGGACGATACCCCGATCACGGTACTGGACCCGAGCGTCAAGCCGATCGGCTCGCGGCGCGGGTACATGTGGGTGTACATCGGCGAGCGGGATGACGTCGTGTTCGAGTACACCAACTCGCGCAAGCGGGATGGGCCGGAGTCGTTCCTGAAGGGCTACCGCGGGTATCTGCAGGCCGATGCCTTCGCGGGCTACAACCGCATCTGTGCCGGGGGCGACGTGACCGAAGTCGCCTGCTGGGCGCACGCCCGGCGGAAGTTCTTCGACGCCCAGGGCTCGCACGGCCCCGAAGCGCGGCGTGTGCTCACGCTGATCGGCCGGCTGTACTCCGTGGACGGCGGCGTCTGGCTCAGGTGCGGGCCGAACTGGACCGGTTGTCGCTGATCGTTCTGCCGCGTAGTGCGCTGGGCGAAGCGCTGGGCTATACGCTCAACAACTGGAAGGCGCTGACCCGTTACACCGAGGCGCCATTCCTGGCGATCGACAACAACCACTCGGAGCGACAGATCAAGCAGCTCGTGATCGGCCGCAAGAACTGGCTCTTTGCCGGAAGTGAGGGTGGTGCTGAGAGCGCGGCGGTCCTGTACAGCCTGGTCGTCTCCTGCAAACTGGCCGGGGTCGATCCCTTCGCTTACTTCCGCGACGTGCTGCTGCGCATCCACACC
>JALHJL010000052.1 GCA_022839625.1 Phycisphaerales bacterium
CCGTTGGCCGTCACGCTCTGTCACCAGTGGCCTCCTCACCTTGCACCAGGCCACCTTCATTCGATGCCCAGCTTACAAGGCCCGGAGGCCATCGCTACGCGCGCCCAACGTCAAACTCGTGAGATGTATCCGGGTTAGGTCAGGCCAACGTTGAACTCGTCGCGGCTTGGAAGGCCGCAAGTTCCGCGCACGTTTGAAGCGGCGACGAGGGGACTGGCGGGCTGGGGTTTACCCTACATGGGTGGTGGGTAAGTTCCCATAATACGGGTGTTTGCCCGTACATGACCACGCCGAAGGTCTATCGGTCCGGTAACGGTAGCCGCTTGCGACGACCCCGGCGGCGCTCGGGAGAGCGTCGGGACGACGTGCGGCCCCGCGAGCGAGGCGGACGCGCAAGCGAGCTTTACAATACCTAACATACACCGTACAATTGCGGCGTCCGGATTCGCGCGTGCGAATGCCTCCCGAAGAATGCGGGCGAAGCAGGCCAGGGAATCGGACGCCAGGGACGGCGGGCCGCCCGCGTTGGAGAGCGCCCGTTCCGCGGACGGCCGTCAAGGTCCGTCGCGCTGAACGGGCCGGCACGAGAGGTGTGCGACAATGTTAAAGACTCAGACGTGTGTCGACTGCGCGCGGCGGCGGCAGCTCATCCGGATTTACCGCGTTTTGCCGGTTTTCGCGCCGGGCGAGCTTTCGGGGCTGGCCGACTACCTTGAGCACCGCGCTGCATTGCGGTTTCGGCGCCTTGCACGAAGGCCCGGATTTCCTCGGGTGAGGCGCCGGCGTACTGCGCCTCCCATTCCCGCAGCCGATTGAGCGCCCGGCGCCGCAGCACGGGGTCCTCGACCATCAGCAGCAGACCGGCGGCGCAGAAACGGGTGACCCAGTGGCCCCACATGTGGGCCTCCTCGTAGAGGACCTTCATCGGTTCCTCGACCTGGAAGTTGATTTGCGGCTTGCGCTTGGTCATGGTCGTTCCTTTCAAGGAATCCGCAGTTTCCTAGTACACCATTCTGCGCGCGCGGCACGAAATTGCAAGGGCCTGCGCGCCGCCGCGGAGCCGGCCCGCCCCGCTTGTCGGGCCGGGCGGGGGCGCCTAGACTGCTGGGCTTGCGTCCTGTCGCAGCACGCCAGGCGCAAGGAGTGCAGTGAATCATGCGCGTCACCCGAAGCGACCGGCTGGCGGCCCTGCCGCCCTACCTCTTCGCCGAAATCGACCGCAAGAAGCGCGCCGCCCGCGAGGCCGGACGCGACATCATCGACTTCGGCGTCGGCGACCCCGACCAGCCCACACACGCGTTCATCATCGCCTGCATGCAGCAGGCCGTCACCCGGCCCGAGAACCACCCCTACCCCCTCGGCGGCGGCTCCCCTGGCTTCCGCCGCGCGATCGCCGCGTTCTTCCAGAGACGCTACGCCGTGGACCTGGACTCGAACCGGGAGCTGCTGGCCCTGATCGGCAGCAAGGAGGGCATCGGTCATCTGCCGCTGGCGCTGGTGAATCCCGGGCAGACGGTGATCGTGCCCTCGCCGGGATACCCCGTCTACCGCGCCAGCACGATCTTCGCCGGCGGCCGGCCGTACACCCTGGAGCTCACCGAAGCGGGCGGCTGGCTGCCCGACTTCGCCACAATCCCGGCCGCCGTTGCCCGCGATGCGGTCCTCATGTTCCTCAACTACCCCAACAATCCGACCGCGGCGACCGCCACCCTGGCCTTCTACGAGCGGGCCGTCGAGTTCGCGCGGCGCCACAACATCCTCATCGCCCAGGACGCCGCCTATAACGACCTCTACCTCGGCCACAACCCGCCGCCCAGCATCCTCCAAGTGCCCGGCGCTCGCGACGTGGCGATCGAGTTTCACTCGGCGTCCAAGACCTTCAACATGACCGGCTGGCGCATCGGCTTCGTGGCCGGCAACGGGGAGGCCATCGCCGCCCTGGGCAGTATCAAGGCGAACCTCGACAGCGGCGTCTTCGCCGCGATCCAGGAGGCGGCGTGCGAAGCGTACGCCAACCTCGACCGCCCGGAGCTGAGCCAGATGCGCGAGCTGTACCGGGCGCGGGCCCGTGCGTTCTGCGACGGCCTGCGCAAACTGGGCTTTCGCGCCGCAGCGCCCGACGCCACGTTCTATGTCTGGGCAGGCGTGCCGGTCGGCTACGACTCGATGACGGTTTGCAACCGGTTGCTGGACGAGGCCGACGTCGTCGGCGTGCCGGGCATTGGCTTCGGGCCGACCGGCGAGGGGTACGTGCGCTTCGCGCTCAACGTCTCGGTGGACCGTATCCAAACCGCGATCGAGCGCATGGCAGCGATCCGATGGTGACCGGCGGCATCTTCATCGCGCTGGGCTCAAACCTGGGCGACCGGGGCCGGCATCTTCGCGAAGCGCTCGCGGAGCTCGGTGCCAACGGCGAGATCCGGGTGCTCGCGTGTTCCGGGTTTCATGAAACACAGCCCGTCGGCGGCCCGCCCGGTCAACCCTCCTACCTGAACGCCGCCGCCGAGCTGGCCACCGAGTTGTCTCCGCAGGCGTTGCTGGCGCGCATGCTGGAGATCGAGCGCCGCCACGGGCGGGCGCGGACGGTGCGCAACGGTCCGCGCACGCTCGACCTCGACCTGCTCCTGTACCGGGGACAGGTCGTCGAGGAGCCCGGCCTGCGCGTGCCACACCCGCGGATGTGGGAGCGCAGTTTTGTGATGCAACCCTTGAGTGAGATCTGTCCGGCCGAACGGCTCGCGCACCCCTCCCGGGCAGGGACGGTGCCGGGCGAGGGCCAGGACCGGTATCGGAATGCCACGGAGTGACTCATGCACGACCCGCGTTTGGACAAGCTCGCCCGCGTCCTCGTCAACTACAGTGTCGGCGTCAAGAAGGATGACCTGGTCGTCATTACGGGCGCGACGGTCGCGGAGCCCGGCGTCGCCGCCGTGTTCCGGGCGGTGCTCGCGGCCGGCGGGCATCCGTGGGTGAAGCTCACATCGGACCGCTGCAAGGAAATCCACCTGAAGCACGGCAGTGCGGCGCAGCTCCGGCACGTCTCGCCTTTCGAGAAGCGCATGATGGGCACGTGCCAGGCGTACATCGCGTTCTGGGGCGACGAGAACACGCGCGCCCTGTCCGGCGTGAAGCCGGCCAACCAGGCCCTGCTCAGCCAGGGCCGCCGGCCGATCGTCAACCTCTTGTTGAAGCGGGCCGCCAAGCCGAAGACCGACCCCGACCACGCACGCTGGGTGGGCACGCAGTTCCCGACCAACGCCGCCGCCCAGGACGCCGACATGTCGTTGGCCGACTACGCCGACTTCGTGTTCCGCGGCGGCAAACTGGACCTGCCGAACCCGGTGGCGGCGTGGAAGCGGCTCGGCGTCGCCCAGCGGCGGCTGTGCGACTTCCTGAACAAGAAGCATGAAGTGAGGCTGCGCGCCCCCGGCGGCACGGACGTGCGCTTGGGCGTTCAGGGGCGGCGCTGGATCAACTGCGACGGGCACCTGAATTTTCCGGATGGCGAGGTCTTCACGAGCCCGCTGGAAGACGCGACCGAGGGCACGGTGTATTTCACGTACCCGGCGGTGTGGCAGGGGCGCGAGGCGGTCGACGTGCGGCTGACGTTCAAGGCCGGCAAGGTGGTCGATGCGTCGGCCGCGAAGAACGAGGAATTCCTCATTCAGATGCTCGATCAGGACAAGGGCGCCCGCATTCTGGGTGAGTTGGCATTTGGGACGAATTACGGCATTCGCCGGTTCACGCGCAACACGCTCTTCGACGAGAAGATCGGCGGCACGTTCCACCTCGCGGTCGGCACCGGCTACCCGGAGAGCGGCAGCAAGAATGAAAGCGGGCTGCACTGGGACATGGTCTGCGACCTGCGCAAAGGCGGGACGATCGAAGTCGATGGCAAGGTCATCAGCAAGAACGGCCGGTTCACGAACGCCGCCTGGCCGCGGTAGCGTGCGTGCGAACGCGGGAGGGCGGGAAGACGGGAACGCGGCAGCGGCCGACCTTCGGGTCGGTGGTCGGCCGAGCAGAAGCTCGGCCGCTACCCACAAAAGGCATTTCCGTGTCAAGGGCAGCGTTCGGCTGCGGCAACGTGGACCCCAGCGCGACCGTGCTTTGTGGCGCGCGCCATCCGCGCCGCTGACACACGTGCCTTGTCGGGCCGCCCCACCGGGGATACGTTGCAATTCGATCGGCTTTCGGCCCGACGCGCCGGCGGACCAGTGCTCGGACCGGCCGCCCTGGAGCAACCCCAATGATCGCCCGCTTACGCCCCCGCCGTCTTGTGCAACTACTCGCCCTCACCCTCGCGTGCTGTCCGGTCGCTTGGACCCAGGAAGGCGCGCCGACGCGCAGCCAGGTCCCCGAGCAATATCGCTGGGACCTGGCGCTCATGTACGCCGATGCCGCGGCATGGGAGGCGGACTTCGCCAGGGCTGTGGCGGACATTGACCGGCTGGACAACCAGAAGGGGGTCGCCTGGGAAACGCCGGAGGCCCTGCTGGCCACGCTGACCCTGCGCGACGACACGCGCTGGCTCGTGGACAAGCTGCTCGTTTACGCCGCCCAGCTCTCCGACCAGGACACGCGCGATCAGGCGGCCCTGGCACTGAAAAACCGCGCCACGGCCCTGTATGTTTCGCTTGGGCGCGCCACGGCGTGGATCGAGCCGGCCGTACTCGCCCAACCCGAGCCGCAGTTGCGGGCCTGGTGCCAGGACCACGCCGGACTGCGCATTTACGGCCATTACTTCGAAAACGTGCTGCGTCAGCGGACGCATGTTCTCCCCCGGCGCGAAGAAGAGCTGCTCGCCATGTCGGGTGCGCTGGCCGCCAGTCCGGAGGAAATCTACGGCGTGTTGCGGGGCGCCGAGCTGCCGTTGCCGACGGTCGTGGACGAGTTGGGCAAGGAAGTGGCGCTCACGGGCGCTCGTTTCGACAGGTTCGTCCGCCACTCGGACCGCCGGCTGAGACAGGCGGCGTTTCTCGAAGGCATGCAGGGCTACGCGCGATTTCAGAACACGCTGGCTGCAACGCTCCACGGGGCCGTCCAGCGAAACCTCTTCTATGCCCGGGCCCGCGGCTTCGACAGCGCGCTCGAAGCCGTGCTCCACCCGGACAACCTGCCGCCGGCGGTGTACACCACGCTGGTCGAGACCGCGCATCGGCACCTGCCGCTGTTGCACCGCTGGGCCGCGCTGCGCAAGCGCGTGCTGGGCCTGGATGAACTGCACGTCTGGGACCTCTACCAGCCGATCGCCGACGGCGGGCAGGCCGAAATCCCGTATGACGATGCCGTGCGGATGATCGCCGCCGCCTTGCAGCCGTTGGGGCCGGAGTACGGCGCGCTCGTGGAGGAGTGCTTCGCGTCGCGCTGGGTGGACGTGTATGAGACGCAGGGCAAGCGGCCGGGCGGCTACTCGTGGGGCTCGTACGGCACGCCGCCGTACATCCTCGTCAACTACAACGGCACGCCGCGCGACATGTCCATCCTGGCCCACGAGCTGGGCCATTCCCTCCATGGCCTGCTGACACACCGGCACCAGCCCAAGGTTTACGGGGGCTGTGACGGCGTCACGACGGAGACGGCGGCGGTCTTCAACGAGCTGCTTGTCGAGGAGTATCGCCTGCGCCGGGCGGCGACGCCCCAGGAGAAGCTGCGGCTGCTCAACGAGCAGATCGACAACCTGCTGACCACGACGCTGCGGCAGGTCATGTTCCAGGAATTCGAGTATGAAGCCCATGCGGCGGCCCAGCGGGGCGAGCCGCTGACCGCGGAGCGGCTCGGACAGCTCTATCTCGACACGTTCCACGAGTACTGGGGCGCGGACGTGGTGCGCGATCCGGAGCACGCGATCTACTGGGCGCGCGTCCCGCACTTCTACATGAATCACTACGTATTCCGCTATGCGCTGGCCTACTCCGCCGCCGCCGCCCTGGCGGAAAAGGTGCTGGCGTCGGAGCCGGGCGCGTTGGAGGCCTACCTGGCGTTGCTCCGATCAGGGTCTTCGGATTACCCGTTGGAGTTGTTGCGCCGGGCGGGCGTGGACCTGACGACGGCCGCCCCGATCGAGGCCGCCATGCGGCGCTTCGCATACCTCATGGAGGAGATGGAACGCTGGCTGCCCGAGGCCCGCACAGACGACTGAGAGCACCTGGCGAGCCCCCGCCCTCTCTGGGACGGGACAGGGGGAGGGTGAAAACGCCGGCGCAGCAACCCCCACCCTGCCCCCGCGCCGTTCCGGCTGGGGCGTCTCCGCCCGGCCAGCCGACTGCCGGCGGCGGGAAAAAAGCGCACACATGGGCCGGCGGCAGGGCGGCGTAACGTCCGGGTTTTCGTTGACTTGGGCAGCGCAATCCGCTAGATTCAGGGTCGAATGCCCCGGTTTGCGGTAGGCGCAGCAGGGCGAGTTGCTGCTGACGAGTGGGAGGAGTGCCGCGGCAAAGTGGCGGTTTGAGGAGAAGAAGCACACATTGGAGCATACGGCACACTCGGGCCGGGACACGGTGGCAAAGTGTCCTAGTCGGAGCCTGCCTGTGCGCATCGTCAGGGAATGTGGGACAGGTGACCTTGCACAATTGGGAGACACAACATGACACGTCTGTGTAGCTTGGCGACTGGCTTACTGCTTCTGAGCGCGGCGGTGCTGGCCGGGCCGCCGGTGATGGACGGCTCCGCGGCGGAGACGTTATACGGGCCGGCGCTGGCCGTTCAGGACACGTCGACCGGTTTCGGCGATGCCTCGCTGGGCCGGCCGGACGTGTGCAACGGGTCCGAGCTGGACGCGGTCTACGGCGTAGTGTACCAGGGCACCTTGTACCTGGTGCTGGCCGGCAATCTGGAAACAAACGGCAACCAGCTTGAGCTGTTCTTCGACACGCGGGCGGGCGGACAGAACCGGCTGCTGGCGACGAACCCGGGTCCCCCGGGGGCCAAGCTGCTGCGCATGTCGGACGACGGCAGCGGCAACGGCCTGACCTTTCAGAGCGGTTTTGCAGCGGATTACTGGGTCTCGGTCGAGTGTTTCGGCGATCCGGTCGCGGTCAACGTCGATTATGCCGAGCTGTACGTTAGCGCGGGGAACCCCGGCGTTTACTATTTCTGCGGGTCCGGCGCCGACAAGTGCAACACGAGCGGCGGAGCGTTGACCGGCGGCGACCCGGGCGCGCCGACCATTCTGTGCACGGTGGACAACAGCAATGTCCAGGGGGTAATCGGCGGCTTCGGCATCGACGACGGTACGGGCGTGCTCACGGGCATCGAGCTGGCCATTCCGCTCTCGGCCATCGGGAACCCGAGCGGCGCATTCACCGTCACCGCCTTCATCAACGGTCAGCAGCACGACTGGGTCTCCAATCAGGTCCTGTGGGGCCTGGCCGGCCTGGTCCCGAACAACCCGGGTGAGCCGCGGAACGTGAACTTCCAGACGTTGGCGTTCGGCATTCAGGTTCCGTTCACGGTTCCTGCGGCGCCCACGCCCACGGGCGCGTGCTGCGTGGGCACGACTTGCTCGATCAAGACGCAGGCGCAATGTGCGGCGTCCAGCGGCACGTATCTGGGCGACAACTCAAACTGCGACGGCAATCCGTGCAACGCGACCCCGCAGGGGCGGTGCTGCATCGACGATGGCTACAGCGGCCAGTGTTTGATTCGTGAGCAAACCCAGTGCAACCAGCTCGGCGGCACCTGGGGCGGTGCCGGGACGACCTGCGAAGGCTGCCCCTGCCTGCTCGATCCGGCGGGCGCCTGCTGCACCGGCCAGGTATGCAGCCTGAAGACCGAGGCCGAGTGCCTCACGGCCGGCGGCATCTATCGCGGCGACTACACCAACTGCGGCGACAGCCCGTGTGACCTGGGCGCCTGCTGCGTGGACATCGAGTGCTCGGTCGTGCTGCGGTTCCAGTGCGGCGGCCGGTTCATCGGTCCGGGCACCAACTGCGATGACGATCCGTGCGCGGAACCCACGATCACGACGCCGCACGCGGCGGGTGAGATGCAAAGCCCAACTCAGTGGGTACCTGATGCGAACCCGATGACGGAAACGCCCCCGGGCAGCGGTATCTGGACCATCACGTTTACTGGTCTGACGCCGGGCGGACGGTATCAGTGGAAGGTCACCGATGGGACATGGTCGAACACGGTTCCCTCCGGGCCGAATAGCTGGTTCTACGCCGACGCGACCGGGGCAATCACGCTGACCTACGATGGCAACTACTATGCGGACGGCTGGTCGCCGACGCGGGACCGGCTGGGCGTGAGTGCGGATGCGGGCACGTGGACTGCGGTCGGCAGCTTCCTGTCCGAGCTGGGCGGGAGCGACTGGAACAACAGCGACCCGCACGGCCTGATGGCGGACCAGGGCGGCGGGATTCATAAGCTGACGGTCAACCTGCCCGCGGGCGGCTACGCCTGGAAGGCCGTCAAGACCGGCACCTGGGACTCGATCAGTTGGGACCAGCGGAGCACCAATACCGCGGATTGGTCGTTCACGGTCGGGGCCGACACGGACAACGTCACCTTCTGGGTGAACGGGCTGGTGGGCACGGCGAAGATCGAGGTCGAGCCGGCCGTCACAAGCTGCATCGGTGACTTGAACTGCGACGGCTTGATCGACTTCGGCGACATCAACCCGTTCGTGCTGTACCTGTCGAACTTCGCGGCGTGGCAGACTGCGTTCCCCGGCTGCCACGAGGGGAACGGCGACATCAACTGCGACGGGACGTACGGACAGGGCTCGTTCGGCGACATCAATCCGTTTGTGGCGCTCATGACCCAGTGTGGCACCGGCTGCACGTGCCCCGGTCCGATTACGTGCCCGTAGGCGCGGCGAACGGGTAGTGGATAGCAGTCCGTTGAAAGAGGGCACAGGCACCGCGAGAGAAGCATGCAGCGCTCCCGCGAAAGCCCGCCGGCGCGGAGCCAGTCCCCTCTTTCAACGGACACTTATAGAGGAGACGGGCGCGGGCCGCGGGGCTCGCCGCCGAGATAGAGGCAACCTGGTGGATTGAGGTTTCTTGGATCACGAGGAGGAGTCAGAGATGAGACGAGTGCTGTTGGCGGTTCTGGCGGTCGGAGTGTTGGCGAGCGGCGCGCTGGCCGA
Organism: Phycisphaerales bacterium; assembly: GCA_022839625.1. Classification (GTDB taxonomy): domain Bacteria; phylum Planctomycetota; class Phycisphaerae; order UBA1845; family Fen-1342; genus JALHJL01. The sequence goes on from JALHJL010000052.1 coordinate 9,095, forward strand.
CCAGATGTACGCCCGCGGAGATTTCAACGGCTGGGGCACGAGCAACCCGATGGTGGACCAGGGGGACGGCACGTTCATCGCGGTGATTGACATCTCGGGCCAGGCCCCGGGAACGCGGTACGAGTTCAAGGTGGCCAACGAGGGCTGGAGCATCAACTTCCCGCCGAGCAACGTGTATGCCACGTACCCGGCGGGCCGCCCGCTGGACTTGCACATCTTCTACGAGCCCCTTCCCGATCCCGAGGATCTGTTGGAAGGCTGGCTCCCGCCAGAGAACCGGGTCGGCTATTACCCCGACGGCAACCCCTGGGAGCTGGTGGGCGACTTCACGGACTGGGGCAACAACCCCATCCTGATGAACGACCTGGGCAACGGGTTCTACGAGGCGGACGCCTGGATCCCCACGGCCGGCACGCACTACTTCAAGTTCCGAGGCTCGGCCGACTGGGAGATCTCGATCGGTGCGGACTTCGGCCGTTGGGCCGCCAACGCCCAGTTCGATAGCTGGGGCGACAACGAGCTGTTCCGCTTCCAGCTCGATCTGCCCCACGGACGTTATCGCGCCTTCTACGTTCCTGAGCCGGCGTCGCTGCTGCTGGTGGGCCTGCTCGGGCTGCTCAACCGCCGGCGGTAATCGCCGCGCAGGGGCAAGGAAACCGGCGGGCGCGGGCGGCGCAGCCCGCGCCCGCTTTGTCTACCGGCGTGAGCAGCCGGTGCGTCCGACTTACCTGGAGGTCCGGCTGCGTACAATCTGGCATGAGACGATCCGCCGGAAGCGCGCCCGGGTCGGCGATGCGCAACGCACTGTTCCCCAAGCGAGGTCAGCCCATGTTCACCCGTGCCCTGGTTCTTGCAGCGCTAGCGGTCCCCGCCCTGGCGGCTACTCACGACAACAATGTCGAATGGAACGGCGTCAGCCACATTGCCTGGCTTGACCGCTCGCCGCGGTGCCCGATCAACGGGGAGAGCTTCACCGTGGCGTTCCAGACCTACCACTACGACATCACCTCCGCGCGCGTCTACGTGAACGCCGGAGCGCCCGTGTGGGTCGACGCGGGCTGGTCGTACACCCGCGGGGTGTATGACGTGTGGACCGCCGTAGTGCCCGCCTCGTCGCCGACCGGGACGCTCGAGTATTACATCGAGCTGACGGACGGGGCGGACACCGACTACCTGGGGCCGGGCGGCATGTCGGACGCCCCGCCGGCCAGCGGCTGGACGCTGAACTTCGTGACGCTGAGCCATGCGCCGCTTGGGGCGACGTTGACCAGCGACGGTGGGGCCGTTTTCAAGGTGTGGGCCGTGAATGCGACGTCGGCGAATGTCGCCGGCGAGTTCAATGGCTGGAGCACGACCTCGCTGCCAATGACCAAGAGCGGCGGTTATTTCACGCGCAAGGTGGCAGCGCCGGTGAACGCGGGGCAGCAGTACAAGTACGTGTTTCAGCCGGGGACGGTGTGGAAGCCCGACGCCCGCGGCCGGGCGATGAACCCGTCGGACAACGACAACACCTACGTCATCAACCCGCGGGCGTATGCCTGGTCCGACCAGGGCCACGCGACGCCCGCGTTCGAAGACATGATCATCTACGAGCTGCACGTCGGCACGTTCTCCGGCTTCAACGACGGACTGAACCGCATGGGCCGGCTGCGGGACATCGTCGATACGCACCTGGACCATCTTCTGTACCTGGGCGTCAACGTCGTCGAGCTCCTGCCGATCACCGAGTTCGACTACTATGAATCGTGGGGTTACAACCCCACCAACCAGTGGGCGGTGGAGAACGCCTACGGCAGTCCAGACGATCTGAAGTACGTTGTTGACGTGCTGCACCAGCACGGGATCGCGGTGGTTCTGGACATTTGTTACAACCACTTCTCCAACAGCGGCAATTACCTGTGGTATTACGACGGCACGCAGATCTACTTCGACTATCCCAGCGCCGTGCAGACGCCCTGGGGTTCGCAGGCCGATTTCGACCGGCCGGAGGTGGCGGACTACTTCGCGGACAACGTGCTGCACTGGCTCGAGGAGTACCGCGTGGACGGCTTCCGTATGGACGCCACGCGCTACATGCGGGACAACTGGATCTTCCCGCAGGGGCAGCCCGCGGGCTGGGCCCTCATGCAGCGGATCAATGACAACATCGACCGGCGCAAGGTGGACGCCATCTCCATCGCCGAAGAGCTGCCCAACGACCAGTGGATCACGTATACCACCGGCGCAGGCGGCGCCGGCTTCGACACGCAGTGGCACGACGCCTGGGTCGACGACCTGCGGCAGGGGATCAACGACGCGGCCTTCGGCGACCCGGAGATGTGGAAGATCCGGGCGGCACTGGTGGCCGACGATTACCCCAACAAGACGCACCTCGTGCGCTACGTCGAAGGCCACGACGAGGCCGGAAACGAGACGCGCCTGCCGGTGATGATCGACGGCGGCGATCCGTACAGCGTGTGGGCCAAGGGACGCGGCAAGCTGGCCCAGGGCCTGACCCTGCTGGTGCCCGGGATTCCCATGTTCCTCCAGGGCGGCGAGTGGCTCGAGAGCATCCCCTTCGGCAGCGGGTGGAACAACCGCATCGACTGGGCCAAGGCTGTCAGCCGCGCGCCCATCGTGCGGTTCTTCCATGACGCAATCTGCATCCGCAAGAACAACTGCGGCTTCCGCTCGGACGCCGGCTACCAGGTGCATCACCTCAACGAATCCGGCAACGTCATCGCGTTCCACCGCTGGTGCGCCGACGGCAACGACTTGATCGTCGTGGCGAGCTTCAACAACAGCGATCTGTACAACTACCAGATCGGCTTCCCGCAGGACGGCAACTGGTATGAAATCCTGAACAGCCAGGCGGCCGATTACCTGGGCGACGGCGTCGGCAACGGAGGCTTGGTCGTGACCAACGGCGGGCCCTACGACGGCATGCCGTACTCGGCCTGGATCACGCTGCCGCAGATGGGGCTGCTCGTCTTCCGGTACAACCACCCGCCCGTGTTACGCGGCGACCTGAACTGCGACGGGCTGGCGGACTTCGGCGACATCAACCCGTTCGTCCTGGCGCTCAGCAACCCCGCCGCGTATGCCGGGGCCTTCCCGTGCTGCCCGGCGGCCAACGGAGACATCAACCAGGACGGACAGGTCGACTTCGGCGACATCAACCCGTTCGTCGCATTGCTGTCCGGCTCGTAAAGCCGGCGCGCGGCGCGGAACCCGGCCGTTACAGCGCGGCGATGCTCGCCATCACCGCCTGGATCAGCGGCCGCAGCGTGTCTTCCGAGAAGTCGAACTTGCAGCCGGCGGCGCTGAACAGCTCCGGCAACGGGCGCGCCCCGCCCAGGGCCAGGCCGCAGCGATACAGCGCGACCGCCTGCACGTAGTCCGCCAGCGAGTTCTTCCAGACCTGCAAGGCACCGAGCTGCGCGATGCCGTACTCCACGTAGTAGAACGGCACCTCGAAGATGTGCAGCTTCTTCTGCCAGCTCTGCCGGTCGTGTCGCTCGAGCCCGGACAGGTCCACTTCGGACGCGAACCGCCGGGTCAGTGACTGCCAGTGGTCTTTCCAGCTCTCCAGGCCCGCGTCGACGTGCGTGTACACGTAGTGTTGGTACGCGTCGATCGACGCCATGAACGGGAAGAACCCGACGATCTTCTCGAAAAACCGCTTCGTCGCCCGGTCCGCCTCGTCGCCGAAGAATTCCCGCGTGTGCGGCAGCGCCAGGCACTCCATCCCCATCGAGGCGACCTCGGCGAACTCGAGCGGGGCCGTCCGGTACGCGAGGAACGGCTCGTGGCGGCAAGCCCAGGTGTGGAATGCGTGCCCGCCCTCGTGCAGCAGCGTGCGCACGTCGGTCTCCGTGCCGACCGCGTTCATGAAGATGAACGGCAAGCGCCGCTCGGCGAACGTCGCCTGATAGCCGCCCGGCGCCTTGCCCTTGCGGCTGCCCAGGTCGAGCACGTCCCGCGTGCGCAGCGTGTCAAAGACCCGGCCCAGCTCGGGCTCGACCTTGCGGAAGATCCGGCTGCATCCGGCGGCCAGCTCCTCGTCCGTCTGGAAGGGCCGCAGCGGCGGGCGATTCTCCGGATCGACGGCCAGGTCCCACGGCCGCAGCGACGTCAGACCGAGCTTGCGTTTCCGCTCTTCGGCGAGCTGTTTGACCGCGGGCACGGACACTTTCTCGATGGCGTCGTGGAAGGCCAGGCAGTCGGCCGGCGTGTAGTCGAAGCGCTCCATCGCCCGGAAGGCGTACTCGCGGAAGTCCTGGCAGCCCGCGTTCTTCGCGATCTGGTGCCGCAGCGCGACCATCTTCGCGAAAAGCTCGTCGAGCGCCGCCGCGTCTTGCAGGAAACGGTCGGCCCCCAGCCGCCAGGCCTCCTCACGCACCTTGCGGTCCGGCTCCTCCAGGTAACGCGCCATCTGTTGGAGCGTCTGCTCCCGGCCGTCGTACGTGCAGGTCATCGCGCCGGTGATCTTCTGATACTCGGTCTTCAGCTTCTGGTCTTCGACGAGCAGCGGGATATTCTCCTCGCGGTACAGCTCGATCGCGTTCCGCAGGCTGCGCTCCAGCACTTCGTACCGCTTTTTGGGCAGCGGCAGCTTCTCCGCGTGGGCCACGAACTTCCGCCGCAGCTTGTCTCGCCACGGCTCCGCGTGCGGCTGCACGTTCTCGATGAAGTGCAGGTAGCGTTGCTGGCGCTCGGGGTCATCGGTCTGGCAGGTCATCGCCGTGTAACGCTGCGTGCCCTCCTCATCGAAGCAGGCCTCCAGCTCGCTCGCGTCGATGAGCCACTTCTCGAGTTCCGCGACCGCCGCAATTGGCCGCTCGGCAAGCTCTTTGAAGTACGGCTCGGCGGTCTCCCACGTGCCGAAGTCGGCCTCGGGGGCGACGAATTGACGCGGAAACTCGGGGGCGGATTCCGGGGTGATCATGAACAGCCCTTCCTGTTGGGTTCTGCGGCTCAGCGTGCGCGGCAAAGGCGGTCATTATCCGCGAACGGAGCGCGGCCGCAAGAGCATCATGGCCGAGGCCGCGGCGCCTCAGTTCATCCCGAGGAGCGCAACGACGAGCAATCTGTGCGCGCCGGCCGCGCTTGGCTGACGGCTGGCCGACTCCATCCTCACCCCGAGGCGGCATGCACCGGCTGCGCGGCCAACGCTTGACTCTCACGGCGTAACCCGCCTAGAAGTGATTAGAAGTCATGTATCGTCTGCATCCCGTCGGCATGGCAGGGCCGTATGCCGAGGCAAGCAGATGACCGGTCGGGACGATCGGTTGCCGACAGGAGCACCTGATGCGGGAATCGAAGGTAACGCGCGGATTCGGGTTAGTCATCGTCACTGCGTGGGTCGCCACGACTGTCGCGAGTGAGGTGGCTGTCGACCTGAATCCCGCCGAGATGACCGTCTGGGGCGATGCACTCGCCAATACGAATCACGGGTGGGAATTCACCGTCAACTCCCCGATTGAGGTGACGCACATCGGGCTACTGGATATCGCGAATCCCCCCAACAGCATGCCCGACACAACCCCCGACGGTTTCAGCCTCGCGTACCCGGTTGGTTTGTTCAATGCCGGTGGAACCCTCCTGACTTCTGGCACGATGAGCCCAGGAACGGGTGACATGCTAGTGGACAATTTCCGCTATGTGCCGGTGCCCACTGTCACGCTTAGCCCAGGGGTGCATTATGTCGTAGCCTTTCACACCGCGACCCACAATTGGCCGGATGTTGACTACCACATAGCGAATATCCCGCAGTTTCAGCCGAATCCGGCGATCAACTATGTGATCGCGCGCTGGGGCGTCGGATCAGGGTTGGCGTTACCCCCAAACCTCGTAGACCCGAACGGCGCAGCGCCCTACCGCTTTGGCCCGAACTTCCTGTTCGTGCCAGAACCGGGCAACTTCACCGCGCTCGCACTGGCGGGCCTGGCCCTGTTTCGCCTGCGATCGTGGCGAGTTCGCAACGACAGAGCGTCGTCGCCGCGGACGGGCAACGACGTATCAGGGGGCGGGATGATGCTACTTCGGCATAGTCACGCCTAAATCGCTGGTCGTGAACAGCGCTTCGAACCGCAGGCCGGCGGACTCGATCGCCTCCCGCGCGCCTTCCTGCCGGTCGACGGTGACCACGACCGCGCTCACCGTGACACCGGCGTCCTGAAGCACCTTGCACGCCTCGATGACCTGCCCGCCGGTTGTGGCCACGTCCTCGACGAGCAGGACGCGCTCGCCCTTCTCCAGCCTGCCCTCGACGAGCTTGCCCGTGCCGTAGCCGGCCTTCTTCGCGTTGCGCACGATCACGAACGGCTTGCCGGTTTCCAGGGCCGTCGCCGCCGCCAGCGCGATCGCCCCAAGCTCCGCGCCGGCGATGCGGTCCACGTCCGGCGTGACGTACCGGGCGAATCGCCGGCCCAGCTCGCGGAGCAACGCGGGTTGCGTCTCGAACAGGTACTTGTCGAGATAGTACTTGCTCTTACGGCCGGAGCGCAGCGTGAAATCGCCTTCGAGCAGGGCCGCGGCCCGCAGTGCCTGGGCCAGTTCCGCGTCAGTCATCGCTTGTCCTTCTTCCTTGTTATGGGACGCAAAGGCCGAGAGGTGCCGCCCGCCGAGCGCGTGCGCCGCGTCGGGGGCGTGTCGGCGGCGGCCGGTCCGTCCGCCTGGCCGAGAACCTGCGCGAGCTGGCTCGCACCGCCGCTCCCAAGCTGGACCACCAGCTCGAAGAGCACGCCCATCGTGGTGAGGAACTCCTGAAGCTCGTCCAGCCGGCGGCGGAAATCGAGCACGTCGGCGGCGCGCTGTTCACCGCCGCCGGCCGCAATCATCTGCCGGCAGCGCTCGATCGTGGCGAGGATCGGCTCGACCTCGCGCCGCCGCCGCTCGCGCATGATCGTTTCGAACATGTGCCAGACGTCGGTATCGGCCTGGAAGTACTCCTTGCGGTCGCCGAGCCGGTGCACGCGTTGCACGAGGCCCCAGTCGACGAGGGCCCGCAGGTTCATGCTGGCGTTGCCGCGTGAGACTTGCAGTTGGGCCATCACGTCGTCGGTGCACAGCGGCTGGCCGGAGACGAACAGCAAGGCGTGAATCTCCGCCATCGTCCGGTTGATGCCCCAGTAGCCGCCCAGCTCGCCCCAGCGGCGGACCAGGAGGGCCTTCGATTCTTCCAGTGCGGTGCCCATATCAGAGGAGATCGTAGTTTCAGAAGCATCAGAAATCCAGCGCCGCGGGCGCGGGGGGCCGGCCGCAGGCCTAGGCGCCGGCTCGCGCCGCGCCTTGGGTTCTCTCGCCCCGTCCGGGGCACGAGAGACATTCCGCCGAATCTGTCGCGGGTCGGCGGCCGCGCTCCCGCAGGAGCCGGCTGCGGCAGCAACTCGATCCAGACCTCCGCTTGGCGATCCGCGCCCGCCTGACGCCCGACGGTTCCCAGCCGATCTCCTTCCCAGCCCCCCAGCAGCCGACTAAGCTCCTCGTTGTCCAACGGCAGGCTCCTGCTTCTTGAAGTCGCTTTCCATCCTCAAGATAAGCAGCGCTTCCGTTGGACGCTTCAACTCCCCGGAGGTCCGTGAAGAAACTTTTTTGACGGACACCCGGGCCGGCGTGCCCAGCCACCCGGGGACTTTGCCCGTGCCCGGCCCTCGTGCGGAACGACTCTTCTCGGTATCTTGGTCCGCCAAGACGTACTCAATGCTGTGCGACGCCAGTTTCAGGGAGCTTCCGCCGTGACAACATCACGTAACGAGAACGCACAGGCGGCCGGTTTGCCGGCCGAGCCGAGCGGCCCGCCGCCGGGCGATTTCCTGGGTCACCCCAAAGGGCTCTACGTTCTGTTCTCGACTGAGCTGTGGGAGCGTTTCAGCTTCTACAGCATGCGCGGCATCCTGACGCTGTACATGGTCAGCGTCGTGCTCGCCCACCTGGGCGAAGAGGGCGCCAACGCGCGCGCGGACCAGATCTACGGTGCCTATCTCGGCTTCGTGTACTCGGCGACGTTCATCGGCGGCATGCTCGCCGACCGCCTCCTGGGCCAGCGCCGCGCGATCTACATCGGTGGCTTCCTGATGTCGCTGGCCCAGTTCACGCTGATGACCCACGGCCTGCTGACGAGGTCGGGCAGCACGGCCGCGTTCCTCCAACCGATGTTTTTCCTGGGCCTCGCGCTGCTGGCCTGTGGTAACGGCTTCTTCAAACCGAACATCTCGACCATCGTTGGCACGCTCTACACCCAGCAGGACGCCCGGCGCGACAGCGCGTTCACGATCTTCTATGTCGGCATCAACATCGGTGCCATGCTGTCCAGCTTCGCCAGTGGGGCCGGGCAACGTTGGGGCTGGTACCTCGGATACATGTTCGCCGGCGTGGGCATGATCGTGTCGTTGTTCATCTTCACCTTCGGTCGCAAGTGGATCGCGGGCCGCGGCCTGCCGCCCGCGGGCGCCCGCCTGCTGGGGCCGGGTCGCTTCGGCGTGCCCAACGTGGTGCCGCTGGCCATCGGCGTGCTGGTCTTCTTGCCGCTGGCGGCCTACCTCATGTCGCGGCCCGAGCTTGTCCAGGGGCTGGCCGTCATCATCTCCGTGCCCGTCCTGGTGTATCTGCTGTTCGAGGCCTGGCGGGCACCACGCGAGGAAGGCGCCCGGATGATCGTCATCATCGTGTTGTGCGTATTCTCGATGCTCTTCTGGGGGTTCTTCGAGCTCGCCGGCAGCACGATTCAGCGGTTCGTCGACCAGAAGATGGACCTGAACGTGCTCGGCTTCAAGCTGGAGGCCGCATTCGTCAACAACTTCATCAACCCGATGCTGATCGTGGCGATGGGGGTCTGGTTCTCCGGGTTCTGGCTATGGCTGGATCGCCGCGGGCGTGACCCGTCCACGCCGGTCAAGTTCTCCCTTGGGCTGCTCCAGCTCGGGTTGGGCTTCCTGGTGCTGTGGTGGGCGGCCGAGCAGGCCGGCCCCACGGGCAAGTGCAGCGTCCTGTGGCTCGTGCTGGCGTACTTCGTGATTACGACGGGCGAGCTGTGCCTCTCGCCCATCGGGCTGTCGATGGTCACCAAGCTCGCGCCGGCCCGGCTGGTGGGCATGTTCATGGGCGTGTGGTTCCTCTCCGCGGCGATTGCCAACGTCCTGACGGGCGGCACCGTGGGGCCCATGACACAGCGCTACGGCTTTGGCCAGGTCTTCCTGATGATCGCCGGTCTGACGGGCGCCGCCGCCGTGCTGCTGTTCCTGCTGAGCCCGCTGCTGAAGCGCGGGATGCACGGCGTGAAGTGACGGTCCGCTGAGTCGGCACAGGACGTGAGCCCCAAGCGCCGGCGCGGGTGCGTCGCGGGCGCTGCGGGGCGGTTGAGGCAGTTGCCGTGCACCCTGGGCCGGACGACGCGCCACGACGTTTCCTCTTCGCGCGGGGAGGCGTGGCGTCGGGCCTCGCGCGCGGGGAAGAATCCCCTTCTGACTACGCCCCACGGGGAAGGGTGGTCGGGGACGGCGACTGGCCCGACTTTCGCAGACGAGGCGAACCCCGTGCAGACCACTACTTGAGGGCAGTGGCACGCGGTTCAAGGCGCGGAGCACTGCTCGAGCGCGTACGCACCGCGAATACCTCGGTGTCGGGCAGTTCCCCGCTCATTCCCGCCTATTGCAGGACCGCCAGCATTCGCGCGCGTGCGTTGTCCGGCACTTCGGCGAGCGCGGCCCGCACCGCCGCCGGTCCCTGCGTTTGCCGGAGCGTCGCCGCCAGCTCGCGGAGCAGCGCATCACGTCGGCGGCAGAACTCCTCGAACGCAGCGCGCAGCTCGTCGCGGGTCCAGTGGGCCAGGGGATCGGCGACGCCGGTTTGGCTGCGGGCCCACCGCAGAAGTCCGGGGCCGTCTTCGTCCAGCGTGTACAGCCGAGCCAATACGACGATCCGCTGTGCGGCCGTCCCGAGGAAATCGCGGACCGCCTCCGGGAGGCTGGCGAGTCGGTCATCCGGGGCCCGGTGTGCCACCTGATCCAGCCACCCCGCCTGCCGCGTCGGCTCCGCCTGGGGTGCGGCTAATTGCCCTGGCGGTACTACGATCGTCCGATGGCCCGTGGCGAACTGGATGGAGACCCGGTGGACGGGGCGTCCGTCGACCGTCACGGGCTGGACGCGCAAGACAGTGCCGCTGCCCCATTCGGGGCGCGCCGGGTTACAGACGCGCTGCCCCACGAGACCCTGGTTGATCGGCAGATCGGACACCTACCGCTCCCGGTCAGCAAGCCGAGCTCTTTCTACGTCGGCTGCCGGGGAGCGCCAAGCCATCCGGTCGTGTTACGTCCCCGCACTGCCCTGCGCGGATTCTGCCGGGCGGCGTTCTCGGACCACGGCACCGACTGAGCGGCAACCGCACTTTGCCGACCGTTGACGGTGCCGATAGACTTATCGTAGGTGCCAGCGGGGCCCCTCGGCCCGGCGGCTCGGGAGGGCTTTGAAAGGAGCCGGCGCGATGACGGTTGTCACGAGATTCCTGCGGGCGCACTGGGCCCTGTACCTGGTGCTGACAGCGGCGGCGGGTGGCGTGTTGCTGCTGCCCGCCGGATGCCCACGTCCCCCCGACGGCTCCAATGGCGACGTGGATCCGGCCGACATCGACAGCGACGGGACTCCGAACGACCAGGACCCCGACGTCGACGGCGACGGCACGCTGAACGACGAGGACCCCGACGTCAACGGTGATGGCACCCCGAACGACCAGGACCCCGACATCGACGGAGACGGCACACCCAACGAGGAAGATGACACTCCTGGCGGCGTCGATGGAGGAGGTGGCGGAGGAAACAACGGAGGAAATAACGGAGGAAACAACGGAGGAAACAACGGAGGAAACAACGGAGGCACAAACGGCGGCGACGGGAACAACGACGGCACGAACGGAAACGACACGCCGCCCCCTGCGCCCACGAGCATTGCTCTCAGCGTCGTCGCGAAGTCGGGCGACGCCGTGCCCGGTCAGCCCAGCGGGGTGACGTTCACCACCTTTGGCGATCCGGTCATTGACGGCGACGGACGAGTCGCGTTCTGGGGCTTCTACGAAGGGACGGGTGCCAAGGGTTACGCGGGTCTGTATGCGTGGACCGGGACGGAGCTCAAGAAGGCGATCGACAACGACCCCAACAGCGCAGGCATTGTCCCGGGCCGCAGCACCCCGTACATGTTCCAATACGACCCGAATCAGCCGGACATCGCGTGGGGAACGGGCGGGCGCCTCTTGTTCACCTCGCTCGTGAAGCCGGCGTCCGGATCGACGGCCCAGAAGGCAGCCGGCGTATACCGCTGGCGCGCCACGGACGGAAACCTCGTGCGGGTCGGCGACTGGCAGCAGGTTGCCGGCACATTCCCCGACGTGGCGCAGAACAATGAGGGTCTGCCGACGTTCGAAGGGACCTTCTACTTGCCGGGGGTCAGCGATGCAGGGCTGGGCGTGTTCGGCGTGCGCTACACGTACATCCGCGATCCAAACACGGCGCAAGGGCTCGACGTATTCGTGCTCGACAAGAATGGCGTCTTCACCAGCAACGGCACGACCGTCACCCGCGTGGCCGACGACAGCTCCAAGAAGACCGGGATCGTCGCGGGCTACCCCGCCGAGAGCTACTTCTCCACCGTGATGCCCACCACCACGATCAACCGCTATGGCGATGTCGTGTTCCAGGGCACGTACACGAACGAGTCCTCCACTTGGCGCGGCGTGTACCTGCTTCGTTCCGGTCAGGTTTATCGCATCATCGACAACCGCGCGGATGCGTCGTGGCCCGGCCTGCCCGCCGGGGCGCAGTTCCTGGCGCGCGGCGCCGCGACGGGGTATGCATTCGGCACGGGGCCGGGGGGGCACATTGCGGTGGGCGGGCGGCTGGCAATCAGCGGCACAACGGAGAACGCCGCCATCCTCTGGGATTGGGGTAGTGCCGCCTGGTCGAGACTGACCGGCCCGAGCGGGGCGACCGCGGCGGCGCTGCTCAGCGGCGTCAATGACGATGGGCAGGCGGTCATCCTCGCCGGCGGCAACCCATACCTCGCCAGCGGCAGCGGCCGGACGCGCATCAACACTCCGTTACCTGCACAGCTTCAGGGCGCGACGCTGACTTGGCCCGAGGCCGGCGCAGCGGTCAACAACTACGGCCGGGTGCTGCTGCAATATACGAACAACACTCTGGATGGCCTGGCGCTCTGGACCGGCGAGAAGGTATTGATGATCGCCGACGCCGCGCTCGGGACGCCGGCCGATGTATCCGAGATCTTCGTCGCCACCGGCCCGGAGCGGGACCGCCCCGGGCGCTCGGGCGTTCTGAACGATGATGATCAGGCCGCGTTCAGGGCCGTGTTCGCCGACAGCACAGAGGCCATCTACCTCGCGGAGGGGCAGTAGCTGACCGGCGTCACTCGCCGCGGATCAACCTCATTGCCGCTTCGAAGAGCCGCCCGTTGGTTGCGATGGCCTCCGGGGCTGTATGGGTCGGGCGGCCCGACCAATCGGTGAGGGTTCCGCCGGCTTCCATGAGGATGGGTACCAGGGGAGCGGTGTCCCAAATGCTCATGACCGGGTCCAAAACGATCTCCGCCCGGCCGGTCGCAACCAACGCATAACCGTAGGCGTCGGCCCAACCCCGATCGACGTAACACGCCGCTCGCAGCCGCTCGTACGCGGGCCCGCGCCCGTGCGCATACATGGCTTTGGCGGACGTGGCCAGGAGCCGTGCGCGGGACAGGTCCGATATATCGGACACCCTTGCCGGCCGGCCGTTCCAACGGCAGCCCAGGCCGCGCGCCGCGTAGACGGTCTCGCGCAGCGCCGGCAAGTGAATCACCCCCGCCAGCACCTGCCCGTGCCACTCGAACCCGATCAGGATGCTGTAAAGCGGTACGCCGCAGAGGAACGAGACCGTGCCGTCAATCGGATCGAGAATCCACCGGGCAGGGCACTGCGCCGGCTTCTCCCCGAACTCCTCTCCCAGGATACCGTGCGCGGGGTACGCGGCCTCGATCCGTGCCCGCAGAAGCTCCTCCGCACGACGGTCGGCGACGCTGACCGGCGTATTATCGGTCTTCAGCTCGTGCGGCGTCGCCGCGTTGAAGTAGCCCAACGTGAGCGTGCCGGCTTCGTGCGCCGCGTGCACTGCAAAGTCCAGGGTGTCCTGCAAGTCGCGCTCGTTCATGTGTCTCAGTTCCCTTGGCACCTCGGTGTCGGGCAGATCGGCCTGGTCGCGCGCCATTGTTCCGCGCGCCGGCCGAGATGCAAGCTCGCCGCCGGCCCGGAAAACTCGCCGGGGCCTTGATCCGCCGGGGCGGTTTCATGCTATGATGCAGGAGATTGGCTACTAGTTGCAAAGCGCCACAGCACATGCGGAGAGAGGCACGCTTCGCTCGGGAACAGCGGCTATCGGTCATGCCTGCAACGGGGACAACGTCGCCGGGCGCATATTTCGGGACACAGTGGATATTCGCGTATATAGAGTTGAATCGCCACCACCGCGTTGGACGATGCGTATCTGATCGCGCGGCACGGGGCTGACGGAAGTCGCACAACACGAGGAGCACACATGTTCAGGACGAATTCTCGAATGCGAGCGGCGGTATTGGCGGTCGTGGCCCTGTCGGTCATCGGCCTCGCCAGCGCAGGCCCGTGGTTACAGCTTACTCCTGCCGGCGACGTGGCCGTGACCGATGTTGCCGGCCGCGCACCCGCGCTCACCGCCCACGCGATCGATCCGACCGGTCTGGCCGGGCTGCGCGTCAGAGTCGAGACGCGGGGCGTCTCCCTGGAGCAGCACGAGAACAAGGCGGGCCAATTCGTCCGATTGGAATGGCCGGACGCGTCATACTACGGCGAGATCGGCGCGCCGGCGCTGCCGGTCGTGCGGCGCCTGTTTGTGGTTCCTGAGGGTGCGACGGTCTCTTTGAGCTATGAGCTCGGCGCCGCGGTGACGGTCGACGCCGGCACGACGAATATGCCAGGCTGGGTGTGGCCGGTGCAGCCGGCGGTTCCCAAGATCCCGGGCGCGCTCGAGAGCGCCGACTTCGCCTTCGACGCGCACGCCTACGCGGTCGACGCGGATCTGCCGGCGGAGCGCGCCGTAATCGAAGACCTGGGCATCGTGCGGGGCCAGCATCTATGGCTGCTCGAGGTACGGCCGGTGGCCCACAACCCGGTCGCCGGGACGCTGACGTTCTGGCCCGCCATTACCGCGGACATTCGCTTCTCAGGCGGCAGTGCGCCGCAGAGTGCGTTGTCGGCCGCCCCCGGCCTGGGCAGCATCGTGCTCAATCCGGAGTTGCTTCCGTCCGTCAAGGGACGCGGAACCGGCAACTACCTGATCGTGGTCGCCAGCGCGTACCAGTCTGCCATCGCGTCTTTTGGCAACGCCAAGCAGGCCCAGGGCTACACGGTGTCCACCTGGGTCGCGCCGTCCGCCAACAACACGGTGATCAAGAACTACATTCTCAGTCTCTGGGGCGGCCCCGATGCCCCTGACTACGTCCTGCTGGTCGGCGATACGGACACGATTCCACATTGGACGGGCGGCGGTGAGGGCTCTCCTGCGACGGACCTGCCGTACGCCTGCATGGACGGATCGAGCGACTGGTACCCGGACATCGCGCTGGGGCGCTTTCCCGTCCGGAACACCTCTCAGCTCCAGGCCATCGTGGACAAGACGCTGCTGTACGAGAACGGGCCGCTGCCGGACCCGGACTATGTCAAGCGGGCCGTCTTCATGGCCTCCTCTGACAACTACACCGTCAGCGAGGGCACCCACAACTGGGTCATCGAGAACTACATGGTGCCCAACGAAATCGTGTCCGACAAGCTCTACTGCCACACTTACAACGCGACAACCCAGCAGGTCCGCGATGCATTCAACGATGGCCGTTTCTTCGGCATCTACAGCGGTCACGGCGCCCAAACTTACTGGGCCGATGGCCCGGCCTTCTACCAGAGCGACGTGAACGGCCTCACTAACTTCGGCATGTATCCCTACATCTTCAGCTTCTCCTGCATCACGGGCACCTACACCATCGACGAATGCTTCATGGAGACGTGGGTGCGCGCGCCGAACAAGGCGGCGATCATCGCCATCGGCTCCTCCGTTAACAGCTACTGGACCGAAGACGACGTGCTCGAGAAGCGGCACTTCGACTCCATCTACGACGAAGGGGACTCCGTGGTCGCCGAGGTCGGCCCGGTCCTCAACGACACGAAGCTCCGCTACCTGGCCCAGATGGGCTCCGGGTCGACTACGCGCCGCTACTTCGAGATGTACAACATCATGGGCGATCCCGCTCTGCCGTTCCCAGGGAACTGCTCCGATGCGGGCACCGTGCAGTTGGACCGCACCATGTACGCCTGCGAAGACGCGGCGACACTCCGCGTCGTGGACTGCGGCCTCAACCTCGATCCGAACGCGGCGGACACCGTGACGGTCACGATCGTCTCAAGCTCAGAGCCCGACGGCGAATCGGTCCTCCTCACCGAGTCCAACCCCAACTCGGCCACCTTCGAAGGTTCGATCACGCTCAGCACGACGAACGCCGCGGGCGTGTTGTGGGTTTCGCCGGGCGACGTGGTGACGGTCACGTATCTGGACGCGGACAACGGGCAGGGCGAGCCGGTCACGGTCACG
>JALHJL010000053.1 GCA_022839625.1 Phycisphaerales bacterium
CCATCGGCAGCTCCTGTTCTCTTGATGTCCTTGCAGAACAACAAGATAGAACGGGACTGCCGTTGGCTCATCTACGCCCCGGAATTCGGAGATGAACCCCCTATAATGCGCAGGAGGTGCGGCATGGCATCCGCCGATCACGCCCCGTACGAGCAGTTGGCCCGCCGATACCTGGCGGCTCAGCTCGGGCCACGCGCTCCGCAGAACGTGGCTCTACTGGCCACGTTCGACGAGCGCCCGCTGGAAGACGAAGGTTCGGTCGCGCTGTTTGCCTTCGACCTGCCGCCGGACCCGGCGGTCCGGGCCGCCCTCGCCGGCGCGTGGAATCCCCGCCATTACGTCGTCGTGGGCGAGACCGAGCCGACGTACTTCCCCGCGTACGATCTCGGCCCGGACGACGCCTACAGCTTCCATGTCGGAACGCGCTTCATCCTACAGGTGGGCGTCAGTGTGGCGGACCCCGACCAGGAGCCGGAGGGGTCGCGCGAGCGCATGCGTTCGTTCGTGGCCGCGTGCAATCCCGGCGTTTCGATCGATCATGAATCGCTCGCGGGCCTGTTCCGCTGCGCGGATCGGTTCTTCGCGGCGTATCGGATCTGCCTGCGGGGGCAGGACGTCTACTGCATGGGTGCAGACTGCCCCCCGGGGTTCTATCAACTGACGGCACACCCTCCGCAAGTCGCCCTGACGTTGCACCTGGGCCAACTGATCCGGGCGGAGGCCCGCCAGGAACTCGCCCGTGTGGTGGCAACGTCCCTACGCCCGACCCGCGGCCGACCCTAAAATGTGGTTGTGACGCGCTGCTATCTCGACAACGCGGCCACCAGCTTTCCCAAGCCGCCGGCGCTGGCGCAGGCGGTGCAGGATTACTTTGTCCACGTGCACGCGAGCGCCGGCCGGGGCGCGTATCGGGAGGCGCTCGCCTGCCAGCGCATTCTGGACGAATGCCGGGGCGCGCTTCGGAGCCTGTTCCGCTGCCAGCCTGCGGACCACGTCATCTTCACGTTCAACGGCACCGACGCGCTCAACCTGGCCATCAAAGGCATCGTGCGGCCGAACGGTCATGTGGTCACCACTGTCATGGACCACAACTCGGTGCTCCGGCCGCTCAGTGCGCTCCAGGAGCACCACGGCGTCACCTGGACCGCCGTGCCGGTCGCCCGAGACACCACGCGCCTCGATCCGGCGGAGCTGGAGGCTGCCCTGCGGCCAGAGACGTGTCTGGTCGTAGCCAACCACGCCAGCAACGTGACCGGCGTCTTGCAGCCGCTGGAGCCCATCGCCGAGCTGTGCCGAAGACGCGGAGTCTTGCTGCTGGTCGACGCGGCCCAATCGGCGGGGCACGTGCCGATCGACTTCGGCCGCCTGGGCCTTGACCTCCTGGCTTGCCCCGGCCACAAGGGCCTGTTGGGCCCGCTGGGTACCGGCGTCCTCCTCATCCGCGCCGGTGTGGAGCACCAGATGCGCACCTTCCGCGAGGGCGGTACGGGCTCTGACAGCGAGCGGCCGATACAGCCCCCCGCGCCGCCCGATCGCTTCGAGGCCGGCAGCCACAACGCCGTCGGCCTGGCGGGCCTGCGGGCCGCCGTCCGCTGGCTGAATGAGCGCGGCGTCGAAGCGCTGCGAGACCACGAGTTGACCCTCTGCCGGCGAATGGCAGAGCGCCTCGAGGAGGTCGCCGGGCTGCGGTGGTACGGGCCGCGCACCGCCGAGGACCGTGTCGGCGTATTCAGCGTACGCTGCGCGGGGCTTGAGCCAAGCGAGGTCTCGGCGTTGCTGGAGAGCGACTATGGCGTGCTGACGCGCAGTGGGCTGCATTGCGCGCCGCTGGCGCACCGGACACTCGGAACGCTTGACGCCGGCGGAACGACGCGCCTGTCGACCGGGCCCTTCACGACGGTAGCGGACGTGGACGCCGCGACGGACGCGCTGGCGGCGCTCGCCCGAAGCGCCATGCACGCGTGTCCGTCGGACGTGGCCGGGCGGTAGCAATCGGCCTTCAGAGCCGCGTCGCCGTCGCGGTCCCCGACCGGGGCGGAAGGCGTAGAGGCAATCCTGGGGCCGCCAGGTGGAGCGGCGATCCCAGCGGGCCGGGCGGCGGGGTGCCAGGAGGGGCCTGTTTGGGCTCCAGCGCGGTGGGCCGAAGGTGGTCCGGGCGTTGGTGCGGGCGGATCGGAATGCCGGTTCGACCCCATAGACAAACCGGGGGCCAAGGCGCATATTGGCGAACATGGCGCGGTGACGGCTTGCCGTCCGCCGACCCGTCGTTACGCTATTGTGAGAGAGTCTGACAGGGAGGCGTGCTTTGGCACAGATCAAGCTAGCCATTGCGGGCGTCGGCAACTGTGCGAGTTCGCTCCTCCAGGGGATCGAGTATTACCAGCCGCCCGTTTCGACGGCGACGGCTGGACTCCTTCACCCCGAGCTCGGCGGTTACCAGATCACGGACATCGCACCTGTCGCGGCATTCGACGTCGATCGTCGCAAGGTCGGGCGACCGCTGGAGGAGGCGGTCTTCGCGCCGCCGAACTGCACGACGGTGTTCAAACGCGAGCTGCGGAACTACGGCGTGACCGTGCAGATGGGGCCCGTGCTCGACGGCGTCGCGGCCCACATGCGCGATTACCCCGATGAGTTCGCGTTTCGCGTGGCCGACGCCAGGCCCTGCGACGTGGTCCAGGTGCTGCGCGCGTCCGGCGCGGAGGTGCTGGTCTGCTACATGCCTGTGGGTTCGGAGGACGCGGTGCGCTTCTATGCGCAGGCCTGTCTGGACGCCGGCGTCGCGATGGTCAACTGCGAGCCGGTCTTCATCGCTTCGCACCCGGAGTGGGCGGCGCAGTTCCGGGCCAAGAACCTGCCGGTCATCGGCGACGATATCAAGAGCCAGTTCGGGGCGACGATCGTGCATCGCACCCTGGCCCGCCTGATGTGTGACCGCGGCGTCAAGCTCGACCGCACGTACCAGCTCAACACCGGCGGCAACACCGATTTTCTCAACATGCTCGAGCAGTCGCGGCTGCGGTCGAAGCGCATCTCCAAGACCGAGTCGGTCCAGTCGCAGCTCGACGTCCCGTTGGGCGAGCACGACATCCACATCGGCCCGTCCGATTTCGTGCCCTGGCAGAAAGACAACAAGGTCTGCTTCATGCGGCTGGAGTACCGCGGTTTCGGCGACGTGCCGGCCAACATGGAACTGCGGCTCAGCGTCGAGGACTCGCCCAACAGTGCCGGCATGACCATCGACTGCATCCGCTGCGCGAAGCTCGCGCTCGACCGCGGCATCGGCGGCCCGCTGCAAGAGATTTCGGCGTTCACGATGAAGCACCCCCCCAAGCAGCTTCGCGACACCGAGGCCCGCGTGCTGTTGGAGCGCTGGATCGCCGGGCATTAGAGCACTTTTCGTCAGCGCGTAGCGGCCGAGCTTTTGCTCGGCCGACGGCCGGTCGGAAGGTCCGATGCTACGGACGTGCGGCCCGCGGAGACTTCTGCGGCGGACTCACAGGCGTCTCGCCTGTGGACCCCGGGGTAGGATGTCCGCGTCACTCATGATGCAGAATCCCTGCGAACGCGGGCTCGGGTCTCTTTCGGCTCACGACAGGATCAGCTTCACGCCCGTGACTGCCAGAAGTGCCTGGAAGATGTAGCGCAGCCAGCGGACCGGCACCCGGTGGGTCAGCCCGGCGCCGATCCAGCCGCCGACGAGCGCTCCAGGAGCAAGCCAAAGGGCCAGCCACCAGGCCACGTGGTGCAGCGGCGGCTGGTTCTCCAGCCGCGCCAGGTCAAGACTGCGCCCGACGGACGCCGCGATTGCGATCGCGATGATCATCACCGTCGAGGTTGCAATCGCCTGGCGGATTCGCACGCCCAGCAAGAGGCTTTGGGCCGGCACCGCCCAGATTCCGCCGCCGACCCCCAGCAGCCCCGCGATGATGCCGGAGGGCAGGCCGACCACCAGGCCGATGAGCGTGCGGCGCGTGGGCAGGGGGCAGGCGTTGCACAAGTGCGGTTCCCCACGGATCGCGCGCCATTCCTGAATGACGCTGACGAGTACGACGAATTCCAAGAAGCCGCCGAAGATGCGCTTGAGCGTGCGCGTGTGCTCGCCGGTAAGCTGGCCGGCCAGCAGTACGCCTCCGACGACGCCGACGAGTGCGAGGGGGATGACCGCGGGCAACATGCGGTAGATGACGGCCCGCTCGCGCGAGTGACGGACGGCCGCGGGGATCGAGAGCACGATGGCCGTCATGATCGAGGCCAGGTTGTAGGCATGGAACGAGTCGCGGCCCCACGCGTCGCCGAGCAACAGGGCGAGGGCCGGGATCATGACGATCCCGCCCCCGACACCGAGCAGGCCGCCCGCCACGCCGGCCAGACCGCCGATGGCGAGCAGGATGAGGGTGTGCGCAAGATCGAAGGCCGCGAGCATGCGGTGCAATCCTACTGGCGGGATGGGTGGAGGCAAACCGGGTCTCGTGCTGAAACGGGTCGCCCGCGTGCCTATACTACCGGCATGATGCCCGGCAGTAACGCGGTGGGCCGTTGGCCGGCGCGGCGGATCGTTTTGGCCGCCGCGCTCGCAGCCGTTGCGTGTGCCGCCGGAGCCGCGCTTTGGTGGCAAACCCACCGGCTGCCAAGGCGTTTTGCGCCCGTCGTGGAGGGGCGGTTGTACCGCAGCGGCGAGGTCCTGCCGGGTCACCTTCAGCGCTTGCAGCGGGAACACGGGATTCAGCGGGTCGTATCGTTGCTGAACGCAGAGGCGCCGGTCACCGCCGCCGAGCGGCGTACCGCCGAGTACTTGGGGATCGAGTGGCACAATGTGCCTCTCCCGGGCAATGGGGCGAGCACCGCGGCGGACCGGCGACGGATCTTGGACCTGCTGACCGAGCCGGACGCGCCGCCGACCTTGGTCCACTGTGCGGCGGGGGCACATCGGACGGGGCTCGCGGTGGGGCTCTATCGCCTGCGCTGCCAGCACTGGCCGCTGGAAGACGTGCTGGCGGAACTGCGGCGGTTCGGCTTCAAGGAGTCGCCGTGGCGCGCGAACATGCTGGACGCGCTGGCGCAAGAGGCGGCGGCGATCTGTCAGGAGCAGGCCGCGCAATAACAGGGGACCCGTGCCCTCGGCACGAGTCCCCTGGAGGAGGAGGGAGGTAGAGGCTGAGGAAGTCAGGCCACGAGGTCGCAGGCGGCGTGCGCGAACCGTGCGCGAAGCTGCTCGACGATATCGGCGTGCCGCTGGCAAACTCGTGATTCACTTACGCCGAGCACGGCGCCGATGGCCGCCATGGTCAGCTTTTCGTAGTAGTAGAGCGTCAGGATCAGCCGGTCCTGCTCCTTGAGCCCGCGCGTGACGTACTCGCGCACGAGTTCGCGTTCCGTGTGCAGGGTCGGGCCGGGGTTTGGATCGACGGGCACGAGCGCCCCAGCGCGGCTGTCATCGTTGCGGTCGCCGCCGGGGTCAAGGGGGATATTGTGCGAAGCGGACACCGTTTTCTTCATCCGCATGAACTTCGCCAACGACATGTCCATGCGGCGTGCCAGCTCGACGGCGGTGGGCATCCGGCCGCATTCGGCCTGGAAGCGTTCCTCCACCAGGTTCATGGAGCGTTCGAAGTTGCGGCCGGAGCGCCCCAGCGGGTCGATTTCCCTCTGCCAGTCGCGGATGGCACCCAGGATTCGCTGCCGGCAGTAGGTTTCGAACTTCACGCCGCGCTTGGGATCAAACGACATGACCGCCCCGATCAGGCCGTCGTACCCGGCGCTGGCGAGCTCGTCGGCCGAAACCCGGGGCCAAAGCCGCCGGGCGAGGATCTCAGCGAGCTTATGAACGAGCGGGAGGTAGTGCTCGACGAGGCGATTGCGAGCGTCGACGGACTTCGTCTTGAGGAATGTCTTCCAAAGCGCTGCAAGCGTGTCCTGCTTAGTCTTCATGTTCCCGAGGCTCCTGCGGCAGGTTCAAGGTTGACCTCTACCCGGGTCTGGCCTCTGAATTGGGTGTGCCGGCCAGCCCGCGCCTACTCCTCTATCGCGACGCTTGTGTTATCGAACCGTGCACTTGTCTATCTTAACAGATATTCCTCTATTTGACACGTTTCGCAACTTCCCATTTTAACTTTTTTTGTCGCAGGCATGTTAACATGCGGCGATCTCGCTACTTGCGGAACTGAAGAATCTGTGAATATCCTGTCACTCGGCTGACGAGGTCCCTGACGGAATGTCGCCATCATCTCCGGCGAGTGGCCTGCCAAGGCCAGCTATCGCGCAGTATCGCTGTCGGCCCAGTACCACGGGCGCCTGGTCCGCCCGTATTTCAAGCGGCGCTGGCAGCCTGTGGCCGAATCGGCGTCGATCAGAGCGAACTGCTGGAAATCAGGAAGTTACGAGAATGAATTGATTTATCAGATGCATCAGCCATTGGTGACGGTCGCCGACTCTCCGGCCATTCTAAGCTTCCGGTCGTCGTCGCCCGGCGTTGAAAAGAGGCACTGGCGTTTGTACTGTTCGGGTGTCCCGAGGCGCTCGGCCGTCAGCCGCGCATCCATCCCCCGGATAACGTCCGCACGCACCACGCGAGCACGCAAAGGACCGAGCCTATTAGACTTACGGCGCGAATCGTACTCCTCGTTGTTCTCGCGCAAGGCCTGGTCCACCGTCTCCGGGAGGCCGCTATCAGAACGGACGGAGCACGTCAGGCGGTAGTACGGGGGGTCGTCCCAGCAGGGCGCAAGCACGAAGTCGAACTCCGGAAGACCGAGAGACGCGCGCGCGGAGTTGACAGCGGCCACAACCTGGTGCTCCGTCAGCTTCTCGCCAGCGATCGACGCCGTGCGGCCGGCGCGACACAGGAACTCCACGAGCGGGGTCTCGTACAGCCAGCCGTGCACGCGCACGACGTCGTCCAGGCGGTAGCGGACCAACCCGGTGGTGTTGGTGAGCACGACGATGTAGTCGGCGCCGACCTGTAACTCTCGAGGTCCGCACGTCGCGGGCGTGTCGGCTTCAGCCAGCTCGACCGGAATGAACTCGAACACCGCGGAGGTCACGTCCAGAGCGCCAATCGGCGTGTTGTCGTCGAGCGGGATGCTGACGCGGCCCTCGCTGGCGAGCAGGCCGATGTCGCGCACCGGATGCGGCCCCCACCACTCGGCCAGCCGCTGGAGATAATACCCCATGCTGCCGCCCGTCCAGCAGGCCAGGAATTCGAGCCGCCAGTAGTCGCGCGGCCGCAGCGCCCCGTGCGAGCTGCGGAGCCGCTCCAAAGCGGCCGCGTGCCGCGGGTCTGGGCGGAGTCCGGCGGACAGCGTTTGGCGCAACGATGGGGGCGTGACGATGTTCGGCGCGAGCGTGCCATCGCGAACGTCGCGGATGAGGTCTTCGCTCCGTTCATCGGCCGTGCGGGCCATCTGAATCAGGGTGGAGGGGCTGGCGGTGATCGCGAACGCGACATCCCGCCCGATGCCCAGCCGCATCAGCGTGTAGTAGCGCGCGTGGGGGTCGTCGAGGTGGGCGATCTCGGGCCGTCCGACGTAGTAGCGGCGCACGATGCGCTTCTGCGTGCGCGCGAGCAACCCGGTGATCGCACCGCACGGGATGCCCGCGCGCGTCATCCCGGCATCATGCCGCCCGCTCGATTGCAGAATGGCGCGCAGCACGGCGCGCGAATGGTCGGTGAGCAGCTTGCCGCCGAACGTATTCCAGCCTCGCCGGTAGTCTTGGACGAACGCCGGCGTGACCGGAATTCGCTTGGGCTGGGCGGTCGTTCCGCTGCTGGCGGCGAACATCAGGATTGACTGGCGCGGCGAGAACAGCGCCCCGAGGTCCCCCTCGCACAGCCGCTCGATGTACGGCCGATAGTCTGCATACGTCAGCACAGGCACGGCGCGCCGCAGGTCGTCGGGCGTTCGGACGGCCGCCAGGCCGTGGCGGCGCCCGAAGTCGCTGTCGCGGACCAGGGGCAGTACGCGGCGCAGGACGCGCGCTTGTGTGGCCGCGACGTTTTCCAGCGCGCGCAGGAATCGGGCATGGACGCTGCGGGCGTGGGCCAGGGCGAGCTTCGCGGCGATGTAATCGAATGGGGTCGGCATGGCGCGGCTCGCGGATGGTGCGCTAGCCCGCCGCGTACGCCGCCGGCGGTGATGCCTCGTCAGCAACCACCGTGGGGTGGCCCCACGGGACCGGCGGCGCGTGGTCGGCGCTGGCCGGGGCCGGCATCGTAAGACGAGCCAGGTGCTGATCGAAGAAGGTCATCGTGAGCCGGCTGTAACGCTCGGGGTGCAGGACGGCCGCCTGGTTGTGTCGCGCGCCGGCGGCGACCCACAAGTACTTGGGCTGCGGCGCCAGTGCGTAGAGCCGGCGGCTCTGCTCGACCGGCAGGTACGAGTCTTTCTCGCCGTGGATGAACAGCACCGGTCGCGGCGTCAGCCGTCGAATGGCCTTCTGGACCGAGGGGAACCGGCAGCGGAACTCGCGCGCGGCGTAGTGGATCATGGCCCAGCGCAGGAATCGCCAGAAGGTGGGCGGGTGGTTCTCGTAGACGAAGCGCACCTTCGCGAAGATGTACGCCCAGCGGCGCATGAAATACTCGATCGTCGTGTCCGTGCTGAAGGCGCCGTCGAGCACCAGGGCGCGGGCGTGCGCGTTCTCCGCGGCCAGCAACACCGCGGCGCAGGCGCCCCGCGAGATACCGAACACGCCGAATTCCACCGGGTAGCCTTGCTCGGCGAGCCAGTGCTCGGCGAAAGCCGCTGCGCCGCGCAGGTCGTCGAGGTCGCGGTCGGTGACCCACTGGCGGGGCGTGTAGTCCGGCGGGCATTCGGATTGCCCGTGTCCGCGGAAGTCGAACGTCAGGATGTCATAGCCGGCCTCCTGCAAGCAGCGGCAGTAGCGCGCGCAGGAGTGCAGGTCGGCACAGAACTCGTGGGCGAACACGACCAGACCGCGGCGCAGCACGCGCGGGTTGCCGCGAATCAGCAGGCCCTGGAGGGGCAGGCCGTCGTACGCCGGAAAGCTGACCGGCTCGCCGGTGAGGCGGTCGAAGTCGAGCGGGCTGCGGGACAGCGGCGGCTTGGTGGTCCGCATGATGTTCAGGGAGATGCGCACGTACTTGCGCAAGACCATGAGCGGAACCACGATCATGGTCGCGATGGTCGACAGGATGAGAACGAGGGCCCAGTTTCTCGCCAGCGCGTCAGTCGCGGACCACGCCACCTGGAGCACTCGCTTCTCCGACAAGGTAAGGAACAGGGCGGCAACCTCTGCCGCCGACAGCACCGGCCGCGCCGCCGGCATCTGAACGAAAACCGATCTTAGCCCATGATCGCCGGCCTGTCCACGAGGCGCGGGCTGGGAAGCGCGGCGGAACCCACGTAGAATGGGCCGTTCGCCGCGGGGACCGCGCCGGGGTCCTGCCTTGTGCAGCGGCCTGTCCGGTCAAGCTGCTCCTCGGGCGGTGGAGGTCTAGCCATGAACCCGTCAGGCAGGCGCTGGTACTGGGTTGCGGCGGCGGCATTCTGGGCGGCCGCGGCCGTGCGGGCGGAGGCGGCTCCGGGCGACGTGCAGGCCTCGTTCGACGCACCCTGCAAGTACCCGGCGGGGCTTGCCACCGACGGTACGGATCTCTTCGTGCTCGACTGGCGCGCTGCGGAGATTCACCAGGTCTCGGCCGCCGATGGGCAGGTCAAGAAGACGTGGCCGGCGCCCACTCGCAAGCCGTATGGTCTCACGTTCGGCGACGAGAAGCTGTTCATTTCGGACGATCACAGCGGCTGGGTCTACGCGCTGAACCCGCAGACCGGCGTGGTGGAGAGCAGCTTCGAAGCCCCGGGGACGCGCCCCACGGGCCTGGCCTACGCGGACGGAAGCCTCTTCATCCTGGAGCGCAAGTCCGGGCGGATCTACCGGGTCATGCCCGACGACGGGACGATCCTCGTCAGCATTCCGGCCCCGAACGACACGAGCACGTGCCTGGCGTATGACGGCCTGCTGTGGGTGTCCGACCGCATCAAGGACGAAATCTACGTCGTCGAGCCCGAGAAGGGCGTCGTGGTGAGTATCCTCGATGCACCCGGGCCGTACGCCGCGGGATTGGCACGCCTCGGTGAGTATCTCTGGAACGTGGACTTCCAGACCCGGAAGCTGTACCAGCTCAAGCTGCGGGACGAGCAGAGATACCGCCTGACCGATCCGCGCGAGGCGCGCGTCGAGTACGTGTGGGGGCTGTACAACTATGGGCCTGGCGAGGTCCAAGACCTCGTGGCGAACTTCGCGCTGCCGGGGAACCTGCGGAACCAGGAGCTGCTCTCCGCGATCGAGTTCGCCGTCCCGCCCACGGGAACCGCGAAGGACCGCTGGGGGCAAGCCTGCGCGTTGTTTGAGCTGCCGACGCTGGCCGCCGGCGAGCGGCGGGTCCTCGGCTACAGCGTACAGGCCAGGATCTTCGCGATCCGCTATCTGATCCTCCCGGGCGAGGCCGGCACCCTGGGCGACATCCCGGAGGACATCCGCAGGACATACACCGCGGACGGCTCCCGCTACCGCCTGGATACGCCGTTCATCCGCGACACCGTTCGCCAGGTCGTCGGCGACGAGCAGAACGCGTACTGGGTGGCGCGGAAGATCTTCAACCATGTGATCGACAGGTTGGAGTATGAGATGGTGGGCGGCTGGGACGTGCCCGAGGAGGTGCTCAAGCGCGGCAAGGGCTCGTGCTCGGAGTACACCTTCACGTTCATCGCGCTGTGCCGGGCCGCGGGCCTGCCCGCCCGTTACCAGGGCAGCATCGTGGTCCGCGGCGACGACGCCAGCGTCGATGAGGCGTTTCACCGTTGGGCGGAGGTGTACCTGCCGAATTACGGCTGGGTGCCGGTCGACGCGAACAAGGGCGATGCGAAGGCGCCGGCCGACCAGGCCCGCGGCTTCGGCGAGCTGTCGAACCGCTTCCTCATCACGACCCACGGCGGCGGGGACTCGGAGCACCTGTGGTGGGGCTACAACTCGTACGCGAAGTTCCAGACCGTGGGATACGCGAAGGTCGAGGAGGACAACTTCGGGCTGTGGGAGCCGCTGAGGGCCGGCGAATAGCCGCCGGCGGGCAGCGCACGCGCGCGCCGAAGGTCGGAGCCGCCGCCTGTCACTGCGCTGGTTGTGTCGCGGGCGCGGCGCGGGTCGTCGGGCGCTGCGGCAGGTCTGCCAATCGCCGCACCAGCACGGCCAGCACCGCGGATGTTTGCACGGTCCCGCGGCGGTCCACGATGTCGTACGTGTCGCCGGCCGTGTGATAGTACTTCACGCCGGGGCCCAGTTCGCCCCCGATGGCGATCGTGCACACGCCCTGGTCGGCGAAGCTGGCGTCATCGCTGCCGTGGCCGGCCCAGTGCCCGATCTCCTCGTTCAGCTCGTAGGCCGCAAGGTCGGCGCGCACCTCGCGGAGGAACGGCTCGATCTGCGGGTGCTTGGGGTGGACGGCAAACATCCGCGGCGATCCGGGCATGTCCACGTTGATGGCCGCCACCACGCGGTCGAGCTCCTCCTCGTGGGCGCGGACGTACTCGGCGCTGCCCGTCAGTCCCAGTTCCTCCGCCATGAACCAGACGAAACGGACCGTCCGGCGCGGTTGCCAGCCAACGCGGGTCAAGGCCCGCGCCGTCTCCAGGATCACCGCCGAGCCGCTGCCGTTGTCCATCGCACCCTCGGCCAGGTGCCAACTGTCGAGATGGGCGCACACGATCACGATCTCATGCGCCAGCGCCCCACGGCCCGGAATCTCGCCGATCACGTTGTTGGGGCGGCACGCCCAGTTCTCGGTCTCGAGCTGGACGTTCAGCCGCACGGTCTCTCCGGCCGCCAGCCGATCCAGCAGGTCCTGATCGTGGCGGACGATGATCGCCGGCTCGGGCCGCGGCTCGTCGTGTCCGTTGCCGATCGTCGGCTCGCGGTCGGGCGGGCTCATGACGACCAGACCGGCGGCGCCGTGCTCGACGGCCAGCTTCAGACGACGCCCGCGCCAACCGCGGCCCTCGCGGACCAGCACGAATTTGCCGCGCAGCTCCGCCCCGTGCGCCGCGAAGTCCTCCTCCTTCGGCTCCCCCAGGTCGATCAGCTCGGCGGTCACCCCGCCGGGTGGCGTGGCGATGGTCCGCGCGAGCGCGATCGCGCCGTCCAGCGTGCGCGGCGGGTCGGTGAGCAGCGTGGCCTGGGTCTCGCGCACCGTCCAACAGGACATCTCGAACGGCTCCAGGCGTACGTTGCGCAGGCCGTACGCGCGCAGCTTGTCGGCGACGAACTGCTCGGCCTGGGCCGCGTTGGGCGTGCCGCTGAGGCGCCCGCCGGGCATCGCCAGCGCCCGCAGATTGGCCGAGAACTCGGCGCTTATCATGACCTCGCCGATCAGCCAGCGGTCGAGGTCGCGGTGTGGCCGCTGACAGCCGGCGGCGCACGAGGTGACGGCGACCAGCCAGGCGACGATGTACGCGTGCCATGAACGCATGGTTTGGACCCTTGCCTCTAAATCCCGTGAGCGGGGGGGCGAGCGGCGTCGGTTGCTGGTGGTGTAGACGCCCGTGATCATTGCCCCCTGGGGTTAGTAACGCGTCCCGGTCGCGGCCCCGCCATACACGGTCGGCGGTCCGGCGACGGCGGCGGCGATCGAGCGGCGCAGGGCGGGCATGTTGACGTGCCGGCCCGGGCAGGCGGTCTTGTGCGTGACCTCGCCGTGGCCGTAGATACGGCTTGGATTGATCCCGATCTCCTCGATGAGCACGGCGATCAGGCTCTCCAACGTTTGCAGTTGCCGGGCGGTCGGCGGCTCCGTGTCCAGGTCGCCGATCAGGCAAATGCCGATGCCGTGTTCATTGAAGTAGTTGTTGGGGCAATACGTACCGAAGTAGCGGCCGGCCGAGGCCTTGCAGTGTGCCCCGGTGCGTTGCCCTTTCCAGCGCGGCCCGACAAACAGGCGACCGTCGGGGTAGTTCACGCCATTGCCGATGACGAAGTGATAACCGAGCCCGTCCCAGCCGCGCTGCCGATGGTAGGCATCCATGCCTTGTGGCGTGGCCTTCGCGCTGGCGGCGTGATGCACCACGATCACCTTCCAGTTGTTGCGGCGAATCCCGCCGGGCACCTGGATATCCGCCGGGCTCACCGTCCGGCCGGCGCGCGGCGGCACGATCTCCGGGGCGCGCGGGGGCGGTGCGATCGGCTCCACGACGCGGGGGGCGCGGGTGCTCAGGACGGGCGGCGGGGGCGGTCCCAGGGTGCTCTTAGGGGCTGGGCTCTGGCAACCGGCGACCGCCAAGGCCAGCGCGGCGGCGCACCATGCAATCCGTTGCATCGAGGTTGTCTCCGGAGGGCCGCAGGGGCTCGCTTCCACTCGCCGTCGGAATATACCGTTTCCGGCCCGCACGTCCAGAGGAATGGCGTCGCGAAGTCCGCCCGCAGCCGCTAGAATAGCCGGCGCGTGCTTTCCGGCGCGACGGCGTATTGGCTCTTGTAACCCCGCTGGCGGCCAATCATGGGCGCAAAGAAGTTCGGGCCGAGCGACGAATTCAAAGCGTGGCAGCGCGGCATCCAGGAGATCATGGATGAGATGCGCAACCGCAGCTTCTTTGACTACCGCGCTACGGGCACGTGGCTGCCCAACATCAATATCTACGAGACCGCGTCGGCCTACGTGATCTGTCTGGAACTCGCGGGTCTGGATCCCGAGAGCATCACCATCCAGTTTACGGATGACACCCACGTCTCCATCGGCGGCCAGCGTCAGCGGCTGCGCGTGCCCGACCTGAGCGAGCCGCCCAGCGTGGCGCTGATGGAAATCGATGAAGGGGCCTTTCGGCGCGAGGTCGATTTCGGTTTGCCGGTGGAGGTGGATACTGTGGGGGTGCGCTACGACAACGGGTACTTGTGGGTCACCGTGCAGAAGACGGGAGCCGAATGAGCACGACCGATCAGGACACCGAGACGCAGCCGCCGGAGAGCCCGGCCCTTCCGGCCGCCCCGGCCGAGCCGCGCGACGGGAGTTCGGGGCCGCGGCTGCCGCGTGAGTTGCCCGTGCTCCCGATCCGCGACATGGTCGTATTTCCCGGCACGGTCGTGCCTCTCAGCGTCGGACGCGAGAAATCCAAGCGCTTGATCGACGCCGTTCTGGCCGGCGACAAACTGCTGGTCACCTGCACCCAGCGGCGGGCGGACGTGGAAGACCCGGGGCTCGACGACATATACCGTATCGGGACGGCGTGCAGCGTGCTCAAGCTGCTGCGCATGCCCGACGGCACGAACAGCCTGCTCGTGCACGGCCAGGTCCGGGTCGGCATCGAGGATTGGGCCGCGAGCGATCCCTACTGGCGGGCGATCATCAACCCGCACGAGGACGAGGAGGCGCCGCCGTCGCTCGAGATCGAAGCGCTCGCTTACACGGCCCGCAAGACGGCCCAGGAAGTGCTCGAGCTGAGCCCGAACGTGCCCGATGAGGCCCGGCTGATCCTCGACAACATCGAAAAGCCGGGGCCGCTGGCCGACTACCTGGCCGCCAACCTGTCGCTCGGCGTGGCCCAGAAGCAGGAGCTTCTGGAGACCTTCGACATTGCCGACCGCCTGCGCAAGGTCAACGCCATCCTGAACAGCCAGCTCGAGATTCTCCAGCTCTCGCAGAAGATCCAGGCGGATGTCCGGGCGCAAATCGACGAGTCGCAGCGCGAGTACTACCTCCAGCAACAGCTCAAGGCGATCCAGAAGGAGCTGGGCGAGGGCGACGGCCGCACTGCGGAACTGGAGGAGCTGCGCAAGAAGATCGAGCAGGCCGACATGCCCGAGCCCGTGCTCAAGGAGGCGCAGCGGGAGCTGGGCCGCCTGGAGCGGATTCCGCAGGGTTCCCCCGAGACGGGCGTGATTCGCGACTACCTGGACTGGCTGTGCCAACTGCCGTGGAAGGCCGAGACCCCGGACAACCTCGATCTCAAGCGGGCCGAGGCCGTGCTCGAAGCCGACCACTACGGCCTGGAGAAGGTCAAGCGCCGCATCCTCGAGTACCTCGCCGTGCGGAAGCTCAAACCGGACGGCAAGGGCCCGATCCTGTGCTTCGTCGGCCCGCCCGGCGTCGGCAAGACTTCGCTGGGACAAAGCATCGCGCGGGCCCTGGAGCGCAACTTCATCCGCGTCTCGTTGGGCGGCGTGCGCGACGAGGCCGACATCCGCGGCCACCGCCGTACTTACATCGGGTCGATCCCCGGCCGCATCGTGCAGGAAATCCGCAAGGCGGGTTCGCGCAACCCGGTGTTCATGCTGGATGAGCTGGACAAGATCGGTGCGGACTTCCGGGGCGACCCGGCCGCCGCGCTGCTGGAGGTCCTCGATCCACAGCAGAATCACAGCTTCACCGACCATTATCTGGGCGTGCCGTTCGACCTGTCGAAGGTGTTGTTCATCGGGACGGCAAACCACATGGACCCCGTGGCGCCGCCGCTGCGCGATCGTATGGAGGTCATCGAACTCCCGGGCTACACGACCGCCGAGAAGCTCGAAATCGCCCGGCGCTATCTGGTGGGGCGTCAGCTCGAGGAGAATGGGCTTACGGGCCGCACGATGACGTTTTCCGAAGACGCGCTCCGCGCGATGATCGAGGGCTACACGCGCGAGGCCGGCGTCCGCAACCTGGAGCGCTCGATCGGCAGCGTGTTGCGCGGCATTGCGGCGAAGGTCGCCCGCGAAGAGGATGTCTCCAGCACGATATCCGCTGACGACCTCGAGCCCTACCTCGGCCCGCCCCGCTTCGAGCGCGAATCGACCCTGCACCACGGACTGCCCGGCGTTGTCACCGGCCTCGCCTGGACACCCGTGGGCGGCGAGATCATCTTCGTCGAGGCCGCCAAGATGTCGGGGCGCGGCTCATTCACGTTGACCGGCCAGATCGGCGACGTGATGCGCGAGTCCGCGCAGGCGGCGCTGTCGTTGCTGCGCGCCCGGGCCAAGGAGTGGCGTATCTCCGCCGCCGAGCTGCGGAAGCTCGATATCCACATTCACGTCCCCGCCGGCGGCACGCCCAAGGACGGCCCGTCGGCCGGCGTCGCCATGCTGACCGCCCTCGTCTCGATCTTGTCGGGTCGGCCGGCGGACCCCACCGTGGCCATGACCGGCGAAATCACGCTACGGGGACAGGTGCTCCCGGTCGGCGGGATCAAGGAGAAGGTGCTCGCCGCCCATCGCGCCGGCGTGCGGACCGTGATCCTGCCGGCGCGGAACGAGCCTGACCTGCACGAAGTGCCGCCCGATGTGCGGCGCGAACTCCAGTTCACGCTTGCCGCGTGCGTCGAGGACGTGTTGAAGGCCGCCCTGCCCTCGCCGAAGGTAAAACCGGGTCGGGGGCGCCGCGGCCGGGCGGCGGAGGCCAGCCGGGTGGGGCGCGGCCGGAGTCGTCCGAAGCCCGTCCGGCAAGGTGCACTGAGCAGGCAGGCCACCGGCTAATGACGGCCTCTTATGTCCGACATTGGTGTCCGTGCTACAGCGGGTCAGGACACTTAACCTATTGTCCCCTCAAGGATTCCGCTTGAACGTGTCCACCCGTTGGCTTAAGATGATCCGGTGTCGGATTCCACGTCGGCGACAGCCTGTGTGACGTGGGTCGGTTGAATGTGTCCCTGAGGCGGTACGACGGCTGGCCGCGGCGGCGGCGTGTTGGGGAACGCGATGACTACGATCACCAAGAAGGATCTCGTCGACCGAATTGCGGAGAAGAGCGGCAACAAACGCGTCGTCGTCAAGCGCGTCATCCAGTCGTTCCTGGACGAGATCGTTGCCGAGCTGGGGGAAGGCAACCGCTTGGAATTCCGGGACTTCGGCGTCTTTGAGATTCGGGCGCGCGCCGCCCGCGTGGCACAGAATCCCAAGACCATGGAGAAGGTCTTCGTACCCCAGAAGCGGACGGTCAAGTTCAAGATCGGCCGTCTGATGAAGCAGCGGCTGTTCGGCAACGACGAGGTGCCGGCGGCACGCCATGCTCGCGTGGTGAACCCGGAGTCACGCACCGCCAACGATGGGGCGTAGGTCGCTGCGGGGCCAAGAGTGGTGGCCGTGGGTCGCGCAGGGGTGGGGCTGCTCGCGATTGGAACGGCGCCGAAGGTTCCCCAACGCAGTTGCTCTGCGCTGGCTTCCTGTGCGGACCGTCACGGCCGCCCACGATCCGTGTGCCCCGCCTTATCCGCGCAGCAACCCGCGGAGCACCATCGGCAACACTCCGCCGTGGCGGTAGTACTCCACCTCGATCGGCGTATCGACGCGGCAGATGGCCCGGAACTCGTGCCGGGTGTCGTTTTCCGGGTTCGTGGCGATTACCGTCAGCTCCTGGAGGGGCTTCAGATTATCGGACAACTCGGGAACCTCGTAGAAGCCGCGCCCGGTCAGTCCTATCGACTCGCAGCTCTGGCCGTCCTGGAACTGAAGCGGCAAGACCCCCATCCCGACCAGGTTGCTCCGATGGATGCGCTCGAAGCTCACCGCCAACACCGCCCGTACTCCCAGCAGCGCCGTCCCCTTCGCGGCCCAGTCGCGCGAGCTGCCCATGCCGTAGTCCCTGCCTGCCAGGACGATCGTGGGTGTGCCGGCGGTCTTGTACCGCATGGCGGCCTCGTAGATCGTCATCTGGTTGTTCGAGGGCAGGTGAACCGTCAGCCCGCCTTCCGTCCCCGGTGCGAGCAGGTTGCGAATCCGCGGGTTGGCGAACGTGCCGCGCGTCATCACGCGGTCGTTGCCCCGCCGTGAGCCATAACTGTTGAACTCCTCGGGCTCGACCCCCTCCTCCTGGAGATAGCGGCCGGCGGGCGAACCGGGGTCGATGGCTCCGGCCGGACTGATATGATCCGTCGTTACGCTATCGCCGAACATGGCCAGACAGCGCGCCGCATTAATCGGCGCGATCGGCGGCGGCTCCGGCGCCAGATCCAGGAAGAACGGCGGCTCCTGGATGTACGTGCTGCCTTCGTCCCATTCGTACGCGTCGCCGGTCGGAGCCCGAAGCCGCTGCCATTCCGGCGGTCCGGTGAACACGTCCGCGTAGCGCTGGCGAAAGATCTCCGGAGTGACGAACTGCGCGATCACCGCGTCGATCTCGGCCGGGGTCGGCCAGATGTCCTTCAGCAGCACCGGGCGGCCTTCGCCGTCCTGTCCCAGGGGCTCCCGCAACAGGTCAATGGCGACCGTTCCGGCGATCGCATAGGCAACCACCAGCGGAGGCGACGCGAGGTAGTTGGCCCTCACATGCCGGTTGATGCGGCCCTCGAAATTGCGGTTGCCGCTCAGCACGGAGGCCGCCACCAGGTCCGATTCCTGGATCGCCTTGCGGACCGGTTCCGGCAGCGGCCCGCTGTTGCCGATGCAGGTGGTGCAGCCGTAGCCGACCGTGTGGAAACCGAGCTGTTCCAGGAAGGGTGTCAGACCGGCCAGGGTCAGGTACTCGGTGACCACGCGTGAGCCCGGCGCGAGCGAGGTCTTGACCCACGGTTTTACCGTCAGGCCCCGCTCGACGGCCTTCTTCGCGAGCAGCCCGGCCGCGACCATCACGGATGGATTGCTGGTGTTGGTGCAGCTCGTAATGGCGGCGATGACCACGGAGCCGTGCCGGAGAGTCCCGGGGGCGGCTTCGAGCTGCACTTCGACGGTCCGCTCGACGTCCGCATCCGACAGCGCGAAGCCGTTGGCCTTCAGCGGGGCGCGCAAGCTCTCGGCGAAAGCGGTCTTCATCCGGGAAAGCGGCACGCGGTCCTGTGGTCGCTTGGGGCCGGCGAGGCTCGGTTCGACCGCGCCGAGATCGAGCTCGACCACCTGGCTGTACCTCGGCTCCGGGCTCTGGGGCGTCCGGAACAGGCCTTGCTCCTTGCAGTAGCGCTCGACGAGCTCCACCTGCTCCGCGGTCCGTCCCGTGAGGCGCAGATACTCGAGCGTACGATCGTCCACCGGGAAGAAGCCGACCGTCGCGCCGTACTCCGGCGCCATGTTCGCAATGGTGGCCCGGTCCGGAAGGCTGAGGCTCGGGAGGCCGGGACCGAAGAACTCCACGAATTTGTCCACCACGCCCAGCGTCCGCAGCATCTCGGTGACGCGCAAGACGAGATCGGTCGCGGTCGCCCCCTCGCACAGCGCGCCGTCCAGCCGGAAACCTACGACCTCGGGAACCAGCAACGGCAGCGGCTGGCCCAGCATCGCGGCCTCGGCCTCGATGCCGCCCACGCCCCATCCCAGCACGCCCAGCCCGTTGATCATCGTCGTATGACTGTCGGTGCCGACCAACGTATCGGGCATGGCGGTCACGCGGCGACCGCTCTCCCGGCGAATGACCACCTGCGCGAGATACTCCAGGTTGACCTGGTGCACGATGCCGGTGGCCGGCGGCACGACGCGGACGTTATCGAACGCGCCGGTGCCCCAACGCAGGAACTCGTACCGCTCGCGATTGCGCTGGAATTCGAGCTTGGCGTTCAGCGCCAGCGCGTCGCCGCGCGCGAAGTGGTCCACCTGGACCGAGTGGTCGATGACGAGGTCCACCGGAATCTGCGGGTTGATCCGCCGCGGATCGCCGTCCAGACGCTCGATGGCGGAGCGCATCGCGGCCAGGTCGACCAGGGCCGGTACGCCGGTGAAGTCCTGGAGCAGAACGCGGGCAGGCTTGAACGGCACCTCGCCGGGGTGGCGCGCGGTCGGCGACCAGCCGGCCAGTGTCCGAACGTGCTCTTCCAGTGCCGTGCCGCCGTCCACATGACGCAGCACGCACTCCAACAGGATGCGGATGGAATGTGGGAGGTCGGCCAGGTTTGCCAGCCCGGCCTCCTCCAGGGCTGTAAGCCGATAGTACTCGACCTCGCCGGCGCTGGTCGGGAGAGTGGCGCGGGCGCCGAATGGGTTGGCAGACCGCTTGGTCATGGCTCGGTCCTCTCGCAGGGCAGACGAGCGGTGCTACTCCGGGGCAGGTTCGCCGGCGTCGGGCTCGGGCGGCGACTCGGCGTCGGGCATCTCCTCGGGAGTCGCCTCTCGAACACGCCCCTCCAGTTCGGTGCGGTGCTGTTCGTCGGGCCCGGGCTCGAACGGACTGAGCAGGGCCTCGCGTGGAGACGGCGAGCCTCCCAGGCGGTAAGCTCGGCGGATCACCGGCGGGTCAACGGGCTGGGAGGGCGAGCGGTCCACGTTCACGGCCGCGTTGGTCCGGGTCGGGACGTCCCTGATGCGCTCGACCACCTCCATGCCCTCCACAACCGTTCCGAACGCGCAGTAGCCCCAGCCATCGCGGCTGGGATAGTCGAGATTCGGATTGTCTTCGAGGTTGATGAAGAACTGGGACGTGGCGGACGCGGGGTTCCGCGTCCTGGCCATCGCCAGCGTGCCGCGCAGGTTCTTCAGACCGTTCCTGGATTCACACCGGATCGGGTGTCGCAGTCCGGTCTTCTTCACCTCGGTCAGGCTGGTGTAGCCGCCGCCTTGCACCAGGAAACCCGGAATGACCCGGTGGAAGATCGTGCCGTCGTAAAAGCCGTCATCCACGTATTGCAGAAAGTTCTCGACCGTAATCGGGACCTTGTCCACGCTCAACTCGACCACGATGCGACCCCAGTCTTCGTCGCCACGGCCGATTTCCAACACCACCCGCGGCAGCGGCCCGCTGGGTTCCGTGGCGGGGCGGGGACTGGGGACGGTCGTCGTCGGCAGCACCCGCGGTTGCGTCGCCGGCCTGGTGGCGGCCGGCCGCGTCTGCGCCCCACAGGCGACCGCCAGCCCCACGAGCCCGAAGAAGGCCACGCCCCTTGCCACTACAGTTCGCATCGCAGCTCCCATCAAAAAACCTCGCCCAACGCACGCGGGCTGGCCCGGATACAGGTATAGCTTAGACCACGGCGGGCGGTTCGGCTACCCCGCCGAGCCGGCGATACAGGTCGTCCGGCAGCGCCAATGGGCGTCCGTCGCGCCCGACGGAGACCAGCGTCGACCGGGCCTCCGCCAGCAGCCGCTCGCCGCGCATCAGCCGGTAGCTGTGCTCCGCGCGCACGGGCGTGAGCCGGTCGGCGGCGGTGGTCAGGGTGAGGACGTCGTCGTAGTGTGCCGGAGCCCGGAAGCGGCATTCGAGCCGCGCTACTACGTAGAATATGCCCCGCTCCTCCATATCCCGGTACCGGACGCCGCTCTGCCGCAGCAGCTCGGTCCGCCCCTGCTCGAAGTAGACGAAGTACTGGGCGTGGTGGAGGTAGCCCATCGCGTCCGTCTCGGCGTAGCGGACGCGGATCTGGATGTCACAGCTCGCGGTCGGCGTCTCCATGACCGGTCATCCTACCCGCCGTGGCGTAGCCCGTCAGCGGGTCCGGGCGCATGCCGCGGGCACGTGGTCCCCGCGCGGCCCGGGGGCAGCTTGCTTTTTCCGGTCCACGGCGGACAATGGAGCGACTTAGCGGAGCCGGCACGGTGACGCGCTATGGGAGGGGGCTGGTTTCCACGGCACCGCGGCGGCTGCCCGCTGAGGGAGAACGGATGGCACGGCGTCGCAAGAAGCTCGGCGAGATTCTGGTCAGTTGGGATGTCGTATCGCCCGAAGCCCTGAAGGAGGCGATCGCGTACGCCTCTGAGCACGGCAAGCGCGTGGGGGAGGCGCTCGTGGAGCTGGAGCTGGCGAAAGAGGACGATGTCACGAAGGCGTTGGCGGCCCAGTTCGACCTGGAGTACGTCGACCTCGATAAGAACGTGCAGGTTCCCGCGGCCCTGGACCTAGTGCCGGAGAAGATCATCAAGGACGAGAAAGTCCTGCCGATGAAGAAGGACGGGAACCGGCTCAAGATCATCATTTCGGACCCGCTGAACCTGGAGTTGCAGGACAAGCTGCGTTTCCTGCTGAACATGGAGCTGGACTGCGCGTTGGCGCCGCGCAGCAAGATCCAGCGGTTCATCGACACGTTCCTGGGCGGCATCGGCACGAGCGTGGACGAAGCCATCGAGGAGATCGACCGCGACACGGACCTGCTTGCCAAGGAGGCGGAGGCGTACAAGAAGGCCCTCGTGGGGGACGACGCGGACGCGCCGGTCATCAAGCTGATCAACCTGCTGATCAGCGAGGCGGTGCGCATGCGCGCCTCGGACATCCACGTCGAGCCCATGTCCGATCGCGTCCGGGTGCGCTACCGCATCGACGGCGTCTGCATCAACCGGGACAACATCCCCAAGAGCATGCAGGGGGCCGTCATCGCGCGTCTCAAGATCATCTCCGGCATCGACATCGCGGAGAAGCGACTGCCCCAGGACGGCCGCATCAAGATGAAGATCGGCAACCAGCAGATCGACTTCCGGGTCAGCTCGCTGCCGGCCTATCACGGCGAGAGCGTGGTCCTCCGTATCCTGCGGCCCGACTCAGTGAAGATCGGCATCGTCGGGCTGGGGTTCGAGGAAGACGACTACGATCGCTTCCAGAAGATCATCCGGCAGCCGAACGGCATCTTCCTCGTGACCGGACCGACCGGGTCGGGAAAGACGACTACGTTGTACGCCGCCCTCCAGGAGCTGAACCGTCCGGACCGCAAGATCATCACTGCGGAGGACCCGGTGGAGTACAACTTCACGGGCATGAATCAGTGCCAGGTCAAGGAGGAGATCGGCCTGACCTTCGCGCGGATTCTCCGCTCCATGTTGCGGCAGGCGCCGAACATCATCCTGGTGGGCGAGATTCGCGACCGGGAGGTGGGCGAGGTGGCCGTACAGGCCGCGCTCACGGGGCACTTGGTGTTCAGCACGCTGCACACGAACGATGCGCCCAGCGCGATCACGCGCTTGATCGACATGGGGATCAAGCCCTTCCTGGTGGCGTCGTCGGTTCAGGCGATCATGGCCCAGCGGCTGATCCGCTCGATCTGCAACGAGTGTAAGGAGATCGACCCGGCGCCCGACCGGTTCGTGCTGCGCATGCTGGGGCTGACGGACGAGGACCTGGCCGGCCACCACCTGTACCGCGGGCGGGGCTGCAACCGCTGCAACAACGTCGGCTACCGGGGCCGCCAGGGGATCTTCGAAATGTTGGAGATGAACAACGAGCTGCGCGAGCTGGCGTTTCACCGGGCCCCGACCAATGAGCTGCGGCGGGCCGCCCGCGCGGGCGGGATGCGCACGCTGCTGGAAGACGGCAAGCTGAAGATTCTGCGCGGGATCACCACCGCGGAGGAACTC
This sequence comes from Phycisphaerales bacterium, assembly GCA_022839625.1. Classification (GTDB taxonomy): domain Bacteria; phylum Planctomycetota; class Phycisphaerae; order UBA1845; family Fen-1342; genus JALHJL01. The sequence goes on from JALHJL010000053.1 coordinate 23,176, forward strand.
TCCCGCATCACGCAGGCCGAGGGCATTCTCGCCGAGGAGCAGTAAGCCGGCTGCCGTGCCGTACGCCGAGCGCGCTGGTAGTGAGGACCAAACGTGGCCACCGTCCACATCGACCGCTTGCTGGAGACCTGTATCCGGGTCGGCTCGTCCGACATTCACCTGCACGTCGGGCGCCCGCCGGTGCTGCGCATCGACGGCGGGTTGCGCTCGCTCGAGACCAAGTCCCTCGAGCCCGACGATACGGTCGCGCTGATGAAATCCGTGACGCCCGAGCGCAACCAGCAGGAATTGCAGGAGGAGGGCGGCACCGACTACGGCTTTGCGTTCGGGGACAAGGGCCGTTTCCGTGTCTCCGTGTTCCGCCAGAAGGGCAACATCTCGATGGTGCTGCGCCTGATTCCCTCGCGGATTCTGACCTTCGAGGAGATCGGGCTGCCGCCCATTACGCGGGCCCTCTGCCGCCGGCCGCGCGGCCTGTTCCTGGTTACCGGGCCGACGGGATCGGGCAAGACCACCACGCTGGCCACGATGATCGACCACATCAACCGCCAGATCGGCGACCGCCACATCATCACCATCGAGGACCCCATCGAGTACTACCACATGCACCAGAAGTGCGTGATCTCGCAGCGCGAAGTGGGCGTGGACGTGCCAAGCTTCGCCGAGGCGTTGCGGCGTTCGCTGCGTATGGACCCGGACGTGGTCCTGGTGGGTGAGATGCGCGACCTGGAGACGATGGAATCGGCCATCCGGGCGGCGGAAACGGGCCACCTCGTGTTCGCCACGCTGCACACGACCGGTGCCCAGGGCACGATCAACCGTATCATCGACGCGTTCCCGGTTGCGCAGCAGGAGCAGATCCGCGTACAGCTCAGCACGAACCTGCTGGCCGTGCTCTCGCAGAACCTGCTGCCCAAGGCGGGCACGGGGGGCCGTGTGGCGGCGTATGAGTTCCTGGTCGTCACGCCGGCCATCTCGAACCTGATCCGCGAGAACAAGACCTATCGTATCGACTCGGCCATTCAGACCGGCAAGAAGTACGGGATGCAGTTGCTCGACGACCACCTCTGGCAGCTCTACGACGGCGGGATCGTCACGGCCGAGGAGTGTCTGGAGCGGGCCCGCAACCCGTCCGAGTTTCAGGCCAAGATCGAAGCCAAGCTGCGCGGCACGACGGCGGCGGGCATGCTCGGCCGCAAGAGCTACGACGAGCAGATTCTGGAGAAGGAATCTCAGGGCTAGGGCGGTTTCACGTATGCTCCGGCGGGTGCCATTGGCAGCTTGCTGCCAGGGCCGCCTTGAAACGCGGGCGAATAGGCCGCCCGGGGCATCCGACCGAAAGTGAAACCGCTCTAGAGAGAACCTCTGAGCGCCGCGCAGTCCGCCGCGAGGGCCTCCGCGGGCTAAACACCGGCGAGACGCCGGTGCCACCCTGTAGCGTCGGACCTCCGTGTCCGACGTTTCTCGAGCCAAATGGGATCCTCGCCGGACTCGGAGGTCCGGCG
>JALHJL010000157.1:0-462 GCA_022839625.1 Phycisphaerales bacterium
ATTCATCAGGTCATCTATTCCGTTGATAAAAATAAATGCTCTTCATCAAAAGAAGTGATTTCGTCTCAATCCCTTATTCATCAGGTCATCTATTCCGTTCTTGTCGATGATGATGACTATGAATTTCTCCGCCAGAAAGTCTCAATCCCTTATTCATCAGGTCATCTATTCCGTTTAAGCGACTGCTCGTGGCCAAGCAGTCGGTAATTAATAAGTCTCAATCCCTTATTCATCAGGTCATCTATTCCGTTCTCAAACTTTCCTTTGAGAAGGACGAAGTCACGGGGGAGCGGTCTCAATCCCTTATTCATCAGGTCATCTATTCCGTTTCGCGGCTTAAATGGAAAGCGGGCTATCGAGGAAGTCTCAATCCCTTATTCATCAGGTCATCTATTCCGTTGATCCGGGAGATACTTCTTGGCCGGCGAGGGCGGCCCCGTCTCAATCCCTTATTCATCAGGT
>JALHJL010000157.1:495-1325 GCA_022839625.1 Phycisphaerales bacterium
GAGTCTCAATCCCTTATTCATCAGGTCATCTATTCCGTTTCGAGTACGGTCCCTGCGCCGAGTGCTCCGGACCGGTGTCTCAATCCCTTATTCATCAGGTCATCTATTCCGTTTTATATCATCCAACCTGAACGGCCAGCTCGAGACCACGCGGGTCTCAATCCCTTATTCATCAGGTCATCTATTCCGTTCCCCGACGAGGTCGAGGATCACTTCGGACATTTAATCGAGTCTCAATCCCTTATTCATCAGGTCATCTATTCCGTTAGTAGACGCCGGCGAACTCCCGCAGCGGGACGCGCACCGTCTCAATCCCTTATTCATCAGGTCATCTATTCCGTTTTCAGGAAACTCAAAAATTACTCATCTCTTGAACCTTAAGTCTCAATCCCTTATTCATCAGGTCATCTATTCCGTTTCCTTATTCATCAGGTCATCTATTCCGTTAGATGATCAGGAGACGGCCTAAGAAGGCCTAATCCTGATCGTCTCAATCCCTTATTCATCAGGTCATCTATTCCGTTTGATCATGGCTTTGATGGAAAGCGGGCTATCGAGGAAGGTCTCAATCCCTTATTCATCAGGTCATCTATTCCGTTCGGAAATCCTGCTCCTCGAGGATTTGCCGCCGAATTCCGGTCTCAATCCCTTATTCATCAGGTCATCTATTCCGTTTACAGCCTTCCCAGGAAGAAAGGAATAGGCAAATGAGCGCAAGTCTCAATCCCTTATTCATCAGGTCATCTATTCCGTTTAGGCAAATGAGCGCAACACCAGAACTATCGAAGGCCCTGTCTCAATCCCTTATTCATCAGGTCATCTATTCCGTT
>JALHJL010000157.1:1434-1953 GCA_022839625.1 Phycisphaerales bacterium
TGAACTCCTTATCATCTCCTTAGCCCTGGGCATATCGTCTCAATCCCTTATTCATCAGGTCATCTATTCCGTTCAATCGAAGAAGCCCGCTTCGCTTCCGGAGATGCGAAAGTCTCAATCCCTTATTCATCAGGTCATCTATTCCGTTATGAGCGCCACCCCGGAACAGAGCAAGCAACTGATGTCTCAATCCCTTATTCATCAGGTCATCTATTCCGTTGAAGGCCCTGATGAGGAAGGGCGCGCCGAAAGGCGCGAGTCTCAATCCCTTATTCATCAGGTCATCTATTCCGTTAGGACGAACAGGGATTTGATGGAAAGCGGGCTATCGAGGGTCTCAATCCCTTATTCATCAGGTCATCTATTCCGTTTTTATCAAGGCCCGATTCAGGATACTGAAGCCTGGCGTCTCAATCCCTTATTCATCAGGTCATCTATTCCGTTCCCAGGAAGAAAGGATTAGGCATGAGCGCCACCCCAACGTCTCAATCCCTTATTCATCAGGTCATCTATTCCGTT
>JALHJL010000102.1 GCA_022839625.1 Phycisphaerales bacterium
GTATAAAATAACTTATTTTCACCTTCCAAATCCAATAAAAAGACCTACGACACCAGAAAAAATAATACAAACAGGAAAATGACATTGTGAGCCATACCGCCCCATTCCCCCTTATCCTGTTTTAATACTCCTCCCCTTCGTCATACGCAATAAATAACGAACCTCCCTTCGGTCGGACGCCCAGACAAGCTGGGCTTCGTTATTATGCGTATAACGAAGACCGCCGCCGCCGCCCATTCCCACTGCGTAGGGGCATATACGCCCAGGCTTACGCCTGGGCAATATTATTAATACTCCCTTCCTCCTCCATACTCCGAAAATCAAAAACATAATTTACCATCGTACCAACACCTAACCCTGTGCCTCCGGCTGGGATTCATTATGATTTTGGGGGTGTTCTGGGTGTGTATTACTGTTCGGTATTGTCCGAAGCTCCTCCGTTTCAACTCCGTTTATTTTCAAGAAATTAACATATTGGAAGGGTGGGAGGGTAGAAAAAAAATCGATTTTCTATATAGTATAGTATAGTATAGTATAGTATATAATGTATATATTTATATACAATATATATACAATATATTGATAGTAGTACGAAAATTTTTCGTGGGAGAAGATAGTTATGGCAAAAAAAGCGTTGATGACATTTAGGGTCGATCCGGAATTACGCGACAAATACAAAGATATTGTCAGAAACATGAGCGAAGACCTTATCAGCCACATGACTGATGTCGTTATGGCTTATGACACACCAGAAAGAGAAGATGAAAAAATAAAGAAATATAAAATTTTAATAAAACAGGCCGAAAATCGAAAACAAGCAAAAATAAATGAACAGGAAAAGATAAAAAAAGAACATGGGAAGATAAACGAAAGACTAAACAAAGCGTTAGAGCCTTTAACACAACAGTTTAAATCGATTGGTAAAGTTAGCAACTGGAGAATAAGACAAGAAGCGAATAATTTTAAAGTTCCTGTAGATCTATTGAGAGCAGAATTAATGAAAATAGACGGAATGAAGTTCTTTAATCCAGACTAATTAAAGGGTGATGATATGGATAAAAAGAAAGTTATTGAAGATATAAACACCAGCTATGTAGTCCTTGAAGAAATGGACGCGTTTATCCAAAACAATGAAATTTTCCCCAATGAACTGGTGGAAATCGGGAAAATAGGTATCAAAAAACTCAAAAAACATAATGTTGATGACTATGACCTTCGAAGGATAATCGACGACACAATCGAGATTTTAAAACTGCAACTCGAAATAAACGAAGACAACATAAAAGAAAGAGATAACCTATGGAAACAGCATAAAAGAAATTCTTACCCAATAGGTAATCACGATTAACTAACAAACTTTTTCTCGCTTGAACGGGCAGCCTATCGGCTGCCCTGCTGATCCTTAAAAACATAATCTCATAACAGGTTTCACATTGAACCTGGACAAACTACTTTTTTAAACAATTATTCTATTGAACCGGGAAACATAAACAGGAACAACCCAATATTTACTACCTAAATTATTCTTTCAGTAGTTCCAGGCGGGTATTCCCGGAGAGGAATGACAACTACAAACTAATAAAGAAGAAAAAAAAGGAAGGGCAAAGATGAGCGAATACTTCATAATAGTAAACCATTACAATAAAGAATTTTTAGACCCTTTCAGTATAGGTTTACCTGCCAACCTGGAAAGTGTAATTACAGGATTAACATCACAGATTTTAACCTACATAATAACACCTAATTTAAGACTTGAAAATAGATTCAAAAACAGCCCTAATAAATACCGGGGCAAATGGTACAACAACCAAATACAAATAATAGGCGACACAACACACCAAACACGATATAGAGATATATACACCGATTACAAAGACATAACACAAGAAGCACTAAAAGATTACCTGCAGGCAAATATTATCAGAGATCCCCAGAAAGTATTACAAATAACAACCCAGATTAAACAAATACTCGGAGATTAAACAAAAAATCATAAAAAACCCATATCTAACTAAGATAAAAGACATTAAAAAGAATCAGCCAATATACATTAAACGAATCAAATCAAAAACTTTTTTTTAAAATAAGAACACTAAACACCATTTAAAACACTATCCAAAAAAAGAAAAAGTAAACCAGGAGAAAAGAAACTATTTTAAGAACTATTTTAACACCTGGCTACTTCGTCATAGAAAAGTATGACGAACCCGAAATATACAACCTGGACCAGCTGTAAAACCTACATAAATTCACAAGGCAGACACCAGAAAAAACACTATCATACCTATCTGTCTATTTTACAACAACCCACAAACAAAAACTTTCAATAACCATACAACTAACCAACAAAAACACAAGCAAATACCTATTGACCAGGACAAAAAACAGAAAAACTAAAATTTCCAATACCTGAACCAGGGATCTACCGGCAGGATCTCGAAATTTCTAAAAATAAAAAGGAGAAGATAGTGGTAAAAAATCTTTGACCAGACCACTACCTAATCATACTATATATTTTGTGAATATAAAAAATCTTCTCATCAAACTGCATCAACCAACACCAAATCCTCCGCAGTCGGGTATTCCCACACCGGATAAGAAGGCTTTAAAGGAGATAACTCAATTTCTGCCCAGACAATAGTCATAATCTCCCAAAGCCGATCCCTATACACAGGAATCATTAAAATAGTCCTTAAACACCGTTCCCTTTCAATTTCCTGATAAAAACTGACAGCCTCCCAACTGCAAACCTCACCAAAAAGACTTAAAAGTTTTTCACCAAAAATTCTCCAATCAATATTCTTCTCGACATACTGATAATATAACTCCATTAAATCTATATGGAGCTGATCTACTCTTTCCTGAAACTTCCGACCAAGCAAAAGCTTCTTATTTTCTCTACTCATAATTAAACACACACCTACAACAATCTATTTTTAAATAAAAAGTTTAGGGGAAAAACCGGAGGAGACAAAGGTAAAAGCATGAAAACCCCTAAACCCTATACCATAATAGAATTTAAAACCATATAAAACCAGATATAGAATATAGAAGTATAGAAGCATATAATATATACATATATACAACACACAACACCACACAAACCAAATAAAACAAAAGAACAAGTAAAACCTGTTAAACTTCAACCACCTAATATACATGAAAATGTATAAAATAACTTATTTTCACCTTCCAAATCCAATAAAAAGACCTACGACACCAGAAAAAATAATACAAACAGGAAAATGACATTGTGAGCCATACCG
>JALHJL010000103.1 GCA_022839625.1 Phycisphaerales bacterium
GTGCTGCGCAGGGCCAGGATATACGCGCGTGCGCGCTCCCGGCGCAAGGGCTAAACCGCAAAAATCTCAAAAAATCTTGCTGACGGGTGAAGTGTTACCTGAAAGACGACAATGGCGCTTGCTGGATAGTCGATTGACGCCGTTTCTTGTCGTCGGTGCGTTTTACTCGCTTCCTCTCTTTCGCCATGTGTTCACCCAGCTTTGACCCGCTGATGATACCGTGTGCAATGAATTCCGGTAGAGCCTTGATTGGGCCGCGGTGCGGCGCAGACACTCGGTTTCTTCGGTGGACACGTCAGCCAAGTCCCACACCTTATGCCCTTGGGCCGTCAACAGCCGTCCTGGTCGCCCGCGCCATCGCACGCCAAGAGGCTGGATGTGTTTCGAACCGGTCTTCGCCGGGCTAATAGACGCGGCAGCGCAGCCCACGCGTCTTCCAGCACTACGAACCAGCGCCGCTTGTAGCTGATAATCTCCTCGGAGAGACCGTATCGTTCCACTTCCGCGCGGCTCGCCGCTACCCCGTTCAGCACGACTTCGACCACGTCGTCGCCGGCAATCCGTGCCGTCGTGAGCTGTCAGCCCTTGACACGCCGCGGTTTCGCGCCGCGAAACAGGCCACCGCGTGGCCGCGGACGACGTCCGCCGCGGCGTGTCAAGGACGATACTGAGCCGCTGGTTGACGTTGGTCACATGAACGTCGGACACGGAGGTCCGGCGCTACAGGGGACGTCCGCCGATCCGCCGGCCGCTACGGGCAAAGCTGGAGCCTTGCCCTACTTGTGGAGTCGAGTCGCTCACATCACGCAAGACTGGAGCTTTGCACTACGGCGCGGCGTCCGGTCCGGGACGCTCTGCCCGGAGCCACCGCCGAAACGCCGGCGCCACACTTCCGCGATGGACTGCTACGCCTCGCCGATCTCGATTCGCACGAACCGTTTGACCGTCAGGTCGGGGCCGAAATGCCGCAGATAGTCCCCCACCGACTGCTTGTCGTCCTTCACAAACGGCTGCTCCAGCAGCACGATCTCCGAGTACCAGCGGTTCAGCTTGCCCGTGACGATCTTGTCCACGATGTTCGCCGGTTTGCCCTGCACCTGCTCGGCGGCGATCCGGCGCTCCTGTTCGACCAGGGCCGGGTCGACCTCCTCGCGGCGGGCGCAGGCCGGGCGCATCGCCGCCACGTGCATGCACACGTCCGCGGCGGCCTCGGCCGGGCAAGGTCCGCTGAACTCAACCAGTACGCCCTTTCGTGCATCGTGGTGCACGTAGTGCCCCACGTGCCCGGCCGCCGTCCCGACGCGCCCGATCTTGATGTTCTCGCGGATGCGGTTGACCACGTCGTGCAGCAGGTCGCCCACGGTCCGTGGGGCGGCCCCGGGGGCCGGCTGGCTCATGATCGTCTCGGCCGTCGGCGCGTCGACCTGCACGGCCACCTGGGCGGCAATCTGGCCGAGCTTGGTGAAGTCGTCGGTTCCGGCCACCGGCTCCGTCTCGCACAGCAGCTCAACGAGCGCCGCACGTCCCTCGGCCGGGCTTCGGTAGTAGATCAGCCGCCCGTGCCCCGTCTCGCGACCGGCACGCTTGCTGAGCTGGGCATGCCCTTTCTTCCGCAGCAACTCGACGGCCTGCTTCTCATCGCCGTGGGCCTCCTCGAGTGCTTTCTTGCACTCCATCATCGGCAGGCCCGTCTTGTCGCGCAGGGCTTTGACCATGCCCGAAGTGATCTCCATCGCCGGATACCTCCAATTGGTGGACCTTGACCGCGGTCAGCTCTGGATGCCCCGCGGAAACGCGCCGCCATCGGGCGCTCGCACAGGAGTCAATTTGAAATCGTGTAAACCTCGGCAGGCCGCCGCACAACGAAATCGGCTGCCGAGCCGCGCTCGCCAAAACCCATCGCTCCGCAATCCACGCTGGCCACGGAGCGCCGACTCCGCTTGTGCAGCGGACGGTCAGGATGCAGAGGGCTCGCCACCGGCCGCGGCCAACTCGCGCGGCTCCACGGTCGGTACGGCGACCGGGGCCGGCCGGGCCGGCTCCGTCTCCCCGCCGGGCCGCTCGCCGCGCGCCTCAACCCCGCCGCGCGCCTCGGCCCCGCCGCGCCGGCCGCGCCGCCGCGGCCCCGGACCGCTCTCGTCGCGCGCATCTGCCGGACTCACCGGCTCCGGACGGGCCTTCTTGCCCTCTTCGACGGCATCCGCTAGCTCTCGCACGATCAACTCGATGGCCCGCATGGCGTCGTCGTTGCCCGGAATCGGGATGTCTGCCAGGGTCGGATCGCTGTCGGAGTCGATCAGAGCGATCGTGGGGATTCCCATGCCGCGCGCCTCGCGGACCGCATTGACCTCCTTGCGCAGATCGATGAGCACGATTGCGCCGGGCAAGTGGCCCATCCGCCGGACGCCGGCCAGGTTCCGCCGGATCTTGACCAGTTCGCGGGAGAGCGTCGATTTCATCTTCTTGGAATAGCCGGTCTCCCATTCGGGACTGCTGACCAGGGCCTCCAGCTCTTCCAGCCGCTGCAAACGCGAACGAATCGTGCGGAAATTCGTCAGCGTCCCGCCCAGCCAGCGTTCAGTCACGTAGTGCATCCCGCAGCGCTCGCTGTGGCGCTGCACAATCTCGCGGGCCTGGCGCTTGGTGCCGACGAACAGGACGTCCGCGCCGCGCGCGACCATCTGGGTCAGGAACTTCTTGGCGCGGAGCAACCCGCGCAGCGTCTCGCGGATGTCGATGATGTGAATGGAGTTCCGGCGGCCGTACAGAAACGGGGACATCTTCGGGTTCCAACGGCTACAGCGATGACCGAAGTGAATGCCCGCATCCAACAGCTCGCGGACCAGCGGCGAAGCCAATAGTCACCTCCTCTCCCGCGGCGGGGAGAGTCGTCGTGCAGCCTCCTGGGCGACCCCCGAGGCTTCTCAACGAGCGCTTTCCAGCAAGCCCACCATGGACCCGTCTGGCTGCGGACGCCCATTCCGCAGAACCTTGAGTATACACCCGCACCGCCGACGCCGTCAACGCCCAATCTTCACCTTACGACCAGAAGGCGTGACCACGCATTGTGGCGGCGGATGAGGTGAGCTGGCGGAACAGGTTGCGGTTTCGAGTTGGGCTGTCTTGGCAAGGTGGCCAGGCATGAGCGCGGAA
>JALHJL010000104.1 GCA_022839625.1 Phycisphaerales bacterium
TGCCTTGCCCACGGAGCGCAGCAAACCCACGGCGGATCTGTCGCAGCAGACCGTGCTGGTGTACGGCCCGCCGAAGATCGGCAAGAGCTCGTTCGCCAGCCGCTTCCCTGATGCGCTGTTCCTCGAGTGCGAGCCGGGGCTGAACCAGCTCGAAGTCTTCAAGGTCCCCACGTACTCCTGGGAGGACTTCTTGGCGGCCTGCAAGCTCGTCGCCAGCGGCGAGCACCGTTTCAAGACCGTCGTCGTCGACACCATCGACAACGCGTTCAAGTACTGCACGGACCACGTCTGCGGCAAGCACTCCATCGAGTACGAGGGCGACATGCCGCACGGCAAGGGCTGGGCGCTCGTGAAGAACGAGTGGCACCGCGTGCTCACGCGGCTGGCCAGCTTGCCGTATGGCCTCGTGCTCATCTCGCACGCGCAAGACAAGACGGTCGAGACGCGCACCGGCGAGTACACGAAGACGCAGCCCAGCCTGCCGGACCGGGCCCGCAATGTCGTGCTCGGCCTGGTCGACATGATCCTCTACTGCGACGCGGTCACGCGTAAGGACGCGGCGGGCAATCTGAGTGTCGAGCGCGTCATCCGCACGAAGCCCCACCCCACCTACGAGGCAGGCGACCGCACCGGTCGGCTGCCCGAGGTTTTGCCGCTGGATTTCGAGGCATTCTGCCGAGCCTTCACCTCCGCCGCGCCGCAGGTCACCCCGGCCGCTGCGCCGGCGAGCGGAAACGGTCAACCGGGGAGCACCCGCAACAACGGAAAGGCGAAATGAACATGGCCGACACACCCTTCGATCCACCGGCGCCGTTCGATGCGCCGCCGGCGCCGCTCGACCTCAGCGCCTTCGACGAGGAGTACGACGCCGTCGAGCCCGCGGACAACGACGAGGTACCCGACGGCAAGTACCAGGTGCGCGTGCAGCGCGTGAAGCTCGACCGCAGCCAGAAAGGCGACCCGATGCTGAAGTGGGACCTGGTCGTCCTCTCGGGCCAGCACGCCAACCGGCACATCTTCAAGAACGCCGTGATCACGCAGGCCTCGCTGCCGTTTGTGAAGGGCGACCTGAAGACGCTCGGGCTCGAGGTGCCGCGGTTCAGCGAGTTGCCGCGTCACCTGGATGAGCTGCTCGACCTGACGCTGGAGGTCACGAAGCGCACCAAGGGTGAGTACTCCAACGTGTACTTCAACAAGCGCATTCAGGTGCCGGCAGGCGCAGCGCCAGCGGAGGGCGCCACGCCGTTCTAGCCGGCACTGTTCGGCGCACCGCCCGTCAAGGGTGCGGTCGGGGCGGGATGGCGTAACCCACGGGCCGCGTGTGCCTGGAGATCGCCGGCTCCGGGCCGCCGGTGGGTTCAGACAGCCCGTGCCCGCCCCGGCTTTTTCTTCTGCACGGAGGCAGAGATGAACCGCTACCGACGTGCCTACGGTTCAGCGCGCGGCCGCCGCAAATACCAATGCCAGCGCTGCCAAGCCTTCCGCATGTTCCGCCCCTACGAGTTGCACCACAGCAGCATGCCGATTTGCCCGGCCTGCGGTTCGCGCTGGTGGGAACCGTACAGCGCTGGTGCCCACGAGACCGAGCAGATGCTGCGCGAGCGCGTCCAGGAACTGCCCGTGCGCGGCGACCTCGTGAGGGCCCGACGCGCGTGAACGACTGAACTGCAGGGAGGCAGCGATGCGTGTGAGTCTGAAAGAGTGGATCGTGGCGCAGCAGGGCCGCCACTTCTGCGCGTGTGGTTGCGGCGGCGTGATTCGCATCATTGCGGAGCATCACACGCGCGGGGTCCCGCGCTTCATCAACGGTCATGTCACGAGAGTCCACAACCCGATGCGCGGGCGTCGACTGGACCGCAACCCGAACTACACCGGCGGGCGCTTCATCGACCGGCAGGGATACGTCGTCGTCTTGAACCCGCAGCGCACGAATCACCGCGACCGGTACACCTACGAGCACCGCCTCGTCATGGAGGAGTACCTCGGCCGCCGGCTCGCTGACGGCGAGCAGGTCCATCACCGGAACGGGCAGCGGTCCGACAATCGGATTGAGAACCTGCAGCTGATCACCGCCAGCGAGCACACCCGTTTGCACCAGGACGAGTTGCGCCGCTCCCTGGGAGAGGCGGCGTATCGGCGCGTCAAGCGGCGCGTGGCCCGGGGTCTTCCGTACCGAGAGGTGGCGCCGTGTTCCGCATCGTGATCGATACGCGCGAGCAGGCCGAATACTCGTTCACCTGCGCCACGGTTCGCAGGAAGCTCGACGCGGGTGACTACTCGGTGGACGGGCTGGAGACGCTCGTCGCGGTCGAGCGCAAGAGCCTGGCGGACTTCACCCGCACAGTGCTGCACGAATTCCCGCGCTTCGCCGCCGAACTCGATCAGCTCGCGCAGCTCCCGCACGCCTGCATCGTGGTCGAGGCGGACCTCGATCACGTGCTGCGTGGCCAGGCTGCGGACGTGCTGCGGGGCGCCTCGCCCGAGTCGTTGCTCGGCGCTGCCGTGCACATCCAGGCCCGTTTCCACGTGCCCGTGCTCTGGTGCGGATCGCGGCAAGCAGCCCGCGCGTTCACCGACGCCTATCTGCGGATGGTCGCGCGGGAGACGGCGGCCCGCGGCGCCCACGGGGAGGCCGAGGATGCCTGAGACGATCCACGGCACGATCGAGCGAACCTACCACACCAGCCCCGGCTTCTCCGCGGGCGTGCTGGCGGCCGACGATGGGCGTACGGTGCGCTTTGCCGGGAAGCTCTGCGCGAACGTAGGCGATGTCGTCGCGCTGGTGGGCCGCTGGAAGCACGATCCGAAATACGGCCGCCAGTTCGCTGTCGATTCCCTGTCGTACGAGCTGCCGGAGACGATCGAGGGCCTGGTGCGGTATCTGGCCAAGCACCCCACTTTCACCGGCGTTGGGGAAATCACCGCCCGCAAGATCGTCTCATACGCGGCAAGTGCCGCCAACCTGGATCGCATCATCCGTCAGGACCTCGACGAGCTGCACCGCCAGTTGCGCATTCCCCGGACGACGTTGGAATCGCTGCGTGAGGCTTGGATCGCCAACAGCGCCGAGAACGAGGTGCGATCGTACCTGGCCAGCTTCGGGCTGACGCCGCACCAGGTAGAGACGT
>JALHJL010000009.1 GCA_022839625.1 Phycisphaerales bacterium
GCACCAGCGGGATTCCGGCGGGTCCAGGTGCGAGAAGGGATTCTCGCACCAGCGGGATTCCGGCAGGAGCGGGTGCGAGAAGGGATTCTCGCACCAGCGCGATTCCGGCAGGAGCGGGTGCGAGAAAGGATTCTCGCACCAGCGGGATTCCGGCAGGAGCGGGTGCGAGAAGGGATTCTCGCACCAGCGGAGCGTTGTCATCGCGGGCCAATAATGAGGAAAGACGTGGAGTCCAGGTCGACGGCAGGGCGATTCACGCGGTTCGGCGAGTCGTGGCGGGACTGGCTGCGGATCACGACGGTCCGCATCATCGTTCAGGCCACGATGTTCGGGCTGTTCCTGGGCCTGCTGCTGCTCACGACCTTCGCGCACCTCGACCGCTTCCCGGGACTGCGGTTGTGGCTCAACAAGCTCCTGGAGATCGACCCGCTGATCGCCCTCGCAACGGGCCTCGCCACGCACACGATCTACCACGGGTTGCTGTGGTCGCTGCTGATCCTGGTCCCGACCTTCTTCCTCGGCCGTTTCTTTTGCAACTGGATCTGCCCGCTGGGGACGCTGAATCAGTTCGTACGGTGGCTCTGTCGATCGCCCGAGGGGCGGCGAGGCGACCCGCCACGGCGGGCAGACGGCGCGGCGGAGCAGCGAAAAGACGATAGTCCGAATCGGTATCGCAACAGCCAGAAGGCCAAGTACTACATCCTCGCGGCACTGCTCGTCGCGGCCGCGCTGGGCTCGCTACAGGTCGGCCTGCTCGATCCGATCGCCCTGATCTACCGGTCGTTCACCGCGGCAGTCTGGCCCGCGGTGAGCATGCCGGTCTCCGGCCGGTTTGCCGACACGCGCCTGCACCAGGGCGCGTGGCTCATCGGCTTCTTGTTCTTCGGCCTGCTGGCGGCGAACCTGGCCTACCCGCGGTTCTTCTGTCGCGTACTGTGTCCGCTCGGGGCTTTGCTCGGGCTGCTGAGCCGCTGGGCGTGGTGGCGGATCGAGCGCGACCCGGGCCGGTGCAGGGGCTGCGACCGCTGTCGTTTGCACTGCGAAGGGGCGTGTGACCCGCAGGCGCGGCTGCGCGCGGCCGAGTGCCTGATGTGCTTCAACTGCATCGAGGATTGCCCGGAGGGCGCGCTGCGCTTCGCGTTCCTTCCCCAGCGCGATGGCGAGATCGCCGGGCCGGACCTCGCCCGCCGCAAGGTCGTGCTGGCGGGCGTCGCGGGCCTAGTGTTTTATCCTCTCGTCCGGACGACCGGCCGAGCCACGCGGGACTTCTCGAGCCAACTGATCCGGCCCCCCGGGGCGCTCGAGGAACTGGAGTTTCTGGAGCGGTGCGTCAAGTGCGAGCAGTGCGCCCGCGTGTGCCCGACCAACGTCATTCAGCCGGCGTGGTTCGCGGGGGGCCTGGAAGGACTCTGGTCGCCGGTGCTCAACTTCCGTGTTGGCCACTGCCAATTGCACTGCACGGCGTGCGGGTACGCCTGCCCGACGGGTGCGATCCAGCAGCTCTCAGTCGCGCGGAAACTGGGATTGGGCGAGTTCGCGGCGGCGGGGCCGGTCCGGCTGGGAAGTGCCCACCTGGACCTGGGCCGCTGCCTGCCGTACAGCGCGGGCATCCCCTGCCAGGTTTGCGAGGAGGTCTGCCCCACCAGCCCGAAGGCGATTCGGGCGGTCCCGCTCGGCGATCTGCCCGGCCTGCTGCGCGCCGGGGCGTCGCCGCCAGAGCTCAAAGTGCCCCGGGTCGACCTGAGTCTGTGCATCGGGTGCGGCATCTGCGAGCGGCATTGCCCGGTGGTCGGCGATCGGCGGGCGATTTACGTAACGGCAGAGGGCGAGACGCGCTCCCAGGCACGCCCCGAGCCCGACCGCAATCGCTCGCTGCGCTTGCCCCGGTAGGGCAGGTGCAGGTCGCACCGCGGTCGGAACCTGCCGCTATGCCCACGCCGGCATCACTGTGGGCGCGGGCCGGCATGCCGCCGCGCAGCGAGCTTGAGGATGATGCCGGCTGCGGCGATGACGCCAATTGCGGCCAGTGCGGCCGTCGAGGGGGGGCGGCCCGCGCCGCGCGGGACTTCGGGCACCTTCGCCTGCGCAAGTTGCAGGATTCGTTCCGGCTGGACGTACGCCTCGATGGCGTAGTGGCGCAGCGCCTCGGCCGTCGCGTTTTCGCCAGAGGAAATCGATACCTCGTAGCGTGTCACGATGTCGTGCAACTGCGCCGCCTCTTTCGCTACCTGCGCTCGCTGCGTCACCGTCAATGACTTCAGCGAGTCGTGCAGGTCGCGAACCTCGCGAATCCGCAGCGCCGGGGACGACCTGCCGACCAGCTCATCGAAGTAGCGCGCGAGCTTCTCGGACAGCACGCGCTGCGTCAGGGCCGAGAGGGCCGCGCGCAAGTCCGCTGGGGTCTCTGCCGCCGGGTCGGCGTGCGCTTCGCACGGAGGCTGGACGTACCGCGCATCGCCGCTGATCCGAAGGAGGCCGTCGTGCAGTGCGAGTTCCGGCAAGAAAGCGTCCCACTCCCCCCCGAGATCGCTAAGGTCCAGGTCGCCGAGGTCGATCGCGATCGGCGTGTCGCGCGCGACGACCTTCGGCGGCTTTGACGAGGATGGGACCTCCAACGCGACCGGAGGCGGAAGCCAGGGCGGAGTCGGTGGCAGCGGCACGGTGACGGCCGTCTGGCGGCCGGAGCGGAAGCATGGCCGCTCCCAGTGAAGGAAAAACAGCGCGCCGAGCAGCAGTAGCGCACAGGCCAGGATCATCCGCAGACGGCGGTGCGGCCGGCGCGCCCGGGCGGTCAATAAGACCACAGCGATCGCCCCGAGGATTATCAGTAACGGCAGAACGGTGAACGACATGGCACGCTCCCGCGCTAGATCACCAGCGGCCTGTTGGCTTGTGCCTTGGGCCAGAGCAGCAGGAATACTCCCAGCGCGAGGGGCACGAGGCTCAGCGCCAGGGGCCCTGCAAGGTCGCCCCAGGCGAGTCGGCTCCAATCCGTGCTGGTGAGCACGGTCTTCAGCGCGCCATCCGCCCAGACCAGCGCCCCCAGCGCGCCCCACATCGCGAGCAGGCAGCCCGCGCAGCCGCGCAGGAAATGGGCCCCGCCGTCCCGGCGCCGAGCGATGACGAGGAACAAGCTGCCAAGCACGAGCGGTACGAAGACAGCGCCGGCCGGAACGCCCTCGGCGATGACGCCGGCCACCTCCCGATCCACGCGCAGGTCTCCCCGGTGCATCGCGGTGCGGGCCTTGTCCAGAACGACCCCGTGCGCCAGGGCGACCAGCAGGCCGATGAGCAGCAACAGTTTCCCGAGCAGCGACAGGCCCGCATTCGCGGTGCGGCCGACGAACGAGGGATGTTCCGCGTGGACGACAACAGGTGGCGCGGCGGTCTCGGACGGCACCGCGCTCGCGGGGACCGGGCCGCCGCTGCCCACAGGTACGTCGGACGAAGCCGGCGGGGCAGCCTGGGCGCTCCCGGGCACTGCGTTACCCATCGAGCCGCCTGGCGAGGGGGCCGGCGCGGGTGCAGCGCCCGCGGTCCGTACCACCGGCCACATGCTCGCCGCCGCCTGCGTCAGCAGAGCGATGCCGGCGCACATGCCGGCCGCGGTCCAGGCGAAGGCACCGGCGTCGGCGATGTGGGCCACTACCAGGCCGACGATGGCGGGGAAGAAGGCAGCCCAGCCATCCACCTTGCCGCGCCGGCCTTCCTCGATCCGCCGATTCCAGCCGCAGATCACCATCGCCGCCATCGGCGCCAGGATCGTGCGTGCCAGGTCGTCACTGATCTCTCCCGACGCGAGCCCGTGGGCCGGCATCATGAACAGCCCGGCCAGACTGGCGTATGCCAGCCGGTCCACGAGCGTGTTGCGCGTGGGCGAGCGCTGGAGCAGCCAGAGGTGCGCCAGGAGCGGTCCGACCGTGCCGCCAATCAGGAACAGCGCGACCGCCAGCACGCGCGATTCGGGCAGCCCCTGGTGCATTGTCCAGAGCCCCAGACCCAGCGCAATGGCGAGCGTGACCGCCAGCAGGATGAACAGTTGCGCCACACGGTGTACCGGCGGAGCGGCCGGCGCGGCGCCCGCGCGTCGCCCGAGCTTCCGCTCGAGTTTGGCGGCTTTCTTCTCCATCTTGCGCGTCAGATGATCCAGCTTGTGCTGGAGCCGCGGCGGCAACGCCTGCCGCGCCGCCGCCGGATCGGGCTGCGCCACTTCGCGGGCGTCGAGCACCGGTACGGGCGGCGGGCGGTGCGGTGAGGTCACCGTCTCATCGGCGTCGCTCGCCTCCGCGCTGCGCGGGACCTGGGTGAGCGCACTGTGGTCGAACGAGTCGAGGCTGCGGCCGATGTCCGCTGACTCCATCACCGCGGCCAGCATTTCGTCCACGTTCTGGTAGCGCTCGGCGGGCTCCTTCGCCAACGCCTTGGCGATCACGCCGGTGAACGGCGCGGGGATGCCCGCGAGGTCGGGGTTGTCGCGCAGGTGGCGCATCAGTATCTCGGCGGTGCTGGCACCGCTGAAGGGCAGTCGTCCGGTCAGCATTTCGTACAGGATCACGCCCAGCGCGTAGATGTCGATCGCCTTCGTGTAGTTGCCGGACCCGATCTCCGGGGCCATGTAATGCACGGTCCCGACGCTGACGGTCTGTCCGCTGTGCCGCGACACGGAGATGTGCTTGCTGAGCCCGTAGTCGCCGATCTTCACGTAGCCGTCGTCGTAGAAGATGTTGGCGGGCTTCAGGTCGCGGTGCACGATCCCGCGTTCGTGCAGGTAGCTCAGCCCCTTGGCGATGCCGCTGAGGAAGAAGGCGGCCTTCTGCACGCCGAGCCCGCCCGGCGCGGCGAGCATCAGCTCGCGCAGCGACGGGCCGCCGATGTACTCCATGATGACGAACGGGTCGCTGGCGGCGTTTCGCCGTACGTCATAGATGGTGATCAGGTGCGGGCTCTTGAGGTTCATCACGTGCCCGATGCCGCGCAGCTCGATCTCCGGGTTCTCGCGCAGGAACTTGAGGGCCACCTGCTTGCCGGAGTCGGTCAGGGCGTAGTACACCTCGCCGAAGCCGCCCCGTCCGACGGCGCGCTGCACCGTCAGGCCTTCGAGCGGGCGATCGCCGTGTTTGAACGTGTACGCCACGTCTCTTCCTCCGTGCCAGTCCAGCGACCGTGCGCTGGCTTGCACTGCAACTTCACGTCTCGTAGGGCTTGACCGTCACTCCGACGTCGCCGACCTGAAGGGGCCGGCCCGTCAACACGGGCTGCGGGCGGGCGCTCGGCCAGTGCGGCCCCGCGGCCTCATGGGCGTATAGCCCGCCGGCGCGCTCATAGAGTACTGCCTGGCCGTGACCTTCGTGCGTCCGCAGATGGCAGCCGGCCGTCGGACCGATCAGGCACGTATCCCGGAACAGCACTACGTCGCTCACGTCCTGCGCCAGCCGCGAGCGATGCGACAGCCGCAAGACAGCGGACTCGCTCTTGGCGCTGGGTTTGCAGAAGACCAGCTTCGCACCCGGCCCGAGCTCAACGCGATCGCCGTCCCGCAGCAGCGTATGCTCGACGCGGCGACCATTCACCGCGACCGGCCCGTAGGCGGTCAGGAAGTAATCCTCGCCGCGCCGGACGATGTCGGCGTGATGGGACTGAATGTCGCCGGACATCGGCACATCGACCTCGCTGGCTCCGCCGCCGCGGCCGATGCGCACCAGGTCGCGCCGCACCAGCAAACCGCTGCCGCCGCCATCGACCAGGACCAGGAGCGGCCGCAGCAGGCGGACCGCGTCCGGATCGGCTGCAACGGTTCCGCCGCCAGACCGCTCCGGCACATTCGGAGTGCGGCCGCCGGCCGTCGAGGCAAAGAGCCCGAGCGGCGAGGCCAGCAGCGCTTCGCGGCCCTCAGTGATGTTAGCCACCGCCGACAGGGCGGCCTGCACCCACGCGGCGCTGCCCCGCGCCGCCTTCAGACGCAACAGCGTTTCGCGCAGCGCGAGGCAGTCGTTGGCCGAAAACTGGGCGACGGCCCGCCGGCACAACTCGACCAGACGCTCGGAATCCGTCAGCGAGGGCACGATCGCGAGCAGGGACCGCAGCGCGCTGCGCGTTGCTTCCAGGTGCTCAAGCCGTCCTTCGTCGACCCAGCGCTCGACGGCCTGGCGGCAGGCAGCGGCCAGGCGGATCGCGAACTCGTCGGTCGCCTGAGTCCGCCCGTAGCGTTCACACGCCTGCTGCCAGAAGCGGGCTGCGGCGAGCACGTCGGTCGTCGCCAGCGCTTCCGCAGCCTGCTGCAAGAGCTGGCTGCCGCGCGCGATGCGGGCCTCAAGCTCTCCCGCCAACTCCGCGCGGCGGCGAGGATCGTCGATCCGTTGCAGGTCCAGACGACCGGTCTCCAGCCGGCCCGCCCGCAGGTCCTCGGCGACCCGGTCGCAGGCCTGCTGCCGACCGGCGGCCTGTCCGGCCTGCTGGCGCATTTCTTCCAGAACTTGCTGGCGCAAAGCCTGCACGTCCGGCCCGGCCCGCCCGGCGGTGACCAGTCGGTCCAGATCGGCCAAACCATCGGCAAAGCGCCCGGCCTGCCGATGAAGCCGTGCCCGGGCAACCAACGGCCGCACCAGCTCGTCGAGCAGCCGCTCGCCGCGCGGGTGCCGGCGAAGGTCAGGCTGCATCGCGGCCGTGTAGGCGTCGTCGATTCGCCCTTGCTGGAGGGCCTTCTCCGCGGCATTCAGTCGCACAAAGAGCCAGCGGGCAAACATGCTGCACCCTCGCGTTGTCGCACCGGATCGGCGACGCGATTCTACCACGCTCGGTCCGCGAAGCGGGTGGCCGGACGCCCTGGCACGCCGCACCGCGTCCCGCCAGTGTATTCGGGCACGGTGGGCGGATATTCGCGGGCTCGCGTTGCGGGCGGCGGCGCGTACAATGCACCTTAGTCTTGGACTGGCAGAGATATACGGCTAACGGGAACGGTTTATGGCAGGGCACTCACACTGGGCTCGGATCAAGCGTGCCAAGGGCGTCGTGGACGCACGGCGCGGACGGGTGTGGAGCAAGCTGGCCCGCGCGATCATCGTTGCGGCTCGGCAGGGCGGCGGCGACCCCGACGCCAATCTGTCCCTCCGCTACGCGATCGACGCCGCGCGCGATGCCAATATGCCCAAGGACACCATCGAGCGGGCGATCAAGAAGGCGACCGGCGAACTGGCCGGCGAGTCCTACGAGGAACTGCTGTTCGAGGGCTATGGTCCCGGCGGCGCCGCGCTGCTCTGTAGCGCGCTGACCGATAACCGCAACCGGACCGCGCCCGAGATCAAGAAGATCTTCGAGACCAACGGCGGCCGGATCGGTGCGACGAACAGCGTGGCCAGGTTGTTCAGGAAGCGCGGCGTGTTCCTGATCGCGGCGGACCAGACCGACGAGGACACTCTCACGAGCATCGCCCTGGAAACCGGGGTCGACGACGTCAAGTCGCTGGGCGAGGCGTTCGAGCTGACGTGCGACCCGGCCGTGTTCGGCCCGGTGCGGCAAGCGCTGGAAGCGGCGGGCATCAAGCCGGAAAGCGCCGAAGTGTCCATGGTGGCGTCGACGCAGGTCACGCTCCAGGGGGCCGAGGCCGAGCGGATGATGAAGCTGATCGAGTCGCTCGAAGATCACGATGATGTCCAGGCCGTGCACAGCAACTTCGAGCTCTCGGACGAAGACGCGGCGCGACTGTCCAAGGGCTAGCGGCCGGCCACCGGGCGCTTCACGGGCCGCGCGGCCGGGTAGTGAACAACGTCGCAGCGCGCAAGCAGGAGACTGCCCGATGACACGCCGTGCGGGAGAGACGCTGCTCGTACTGCTGACGACCAGTGCGCTGTCCTTGACGGGCTGCTTCACGATCGCGAAACAGGCGATCCACGAGGCGCGCGGCGCACAGGGTGAACTCCTGCCCGTCTCATCGGCGGGAAGCGCCGCCGTCACCACCTGCCGGAGCATCGTCTTCACGCCGGCCGACACCACCGCCGGACCGCGCCTGTGTCCGCCGGCCCTGCTGCGCGAGTACGACGCAGCCACGCGGCGGCTGGCTGCCCGGCTCAGGCCGCACTATCCCGGCGGAGCGCCGACGCTCACGGTCGATAGCGAAATCCTGTATTTCCAGAGCAAAGGGCTGCTGAGCGGTGCGTTCATGCTGACGCGCGTGCGGATGCGCGCGGACGATCGGCTCGCCGTCGACGCCATCATTAAGGCGGAAAGTGCCGCCTACACGGCCGGCGGCGAGGACGACCTGGCGG
Organism: Phycisphaerales bacterium; assembly: GCA_022839625.1. GTDB lineage: Bacteria > Planctomycetota > Phycisphaerae > UBA1845 > Fen-1342 > JALHJL01. Next base: position 8,262 of record JALHJL010000009.1, read on the forward strand.
ACGCGACCGTGGACGCGCTCGGCCGGTTCCTGCGGCGAAACCGCCCGGCGGAGAGCAGCGCCGGAAGGAGAGATTAGCAGTCCGTTGACGAGGGGGGACAGGTACGGCGAGAAACCGACGCAGCGCCGCCGCGAACGGCCAGCGGCGCGGAGGACTCGTGGCCCCGGACTCAGGGGCTCTCGGGCAGTTCGGGCGCGGGAAGCTGCGAGCCGTCTTCCTCGATGAGCAGCGTCTCGGTTGCCAGGCGGAACTGGAGGATCGCGCCCCAACGCTCGGTCTTGGCCAGGTTCAACTGGTTCCGCGCATTGACCCACGCGTTCTCCGCGTCGATCTTGTCGCGGTTGTCGATCTTGCCCTGATCGTACTGGATCTCGGCGAACTCGCGCTGCCGCTCAGCGACTTTGACGGCCTGCCGCTGAATCTCCAGCGAGCGCTCCTGCAAGCGAATGTTGTTGACGGCCCGCCGGACTTCGGCCCGGATGCGCTCGGTCTGCCCGACCTGGGTGCGCTGTGCCTGTTGCACGGCGATCAGCCGGCGGCGCAGCTCGTTTCGCTCGGCGGTGCGCTCCAGCGGCAGGCCGAGCACCACCTCGCTTCGCCAGTTGGCGCGGTCAAAGCGGAAGGCGCCGAGGTTGTAGTGGCTGGGGTCGGTGTCGAACGTCAACGTCGAGTTCCAGTTCAGATCGGGGAGCAGCGCGTTGCGGCTGATGGCCACGCCCCGCCGCGCGTCATCCACCTGGTCCCGCAAGATCAGCAGATCCAGCCGCCGTTGCAGGGCTACAGCGACGGCGAGCGACTCATCGTTGATTGCAAGCGGCCGGGCGAGCAACGGATACGCGCCGGCCTCGATGAGTTGTTCGATCGTCTCGATGTCCTCCAGGTCGTCGCGCCCCAGGGGCTCGTCGACCGGCATGCCGATCAGGAGCTTGAAGCTGTCCGCCGTTGCCCGAAAGGCCTCCCGGGAGCTTTCCAGGGCGTTTTCCTGGACCAGCATGGCTTGCTGCGCGCGTTGCGTGTCGAGCGGCGTGCCGCGCCCCGTGGTCTCGGTGGCACTGGCCCGCTCGAAGTCGAGCACGAAGTTGCCGTAGCTCTCCTCGCTGTCGGCCACGCGCTGCTTGGCCGCGAGGAGGTCGAAATACGCCTGCGCGACGGTAACCAGTTGTTGCCGCCGGTAGCGCTCGAACACACGGACCGAATAGGTCAGGTCGCGCTCGAGCTGGATCAGCGTCTCGCGGGCCACATGCCCGGCGCCGCGCAGAAACGGGACGTCCAGCTCCAGGCCGAGGTTGCTGCCTTCCTGACCCGTAATCGACTTCTTGACGTCGCGAATCAGCGTGCTGACCGCGTTCGCGGTGAAGGTGCCGCCGTAGGGCAGCCGTTGCGAGACCGAGAGGTCGGCCATGAAGCGCATCGCCTGGTCGAAGTTGCGCGCCTCGCCGAAGTTGCCGTAGACCGTCCGCAGGTTCGCCGCGAAGATGGGCGTCCAGAGGTGGCGCTCCAGCGTCAGCGCGAGGGCGGACAGGTACAAGTCCTCCTTGGCGGACTGGTACTCGCGCTGGTGCTCTTGTGCGTAGGCCAGGGCGGCCGTGAGCGTGAAGACCCCCGCGGGCCGCGAGCTCGGCGCGGTGGTCGGGGCGTCGCCATTGGCGGTCGGCGCGGACGCCGGCTGGGTGGCGGCCGTCTGGAACCCTGCGGGCACATGCGGGCTCGTGGGGCTCGGGTCGTATCGGTAGCTCGCTCGGTCCGGTTTGGGAATGCTGGTTGGTGTGCCGACATCCGCGCGCGCGGTCTGCCCGAGGGCGGACTGCTGCCGTTCCTTGATCAGCCGCGCGACATCGCGATCAGTCTGCTGGACCAGCCGCACACAGCCGGTGCCGGCCGGGAGCACGAGCCCAGCGGCCGCGGCGAATGCCACACGAACGAGCCATCCCGTGAGTTTCATGCTTTCCTCGCACCGCCGGCGGGGAGGCGCAAGCAAGCCGCCGCTTGCTGGGTGGCCGTAGACCGGCGACCGAGCGCGGCGAGTCCCCGCGGCGACACTATACGCTCGCGGGCACGGGCGGGGAACGGCAGCCGCAGGGCCGCCGGTGGGCTATAATCCGCGTCGCGGACGGCAGGACCAACCGATGCGCGCTGCGCGAATCTCGCTGGCGACCAAGTACCGCTTTCTCTTCGGCCTGGCAGTCGTGCTGATCATCGGGGCTGCGCTCGCCGTGCCCTGGTATTACATGGAGTCGCTGGTTCTGCAACAGGCCTTCCGCGAGGCGCAGAGCGTGGCGGGGAACTTCTTCCGCCTGGTGCTTCCGGCGCGGGACAGCGCGGCCGGGATGGCGGGGGGGGTGCATGGTGGGAAGCTGGGTCTGCGGCCGGAGACCATGCCGCGCGAGCCGGTATTCGCCCACACGGAAATCAGCCCCGACGACCCCTGGTCCGTGTTCAATCTAGGGCAGCGGGACCCCTTTGTGGAGGAGGCGTTCCGCGCCCTGCGCAAGCGGCCCGCCAGCGAGTCCTACCATCGCACCATGTGGGGGGAGGGCGGCCGGCGCTTCCGGTACGCCCACGCGGTGTGGGTCACGCGCGGCTGTCTGAACTGCCACGAGGAAGGCCGCAGCGCCCGGCCGTATCGGGAGAACCAGCTCGCGGGCCTGATCCTCGTGGACCTGCCGGCGGAGATGAGCGGACAGGCTTCGCTGCTGAACCGCATTGTGATCGTGGCGGCGGGCGCCCTGGCGGGCATCCTCGCCATCCTGGTCTTCTACGTCATTACGACCCGGTTCATCCTGGCCCCAATTCACGAACTACGCTCCGTGGCCTTGCGCGTCGCCGACGGCGACCTGTCGGTGCGCTCCAATGTTCACACCGGCGACGAGTTCGAGCAGCTCTCGCAGAACCTCAACACGATGCTGGAGCGGCTGCGCGTTTCGCAGGAGGAACTGAAGAAGGCCAACCGGCTGCTCGATGAGAAGCTGGCCCTCATGGCGGAGAGCAACGTGGCGCTGTACGAGGCCAACCGCGTCAAGAGCGAGTTCCTGGCCAACGTCTCGCACGAGCTGCGCACGCCCTTGACGAGCATCATCGGCTTCGCCGAGTTGCTGCGCGAGGGGCCGGCCGGCGGCGACGCCCGCACGCTGCGCTACGCCGAGAACATCCTCATCTCCGGCCGCATTCTGCTCGAGATCATCAACGACCTGCTCGACCTGGCGAAGATCGAGGCGGGCAAGACCGAGCTGCGCATCGAGTCTGTGCAGGTGCCCAACGTGTGCAGCACCCTCGCCGACCATGTGCGACCGCTTGCCGACCGCCGCAAGATCCAGTTGGACGTCGAGGTGGCGGACGAACTGCCGGCCCTGCTGACCGACGGCGGTAAGCTGCGGCAGGTGCTGTTCAACCTCATGTCCAACGCGATCAAGTTTACGCCGGAGGGCGGGCGGGTCGGTCTGCGGGCCCGGCGGTACGACGCGGCCCACGTGGAGATTTCGGTGCGGGATTCGGGGCCCGGCATTGCGCCCGAGCACCACCAGGTGATCTTCGAGAAGTTCCGCCAGATCGATCAGTCCGCGACGCGGGAGCACCACGGGACCGGGCTCGGACTGGCCATTGCGAAGGAACTGATCTACCTGCTCGGCGGCGAGATCGGCGTCGAGAGCGAGTTGGGTAAGGGGGCCGCCTTCTGGATTCGGCTGCCGACTGGCGCGCCTACGCCGCGCCAGCGTCCCCCGGTGTCGCTGGTCTAGCAGCGGTTTCGGGAAGCTGGGACGCACGATTCTCGGACGACAGTCGCCAGCGGGCGCGGCTTGGTGTACGCTCCCCGTTCGGCGTCGCCGCGGTCGCGAAGAGCCCGCGGGGTCGGCCCGATGAAACTGGCACCGGTTTGTCGTTGTGAGCGACAGCGGCAGGAACCAGGATGATCCGCGTCGAAGGGCTAACGAAGGTCTTCCCCAACCCCGACGGGACCGAGAAGACCGCCGTGGACCACATCAGCTTCGAGGTGCAGCCCGCCGAGATCTATGGTCTGCTGGGACCGAACGGCGCGGGGAAGACGACGACACTGCGCATGATCAGCGGGCTGCTGCGCCCGACGGACGGGCAGGTGATCATCAAGGGCGAGGAGGTCACGCGCCGGCCCGAGCTGGTGAAACGGCACATCGGCTACCTGACGGCCAACACGGGCCTGTACGCCCGGCTGACGCCCTTCGAGATGCTCGAATACTTCGCCACGCTGTACAACATCCCGCGCGATGTCGCCCGGCGCAGGATCGCCGAGCTGGTGGGTTGGCTCGGCATGGACTCGTACATCCGGCTGCGCTGCGGAGCGCTGTCCACCGGCCAGAAGCAGCGGGTCAATATCGCTCGCGCCCTGATCGCCGATCCGCCGATCCTTGTCCTCGACGAGCCGACGCTGGGCCTCGACGTCCTCAGCAACCGGCTCATCCTGGAATTCATCCGGACGCAGGCCGCGGCCGGCAAGGCCGTGCTGCTCTCGACGCACGCGTTGGACGAGATCGACCAGATGTGCCGGCGGATGGGGCTGATCCACAACGGCCGCCTGATCGCGGAGGGCGAGCTGGATACCCTGCGCGCCCAAACCGGCCGCCAGCGGCTCAGCGAAGTCTTCCTGCACCTGGTGGGGGCAACCGATCCGGTCTTCACGCAGTGATAAGGTGATAAGGTGAGAAGGTGCTGCCAATGAGCCACGGACACGGAGTTGGATCCTTGCTCGCCGCGTCACCTTCTCCGTTCGTCACCGTTCCCGGTGCAGCGGCATGAACCGCCTGTCCCGCATCAACACGATCTGGCGGAAGGAGCTGCTTGATACGCTGCGCGACCGGCGCACGCTGATCGCGATGATCTTCGTGCCGATGGTGCTCTATCCCGCCATGATGCTCGGCTCGCTCCAGGGGTTCGAGCTGCAGTTCTCGCGCTTGACCAAGGAAGAATACCGGGTCGCCGTGAGCTCCGAGGAAGTCCGGACGTGGCTGCGGTGGGTGCTCGACACCGACGCGGCCCGCCGGCCGGGCGTGGAGGGTCTGCCGGCCGAGAAGGTGATCGAGCTGGCCGAGCAGCGCGAGCCCGGGGCCTCCCCCAACGAACCGCCGCTCTCGCCGGAGCAATCCGCCGAGGACGCCGCGCGGGCCCACGTTCGCGAGAACCCGCCGGAGTACACCATCATCGTTGTGCCGAACGCTGACCGGCTGCGCGAGAAGGTGATGAGCGGCGACGCACACGTCGGGCTGCTGCTCGACAGCGGCGTGCCGGCGCGGGACAGCACGGATTCGACCGGCGTCACACTCCTCGTCGACCAAACCGACGTGCGCAGCCAGCAGATCGCCGCCCCGGGGCTCCACGGCGTGCTTCAGCGGCTGGCGGACTTCATGTTGGCTCAGCGGCTGCGGCAGATGAGCCTCGACCCGGCGTTCGTCCACCCCATCGAGGTGCGCCAGCAGTCGGTGGCACCTCCGGAGAAGGTGGGCGGCTCGATTCTGGGCCAGATCGTCCCGTTGATCCTGGTCATCATGACGATCACCGGGGCGATCTACCCGGCGATTGACCTGACGGCCGGCGAACGCGAGCGCGGGACGCTCGAGACGCTGATGGTCGCGCCCGTCCCCACCGTGGACCTGATTGCCGGCAAGTTCGTGGTCGTTGCCCTCATCGCCATGCTAAGCGCCGCGCTCAACCTGCTCTCGATCGGCGGGACGGTGTATCTCGGCGGCCTGGGCGACCTGCTCAGCCGCGGCAGCCCCGTGGCGATTCCGCTCAACGCGCTGCCGTGGGTGCTGCTCGCGCTGGTGCCGCTCGCGATCATGTTCAGCGCGACCCTGCTCGCGGTGTGCAGCTTTGCTCGCAGCTTCAAGGAAGCCCAGAACTACGTCATGCCCGTCATGGTTGGGGCGATGATCCCGGCCGTGGTGGGCATCCTGCCGGGCACCCGGCTCGAGGGTCCGCTGCTGATCATGCCGGTGACCAACATCGTGATCCTGACCCGCGACCTGTTCACCGGCCGATTCGACGTGTTCGCGATCGTCTGGGTGACGCTCTCGACCACACTCTACGCCGGCGCGGCGGTTGCCGTGGCCGCCAAGCTGTTTGGGCAGGAGGCCGTGCTGTTCGCGGACAGCGGATCGCTCAAGACGCTCCTGCGGCGGCGGTTCTACCGGCCGGCCGACCGGCCGACCGTGGCCCAGGCCTTCTTTGTCCTGGCGGCGGTGTTCTCGATCAACTTCTTCGCGCAGCAGCGGCTGCTGTCGGCGCCGGGCATGGCAGGCAGTTTGCGGTTCTGGCTGATTCTGGGGGCGGTGATCGTCGTGCTCTTCGGGCTCGTGCCATTTGCGGCGGCGGCGTACATGCGCGTGCGAATCCGCCCGGCGCTGGGGTTGACTCGGCCGCACCCGCTCGGGCTTGCCGCTGCGCTCTGCTTCGGTTTGTCGACCTGGATCCTCGCGCAGGCCTGGTTCACGTGGCAGCAGACGTGGCTTCCGATGCCGCCCGAGATGGAACAGGTGTATGAGGAAATGGTCGCAGCGCTTGGGGACACGAGCCCGCTCGTGATGGTCTTGTTCCTGGCGCTGATCCCCGCGGTTTGCGAAGAGCTTTTCTTCCGCGGCTATGCGCTGAGCGGGCTACGCGGCGGGCTTGGCAAGGCCGGCGCCGTGGTGGTCGTGGCCGTCGCGTTCGGCATCTATCACCACAGCGTGCACCGCCTGTTCGTCACGACGGCTCTGGGCCTGCTGCTCGGGCTCCTCGTCATCCAGTACCGCTCGATTTGGCCGGCCATGCTGGCGCACCTGCTCCACAACGGGCTGTCCGGCCTGAGCGCCCGGGAGGACGGACTGAAGCCGGCGCTCACGTGGCTGGGTTACTCGCTCGGGGCCGACGGCGCTCCGCCGCTGCCGTGGGTCATGGCGGCCGCGACGCTGGCGGTCGTCGGCGTTGTGCTGTGCGTGCGGGTTACCGGACGCGAAAAGGCGCTGGAAAACGGGGCGGCCATCCTGCAACATGGGAACCAGTAGGAGCCGTCGCCAGGCTCCGCGCACAACCGCCGAGCGAGTACCGTGAAGACTACCCGCCGACTCACACAACTTGCGTTCCTGGCCCTCACGCTCGTGGGGGTCTTTGCGGTCAAAGGGCACGCCGAGCGCTGGTGCCCGTTCGGCGGCGTCGAGGCGCTGTACACCTACGTGTACGAAGGCGACCTGACCTGCTCATTGGGCGTGTCCAACTTCTATATCCTCGGCGGCGTCCTGCTGATGACGCTGCTCCTGCGGCGGGCCTTCTGCGGCTACATGTGCCCGATCGGAACGATCTCCGAGTGGCTGCATGCCGGCGCACGACGACTGGGACTGCGGCCGGTGCGCAGCCCGCTCTGGCTGGACCGTTTGCTGAGCCTGCTTAAGTACCCCGTGCTGGGGATCATCGTGTACTTCACCTGGCGGATCGGCGAGCTGGTCTTCCGGGCCTACGACCCGTGCTACGTTCTCATCAGCCGACACGGCACGGACATCGAGGTGTGGGCCTACGTCATCAGCGGCGCGGTGGTCGTGGCCTCGCTGGTCATCATGGTCCCGTTCTGCCGTTGGCTCTGCCCGCTGGCGGCCGTGCTCAACCCGTTTTCCCGGTTTGGCCTGACACGGGTCCGGCGCGACGAGGGCGCGTGCAACACCTGTCGGGTCTGTAGCCGCGCGTGTCCGATGGCGATACCCGTGCACGAGGTGACGGAGGTCACTGCGGCGCGCTGTACCTCCTGCCTGGATTGCGTCGCGGTCTGCCCGAAGGAGCGCGAGGGCGCGCTGCGCTGGGGCCCGCCGCGGGCGCTGGGCGGCCGCTGGCCACAAGCCGCGCTGCTCGGGGTCCTCCTGGCCTGCGTGGGCGGGGCGGTTGCGGCCACCTACCTGATCCCGCTACCGTCGTTCGTCCGCACTTTCGGGGAGGAGCCCGCGCAAACGGCGTCGGTCCTGCTGCGCGTCGAGGGCGTGAACTGCCGTCACGGCACCGAGCAATTCGTGGCCTACGTCCGGCGCGACGACGAATACCAGGTGCGCGGCTACCTGCGGATCGAGGCGTGGCCCGAGCCGAGCCGGCCGGCGGTGGTCCGCTTTGTCTTCGACCCGGCGGCAACCAACGAGCTGCGGATCAAGCAGGCGATCACGGAACCGTACTACGACATGGCCAGTGATACCTGGACCTTCTCGGCCTATCGAATCACGGGCTGTGACCCGCTCGCCGCCACTGACTGAACCACGGCGCACAATTCGGGCGTGCGTGCGCCGGCGGGAACGAACCGGAGCCCACTCGAGAAGGCCGCTGCTTATAGTGCTGCCGCGCTCCGCCTCGCCGGAGGTTACGGATTGGTCAGAAGCTGCACGAACGGGTTGATGTCGCCGAAGTCAACGCTGTCGTCGCCGTTGATGTCGGCCAGCATGATGTCGCAATCGGGATAGGTCGCGGCATACGCGGCCGGGTTGGTAAGCGCCAGCACGAACGGGTTAATGTCGCCGAAGCTGACCTCGTCGTCGCAGTTCAGGTCGCCCGGCAGGTTGGGGCAGGCCGTCGGGTCGAGCGCCCACACCTGCACGTCGTCGACGTTCCAGCCGCAGTAGCGCCAGCCGCTGTCGGTCGTGCCCATCACCCACCGCAACTGCACGGCGGGCATGTGGTCGGCCCAGGCCGAGATGTCGAATTCCTGGTACACCCAGGCGCCATCGTAGATCGTCGCGCTGTTTTGCCACACGTTGTTCCAGTTCAGACCGTTGTTGCTGATGCGCACATACGCGTGATCGTAGACCGCCTGTTCCACGCCCAGCCAGCGGTAGAAGGACAGCCTCACACCGCTGACGCCGGCACAACTGAAGGGGGGCGTCGTAATGCTCATCTCAGGCAGATTGTTGGCGTAATCGCCGCTGAGGTTGTAGCCCATCACGGTGCTGCCGGTGTAGCCGCTGGTCGGATCGGGGCCGCCATACTCGCCGCCCCCGCCGGTCGGCACGCCCCAGGCCCACTGGTTCGCCGAAGTGTTTGGGCTCTTGGTCCAGCCGGGGTTGGCGCTCATGTCCTGGTCATACACCATTACGAGCGGCCAGGCCGGAACCTCGTACGTGGTCGCCGGCGCGTCATACGGCGAGAGCACGACGGTGCCGGCGGTGGTGCCGGCCGAGATGTAGTAAGACAGTGTCTTGCCGCAGGGGGTGGCCGGCAGCGTCGCGAGGTAGACGTTGCCGCTTTCAAGCACGAGCGGCGAGGTCAGGTAGGGGCCCTCGTTGTAGCGGTAGTAGAGCAGCCCCGTTGCGGGATCGAACGTCTCCGAGCCGTTGACGATCTGCACGCGCAGGACGGTCGGCACGCCGGGTTCGAGCAGCTCGGGTCGCCCGTCCGGGAAGCCGATGGTCATGATCGGGGGCGGTACCATGCGCAAATCGGGGTTGCCCCACAACGCGCCCCACTCAAAGGTCTCGTAGCGTGCGTAGTCCCACAGACCGAGCGTGTACATCTGGGTCAGGGCTGATTGCAGCGCTGCGCCCTGCGTGTACTCGCCCGAGGTCACCTTGGTGGTGAAGAAGTAGTCGAGCGACTGGCTGGAGCCGCTGGTCGGCCCGGTCCACCCGGGACAACCCAGGGCCACCTTGGTGGCGCCCACGAAGCCCACCGCGCCCTGCTTGAGCATCGACTGGCCGATGTTGACCTCGTCGGTATCCGAGTTGCTGCACGCGTCCGCGAAGATAATCGCCGGGTAGTTGTTGTTGAGCGACGGGCAGTCCGCAGACTCGATAAACGCCGGCGCGCCCAGCCCGTAGATGTGGCAGGAAGTCGGCGAGCCGTGCCCGGCCCAGTTTACGAAGGCGTACGTCCCCGTCGGCCAGACGGCCATCACGTTGTTCTTCAGCAGCGGGTAGTCGCAATCATAGCTGGACCAGTAGTTGGCATTCTTCTCGTACATCCGCGTGAACGTCCAGTCCGCCATCCAAGGCTGGTTCACCTTGGCTTCCATGAGCACGGCGTTGTCGGTGTCCGACCAGAAGTAAGCCCCCAGCAGGAGCATGTTCTTCTTGAAGCTCGGGTCGTCGTTCTGTTCGTACGCCGCCGACTTCTGGCAGATGGCCTGGACGGTGGGTGCGTCGCTCCAGCAGATCCGGCCCACGTTGACCTCCGCGTAGAAGTCGATGGGGTCGGAGTCTTCGCCGTACTTGTGGTCGCCGTCGGCGTCCCAGGACAGCGAGTCCGGCAACGATAGCTCCGCGAAGTAGAAGTCGGTCTCGGGTTTGCCGTAGCCGAGGTTCTGTTCGCAGCGCCGCATCGGGACTTCGTTACGGTTGCCGACGATGAGCACGTCCTGGATGCCCCACTCACTGGAGGGATACTTCTCGCGCAGAAAGACCCGCATCTTGGCCGCAAGGTCGTAACCGGTGTAGTTCGCGTTGATCCACGCGGTCGTGACGACCTCGACCGACCGCCCCTTCTCGGTCTGCCAGGCCACGAGCGGCGTGACCGCGGAGGTCAACGAATCGAGCGTAATGATGACGAAGTCGTGCAGGTCGCGCCGGGCGGGCGGAGCGGCCGGATACCAAGCCTGGGCCTCGTCGTAGTTGACGATCAAGCCGCGCGCGAACTCCTCGGTTTGCGGCAGGTCGTCGACGATCGTGGTCCGCGGCACAGCCGGCAGCATATAACGCACGTGCACCTGGACGTGCTCGTAGTAGCTCAACTGCCCGGACTGCGGCCGGTACACGAACGGCGCGACGCGCACGTCCGCCAGGTTGTACTTGCGATACTGCGCCGCTCGCACGAACTCCACTGCGTCTGGCGGATACGGCATGTTGCTGCCGTAGACCGCGGCCCGATTGGCTTCGTATGTCTGCTCCCAGGCCTGGCGCACGGCGGGGTCCTCTTCTCCGATCACGCGCGGCACCGGGGTCGGCTTGACCGCGTACGTGCCCGGCAGCACGATCTCGGGACCACATTGATAGTCCACTCCCACTACCCGCGCGCCGGGTGGGATGGCGATGGGCAGAATCCGCGCCGGCAGCAGCGGCTTTCCGGGCTCAGCGAGCCGGCCGAAACCCTCGGCGGACAGGGTGTGCCCCTCCGCCGTCTCGCTTACCGCGTAGGAACCGACCGAAACGGTTATGGTAACTGCATCCTCCTGCGCGGCGGCGACCGATGACGAAATCAAGAGCAACAGAACGATCCCCACCGGCAGATGACGAGCCAGCTCGACCAGCGACTTGGGCACGATGGGACGGTTCATGCGCTTCTCCTTGAATGGGGTGTGATGAAACGCCCGAACAGACCCCAGCCGCCGGCCCGGCACTGCCATCACCTGCCGGCGCTGCTTCGTCGCATCGCCGCCGGCTCACGACCGGGCACGAGGCCACGTACCCCTCTCCCACTCTGCGAGGATACCACTGGCAGGTTGTTCCAGCAAGGTTGTTGCTAATAATGTTGATCGGGGAACGGCTACGAATCGGCCGGAGCCGCCCGTGGTGAAGGGGTCGGATGCCCCTGGTCGCCGATGCCCCGCCTCCGATCCGATAAACACGTGGCTCCGACACGTTCAGGTGTCCGTTGAAGAAGGGGCCGGCTCCGCGCCGGCGGGCTTTCGCGGAATCGCTGCGTGAGTCTCTCGCGGTGCCTGCACCCTTCTTCAGCCGACTGTTGGGCCTGGCGCGCGGGGTTCGCGCCGGCTGGTCACGCTTGCCCGGCTTCTGCCGCCGTCGCCAGCAGCAGGACCGCGCACGCCACGGCCAGCGCCGCCACGCTCAGCACCAGCCCCGCCACGGCCCGATGACGACGGCGGCGGTGGTGGTGTTCTTGCCAGCGTGCCAGGATGTCGGCCGCTTCCGTCGGCGAGAGGGCTTGGGCCGGTCGCGCGAAGCCGATGCACACGCCGGACGCCTGCCACGCTTCGACCGTCAGAACCTCCTCGCTGAGCAAAAGTAGTAATTCGGCGAGCGTCGGAAAGACCATGCGCTGCACCCCGCCGGCACGCACGGCCTTGTCCAACTCAGCCGCGTCGCGCCGTGCGTACCACGCGGCGTCGGCCACGCCTGTGTCGCGCAGGTAGGCCGCAACCAGGGCGGCGTCGCTTCCTTGCGGGTCGCACGCCACCACGACCTTCGCAGACTGCGTTCGTGCATTCATGTTCCACCGCCGTGAGTGAGCCACACATTGATGGTCAGCAGCGCCAGGGCCACGATGCCGACTGCCCCCGCATAGGGGAAGATGCTCGCGCCGACGAGCCACGCCGGACCGGTGTAGCGAGCAAACGGCCGGACGGCCATCAACACCAACACGCCGCCCGCGTGCAGCCCGAGCGGCAGCCACAGGGCGCCGGTCCAGAAGAAGGCCAGGCACAGGAGCGTGCCGAGCGCCAGGTGGCCCGGGAACGTCCAGTACCGCTTGACGCGGCGGACGTAATGGGCGGCGGCGAACACGAGGGCGCCGATCGGCAGGGCCCAGCGCGGTTCGAGCGCCTCCAGCAGGTTCGCCAGCAAGACCGCCCGAAACAGCAACTCCTCGACCAGCGCGATCAACAGCGCCGTAAATGGTACACCGGCCAACCGTTTCGCGAGCCGGCGGGCGTCGTGCCGAATCTCAAAGCGCACGTTGTCCGTCAGCATCCACGCCAGATACAGCAATGCGAGGTAGAGAATGGCGGCCGCCGCACCGTGCAATAGATCGAGTGCCCGTGGTCCCCATGGGAAGAAGCCGGCGTAGTATGTCCACGGTGAATCGCCGCGCAGCAGCGGGTACAGCAACAGGACGGCTGCGAAAGCCGCCTTCGTCACGATGCGATTGACCCGCCGTAGCGGCGCCGGCAGATCGGTCGTGCCGATCCGCCAGTGCCCGGGAAGTCCTGCGGCGCGGAGCGCGAGAGCTTGGGCCAGCCACATCGCGATCGGGACCAACAGGAGCAGGCCGAGTGCAAGCATCGCGTCACGTTGCTCTTGAGAGACTGGTCGTCTCCGTCGGCGGAGGCGCCGGTGTTGCGGGCAGCCAGCGAACGTAGCGTGGGTCGCCGCGGAACACCCGCGTCCACCGCTTGTCGCCCCACAGGTACCAGAGCGCCGTTTGCTGACGGAGGAAGCGCTCCAGGCCGCTGGCGAACCACTGCATGCGCCGCTGGATCGCCTCACGACGCGCGCCGCGCCTCAGGCCGCCCTGATCCTCAAACGGACCCTGCACGACCAGCCGCTGGCGCGTACCGTGGTCCTCGGCCGTCAGCAGAAACAGCGGCGCCCCGCTCCGAACGGCGAGTGCCGCCGGACCGGCCGGGAGGTATAGCTCGCGGCGAAAGAACCGGACGGGCGTACCGCTGTCGCGTTTCTGCGGCAGGTCGGGCGTTATGAACAGCACGCGACCGGCCCGTAGCGCATCGGCCATGCGGCCCAGTCGGCCGAGCGCGCCGGCGGCCTGCGTCGCCTCCGAAATCCAGCCCACGCCGCTGGCCTGGTACCAACGCTGCTTGGCCTCCCGGCGGCCGTGCTGCTTCGAGTAGCGCAGGTACACTGTGAGCGGCAGGACCTGGTTCAGGCGCGTCAAGTTGAGCAGGTAGTTCGAAATGTGCGGGCCGACGAGGACTGCACCACGCCCCTCGGCCACGGTCTCGAGCACGTGCGAAACGGATCCGTCAAGCTCGATCCGGCTTGCAGCGAGGCCGGCCAGCTCGGCGGACTGCCTTACGCACTGCGCGTGTCCGGCACAGCGCAATGCCTGGAGCGCACCGGCGAAGTGCCAGCCAAGGTGCGTGAAGTATCCGGCATGCGCCGCGCTGGAATACAGCTTGAGTGCCCGCATGTTCTCGGCGACCAGTCGCCCGACCACGGGCAAGTGCCGGCCGCAACGGCCCAGGAGGGTGCCGAGGCGATCGGTGGCCTGGACCGATAACTGCGGCGCCACAAGCATGGCAACGTCCGTGCTGCGTGCCGTCAGCCAGTGTCGTAACGCCCGCAGCAATCCACCTCTCCGAGCCTGGTCGCGCCGCCACGTTCGTTCCCCCCGGCGTCCGCCGGGGCAGAGAGGCGGCCCGCGCCAAGCACGGATCATGCCGTAAGCGGCATGACTTCGCCAGCGGCGGGCGCGGTTGGCCGTGAACCGTGGTCCGGCTAGAATCGGCCTGCGGCCGGCGCGTTTGCTGCCAAGGGCACGCCGGACAGCGGTGGTCGGGCTGACGGCGGCCTGATCGGGATAACCCTGGAAAGGACGGAGCAATCAAATGATCAGACGCACAGGTTGGTTGGCGCTGGCCGGCATCGTGCTGGGATTCGGGGCGCTCGCCCAGGCGGAGGATGACCTGGAAACCGTGGAGCAGAAGATCGTCGATGCCTGGCGCCAGCACAAGTCGCTAATGGCCAAGATGACCGTATCCAGTCATATCGCAATCGGCGAGACCACGATCGAGGGGGCGGGGGAGGGCACGTACGAGTTCCTGAAGCATGGCGGCAAGTTCCTGACACGCCTCGAGCTGAACAGCACGACCGTGCAAAAGATGGACACGGAGGAGCACCGCCTCGACGAACACATGCTGGCCGTGAGCGACGGCGATGTTGCGCACACCCTGGTGGCGGTGGCCGGCGGCGAAGCGCGCGTCGTGAAGTCGAAAGTCAGTCCCCAACAAATGGGCGATCCGCGAACGCTCCTCGCCCAACTGCGGCGCGACGGGGCCGTCGCGTTGTTGCCGGACGACACGCTGGACGGGCGCAAAGTCTACGTCCTGGAGGTGATTCTCCGGCAGACAACGCCGTATTCGCCTGCGAAGCAGCGCGTGTCGTTCGACCAGGAAAGTGGATTCGTGGTGCGAATCGTCGGCCTCGGCGAGGACGACCTGCCGATGACGAGCATGGCCTACAGCGACATCAAGGTCGATGTTCCGATCGATCTGGAGCGCTTCAAGTTCACGGCGCCGGAGGGCGTTGAGTTCATCGATGAGACCGCTCCCGAGCCGGTGGCCACGCAACCGGCGACGGCGCCGCAGACCGCGCCCGCGGCGACGCGTCCTGCCGAGACGCCGCCGGAGCCCGCGACCCAGCCGTCGGCTGGCGTAGCGCGCTAGGCGCCCGTTGAGGGCGGGGGCCGGCTCCGCACCGACGGGCGTTCGGGGTAGCGCTGCGTGGGTCTCTCGCGGTGCCTGTACCCGTTTTCAACGGACTGCGAGTGTGCTGACCCGGAAGCTGCCCGCAGAGGTCGGGTGGTGCGGCGTTGCTCTGCGCACGCAAGAGTGTGGACTTCGTGCTCCCCGGCCATTCTGCGGTGCCTTCAAACTCGCGATGGCGGCGGAGCATTCGCGAGGGGGAGTTCCCACCGGCAATCGCATCGGAATGATTCCGTCGGCGGTCGCACCGCTTCTACGTGAATTGAGGGGCCGCGCAAACGCTTCGGAATGACCTGCCGGCGCTGACAGTTTGGCAGACGGATCGCCGCGCGCAGCGGCGTCGGCACATTCCCGTAAGTCGTTGTCCAGGAACGTATTAGACGCATCGTGGGCGCGGTGCGCAGCGTGGCACGCGCGCTGCTTACGTTGCTCGTGGTACCGAGAACCGCGGGCCTCGTGGCCGCGGATGGACGCGAGCGTAGAGACGACAAGTGGACCGAATACGCGGAGGACGAACCATGATGTACTTGCAGCGCATTGGCAGACCCTTGTTTCCTGAGCTGCGACGTGAGATGGACCGGCTGTTCGAGAGCTTCCTGGGCCCCGAAGCCGCTGCCCCGTTCGGCGGTCTGCGTCCCTTCCCAGCCGTGAACCTGTGGGAAGACAGCGAGCGTGTGTTCGCCGAAGCCGAGGTGCCGGGCCTGCGCATGGAGGACCTGGAAATCTCGATCCAAGGCAACGAGCTGGCTATCAAGGGCCGCCGGCCGCCGATGGAGGGTGACAAGTACGTTTATCACCGGCGCGAGCGCGGCACCGGAGAGTTCGCGCGGTTCCTGACGTTGCCGCTGGACGTGGACGCGGACCGCGTGGAGGCGACCCTGAAGGACGGCGTGCTGACCATCGTGATGCCCAAGGCCGAAACGGCCCGGGTGCGGAAGATCGCCGTCAAGAGTGCGTAGCTGCAACCGGGCCGGCCATGGCCGGCGTGGGTTTCGAGACCGAGTAGTGTGGAGCCCGGTCTGTTGCGACAACCGGGCCGGATGGTGTGAGGTGATTTGACTGGAGGAAAGACCCATGAGTGATACGGCGCTCGAGAAACGCGTAATGACCACGGACCAGCCCGAGCGGACCCGCAGCGGGCGGACCTACATCCCGGCCGTGGATATCGTGGAGAAGGACGACGAGCTGCTGCTGATGGCCGATGTCCCCGGGGCGAAAGCCGAAGGGATCGACATCCAGTATGAGCGCGGCGAGCTGACGTTGACCGCGCGGGTCGACTCGCGGCAGCCCGAGCAGACGAACTGGCTCGCGTGCGAGTACGGCGTGGGCGACTTCGTGCGCACGTTCCAGGTCGGCGAGGGAGTCGACGCCGCCCGGATCGAGGCCGAGGTCTCGAACGGGGTGCTGACGCTGCACCTGCCGAAGGCCGAGGCTGCCAAGACGCGCAAGATCGCGGTGAAGACGACCTAGGGTCGCGGGCATCCAGCGACACGGGCCGCACGGGCGTCGGGCGTGTGCTATGACGGTTACACGAAAGACGACTGCGCATCGTGAAGTTGTTGCGAAAGGAGGTTTGCCATGGATCTAGTCCCCTGGAGGAACAAGCGGCGTCGCGGCGACCGCGACACGGGCGAGCACCCACTGGCCCGCTTGCGGGATGAGATGGAGAGCGTCTTCGAACGCTTCTTCGGCAATCCTTGGGGAACCGGCCGGTCGCCGTTGCTTTCGCCGACGGCCGCGTTTCCCCAACTGGATCTCACGGAGTCGGACAGCGACCTGACGATCCGGGCCGAGCTTCCCGGCCTGCGGCTGGAGGACGTGAAGCTCGAGGTCTCGGGAAACTGTCTGCGAATCACCGGCGAGAAGAGCGCCGAGAGAGAAGACCAGGGCCGCGACTATCATTATTCGGAGCGACAGTTCGGAGCGTTCAGCCGCACCGTTCAACTGCCGGCGGCGGCTGACCCGAACAAGGTGGACGCGACGTACAAGGACGGCGTGCTGACGGTCAAGATCGCCAAGCACCCGGACGCCAAGCCGAAGCGGATCAAGGTCCGCAACGCGTAGGGTATAGTGACGGCATGTGTCGCGTCCGGGCAGAAGCCCGGACGCGCAGCGCCCGTGAGGTATTTGGGTACGTGCCATGCCGACTTACGAGTACCAGGCCGTTGATGTGCACGGGGCGTGCGAGCGCTGCCGGCAGCCGTTCGAAGTCCGGCAGTCCATGCGCGATGAGCCGCTGACCTGGTGCCCGCAGTGTGGTGGGCCGGTCACGCGGCTCATTTCGCGCTGCGGCATCAGCACGGCGCCTTCGACGAGGTCGCTGCTGAGCGACAAGAACCTGAAGGCCAAGGGATTCACGAAGCTGGTGAACGAGGGTGGAGGGAAGTTCCGCAAGGTGACCTGAAGCGTCTTCGCCGTGAACCGCGTTGCCCTGCGTGAGCCCCGCTGCGGTCCGAACGCGCCGCGCAAGCAAGCGCGTCTGCGCACAGGCGCTCGCTTGCGCTTCGGGTTCTGAGGGGTGCCGGTAGATCGCCTGTGGTGATTCGGCCTTCGCGGTCGAGTGACCACCCGTCGTCGGCCTCAATCCGCCGGCACGCAGCGGCCCGCCGCCCACGCCCGCAGGGCTGCCACACGCTCGGCCATCGTGACCGAAAGGGGGGGCGACTCCGCCAGCGCGGTGCGGATGTGTTCGGTCGTCAGTTCGAGGCGTGCTGCGTACGCGCGATGCAGTCCGGCGACGACGGCCTGCTCGATCTCGGCGCCGCTGAAGCCCTCTGCTGCCTCCGCCAGCGCGTCGAGATCGAACGCCGCCGGGTCCCGTTGCCGTTTGCGCAGGTGGATCGCGAAGATCTCCCGGCGCGTGTCGCGCTGCGGCAGGTCCACGAAGAAGATTTCGTCGAAGCGGCCCTTGCGGAGCAACTCCGGCGGCAGAGCTTCGATGTCGTTTGCCGTCGCCACCAGGAACACGGCCGCCGCACGTTCCTGCATCCATGTCAGGAGCGTGGCGAACATGCGCTGCGACAGGCCGCCGTCGGTGCTGCGGCTGGCCGCGGACGCAAACGCCTTCTCGATCTCGTCGATCCACAGGACGATCGGGGCCATCCGCTCCGCCTGCTGGAGGGCCTCCCGGAGGCGGCGCTCGGACTCACCGACGTACCGGTCGTAGAGCGCGCCCACGTCCATGCGAAGCAAGGGCCGCTGCCAGGCCGTCGCGATTGCCTTCGAGCACAGGCTCTTGCCGGCACCCTGCACGCCGAGCATCAGGACGCCTCGCGGCGGCGACAGGCCGAAGCTCCGGGCCTCATCCCCTAACACGTGCTGCCGCTGGGCGAGCCACTGCTTGAGGCGGTGCAGACCGCCAATCTCCGCCAGGCTGACGGGCGTCTCGACATACTCCAGCAGCCCGCTCGTGTGCAGGGCCTGCCGCTTGCGTGCCAGCACGGTGTTGATGTCGCGCTCGTCAAACCGCCGGTCGTCAACCACCGTGTCCGCGATGATCCGCTCGACCTGACGGCGTGTCAGACCCCGCAGGTTCTTGATAATCGTGCGCAGGCCGCTGCGCGTGATGTCGATCTCGATGGGGCGGTCGCGGTGGATGCGCCGGAGCGTCTCGCGCACAAGTTGCTCCAGTTCCTGCTCGTCGGGGAGGGAGATGTGAAGGGGGGTGGCGCACTGGGCGACGACCGGCGGAAGCTCCTGCTGGTAGTCGATCATCACGAGCTGACTGCCGGTTTCCCCAAAGCGGCGCAGCAGATTGCGCAGCGCGCGCAGCGGACGCTCGCTGCGCAGGTGCGGCGCCAGGTCGAGGGTGACGCACAGCGGCTGGTCTCGCAGCCCGGCCAGGTGTGTCAGGCCCGCCACCGGGTCTTCCGTGTCCGGGATGGGCGGATCGTACACTTGCGCGCCCCGTTGGACCCCGCCGCTGTGCGACCATACCCAGAGCGGCCGGAACAGCCCGCTTGCGACGTCGCGGACCAGCGCGAGGGCGTAGTCCTCCTCGAACGTAGCGATGCTCAGGCACGGGTGGCCGAGACGGATAAGCCGGTCAAGTTCCGCGCGGTCGTTCACGCCCGTCAAGGTAGTGCGCCGGCCGGCGGGCCGCAACGGAGCACCCGCCGCGGGTCCGCCGGCCGCCGCCTGCGGGCCACCTATCCAGCGCTGGACTTCAACGGTATCTTGAAAGCAGGCGCGGCCGAAGTGGTGCGCGGCGGGTGCGAGACGACCGATGGCCGGCGACGAAGCGGACTCCTTCTTGATCGAGGCGGTGCAGCGCGGCGATCAGAGCGCGTGGCGCGATGTGATTGCCCGCTACCAAGGCCGGATGCTGAGCTTCGCGCGGCGAATGCTGGCCGAGCGGAGCGAGGCGGAAGACATCGTGCAGGAGGCTTTCCTGGGCCTGCTCCGCAGTCTGCCGACCTACGATCCCAGCCGCTCGCTGGAAACCTACCTGTTCGCAATCTTGCGGAACAAGCTGCACGACCATCTCCGCCGGCGGCAGAAGGGCCAGCGGCAGAGCCTGGAGCAGTTGGACACCGACGAAGGTGCGGAGGCCTGGATCGACGCGGAGACGCCCAGCCGCTACCTGGCCGACGAGGAGAAGATCAGCGCACAGCGCGCGGCGTTGGTCGCCGCGTTGCGGCAATGGGTCGAGCAGTGCACGGACGAGCACCGTTTTCAGGACCTGATCGTGATCGAGATGCTGGTCGTGCTCGGGCTGCGCAACAAGGAAGTTGCGGCCGACCTGGGGCTGACGGAGCCGGCGGTGGCGGGCATCAAGTTCCGCGTGTTGGAACAATGGCGCAAGCTCACGGGCGAGGAGCCGGGGGCGCACGAGTGGCAGGAGGCGGATCTGGCCCGCGACAGCACGGTGGCGCGCATCTGGCAGGAGGAGGGCATCTCGTGCCTGAAGCGCTCGACGCTGGGGCGCTACCTGCTGGGCGTGCTCGATGACGACTGGAACCTGTACATCGACTTTCACGTGCAACAGGGCGACTGCGACCGCTGCCAGGCCAATCTGCAAGACCTGCGCAGCGAGGACGAGCGCGACGCCGCCTCGCACGAGCGCCTGCGCGAGCGCTGCTTCGCGTCCAGCGTGGGGTTCCTCTCCCATCCGCCGGCGTAGCGCCAAGTTCGGCGTTGCGCCGCTCCCCGGCCCGCGCGCCGGGTTCGCCCTCGGCGACGTGCCGGGGCGCACACCGGGCCGAAGCGGCTACGACGCGGGCGCTGCGGCGTCTCGCGCAGCTCGCCGCCGCGTGTCGGCCTCGAGCCAGAAGTGGTAGCCGACCATGGCCAGGGTGGCCAGCAAGCCGACGGCCATGCAGATGAACCAGAAGGATTGCGGGCGGTAGTGGTTCCAGAGGATTTGGCGGGCGGCGTCTTCGGTCTGGCCGAGAGCTTCGGCGAGCGCCGGCATCACGCTGCCCTTGGACAGTGCGCGGACCGCCTCGCTGCCGTGGCCCAATTCCTGGATGAGGTAGCGCCGGGCAAGCTCGATCTTGTCCGACATGCGTTCGTACAGCGGGCCGCCGATGAAGTTGGCGCCGGCCCAGCCAATCGCGAACGGGATGTTTGAGTAGCCCATGTAGAGGGCCTTCTTGTCCGCTGGGGCCATCAGGGCTACGTACTCGCTGAACTTGGGGCTGCACGCCATCTCGCCCACCGCAAAGACAAAGATGCCGAGCACGCAGAGCCAGCCGGTGGTTACCGTGCCCGCCATGATGAGCCCCGCGCAGCAGATGAACATGCCGACGATCATGGCGCTGATGGGTCGGAACTTGCCGGTGATGTAGGACACCAGCAGGACCAGGAGGATGATGGAGCCCGCATCGACGTTGACGATCCACTCCGGGTTCACCTGGCCGTTGTTCTGCGCGAATTTGTCCGCCAGGAACTGGAGGCCGAGCGTGTCGGTCAGGAAGGAGGCCACGTCCCGGGTGTTGACCCACTGGTCGATGAAGATCGAGAGCTGGTCGAAGAGCTGCATGAACATGAACCAGAAGCCGGAGAAGATGGCCAGAAACACGATGAAACGGACATCCCGGAACAGCTTCATGCTCTCGGCGAACACCTGGCCGGGTCCCTTGCGCTGCCCCGTCGCGGCCCCACCGGTTTTCGCGCAATCCTTCAAGAACAGGAGCGTCACCAGCATGTTCACGACGATGATGCCGGCGGCCGCGAAGAAGGCGTAGCGCCACTCGAGGAGTCGCAAATACCCGCAGACCATCGGCCCGATGAAGCCGCCGATGTTGACCACCTGATAGAACATGCCCCAGCCCACCGACGAGTTTGACTCGTTCACGCAATGGGCCAGAGTGCCGTGCAGCGGCGGCTTGAAGATGGCGGTCCCGGTCGCAATCAGACAGCAGGCCCCCATGAAGGCCCACCAGCTCGTCGTGTAGCCCATGGTCGCATAGCCGACGATGTTGATCGAGAAGGCCACCATCAGCGACACGCGGTACCCGTAGCGATCCGCGAAGCCCCCGGTGAACATCGGCAGGATGCACTGCAACAGCGACCAGGTGCCGAAGAAGATCCCGCGGTCCACGTTGGACATCGCCAGGCCGCCGCGCTCCGCCGACTCGACGATGTACAGCGCGGCGATCGTCCGCACGCCGAAAAACGAGAACCGCTCGATCAGCTCGATGATGTTGGCGACCCAGAACGCGGGCGGGAAGCTCTTCATTTGTGCGACGAACCCGGGCTTGGGCAGAGGACTGGCCGGGGTGGTGGAGGTCATGATGGCGTGGCTCCTTTTCCGGGGTCGCAGCAGTGTAATGGACCCTTGGTGGTCGTCAAACGGCTTGCCCCACCCGGGTCGGCGATCAAAGCACAGAGCTACCCTGGCGCCGTGAGGTCGTCGGCAGGCAGCCCCCGCCGCTTCCGCGCCGCCAGGCAGTCGGGCGAACCGGCGGCGAAGTCCCGGCAGAGCGCCGGCCGTTCCGCGTAGATCCCGCAGCGACAGGCCCCCAGCGGCCCCTCGAGCGCGACACACCGGTCGGTGCGCGGGTCGCGGCGCATGAACCGCAGGGCCGGGGCGCCGCCGCGAACGTGCAACGTGGTAAGCGCCACGAGCCGGGGGTCCGCCTCAAACCGATCGGCCTCGGCATCGGTCAGGAGCACGTCCAGACCGACGCAGCAGGCGCCGCACCGCTGGCAGTCGCCGGTCATCTACGGACCAAACAACTGTTCGAGCACGGCCTTGGCCCGATCGGCGTCCGCATCAGACTCGAAGGCGATGCTCGTCACGCAGCGGCCGCCGAACGCCAGCGCGGAGTAGCTGGTGAGGTCAATGCCGGCGTCGGCCAGCGCCGTGCTGAGTCTGGCGCCGAAGCCCGGCGTGTCGGGGGCCTCGATGCGCAGGGTGCGCATGTGACCGGTCCTGGACAGGCCGGCCTTCTCGGCACTCTCGAGTTCCTGCAAGGTGCGCAGGGGCGAGATGAACAGCGTGCCCTGCCCGGGAGTCTCGCGGCGAGCGATGATCAGCTCCAGGTTGAGCCCGCCGGCGCTCAGGGCCCGCAGCTTCTCCGCCAGCGCGCCCCGGTGGTCCGCGAGCACACCGCCCCACACGTGTTCCTTGGTAATCCGATAGTCCTTCATGTCGCCTCCCGCGGCAACGCGCCGCGACGCCGGTCGGCGGCCGCGGCTACCTGTCCGCGACCAACCGCCCGACGATATCGGCCTCCAATCCTACCCGATCGCCGGTCGCGCCGTCCCAGCGGTGCGTCGCGATGCATTGCGTGATCTGCTCGGCCAGGCGCACGGCGGCCACGCCATCTTCGGCACTGACCGGCGGCTGGCGCTTCGTTCGTACACAATCGACAAACGTCTCCAGCTCGTCGCGGAGCGGGTCCTTGGCATCGATCTGAAGCGGCTCCACGTGGACGAGCTTGCCGAAATCGAGCCCGGCCATTTGCGACAGATCGTCGAGGTTGCGCTCGCGGGCCAGCTTGAGCACGTCCAGGTTCTGGTCCAGCGTGATGGCGACGCCGACCTTCTTCTGATAGTCGAGCGAAACGTAGGCCTTCTCCGCGAAGACGCGCAGCTTTCGCTCGGTCTTCAGGGCCAGCCGCGAGGCCGTCAGGTTCGCCACGGCCCCGCCGCGGCAAGTGACGCGCGCGTTGGCGATGTCCTCGAACTTGCCGAGGACGTTGACGCCGACCGCGTCGATCCGCTGCACCTCGTCCCGGACCAGGTGCAGCAGGATGTCGATGTCGTGAATCATCAGGTCGAAGACCACGCCGATGTCTGCCGAGCGAAACGTGAACGGGCTGATACGGTGGGTCTCGACGAACTTCGGGCGCAAGCCAAGGCGGTCCACGGCCCGGACCACCGGATTGAAGCGTTCCGTGTGGCCGACCTGGACGATCACGTTGTGCGTGCGCGCCAGGGCGGCGATTCGCTCCGCGTCCGCGGCGCTCGGCGCCAGCGGCTTCTCGATCAGTACGTGGATGCCCCGCTCGATCAGCGGCCGGCTGACCTCCAGATGCCGGACCGTCGGAACGGCCACGCTGACCGCGGCCACGTCGCCGAGCTCGGGCGTCAGGCGGTCCGCATACCGCGCGCCGGACGGCTTGGCGAGCTGAGACGCCCGTTCGAGGTTGGGGTCGATGACCGCGACCAGCCGCACGCCGGGCATCTCGCGGTAGGTGCGCACGTGGTGCCGGCCCATGTGGCCCGCGCCGATCACTGCCACCGGGAGCCGGTCACTCACCTGCGTTCTCCTGGACGCCTGCCTTGTAGAACTCGCCTCGGTCGAGCTGCCGATCAGCGCGGTGGCTCTCCCGCACCCGGCCGAAGATGCCCGTCTCCAGCTTCCGCCGCAGAAACTCGACCAGGTAGCGCACGTGCTCATCGCCCATCAGGCCGTTGACCTCGATCTCCGTCAGCGCCTCGCGGGTGCGCAGCGCGGAGTGTTCCCCGCGGCGGGCGTACAGGAGCCGGGCGGCGTGGCGGATCTTGCCGATCGACTCGGCCGGAATACGCCAGCGCCGCAGTCCCTCCACGTTGACGCCCCGCACCGCCTGGTCGTAGCCGTGGACCTTCATGTACGGCGGAACGTCGTGGACGATGCGCGCCATGCCCGTGACATAGGAGTGGCGGCCGACGGTGACGAACTGGTGCAGCGCGACCACGCCGCCGATGACCGCACAGTCCTCGACGACGATGTGTCCCCCGAATTGGACGCCGTTGGCGACGATCAGGTGGTCGCCCAGGATGACGTCGTGGGCCACGTGGACGCCGACCATGATGAGGTTGTGGTTGCCGATGCGCGTCAAGCCGCCGCTCTGGGCGTCGACCTCGGTGCCGCGGTGGGCGGTGACGTGCTCGCGGAAGATATTGTCGGTGCCGACGACCAGGTGGGTCGGGCCGCCCTTGTATTTGAGGTCCTGCGGCGCCGCCCCCAGCACGCAGCCGGGATAGAACGCGTTGCGCGGCCCGAACTCAGACGGCCCCAGCAGCGTCACCCGCGGCCCCAGCGTACACCCGTCCCCCAGCCGCACCTGCGGCCCGACGTAGCACAGCGGTCCGATCTCGACCTCGTCGCCGAGCTCCGCCTTGGGATCCACAACCGCCGTCGGATGGATTCTGTTCATGGTCTCACGCCGGCTCCGCGTCCACGAGCATGAAGCGGATCATGGCCTCCGCCGCCGCCTCGCCG
This sequence comes from Phycisphaerales bacterium, assembly GCA_022839625.1. Classification (GTDB taxonomy): domain Bacteria; phylum Planctomycetota; class Phycisphaerae; order UBA1845; family Fen-1342; genus JALHJL01. Next base: position 33,002 of record JALHJL010000009.1, read on the forward strand.
CCCACCGTGGCACGGCACCACGTCTGTCCGGTGCGGGCCTTCGCGCGCACCACCTGGGCCTCCATGACCAACTGGTCGCCCGGCACGACCGGACGTCGGAACTTCACCTTGTCCAGGCTGAGCAGCACCGCCACCTTGCCCGTGTGTTCGAGCTTCTGCGACAGCAGGATGCCGCTGAGCTGGGCCAGGGCCTCGATGATCAGCACGCCCGGCATGATCGGCTGCCGCGGGTAGTGGCCTGTAAAGAACGGCTCGTTGATCGTGACGTTCTTGATGCCGAGCGCCCGGCGGTCGCCCTCGATCGCGAGGACGCGGTCGACCAGCAGCATCGGGTAGCGGTGCGGCAGGATGCGCTGCACGTGCCGGATGTCGAGCTCCCCGGCGCGGCTCAAGCGCTGTTGGAGGTCCGCGCGATCGCGGATTTCGCACAACCGGCGGATCAGCTCGTGGTTCAGATGATGGCCGGACTTGCGGGCATAGATCTTGCCGCAGACAAAGCACCCCGCCAGCATGAGATCGCCGACCAGATCGAGAATCTTGTGCCGGACGCATTCGTCCTCGTACCGATAGCGGTTCTCGATCGGCCCGTCCCGCCCGATGACGAGGATGTCCGCGTAGGTCAGGTGCGTGCCGAGACCGGCGGCCTGAAGCTGCCGCGCCTCCTGCTCCAGCACGAACGTGCGGGACGGGGCGATGTCGTGTACGAACCGCTCGGAATCCAGCGTGAAGCGGCGAATCTGGTGCGGGATCGGGCTGTCGACGCCGTAGTCCAGCTCGTAGACGATCTCCAGCCGCCCCGGCTCCCCGGGCCACGCCACGAGTTCCGCGTCGCCTTCGCTGACGCGCACCGGCTCGGTGACGGTCAGCAGCTCGCGCTCGGCATCCTGTTCCACCGTGCCGGCGCGCTGCAGCACCTCGACGAAGGGCAGTGCGCTTCCGTCGGCCGCCGGCACCTCCGCGTTGTCCAGCTCGATGATGAGATTGTCGATCTCGAGGCCGCGGGTCACGGCCAGACAGTGCTCGATGGTCTCAATCGCGGCGGTCCCGTTGCGGAGCGCGGTCCGCCGCGCACGCTTGGACAGATTCTCCAGCCGGGCGGCGATGCGCACGGGCTCGCCCTGGTCGGTGCGTACGAACACAATCCCGTTGCCCGGCGGCGCCGGCTTGAAGCGCATGGTCACCGGGAAGCCGGTGAACAGCCCTCGGCCGGACAACTCAGCTTCGCGTTGAATCGTGCGTTGCTGACTCAAGTCGCTCGATCCGTTTCGCCAGGGCCTTAATCTGCTCCATGATCTTCGGCAGCCGCCGGAAACCGACGGCTTGCCGCACGTACTCGTGGTTCTGGACGGCGGGCGTGCCACGGTACGCCTGCCCGTCGGGTACATCGTGCGTCACGCCGGATTGGGCCGCCACGACGACGCAGTCACCAACCCGTACGTGGTCGCTCAACCCGACCTGGCCGCCGAGCATCACGTGGTGCCCGAGCGTGGTGGAGCCGGAAATCCCGCACTGGCCCACAATGATGCAGTCTTCGCCGACGCGGACATTGTGACCGATCTGGACCAGATTATCAATCTTCGTGCCCCGCCCGATGCGTGTCTCGCCGCTGCGGGCGCGGTCGATGCACGTCGCCGCCCCGATCTCGACATCATCCTCAATGACGACCCGGCCGATCTGCGGGATCTTCCGGTGCTTGCCGCCGCGTTGCTGGTACCCGAATCCGTCGGCGCCGATGGTCGCGTTCGGATGGATGATGACCCGGTCGCCGATGGTCGTGCGCTCGCGCACGACGACGTTGGGCCACAGCACGCAGTCACGGCCGATTCGGCTGCCGGCCCCCACGTACACGCCCGGATGGAGCTGCGTCCCCGGCCCGATGACCGCCTCGGGGCCGACGAACACGTGCGGCGCGATGGCGGCCCCGGTCACGACGGCTCCATCCGCAACCCGTGCGGCGGGATCGACGCCGAGCGGAACCTGCGGCACCGGTGGTGCCAAGGTGGCCAGCACCTCAGAGATGGCCAGGTCGGGATCGCGCACGTGGATCGTGGTCTGTCCTGGCACGGGCTCGCACTGCTCAGGTACCAGGACAACGCCGGCGCGCGAGGCCGCCAGCCGGCGCAGCAGCTCCGGCCGGCCGACCCACGAGACCGCCTCGGGCCCGGCTTCCTGGAGGGTCGCAACTTCCCGGACGATGCGTTGACCGTCTCCTACGAGCCGGCCGTCCAGACGCCGGGCCAACTCGGCCGCTGTAATGGTCACAGAATCCTGCATGGAAGTTGTCCCCACGTCACGGCACATTGAGCATCGGCGCCCGCGGCAGTGCGCGATAGTCGGCGTTGAGCTTGTCCAGCACGACCTGACTGAGATCGACCGACGGGTTCGCGTACAGCAGGTGGATGCTGCGAATCTGGTCCTTGATCACGTCCGGGTCCATCGACACGGGTTGGAAGTCGCCCTTGTAGAACACGAGATCATAGCCGTCGCGGCGGGCGATCTCTTCGGTGGTCCGGATGAGGTCCTTGTAGATGCGCACGGACCACAGGCCGAATTCGCGGGCGGCGTCGGCCTGCTTCAATTCGGCCCAGTTCTTGTAATCGATCTGCGTGGCGAGCATCTCGCGCATGCGCTGCACGATCGCCGGATCATCCGGATCCATGCGGTCGAGCTCGGCCTGGAGCGTGTCGATCTTATCGCGGCGCTGCTTGTTCTCCGCGTTCAGCCGGTCCTGGAGCACGCTGATCTCGTCCACCAGGTCCTTCTGACGCTGGTAGTCGTTGAGGACCTGCGCCACGTTTACGCACGCCACACGGCCCGTCGGCGCCGCCCCGCCGGCCTGGGCCCACATGGTGCGGGTGAACGTGAGCGCGGCGGCGACGGCCACCGTCCCTGTGATCAACATTGCCGGCCACGGTGCTTTCATGCGACACTCCTTGTAATCACGAGCCTGATGGGCCGGGCGCCGCAACCGGCGGCCCGCTGGTAGCCCATTGTCGCCACCGGCCCCCGCTCTACAAGTCTCTGGAAGCTATTCGCAATTCCCCCTCGCTTTCGGGGAGGGGGGGATAGGTTCTTGGGTGATCCGGCGCTCATTCTTGCGATTGACGCACCGCGTCCGCCGAGAACCGCGTGGCGATCAGGTCGTTAAGCGCACGGCCCAGCGCGTCCTGGTCGAGCGCCGCGATGCGCCCGTCGCGGACGACTTCGCGACCCGCGACATATACCCGGTCGGCCCGCGGAGCGCTGCCGAGCACGAGGGCCGCGACCGGATCGTGTGCCGCGGCACCGGTGAGCGCGATGTCGTCCACGCCGAACATCGCGAAATCAGCAGCCGCGCCGGGGTTCAGGTGCCCCAATTCTTCGCGGTGCAGGCAGGCGGCTCCGCCGACGGTGGCGAGCTCCAGCGCTCGGGACGGCGGCAGGAGCGGCCGCGTCTCGCCGGTCTCGCCTGTATCGCCGCAAACCGACGCGACGCGGGCGACGAGCAGAGCCTGTTTGGCCTCGGCCAGCAGGTTGCCCGCGTCGTTGCTGCTCGAGCCGTCGACACCGATGCCCAATCGCACGCCTGCGGCCGACAGGCGGGCGATCGGGGGCAGACCGCTGCCCAGCCGCATGTTCGAAGTCGGGCACAGGCTGACCGCGGTTCCGGTGCGCGCGAGCAAGTCGATCTCCGCGGCGTTGAGCCAGACGCAGTGGGCGAGGTACACGTCCGGGCCGAGCCACTCCAGGTCGGCCAGGTACTGCGCCGGCCGGCAGGCGAACCTGCTCAGGCAGTAGGCTTCCTCTTCACGAGTCTCCGCCAGGTGCGTGTGCAGCAGCGCGCCGCGCTCGCGCGCCAAGGTGCGCGTGTTGCGCAGCAACTCGCGGGTGACGTTGAAGGGGGAGCACGGCGCGAGGTCGATCCGCCGCAGGGCGTACGGCTGCGGATCGTGGTACGCATCGAGCACACGTTGGCAGTCGGCCAACACGTCCGCGTCGCGCTCGACGCAATCGTCCGGAGGCAACCCGCCCGCGCTCCGCCCCAGGCTCATGCTCCCGCGGCACAGATGAATGCGAATGCCCAGCTCGGCCGCGGCGTCCAACACAGCCTCCACGCGCACGTCGCTGCCCGGCGGGAACATGTAGAAATGGTCGCTGGTCGTCGTGCAGCCGTGGAGCAGCAGTTCGGCGATACTGACCTTCGCGGCCAGCGTGACGCTGCGGTAGTCGAGCTGCCGCCATACGCCGTACAGCTTGCGCAGCCAATCGAAGAGCCGGTCATTCTGGACCGCGGGCCAACAGCGCGTCAGCGACTGGTACAGGTGGTGGTGGGTGTTGACGAGGCCGGGCACGACGACGTATCGCGCTGCCGGGACGATCTGGGCGAATTCACCGGCGGCGATGCGGTCGCTGAAACTGGCGGCCGGCGCCAGTGCCACGACTCGACCAGCATCGAAGAGGAGACTGTGGCGGCGCAGCGCGCGCGGCCGCTGCGCCGCCGGTTGGGCCGTCCGGATCGTGGTCGCCGGCGCATCGGCGGTGATGATCGTCGTGTCGTGAATCAGCGTGGCCATGTCGGTTTCCTGCTCGCGGGCGTCGGCGGCAACCTCCGCTACCTACTATCGGCGGTCGATCGCCCGGTTCCTGCACGTGTGCCGGCACGAAGGTAACGGGCCGATTCGCAAACCGCACGCTGGAACTCCGTGCCCGGTTTGCTAGACTATCCGGGAGAGTTGAAATCCGCGGTCTGCAAAGGAGGAGGCGTTTGAGGACAGTGACCCCGGCCCAGAGACGGCCTGTCGGCCCCGGCCAGGCCCGCCGTTGCGTGCTCCGGGTGCTCGCGCGGCTGTCCGGTGGGGTGCTCCTGCTGGGTCTGTGCGGCTGTCTCGTGCCGCAGCCGCGCGGTCATGGAAAGCTCGAGCGCATTGCGGAGCCCAGCACCAACCGTCCGTACTACCTCTACCTTCCCAAGGACTACGTGGCAGCCGACGCGGCCGGACGCGCCGCCCGCTGCTGGCCGCTGGTCGTGACCTTCCACGGCATGAAGCCGTTCGATACGGCGCTGTACCAGGCCCGCGAGTGGCAGCAGGAGGCAGACCGGTACGGGTACATCGTGGTGGCGCCGGTCCTGGCGGCCTTCGATACCGTGACCGGCCAGTTTCCGCTTCAGACGCTCAACCGGGCGTTCAAGTCCGACGAGCTTACGACGCTGGCCATCCTGGACCACGTGTTCGAAAGGACCGCGGCCGACCCCAGTCGCGTGTTGTCGACGAGCTGGTCGTCCGGCGGCTATATGGCCCATTACATGCTCAACCGCCATCCGGAGCGGTTCACCTGCTTGGCGGTGCGGCAATCCAACTTCTCCGCGGCCGTGCTGGACTCGACCTGGACCTCCCAATCGATCTACCATCCCGTGCTGATCCTCACCGCCCAGAACGACATACCGGTGTGCCAGGAAGAGTCGCGCGAGGCGATTCGGTGGTACGAAAGTCACGGGTACAAGAACTTCGCCTGGGTATACCTGAGCCGGCTTGGCCACGAACGCACGCCGGACATGGCCGCCGACTTCTTCGCCCGCGTCGCCGGAGTGACTCCCAGTCGGCCGCCCGAGGTTCTCGTCCGGCGGCAGGCAATCGACGGCAACCCCACCGGACTGGCCCTGTTGTCGGGCAACCTGGAGGAGCTACAGAAACCGCCTGGTGCCAAGGTGCCGGCGGACACGGTCACGACCGTGCCGCTGCGCCGGGCCACACCGCGCCGGCCCGTTGCGGTGGCCGTTGTTGCTCCGCCAGTACCTCCGCCAGCGCCTGCCCCAAGCCCGCCCGCGATAGTGGAAGATCCGCCCGCGGCGGAGCCGGAACCCGCTTTGGTCAAGGGGGAGCCCACGCCGAACCGCGGCCTTCAGGCGGCGCGGGCGCGGGAGGCCAACGCGGCGGCCCCAGCCGCGATCCGCGTGTCGGCGACCGTCGGTTTCGAACCGCTCCTGCTGGTGTACTCCGCCGACTGCCCGCCCGAATGGCACCGAACGGCGGTCTTCCACTGGACTCTGGACGGAAAAGACATTGGGGAGGGGCTGAACGGCCAGCGCGTGATCACGGAAGCCGGCGACTACATGCTCGAATTGCGGATCGTCACCGCGCAAGGGTCCGAGCACCGGACCGCCCGCCGCATCCGCGTCCTGCGGAGCCTGGACACCGCGGACCGGTACGAGGAGCCGCTCTACCACGCGCCCGCCGCCGACCGGCCCGCGGCGGCGCGAGATCACGCGGCGCAGCGCGCGGGGCCCCCATCAGACTCAACCTCGGCGCTAGACGCGCCGGGCATGTAGGCGGCGCCGCATGGCAGGCTTCCAGAAGAACTTGTGGGCTCCCTGGCGCATGGAATACATCGCCGGGCTCGGTCCGCACGCCGATGGCGGCTGCTTCCTCTGCCAGGTAATCACGAAACCGGAGGAGGATGAGCAGCATGGCGTGCTATGGCGCAGCGCGCAAACGCTGACGCTGCTCAATCTATTCCCCTACAACAGCGGGCACGTGCTCATCGCGCCGCTGGCACATCGGGCGCAGCCGGAGGACCTTTCCGACGACGAGCTTCTGGCGCTCATGCAGCGGACGCGGGACGTAAAACGCGTGCTCGAGGCCGCGCTGAATGCGCAGGGCTTCAACATCGGCATCAATCTCGGCCGCTGTGCCGGCGCCGGGCTGCCCGACCACCTGCACGTACACGTCGTGCCGCGCTGGAGCGGCGACGTCAACTTCATGGCGGTCCTCGGCGACGTGAAGGTCATCCCGCAGTCGCTGGCCGAGGTCCGCCGGCTGTTTCTCGCCAAGGCGGCCGCGCTGGGACTCCAAGCATAGTACCCAGCACCCCGGAACCACGCGTTACGCTAGGGTCTGCCGATGTCCGGCCGCTATCAGCTCGCCAGCAGCCCGCCGCGCTCGTAAATCTTGAGCTGCGCCGCGGAGAACGGCCGGCCGCGGATTTCGCCGCCGTCGGCCCGGCGAATCACGCCGGTCTGGAAATCCACCTCGATCTCCTCGCCGTCGCGCAGCTCCGCGGCGGCGGGCGCGCACAGGATAGCCAGGCCGGCGTTGACCGCGTTCCGCTCGTAGATGGCGCCGAAGGACTCGGCGACGAGCGCCGCGACGCCCAGTGACTGGAAGCAGTCGACCGCCTGCTGCCGGGAGCTGCCGCAGCCGAAGTTCTTCCCGGTCACAACGATGTCGCCAGGCCGGGCCTTCCGGGCGAAATCCTCCCAGCCCTTCAGGTTGTCGAACGTGTACTTGCCCATCTCGCGGACGTCCGTGATGGTCAGGTAGCGGTTGTGGAAGATCATGTCCGTGTCGATGTTGTCCTGGCGGATCACCCAGGCGCGGCCTTTGACCTTGGTAGGTCTGCCTGACGCACGGGAAAGTGTTTCCGCGCCTGAGCCGCGGCCTTCAGGCCGCGCGGCGGGCCGAGGCGGCTCCGGCGGTACCGCGAAGACCGCCGGCTTCGCGGGAATCGCGTCCGCGGTCGTGATGGCGCCCGCGATGGCACACGCCGCCGCCGTCTCTGGCGAGGCCAGATACACCTGCCCCTGGCCCTGCTTACCCGCGAAGTTGCGGTTGCCGGTGCTGACCGTCACCTCGCCGGGGCCGTTCTGGCCGATCTGGCCCGCGGCACAACCGCCGCAGCCGGCGTTGCCCACGAGGGCCCCGGCGTCCTTGTAGATCTTCAGCACGCCGTCCGTGAGCATGCGTTGCCAGATGCGATCGGTAGCGGGAACGACCTTCAGCACCACGCCGGGCGCGACCTTCCGCCCCTGGAGCACCCGGGCCGCGGCAGCCAAGTCCTCGTACCGGCCGTTCGTGCACGAGCCGATGAACACGGAGTCGACCTTTGTCCCCTGAAGCTCGCGGACGGGGACGACATCCTCCGGGTGGCCCGGCCGGGAGATCATCGGCGTCAGGCCGTCGATGTCGACGGTGATGTCCTTCTCGTAGCGCGCATCGGGGTCGGCGAACACGGGTTGCACGGCACGGCCCGTCGCCCGCCGGCAGAACTCGAGCACGGCTTCATTCGGCGGGAACAGCAGGATGATCGCGCCCATCTCGGTGCCCATCGACGCGATCGTCACGCGGCCGCCCAGATCGAGTTGGTCGATGTACGGCCCGTACAGCTCGGCCGCGCAGCCGAGCAGCCCGTTGGCGCCGAAGTGCTTGTTGAGGGCGAGCGTGACATCTTTCGGCGTCGCGGCGGCGGAAGGCAGCCCGCGAAGAGTGACGCGGACGGTGGGGGGGACCACAAACCAGGTCGTACCGTGCGCGAAGGCGTGGGCGATGTCCTGGTCGCCCATGCCCTGCCCGAAGGCACCGATCGCGCCGAGGATGTTCGCATGCGAGTCGGTCGAGACCAGCGTCTCGCCGGGGCCGACCAGCCCTTCGTCAATCGCGACGTGCGTACCGATGCCGGCGTCGATGTCATAAACGCGGAGGCCCCACTGCCGGGCGAACAGCCGGCAGCGCTGCTGGTTCGCCGCGTATTTCTGGTCCGAGCCGGTCGGGTTGCAGTCGAACGTGAAGAACGTCCGCTGCGGGTCGGCGACGCCGAGCCCGTTGTCGGTCAGGTTCTTGACGACGTTCGCGCCGCCAAAGTCGCGGGCGACGCGCGCGTCGATCGTGATATCCACCATATCGCCGGCGGAAACGTCGCGCCCGGCGTGGTTGCCGATGATTGTCTCGATGATCGTCTTGCCCATACAAACTCCAGTCCCGGCGCGCCGGGAACAAGTCCAGCCGTCGCGGACCAACATGGTCGGGCACGGCGGACGCGCCCGCGGCAACGGGGACGCGCCCTCGTAGCTCTCGCGTCCGACCAACTAGATTACCGGCGGGTCAAGAGGGCGACAAATAGAGTGATACTCCCCTCGCCGACGGGGGTAGGTGAGCCGCGACAGGATGCAACGTCCTTCTCGCAGCGCCGTTGACGGTGCCAGTCCGGCGCGCGAGAAAGGTCATCGGTTGCCAGTGGTTCTGGCAGAAAGGAACTCACATGCCTCGCGAGCGCGCCCGCAAAAAGCAGTCCGGGGCTCAAGCTCCGAAACGAGCGCCGGCTCGAATGCTTCCCCGTGCCCGGGTGTCCGCCGCGGTTAAGGTGATGGCCGCCCCGTCCGGCACCGCCCGGTTCCACGCCGGCAAGGCACTCTGCGTCACGGCCGAGAAAGACCCTGGCCGCGTGTATCCGCACCTTGACACGATCGCGGCGCTGCTGAGAAGCAACAGCAAGATCGTCTGTTGGAATGCCCTGCGGATCATCGGGTCGCTGGCACCGGTGGACGCAGATGGCAAGCTCGACGCGCTCCTGGATGCGTACCTGGAGTTCATTCGCGGCGGCAACTTGATCAGTGCCGCGAATGCGGTACAGGGGGCGGGTCGGATTGCGCGGTGCCGAACCGACCTGCGGGAGCGGATCATCCCCGCCATTCTCAAGGTCGAGCACGCCACGTACGAGACTCCCGAATGCCGCAACGTGGCCATCGGCCGCACGCTGGATGTGCTGGCGGAGCTGGGGCCGGGGGTCTGTCGCCGGCCCGAAGTGGCCGCGTTTGTGCGGCGACAGATGAAGAACACCCGGGCCGCGGTGGCCCGTCGCGCGGAGCGCATGGCCGCCGACCCCGGGGGCCGACGAGTAAGCGTGTGCGGCCCGCCGGGATGATGGGTTGCCTGCGGCCGGCCGCCGACCGGCCGGGTACCGGTGTGCGCCGCCCCTCGCGGTGCGGCGCGGGGTTTGCTATCATACAAGGTTCGTCTGTTGGACGAACTACAGCGGAGTCCAGTTACACGCGAGGTCCCCAGAGATGAAGAAGTTTCGACTGTTTACGCCCGGCCCCTGTGCGGTGCCCGAGGAAGTCCTCGTCGAGATGGCCCGGCCCTTCCGCCACCATCGCACCGACTGGTTCAAGGGGCTCATGAAGCAGGCCACGGAGATGCTCCAACAGGTCCTGCAAACCAGGAACGACGTGATCATCATCACCGGCTCCGGCACCGCTGCCGCCGAGGCCGGCATCGTCGGCTGCAACCCGCCCGGGTCGAAGATGCTGACGATCGAGGGCGGCAAGTTCGGCGAGCGCTGGGGCGAGATCGCCCAGCAGTTCGGCATCCCCGTCACGCGCCACGCGGTTGAGTGGGGCACGGCCGCCACGCCCCAGATCGTCAGCGACCTGCTCAAGAAAGACCCCGCGATCACCTGTGTCATGGTCGTGCACAGCGAGACCTCGACCGCGACCGCGTGCGACTTGAAGGCGATCGGCGAGGTGACGCACGCCGCGGGCAAGCTCCTGCTGGCCGACTGCATCACTTCCGCGGGGGCCCTGCCGCTCAAGCCGGACGAATGGCACGTGGATGTCACGATCACCGGTGCGCAGAAGTCGCTCATGTTGCCGCCGGGCCTGGGCTTCCTGGGCATCAGCGAACGGGCGTGGCAGGTGATCGAGAACAACAAGAACGCCCATGCGTACTACCTGAACCTGAACAAGGCCCGCAAGATGGCCAAGGAGAGCGACACGCCGTTTACGCCGGCGCATCTCCTGGTCCGCGGCCTGGTGAAGGCCCTGTCGATCCTGCTCGAAGACGGCATGGAGAGCGTCTGGAAGCGGGTGGCCGCGATGGCCGCCGCGACACGGGCCGCGGGCGAGGCGATCGGGCTGAAGGTGTTCTCGAAGTCGCCCTCGGATTCGGTGACGGCGTTGTGTCCGCCGGCGGGCATCACCGTCAAGGACCTGCGCAACGAGCTGGAGAAGCGCTACGGCATCGAGTCGGCCGGCGGGCAGGACCAACTCAAGGGCAAGATCTTCCGGCTGGGCCACATGGGGTACGTCGACGAGATGGACACCGTGCTCGCCATCGCGGCCCTGGAACAGGTGCTTTACAAGATGGGGCACAAGTTCGACCTGGGTGCCGGCGTAACGGCCGCCCAGAAGATCTTTGCGGAACGGCTGGCGTAGGTCTCGGCAGCGGAGAAGCGCTTGACGCGGCCGCCGTGGTCCTGGTGTCTTGCGGAGATCGACCAAAGGCGGGGCGCGCGTGCCGTGTCAGACCGCCAGCGCTATGGTCATTCGACGCGGCGCTTCGAGCACGCCGTGCGTCAGCCGCGCACGATTCGCGCCGCACGCGGGGCTACGGGGCCGGCGTCGGCGAGCGCAGTGAGGCAAGTATGTGTCTAAAGCAGTCTTCAGGTTCTCACAGCGGCCGATCTCCAGGTCGGCCGCGGAGCGTGCGGCGATTCTCAACGGCCGACCCGAAGGTCGGCCGGCACGCGCACATGCAAACGGAGGTCGGCCGCCACGCGGGCATGCAAGCGGAGGTCGGCCGCTACGCGCGTATGCAAAGTGCTTTAGGGCGTAGCGTGACGTGGGGACTCGTCGCGGCCGGGAGCCTCATCATTGCGAGCTCCGCGATCGCGCAGTCGCCGGACGCGGGGCAGCCGCCTCAGGCTGCTACAAAACCCGCGCCTGATTCTCCACCTGGGGCCTCGCAGCCCGCGACCGGTATCGGCCCCAGGCTGGAACTCCACCCTCGAGACTTCCGGTTTGGCGAAGTCTGGCAGGGGCTGCCCGCGGAACGCGAATTCACCGTGAAGAACACGGGGGACAGCCCGCTGACCGTCGTGGTGAGCAGCACCTGCGGGTGCGCGGTCGTCACAGCGCCGAAATCGCCGCTGGCCCCCGGCGAGTCGAGCTTGTTCAAGATTTCGTATCAGACGGGCGCGCCGGGGCCGGCGGACCGGCGCGTGACGGTGACGACGAACGAGTCTCACGGGTCCACCGTGGAAATCCCGGTGCAGGGGACGGTGAAGCCGTTGTACGAGATCGCGCCGAGCAACCACATCAGCTTCCAGCGGCTGAACGTCGACTCCCGCGAGACGCAGTCCGTTCGGATCGTGAGCAAGTACGACAAGCCGCTGAACTTCAGAATCAAGTCCGGGCAGGAGTCCGGCGCCTTTGAGATCGTGCTCAACGAGGTGGAACCGGGACGGGAGTTCCATTTCGTGGCGACGACCAAGCCTCCGCTCCAGCCGGGTTGGAGCAATGCCGCCGTACTGATCGAGACCGGTTTGCCGGATTGCGCGCCGCTAACGATCAGCTTGTCCGCGCAGGTGCCCCCGCGCGTCGTTGTGCAGCCGGGGCAGTTGGCCGTCACGCCGCAGTTCACGCGGCCGATGCAGCAGACCGTGCACGTGGAGTACCGGAGTTCCGAGCCGCTGGTCATCAAGGACATCACGTGTGACCTGCCCTCGGTACGCTTCGAGCTGCTCCCGCCGAGCGATTTGCCTGAGAGGGACGGCTTCGACTGTCAGGAGATCCGGGTCACATTGCCGAGCTTCGCCGACCTGCCCGCCGAAGGCGGCACGCTGGTGATCCACACGGACGACGAGGGCGAGTTCGCGACGCTGACGGTGCCGATCGAGCGGCGGACGCCGCCCGCACGCCGCACGGTCCGGCCGCCGGTACCGCCGGCCTCCCAGCCCGCGAGTGCGCCTCAGTAGAGCATTCTGCGTCAGCGTGTGAGCAAGCGCCGGAAGTCTTCCTCGCTCAGTACACGCACGCCGAGGGTGCGGGCCTTGTCGAGCTTGCTGCCCGGCGACTCGCCGGCGACGACGAAGTCCGTGTTCTTGCTGACGGAGCTGGTGGGCTTGCCGCCGTGCTCCTTGATGAGGGCCTCGATCTCGCTGCGTGAGTAGCGCGAAAGCGTGCCGGTCACGACGACGGTTTTGCCGGCCAGCGGGCCGGCCGCCGGCCGTAGAGCCTGCGGCTGAGCCATGTTCACGCCAACGGCCTTCAGCTCGGCAATCGTGCGCTGATTCGACGCATCGTCGAACCACCCGCGAATTGCCTTCGCCATCTCGGGGCCAATCCCCTCCACCTCCTTCAGATCATTCTCGTCAGCCGCCGCAAGCCTTTCCATCGTTCCGAAGTGCTGTGCGAGCGCCTCGGCTGTAGCGACGCCGATGAACGGGATATTCAATGCCGCCAACAAACTGGAGAGTGGGCGACGCTTGCTTTCTTCGATCGCATCCAGGAGTCGGTCGGTTCGCGTTTGGCCAAGAGCGGTGAGCTTCCGTTCGTCAGTACCGGGTGCGAATTCGAGATCTTCAACGTCGCGCCGACGCTGCCCCAATCGGTACAAATCCGCGAAGTTGCGTACCAGTTGAGACCTGACCATTCTTTCGATTAGCTGTTCGCCCAGGCCTTCGATGTCCATCTGCTGGCGGCCGCAAAACACACGCAGACGCTCGGCCATTTGTCCCGGGCAGGCGGGGTTGGAACAAAGAAGGTCGACCATCGAAGCGACTTCTTCAACGGGCTCATCGCAGCCGCGGCCGACAGACTCCCCACGAGCCGCCTTCATTCTGCACGTGCGAGGCACTGTCCTCCGCTGGCGTCTTTGCAGGTAGAGTTCGCACCTCTCATTGATGCACCAGAAAGCCTTCATCCCAGGCTTAACGGGCTCTCGTATGAGACGAGCACCGCAGGCGGGACAGGCAGCAGGGGGTTTGATCGCCACCGCATCCGCCGGCCGCTTCTCACGTACAACACCGACCACCTGCGGAATGATCTCCCCGGCCTTCTCGACCAAGACCGTGTCGCCAATCCGCACGTCGAGGCGCTTTATTTGATCCAGATTGTGCAGGCTCGCATTCTTCACCGTCGTTCCAGCCAGTTGCACCGGCTCCAGATTCGCGACCGGCGTGATCGTGCCGAGCTTGCCGACCTGGAAATCGACGGATAACAGCCGGCTCTGGGCCTGCTCGGCGGCATACTTGTACGCCATGCACCAGCGCGGCGCTTTGCTCGTCGCCCCCAGCCGCCGCCGTTGGTCGAAGCGCTCGATCTTCACTACGACGCCGTCGGTGTCGTACTCCAGCGTCCGGCGGCGCGTGTCCCACTCGGCGACGAAACGTATGACGTCCTCGATGTCGCCGCACTGGCGGGCGTGCGGGTTCGTGGGGATGCCCCAGTCGTGCAGGCGGGCATTCATTTGGCTGTGCGTCTTGACGGCCGGTGGCATGGGTTCGATCACGCCGACGCCGTGGCATTGAAACGCGAGCCCGCGCTGCGCGACGATGCGGGCATCGAGTTGTTTGAGGGTGCCGGCGGTGGCGTTACGCGGGTTGGCGAACGGCTCCTCGCCGGCGGCGCTGCGCTGCCTGTTGCACCGGTCGAAATCGGGCCGCGGCCAGTACACTTCGCCGCGCACCTCCAGGATGTGCGGCCAGCCGGTGCCGCTCAGGCGCAGCGGGACGCTGCGCACGGTGCGCAAGTTCTGGGTGATGTCGTCGCCGGTCTCGCCGTCGCCGCGCGTGGCGCCCTGCGCGAGCACGCCGTCTTCGTAGCGCAGCGCAACCGCGACGCCGTCGATCTTGGCGTCCACGAGGTATTCGTAGGACTCGCCGGCGAGCCCTTTCCGCACGCGCTGGTCGAAATCGCGCAACTCCTGGGGCGAGTACGTGTTGTCGATCGAGAGCATCGGCAGCGCGTGCCGGACGTGCGCAAAGCCCTCCAGCGGCCGCTCGCCGACCCGCTGCGTGGGTGAGTCGGGCGTGACGAGTTCGGGGTGCCTGGCCTCGAGTTCGCGCAGCGCCTGCACCAGGGCGTCATACTGCTGGTCGCTGATTTCAGGGGCATTCTGGACGAAGTAGAGATGATCGTGGCGGCGGATTTCGTCGCGCAGTGTCTCGATTCGCGCAATGACCGACGCCGTGGCCGGCTTACTGCTGCTCATCGCTCGTCGTCCGTATGGGCGGCGCGGGGCGCGTTGCCACCTCGAACTGAAGGTCGCTCAGCTTCAACGCGGCCGATGCGGAGCGCTCGGCGGCGATCTCCGCCTTGGCGCGCCCGGCGAGGAACACGTCGACCGACTGACCCGGCCCGAGCGCGAGCGTGAAGCTGACCTGATCGTTCGCCTGCCGGCGGGCGGTCCCCGACTCCGTCGAGTAGTCCAGCAACACGAGGTCGCGCAGAATCCGCCCGCGGTCGTCGCGGGCATACAGCCGCAGGCCGACCGCGGCGTCGGGCAACCGCGCATCCGACTGCTCGCGGGCTTCGTACTCGTAGGCGAAGCGCACCGTCAGATCGAGGTCCATTGCGCGCTGCGCGCTGTTCGCGAACGCGTGGCCCAGGCGGAACATGCCCTCGGCGGTGCCGCTCCGGGTGACCGCGGCGCTCGCGTGGCCCTGGCCCGTCGGCCGCGCCCGGGCCTCGCTTTGTGCGGTACCGTCCAGGCCCGGCTCGCGGCGTTCGGTCTCGAGGGCGATGGAGAACGGTTCGTCCTGTGGGAGCCGCACCGTCACCGGATCGGTTTTCTTCAGTGCGAGCGGCTTCGGACGGACCGACAGCTCGCTGCCGAATTGCGCGCTGCCGCACCCGGTAGCGGCCCCCAAGCCGGCCGCCAACACCCCACACATCAACCAGGCCACGAATTGCCCATGTGGTTTCATCGCTTTTCGTCCCTTCTTCCGTAAGGCCGGCGGCATTCAAGCACCAAGCTCACCCGGCGGCAAGGCGGCCGCTAGCCCGACCACTCCTGAAGCCCGAAGCGCAAGGCCCAGGCGGCTTGCAGCAGGACCAGGAACGTCAGGAACAGGTGCCGCGCGACCGCATGCCACTCTCGCAGGCACCAGACCGCCAGCACGACGAACGCGGGAATGGACACCGCCATGTAGCGGCCGATCGGCTCGACGCCGAATTTCGCGCCGCCCGAGGCCAGGTACGAATGCAGGAAAATCAGCGGTCCCAACAGCAGCAGCGGGCGAAAACGGCGCGGCACGCGGCCGAGCCCGGCGAGACTGACGAACAGGAGGAAGAGGTTCAGCGGCACGTTCCACATGAACGGGTTCGCAAGGTTCACCAGGCCGACCGGGGCGAACAGGGCGGTGTTGCGGAAATACCGGAACTGCTCCCAGATCGGCGTGAACGTCAGGTACGCCAGCCAGTCGCTGCGCTCCTTCTCCGGCACCCAGCCGGCCTTGAAATTGTCGATGTAAACCAGTGGGGAGCCGAACCGCCAGGTCAGGTAGCCGGCGAAGAGCAGCAGGCCGGCCGCGCCAAGCAGGCCCAGCGGAATCAGCTTCAGTAGCCGCTGCCGGCGCGTCCCCGCCGCGTTCAGCCAGAATGCCAGCACCAGCACCGCGGCGATGGCGAGCGCGGTCGGGCGCGTGGCGGTGGCCAGCCCGCTCACGAGCGCCGCAGGGAAGAACGCCCCCCGGTCGATCAGCCAGAGCGCGCCGACCATCCCCAACAACGTCAGGCCTTCGGCGTAGCCGTAGCTGTAGTACACCGCGGACGGCCAGCACAACGTCAGCGCCACGGTGAGCAGGGCGGTGGGTTCGTCGATCCTCCGGCGGATCCAGAGGTAGAGGCTGATGGCGGCTGCCAGGGCGCACAAGTGGGTGACGAGCACCATCGCCTGGTGCGTCGTGAGCACGTGGGCCGGCGGCCGGCAAAGCAACGGGAACAACGGAAAGAACGCGATGTTCTGTTCCAGCACCTTGCGGTCGGTGGCGCCCGGCGGAGGAGCCTTGTACCGGTAGCCGCCTTCGATGATCGAGCGATAGTGGACGCCGTCGAAGCGGCACAGCGGCGCGAGGTCCGTCAGCAGATCGACGTAGGATTCGTACTCCGCCCCGCGGTGCTCGGCGGCTTGTTCCAGCAAGCGCCGGAGGTGTTTCTCAAACGGCGGGTCCAGCTTGTGCTCGATGCGGAACAGCAGCGCCGCCCCGCAGTAGGTCCCGGTCCACGTAACGAGCCGCGTGCCGGCAAAGATCAGCAAGACCAGCAGCAGGCCGCGGGCGAGTCCGCCCCCGGAGGGCGCAACCGCTGCGCCGGGCAACGGGTCTTCGAACAGCAGGCCGGCCTTCTTCATCCCACTTCGTCCAACGACAGGTTCTCGCGGCGCAGCGCCCGCCCTTCCCTCCCGACGTCCGTCCACGCCGCCAGCAGCCCGAAGTGTCCGCAGCCCGCGCCCTCGCGCCGGTACGAGTAGAACAGGTCGTTGCGGCACATCGTGCACTCGGCGGCCAGCTCGACGTTCTGCGGCTGAAGCCCGAGCCACACCAGCAATCGCCGGTTCGCCTCCCACAGATCGAAGTACAGCCGGCCGTCGCGGCGGGTGAAGCAGCGCTCGCGCTCGGGCAGGTCAGCGGCCGCATCGTACACGTCGTGTTGCACTTCGTAGCAGCAAGGGCCGGCCCCGGGACCGATGCCGGCCAGCAGGTCGGCGGCCCGGCAGCCGCAACGTTCGACCATCAGCTCGACGACGCGCCTCGCGAGCAGCGCGACGGTACATCGCCAACTCGCGTGCATCAGCCCGAGCACTCGCCGCCCAGGATCGGCGATCAGCACGAGCGGGCAGTCGGCGGAGAACGTCATCAACGGCCGGCCGGCGCGCGTCGTTACGGCGCCATCGCACCCGGGGAGCGGACCGCCCGGCTGGGAGTTGTCCACGAAGGCCAGGCGCGTCTCGTGCACCTGCTCGCAGTAGCAAAGGCGGCCCGTGTCCAGGCCCCAATCGCTCACCATCATCCCGCGCTGCGCCGCCCGTTCGGCCGCCCCCGCGCCATCGCGCGGCGCGACATTCATCGGCCGCGTGGAGAAGGCGTGCAGCAGCCCGGGCACGTGCCGCAGCCGCTCGAACTGCGCGTATCGGCGACCCTCGATTTCGACGAAGTGCATCACGTGAGACCGGGTTGCAGCAGCACCTTGATGTTGTCCGGCCGGGCGGCTGCCTCCAGCGCCTCGACGCCGCGCCGCAGAGGGTACACCGCGCTGACCATCTCATCCACCTCGACCCGCCGCTCGGCCAACAGGCGCAAGGCCGCGGGAAACGGCCCGCAGCGGCTGCCGACGAGGCGAAGCTCGTTGACCACCAGCGGTGCCAGGTCGAACGGCGCCGCCTCCGCGTACGTGCTCTTCAGTACGATCGTGCCCTGTGGGCGGCACAACCCCAGCGCCAGCCGCAGCCCCTCGGGCGAACCTGTACACTCCACAACTACGTGGTGCCCGCCGCGGGGAAGCACCTCGTCGGCGCGGTGCGTCCGCATGCCGTGTCGTGCGCACAACTCGAGCGTGCGCGGGTTGCGGCCCAGCACCTCCGGGCGACACCCCTGCGCGGCCAGCACCTGCGCCACCAGTAGCCCGAGGCGACCCGAGCCGAGCACGACGACGCGCGTCTCCGGCGTGAATTCGGCGGCGTCGAGCACGTGTGCCGCGGCGGCCAGCGGCTCGACGAACACCGCTTGCTGGTCCGTGATCGTATCTGGCACGACGTGGCAGTTACGCGCGGGAATGGTGAGCAGTTCGGCGAACGCCCCGTCACGCCCGCTGATCCCGAGCACCGTGCGACGCGGGCAGTGATTCGTCAGCCCCTGTCGGCACAGGTCACATTCCAGGCAGGGGCAGTTGATCTCGGTCACGACGCGGCGGCCGACCCACTGCTCGTCCCCGTCGACCACGGTGCCGACGAACTCGTGGCCGGGCACGCCGGCGAACTGCATGTAGCCGCGCGCCAGCTCGAGGTCAGTGGCACAAATCCCCGCCAGTTGCACGCGGACCAGGACCTCGCCGGCGCGGGGCTCGGGGTCGGGAAGGTCCGGCACAAACTGGAGTTGGCGGGACGGCGGCGTTGAGAGGACCAGAGCCTGCACGCATGTTCCTCGCGAAGCCCGCCGACTACTCCTCCTTGGAGCCTGGCCAGAGCCAGCGCACCAGCTCCTTCGTGTCGTACCAGTTCTTCTCCCAGGCGTTGCGATACGGTGGGCGGCGCGACTCGGGAACCTCGCCCGCGTGCGCAAAGAGGCCCTCGCCGTTGGCCGCGAGCCACTCCTCCCACGCCAGGACGTTGGTGTCGTTCGTCCGTCCGGTCAGCCGGACCAGCGACTCCTCGCATTGGTGAACGACTGCGAAGTCCTCGTCCCGCAAACCGTCGATCAGCACTTTGACCGCTTGTTCGTCTGGGTAATACGCCAGCCCCCGGGCGGCGGCGATCCGGGCGTGCCGGTCATCGTCCAGCCGCAGACGATCCACGAGGGTCGTGAAAACGCCTTGCCGGTGCTCTTCCGGCACGCTTTCGGCGGCCGACAAATCGGCCAGCGCGACGAGCGCGTCCCACCGGCACAACGCGACCGGCGGCCACACCTCCTGCGGCGGATAATCGCGGTAATTCAGAATCTTCAGCGCGGTTTCGGTCGCGCGCGGGTCGCCGGTCCGTGCCAAAGCCCGGATGGCGACGCAGCGCGTCTGCGGCTCGCTCTCCAGGAGGGCAATCGCGACGAATGTCTTGATCGCCCACTCCCGATCGTATTGCTTGCTCTTGGAAATCTGGGCGACCGCGTCCCGCCGGGCGTCGGGGTCCTCGGAGGACACCGCGACCAGCATGTACTGCTGCGGCGTCATGCGCGGGGCGAAGAGCTTCTTGAAGCCCGCGTCGAGCTTGGCCTCGATCTTCGGGCCCTGGTCCTGGCAACCCGCGAGCAGCAAGCCCGTTACGCCGACCAGGAGCGCACCAAGGCCGGCGCCGCGTCTAATGCGGGACGCGCGGGCGCCCCACGTACTGCTCGGGCTCCACCAGCTCCACGTGCTCGATCGTTTCATTGAGGAACCTCGATCCCACCTGCCGGAACCGCGCCGGGTTATCGCTCACGTAGCTCTGCATGGTACCGGGCGATTGCTGCGGACTCAAGCCGTCGTGCTGGCTGAGATGGCGCTGCACGGCCAGCGAAGTCTCGCGACCGCTGTCCACGATCTGCACTTCCGGTCCCAGGCACGCCGCAATCGCGCCGCGCAGCAGCGGGTAGTGGGTGCAGCCCAGCACGATCACGCGCACGCCCTGGCTCCGCAGGGGGCCGAGATACGTCTCGACGGTGAGCCGAACGATCTCGTCGTCGCCATCGCGGCCCTCTTCGACCAGCGGCACGAACAACGGGCAGGCCTGCGCGATGACCGGCTGCGCCGGCGCGAGCGCCCGTATCGCTTTCACGTACGCCCCGCTGGCGATCGTCGCCTCGGTGCCGATGACCGCCACCGGTTGGCCCGCGGCCAGCCGGACCGCCGCCCGTGCCCCCGGCTCGACTACGCCGATCACGGGTACCGGCAGCTCGCGGGCCAGAACATCCAGGGTGAGCGCGCTGGCGGTGTTGCACGCCGCCACGATCAGCTTCGGGTCGAACCGCAGCAGAAACCCGGCCGTCTCGAGCGCGAACTGCACGACGGTCGGACGCGACTTCGTGCCGTACGGGATGCGGGCCGTGTCGCCGAAGTACACGAGGTCCTCGTTCGGCAGGAGCTGGCGCAGGTGGCGCACGACGGACAGCCCGCCCAGCCCGGAATCGAATACGCCAATGGGGTGCGGATTCATGCGGCCCTCCGTGACCAGAATGCCATCGGGATCATGGCAAAGAGCATACGGCGAGAGCGGTCGCTAGGCCAGTTCGCCCGGCGTGTCGCGTGTTCTGACGGCTTGTCGGTCCGCGCGTGCGGCCCGGAGGTGCTTTCCGTTACGGGCAGATGATCGGGCCGGGGCAAGCGCAGCCTACGCCAGACTGGCCCATCAGGGCGACAAAGGGGTTGATGTCGCCGAAGTCCGCCGCGCCGTCGCCGCCCAGGACCTGCCCCGCATAGTAGGTGCGGCCGCGCGGGGCCGTTTTGCCCTGGAGGTCGGGATGACTGTAGTCAACGCCACCGTCCAGGACGGCCACGACGACTCCCTGGCCTGGCAGTCCACCGCAAGAGTAGCGTCGGCCCCCGGTGGCCGCCGCAGAGCGCTGACACCACCCCGAAATCCTGCATGGGCGGAGGGGGGCAGGTCAGTCGCTCATGAGATGCTCGTATTGACCGAGCACGGCATCGCGGAACGAGCTGCTGGCGCGGAACAGGGGCTCGTGCGGCAACAACTTGTCACGCGCGCGGACCGTCTGAAGCGTCTGGTCCGACAGCGCGGCGAGCAGCGCGCGGGCGTCGGCCTTGGCGTACAGGCTCTCCGAGTAGCCGAGCGTGACGACTGCCCAGCGCACCTGTTCCGGCAGCGCGCCGATTTGCTCCTTGATCGTCTTCGTGGCGCGCTCGTCCGTCTTGGCGCGGCGCAGGCGCACAATCCACGGCTGCACCAGCTCGCCCGGACGGTCTATCATCGGACCCAGCAAGTCGTCGAACCGCTGGCGCGAGTTGTCCACGTCGACCCCAAACCACTCCAGGTAGACGCCGGTCAGGTAATCCGCCACCGTCTGCTCCTGCGTGCGGTATTCCCCGACGTGTGCCACCGGGGCGGCACAGGGAACGGTGGCTGCGTCGTCAGACAGCAGCCGCGACAGCGACAACAATGCGGCCACGTCGCCCTGCTGCTCCACGATGAAGATGCCGATGCCGCGCAGCCGCGCGTCGTCGCTGCGCAGGAGTCGATCGCGCTGCGCAACGGGGAGCGCGGCCAGCTCCCGCAGAACGCCGCGCTGCGCCGGATCGACGAGCGACCACTGGTTCGGGCGCGGCACGACCCGCACGTCCGCCACGGCGGCCGCCGGGTCATCCGCGCGGGCGGGCGCAAGCGCCGCCGTCAACACCGCGGCCAGACCTGCAAGGGATCGAATGAGGTGCGCCCTGCACATGTTGGGCTCCTACTGGTTGAAATAGGTCTCGCGAAGTTCGGGCACGTCCTTGCGGACGCCGAGCCGCGTGGGCGACGTTTGCGCGATCCCGAAATACCCGGAGATCGCGCCCTGCTCCCACGCCAGGTTGGCCTCTTGCAGCGTGCCGGTGAACGGGCCGGCCCCGTAGGACGGGTCATAATACTTGAGGTTGATCTTCACGATGAAATGCCGGGCAAACCAGCTGGCCGGGTTCGGGTTGTCCTGTCCCGGAATGCCGAGCGCGTCAATGCAGGTCGGCTGCGGCCACGCCGAATAGTACCCGCAAGGATCGTTGAGCAAGTACGGATACGAGAGGCAAGGCGGCGGGTAAGTCAACAGGTAATTGTAGTTATTTACGATGAACCCCATCGCCGACGCGGGCGGGGAGCCGCAATCGAGCGGCAGCGTCGGGTACGACTGCGGCTCAATCGTAATGAATAGCGCGCCGCTCACGCCCTGCGTGCGCAGACACTGGATCATCAGGTCCGCCCACCCGCCGCACTGCGAAGTGGTGTAGTAGACTAACGTGCTGGCCGTGTAGTACGTACACTGCGCGGCGCACAGCACGTCGCGGTAATACGCCAGCCGCTGGCCGTGCGCGTTGTAGACTTCGCGGTCGGCAAACTCGGCCCACACGGCGTCGATCAGGTCCTGTTGGTCGCTCTGGCCGTCGGCGGCCGCGGTGCCGATATGGAAGTAGCTCTCCAGGCGGTCGCCGAGCGGCGCGGCGTAGGTGACGTACATGCGGCTGCTGCTCGTTCCCGCCGGGTAATACGTGACGCCGTCGAACGCCACCTCCCAGTCGACCGCGAAGCCGGCGTAGTAGCGAACCGTGTTGGGCAGCGGGAGGCTGGAGGTGAGCGTGCCGGGCACGGTGAGGAAGTTGCCGGACAGCTCTCCGCTGCCCTCAAACACCAGGCCGTCCGGGCCGAACCCGCGGACCGGAATACCGCTGGCGTACAAGCCGCCGGGCGTCACGTAGAACTTGACGCTCGACAAGGCGACATCGGTGTCGCGGACGTAGGCCACCGGGTAATTGCGATCGCCGGGGTCTTCGACGTCGCCGTCGTAGTTCGCATCCAGCCACTGGGGGCTGCCGTAGCTGGAGCAGGGCGGGTTCGGGCAGTCGATCCTGACGGTGCGGGAGCCGGTGCCGCCATAGGCCACCGACTGAATCGCGGCCGACACGCACTGGCTGCACTCCGTGTCGGCCCCCAGCCACTCGCCGCCGCCCCCGGCCGCCTGGCAGCCGGCCGCGGTGAGGTACAGGCACGAGAAGTCGTCGAAGCAGCAGGCACCCCAGGGCGAGGGTCCCGAGTAACCCAACTGGAACGCGGCGGCGTCCAGCAGGTCAACGTCCAGGTCGCCATCGCTGTCCAGGGCCGCCTCGCACAGGGGACTCACCGGGAGTTCGGGCCCCGCCAGGCAGAAGGCGAGCTCCTCCAGAGTCGCCCGCTGTCCGCCTCCGTCCTCGTCCATGTCCGCGAGCGCGCCGCGCCCCGCCGCCAGTAACGCCACAGAAAGCGCCAATTTGCATGTGTTTCGCACGGTGACCTCTGCTTCCGGTACTGAGCTTCCTGCCAGCCTACCTGTCCGGGCAGACCCTGCTGTCCTGCCCGTCGCTCCTGGGATCGATCAGCTTGCGCCGTCGCCGACCCGGCCGGAACGCTCGGTGTTCGTTGCGAAGCAGGCGGGACCCGGCCGTCGTGCAGATCGGCCGGGTCGCTTCACGCCCCGGCGCTCGCCCATCCTGTCACCAGTGCATGATACGGGAACGCTCGCGCCTATACAAACAAAAGATATGTGACGTGAGCTGCGGCGGGGTGCTTTCTCAGCGACGCCGCGTCATGGATAACGTGGGCGTTGCGGCAGGTGGCCGTCGGATCCGCGGCCGCAGAAGCGCGATCCAGGCAGCCGCGTGGTGCGGCCTCGCGTCCTGCCTGGTGCTCGGATAAGATGGTCGTGGTGCGGCAGCTCGCTGACGGGCGTGAGAAGAGTGATGGGGCTCAGAACGATGCGCAAACGCCGGCACTCCGATCCGGTGGCCGCGGACAAGCGTGTAGTGGCCGCCAAGTACTGCGTCGAGTGCGGCACCAATCTGCGCGGGCATTCCGTCGAAGGGCGTTGTCCCACGTGCCGACATCCCATTTATGACTCGGTGTACGGAGGGTATCTGGTCGACGCCTCGCCGCGCGAGCCACGCCGGCTCCACGAGATGTCGAACATCGTGTACTACCCGGCGCTGTTCCTCGGCGGCCTGACGGCCATCATGATTCTCGCCGAGTTGACGTCGGTGTCCACGTTCGCGGAGGGCGTGAAGTCGGTGTTTAACGCGGGCCTCTTCGGCGCCACGCTCAGCCTGCTCGTGGCCCTGGTGGGAATCGCCGTGTTCACCGGCCGGCATTCCGCGGCGTACTACCGGGCGCGGTACGTGAACGCGCGTTTCGTGCTCCGCGCCGGGGCGTTCCTCGTCGTCGCGCTCGTCGGCGTAGTGCTCATGCTCTACTTCGGCGGTCATTTCGCCCGAGCGTTGCTCCAGGTCGGCCTGGCGGCCGGTCCGGCCGCGGTCTTCCTGCAACGGTTGAGCATCATGATGCGCCGCGTCCCGAACAAGAAGCTTGCCACCTTCGCCAACCTGGCGCTGGCCTTGACCTGTGCCCTGGCAGCGGCCGCGTTCGCGATCCTGGCACTTCAACCGTACGCCCTGGAAGGCTCCGATCTGGCTGGGTTCCTGGTGGCGCTGACGTTCGTCGCCGACGTGGGCGGGATTGGCCTGGGGATTGCCGCTCTGCGTCTGCTGCTGCTGGCCCGACGGACGTTGCGGGCGATTTGTCACTGAGTGTGGCTATCAGGGAGATCACCCATCAAGACCACCGGCGCGGGCCCGAGTGCCTTCGTTTGACAGCCAGATACGGCTGCCCCACGCCAGGGTGTGTCGGGTGCATTGAGCGGCGAACGCAGCCTCCAGCTCGACGACGACGCCCGAGTTCGGGGTCGGGCGGGAGGGCGCGCGTGGAAGCCCTATAACTTCGGCGCGCATGGGAACTTGGACGGCCTGTGGCACGCGGGGCCGCGAGAGGCTGTGAGCAGGGGGGGCAGGACCTCCACGGCACGAATGGGGCTGGCAAAAGGCACGACCGGGCGAAGTTGCCCTCGCGGAATCGACGGGGAACTGCTATAGTAATACCTGGTGCTCGAAGCGGCCCCGGGCTGAGCCGGGTGCCGCAGTTTGGTCGGCGACCGGCCGCCGACGCAACGCGCCCCAGACATTCCGTGGGGCGCGTCGCGTCCTCGGCCTGTAAAGCTGAGGAAAGGTCCCCATGCCGCGCCCAGCGATTCTGCATACCTGTCAGGAATCCATCGGTTACTGCTTTCAGGATGTGGCCCTGCTCAAGCTCGCGCTGCATCACGCCTCGTCGGCCAACCATCGGCGCGAGAGCAATGAGCGTATGGAATTCCTGGGCGACGCCGTACTCGGACTGATCGTCTGCCAGGCCCTCTACGAGCGGTTGCCCGACGCGCTCGAGGGCGACATGACCAAGATCAAGTCGGCGGTCGTGTCGCGCCGTGCGTGCGCCCGGGTCGCGCAACGCTTGCGGCTCACGGAGGGCCTCGTCCTGGGCCAGGGGATGGACAACGGGGAGCTGCTGCCCAGCTCGCTGGCGGCGGGGACGCTTGAGGCGGTCATCGCGGCAATCTACCTGGACGGCGGACTGGAGGCCGCGCGCCAGTTCGTGCTGCGACACATGGAGGACGAGCTGAACGCCGCGATCGCCTCCCAGCACCAGTTCAACTTCAAGTCCCACTTGCAGCAGTGGGCGCAACGCCACGCGAACGCCACCCCATTCTACGAGCTGTTGGACGAGAAGGGTCCCGACCACGCCAAGTGCTTCGAGGTCGCGGTCGCCGTCGGCGGCCGGCAGTTCCCCAGCGCGTGGGGGCCGAACAAGAAGGAAGCGGAGCAGAAGGCCGCCCGGCTGGCGTTGATCACGGTGGGGGAGCTGCCCGAGGGACCGTTCGAAGAGACGGCGACCTGCTGAGAGTCGCAGGGGGAGGAGCTTCGATTCGGCCGCCGGCGCAAAAAAGTGGGTGGCGGCTGTCGTTCACAGCCGACCACCCGGTTCAGACCCGCCGGCAGCGCCCCAACCCATCAGCGACTTCGGGCCGCTTCGCAGTGCGCTGCCCGCCGCGGTTCCGGTGAAGTGTAGAAATTGTCTGCCGTAGGGGGCAACAAAACCTGATTTTGCACAGGGCCGGGACGGCGGAACATTGCCGTCGGCGGTCCCGCGCCCCGGCACGCCGTTGCCCGGCTGCTCCGGCCGCCGCATCCATTTCTACCGCAGGGTGCGGTGCTTTCCCGGTCCTTCGCGCGGCAGTTGACCGCCGGGCACGCACCGTCGTATATTCGCCTCGCGCAGATGCTCTGCGGCATACCTTTTTCGGCTCTGGCACAGTGAGAGGGCGATGGCCGAGGTCGAGTTGAGCGGCGTCACGAAGACGTACCCCGGCGACATACGCGCCGTGGACAACATCAGCCTGACGATTCTCGACCGCGAGTTCATCGTCCTCGTCGGCCCCTCCGGTTGCGGCAAGAGCACGACCCTCCGCATGATCGCCGGCCTGGAGGACATCACCGCCGGCACGATCCGCATCGGGGACCGGGTCGTCAACGGCGTGGCCCCGAAGGACCGCGACATCGCGATGGTCTTCCAGAACTACGCGCTGTATCCGCACATGACGGTCTACAAGAACATGGCGTTTGGACTGCTGCTGCGGTGTCGATATGGGGCCTTCAACAACCCGCTCGCGTTCGTCTTGTCGCATGGCCGGTGGAAGAAGGCCCGGGCCGAGCGCCGCGAGATCGACCGCCGCGTGCACGAGGCCGCCGGCATCCTCGGGATCGAGGACCTGCTGCACCGGCGGCCGAAAGCCCTGTCCGGCGGCCAGCGGCAGCGGGTCGCGGTCGGCCGCGCCATTGTCCGCCAACCCAAGGCGTTCCTGTTCGACGAGCCGCTCTCGAACCTGGACGCGAAGCTGCGTATCGGGATGCGGGCCGAGTTGAAGCGTCTGCACCGTCAAGTCCAGACCACCACCGTTTACGTGACCCACGACCAGGAAGAGGCGATGACGCTTGGCGATCGGGTCGTAGTGATGAAGGACGGCAACATTCATCAGACCGGTACGCCGTACGACGTGTACGAGCGCCCTGCCAATCGCTTCGTCGCGGGCTTCGTCGGGACGCCGCCGATGAACTTCTTCGAGGGCCGCCTGGTTCGTGACGGCGACGTGCTGCTATTCGACGAAGGCGACCACCGGCTGGCAGTGAGCCCGGTCCACCACGAGCGGCTGGCCGCGTTTGTCGGGCAGCCGATCACGCTGGGCGTTCGGCCGGAAGCGCTGTCGCCGGGCGGGGTGGGCGTCGCGCCCGCCAACGCCGCTCTGAACGTCCAGGTCTCGGTGGTCGAGCCGCTTGGCGACCGAGCGGACATCTACTGCGGGACGCACCGGCATCCGCACATCGTCTCGCGCGTGGACGGCCGTATCCGCGTGGCCGAGGGTCAGCCCGCACAGTTGTACGTCGACTTGGAGCGCGCGCACTTCTTCGAGCCCGGCGAGAACGGACGGAACATTTCGAGTCCCGCTGCCCCGTGAGGCGGCCTGCCCGCGAACCCGACGACGGCCCCGCCGGCCGCGAGTTGTTGCACGTTCGAGCGGGGTGATTTAGTGTCAGGTCATTGCACTGTGTGTCGTGATGCCGCGCGGCGCGCGCCGGACGTCCCGTCGTGGATGTGACCGACGGCGTCGCGAGCCAGGACGTCAACTGGATGAGCGCGGTTGGAGGCACGCCCTTGCGGCACTGGGTCAGTCTGAACGGAACGCTGCTGCCCGCGGAGGAGGCGCGCGTCAGCGTCTTCGACTCCGGCTTCATGCAGGGCATCGGCCTGTTCGAGACGATGCGCGCCTACCAGGGCCGCGTCTTCCGCCTCGTGCCGCACCTGGAGCGCTTGATCCGGTCGGCCCGCGACCTGGGCTGGACCGTTGTTCCGACTGACGATGAGCTGGCCGCGAACGTGCGGCAAGCCCTCGCGCCGCTGGCCGGCGCCGACGCCCGCGTGCGGCTGACCGTGACGACCGGCTCGCTGCACGCCGACGCCGCGGACACCCCCAAGCTGACGATCGTTGCGACGGCGGCTCCGGGGGAGAAGTACCCGGACGAGTGCTACACGCGCGGCGTGACCGCGGTCGTCTCCGACTGCCGTCAGAGCCGCAGCGACCCGACCGCGGGGCACAAGACAACCAGCTACTTCGCCCGCCTGGCGTCGCTCCGGGTGGCGCACCAGCAATCGGCTTTCGAGGCCCTGTGGCTCACGCCCGAAGGGCATGTCGCGGAGGGGGCGATCAGCAATGTCTTCGCCGTCCGTGACGAATGCTTGATGACGCCGCCGACGGACACGCCCGTTCTTCCGGGCATCACGCGGGCGGCGGTGATCGAGTTGGCCGTCGAGCAGGACATCCCCGTCCGCGAGCACGTGTTGACGCTCGACGACCTGCTGGCGTCCGAGGAGGTCTTCCTGACCAACAGCATGATGGAACTGGTGCCGGTCGTCCGGATCGGGCGCACTGCGATCGGCAACGAAAAGCCGGGGGAGGTCACACGTAAGCTGGCGATCGCGTACGGTGAGTTGATCGACCGGGAGCTGGACAATGAATGAGCCGCGCGTAGCGGACCTGCTCGTAGCGCTGGATGCGCTGGCGCCGTTCCGGTGTGCCGCCGACTGGGACAACGTCGGGCTATTGGCCGGGCGCCCGCAGTGGCCCGCGCGGCGGGGCCTGCTGGCGATCGACCTGACGGACGCGGTGGCGCGCGAAGCGCTTCGCAAGCGGGCGGATGTGCTCGTGCTCTACCATCCGCCGATCTTCAAGGGTATCCGGGCCGTCACGCCCGAGGCGGCCGGTCCGACGACGTTGCTGCCGGACCTGTTGGCGGCGAAGGTCTCGGTCGTCGCGCTGCACACCGCCCTCGATGCGGCGGTGGGGGGCACGAACGACGTGCTCCTGGACGTCTTCCGGCCGGCCAGGCGCTTCCCCCTGGAGCCGCTGGTGCACGAGGACCGGCAGTACAAGCTCGTCGTCTTCGCGCCGCCGCGCGAGGTGGAGCGGTTGCGGCGGTCCTTGTCGGCCGCGGGAGCGGGACGGATCGGGCACTATTCCGAATGCAGCTTCGAGTTGCCAGGGCGCGGGTCCTTTCGCGGCGACGAGACCACGCAACCGACGATCGGCCGCAAGCAGGCGCTGGAGCACGTGGACGAGGTGCGGTTGGAGATGGTGTTGCCACGCGCCCGCCTGGGGCCGGCCGTACGCGCCTTGTATGCCGCGCATTCGTATGAAGAGCCGGCGTTCGACATTTACCCGTTGCACGAGGCCGCCGGCCGCGGCGCGGTCGGACCTGGCCGGGTTGGCGTGCTGCGGCGACGGGAGCGCGGCACGGAGCTGCTTGCCCGTCTGCGCCGGCGCGTAGACCTCTCGTGTGCGCTGGTCGTCGGGAGCTTGCAGCGCAGGTTCCGCTCCGTGACCGCGGCGGCCGGGGCGTTCGGGATTCAGGCATTTCGCGACCCGGAGTCGTTGGTTCTGACGGGCGAGTTCAAGCACCACGACGCGCTGGAGCTTCAGCGCCGTGGCGTCACGGCCGTTCACCTGGGACACTACGCGAGCGAGCGCCCCGTGTTGGACTGGCTACGGGGCTGGTTGCGAGAATCGCTGCCCGCGACGCGGTTGGCGGTCGCCGTTGCCGACCACGCGCCGTTCGCGCCGCTTCGATCACGGGCATGAACCAGCCGACGGAGCGAGGTCGCCGGGCTTGTGGCCCGGGGCGACGGTGACGGCCGGTACGCTGATGGAGGCGAGGAATGCAGATGTCCTGGGTGCGGCTCAAGGCGGCGGGGGCGATGGCGGCGATCATGGTGGTTCTGCTCGGCGCCGGGTTGCCGGCGGCCCGGGCGCAGGACGGGGACGCCGTGGTAATCGTGAATGGACAACCGATTTCCCGCACCCGCATGGTCGAGCTGCTCATGGAAGCACGCGGCCTGGAGCTCATGCAGCAGCTCATCGTGCTCGAGCTGGCCAAGGAGGAGACGCGGCGGCTCAAGCTCCGCGTGACCGCGGACGACGTGCAGGGGGAGTATGAGCGGGCATTGGCGCGGATCGCCCCCACCGTGGATGCGCAGGGGCAGTCTCTGACCGCCGAGGAGCGGCAGAAGGCGTTGGAAATCCTGCTCCAGGAGAAGGGCCTGTCCTTGACCGAGTTCAAGATCGGCATGGAGCGCAACGCCCACCTGCGGAAAGCGGTGGAACGGGAGTTCCAGATCGACGACGCCACGCTGCGGGAGGAATTCGCCCGCCTGTACGGCGAAAAGGCCGAGGTCCGGCACATTCAGGTCGGCGACGTGAGCGGTCTGCACGAGGCGCTCAACCGGCTCGACAAGAACAATGACTTCGCCGACGTGGCCCGCGCTGTCAGCCAGAACCCGGACACCGCACCGAACGGCGGGCTCCTGCCGCCGTTCGCGTTCAACGACGAAACGCTGGCGCCCGTGCTGCGCGAGGCGGCGTTCTCGATGAAGCCCGGCGAGGTTTCCAAGCCCATTCACGTAGGGGCCTGGTGGCACATCCTGAAGCTCGAGCGGCGCCTCCCCTCCCCCGATGTCCGCTTCGAGGACGTGCGGGAGCAGGTCGAGCGGTCCTTGCAGGACCGCGTGATTCCGCAGCAGATGAACCGCCTGATCACCACGCTGTATCAGAAGGCCGACGTGAAGGTGCTCGACACGGCACTCCGAAAGAAGTACGCGCAGTTCGTCAAGGAGAGCCTGCCCATGCAGCCGGTTGTCGGGCCGTAGCAGTCCGCCGCGCGACAAGTCCGCCGAGTTGTCCGACGTCGCACATGCCCGCCGTTTTGCGCCTCATGGCGCCACGAGCGGGCCGGCCAGCCGTCGCTGCCGTTGCGTCGCCAGCTCGATCGCGAGCTCGACCGCGGCCCGCATGCTCCCCGGGTGACCGCGGTTCTTGCCGGCGATATCGAAGGCGGTGCCGTGCACCGGGCTGGTGCGAATGCCCTCGATCCCCAACGTCATCTGCGCGGCGGCGTGGAATGCCTGCATCTTGATGGGGATGAGCCCCTGGTCGTGATACATCGCGACCAAGCCGTCGTATTTCTGCGCGACCTCCGGCACGAACGCCGTGTCCGGCGGCAGCGGTCCGCTCACCTGGATACCCGCGTTGCGGGCAGCGGTCAGAGCCGGCTCGATGATGCGCTGCTCCTCGTCCCCCAACAGCCCGTTCTCGCCGGCATGTGGGTTCAACCCCAGGACGCCGATCTGCGCGCGATCGATCCCGAACCACTCGCGGAGCGCCTGGTCCAGCAGGTCGATCGGCTGATGCACCAGGCCGATCGTGAACCGGTTCCGCAGCTCAAACAGCGGCACGTGATCGGAGGCGAGCGCGACCCGCAGCCGCCCGGCGACGAAGAGCATGTTGACGCGCCGTGCGTCGAAGCGACGCGCCAGGAAGTCGGTGTGTCCGCGGAACTTGTGGCCGGCCAGGTGCCAGCTCTCCTTGCAGATCGGCGCGGTCACCAGCGCGTCGATGTTGCCCTCGCGCAGGTGGCGCGCGCCCTCTTCCACGAAGCGAAATGCGGCGTGGCCGGCCGGCGCATCGGGTCCGCGCCCGCCGTTCGTACGAACCGGCTGCAACTCGTCGAAGTCTGCGACCAGCACGCCGCTGCCGACGCGCACCCCCTGGTCGTACGGTTCGCGCCACCAGAACGGATTGATCTCCGCCTGGTCGGCGGCCACCTCGAGGAGCTCCTCGAGGCCGAAAATGATGAACCGCGCCCGGCCGCGCAGCTCCGGGCTGGCCAGGGCCTTGACGACGACCTCCGGTCCGAGGCCGAGCGGGTCCCCCATACTGATCCCGATGAGCGGGCGAGCAGCGTTCGAGTCGGGGGCGGACGCATTCATGGCATGTACCCACCCGCCTGCAACTTCTCCAGGCTCAGTCCGGACGAACCGGCCGCAACCGGCCCGCCGCCGGTCAACGCGTCCAGACGCCGAATCAGCAGCCGAGCGAGCAGGTCCGTCTCGATGTTGACGCGGTCGCCCGGTTGCCGCCGGCCAAGCACGGTCCGCGCCAGAGTCGTCGGGACCAACGCGACGGAGAACCGCCGCTCGTGCACGTCCACCACTGTCAGGCTTGTGCCGTCCACGGCGATGGCGCCTTTGGGGATGATGGCGGCCATCAAATCCGGCCCGGCGTCGATCCATAACTTCCACTCGCCCCCCGCCCGGTCGACCCGATTGACGACGCCCACGCCCTCCACGTGCCCCTGCACAAAGTGCCCGTCCAGGCGGTCGCCGATGCGGAGCGAGCGCTCCAGATTCACCGTGTCGTTGACGCGCAGCTCGCCCAACGTGCTGCGCCGCCAAGTCTCGGGCACGACGTCAAAGAGGGCGGCGGTGCCGCGCAGCTCCGCGACGGTAAGGCATACGCCGTTGACCGCTACGCTGGCACCCACGGTCAGCCCCTCTGCCAACGGCCCGAGTTCCACCTCCAGGCGCAGCGACCGCCCGGCGCCTTCGCCGGCGCGCGACGCCGCCCCGGCCCCCGCCACTCGACCGACGGATTCAATGATTCCGGTAAACATGCACTGCTTATCTTAGCACGTTTCGGGGGGCGCGCCCTCTCGCCGGCGACCGCGCCTTTCCGGCCACTCGTGCCTGGCGGGGAGTTCCGCTGGTTGACGCCGGCCCATTATGATCGTACTGAGGTGCGAACCCAGGGAGAGCGCGATGTTGGAGCGAATTGCCGAGGCGGTCATTGGCGGCGATGAAGTGGCGGCCCCGACGTTGGTCACCCAGGCGCTGGCGACCGAGCTGCCTGCGCGCGACGTGCTCTACGAGGGGCTGCTGAAGGGCATGACCGAGGTCGGCCGGCGTTTTCGCGACGGCGAGTACTTCATCCCGGAGGTGCTCGTCGCCGCCGAGGCGATGAAGGCCGGCATGGCGGTGCTCAAACCGTATCTGGCCCGCGCGGGCGTGAAGCCCGAGCACACCGCGGTCATCGGCACGGTCAGAGGCGATCTGCACGACATCGGCAAGAACCTCGTCGCCACCATGCTGGAGGGGGCCGGCTTTGAGGTCATCGACCTCGGCGTCGACGTGTCGCCCGA
The DNA here is from genome assembly GCA_022839625.1 of Phycisphaerales bacterium. GTDB lineage: Bacteria > Planctomycetota > Phycisphaerae > UBA1845 > Fen-1342 > JALHJL01. The sequence goes on from JALHJL010000009.1 coordinate 65,856, forward strand.
AAAGCTCATCGCGGCGTGCCGGGATAGGAAGGCGGACGTGGTCGGTCTGAGCGCCCTGCTGACCACGACGATGCCGATGATGGAAGTTGCGATCCGGCAGATGGAGGCCGAGCTGAGCCCGCGGCCGGCGGTCATCATCGGCGGCGCCCCCATCACGCAGGAGTACGCGGACAAGATCGGCGCCGACGGCTACGGACCCGATGCAGCCACGGGCGCGGAACTCGCCAAGCGCCTCTGCCGGAAGAGGTAGGGCCGGTGTCTCGCCGCCCGTGCAGCATCGGCCCCCTGCCTGCCCGCCGTGGCGGGTGGCCGACGTCGAATGCCGCATGCCGCGGTTGTCGCTCATGAAACTCACGTCAAGAGAACGTGTTGCCCGCTGCCTGGCCCGCCGGCCGCATGACCGCGTGCCGCTATTCGACTCCTATTGGATGGAGACCGAAAGCGCATTCGTCGCCGGGATCGGCGACGAGCGGTTGGGCTGCGGTATCGAGAGCTTTCCCAAAGAGCCGCGGCCGGACCGGCTGACGCTGTGGGAGTATTTCGACTTCGACCTGATGCACGTCGGCTGGCCCGACCAGCGCCTGCGTCTGGTTGAGCCGACCGTGCTCGAAGAGACGGACGAATGGGTACTCCGCCGGGACGGCAACGAGGCCGTTCTCCGCTGGTGGAAGCACAAGATGGGCACGCCCGAGCATGTCGCGTTCGGCATCGACACGCCGGAGAAGTGGGCCAGGGCAAAGCCGCTTCTGACCGCGTCGCGCAACCGTGTCCGTTGGCACGAGTTCTGGCCGCGGTATCGGCGGGCGAAAGACGCCCGGCGGTTCATCTGCTTCGCGGGCGTGGAGGTCATCGAGTCGGTCAAAGACACACTCGGCCACGAGATGATGTGCCGGGCGCTGATCAAGCAGCCGGAGTGGCTGCACGACGTCTTTGAGACTTACTGCCAGTTCGAGATCGACATGTTCCGGCTGTGCGAGGCGGAGGGGTGGGAGTGCGACGGGGCGTTCATCTACGGCGACATCGCGTACAAGAACGGGCCGTTCATGAGTCCGCAGCACTATCGTGAGTTCGTATACCCCTGCCACAAACGGCTCTTCGACGAGTTCCACCGCCGGGGCATGCCGGTGATCGTCCACTCCGACGGCGACATCCGGAAGCTGATCCCGCACTTCATCGACGCCGGCGTGGACATGATCCAGCCGCTGGAAGCCCGCGCGAATATGGACGTGCGCGAGCTGGCGCCCCAATTCGGCGACCAGCTAGGCTTTTGCGGCAACATCGACGTGACCGTGCTGACCACGAACGACCGCGAGCGGATTGCGGCGGAATTGCACAGTAAGATGGCGGCGGCGATGCCGTATCGCGGGTACATCTACCATTCGGACCACTCGATCCCGCCGGGCGTCACGTTGGAAACATACCGCTGGCTGCTCGACGAAGTTCGCCGCTTCGGCACCTATCGCTAGTGACCAACCTCCGTGCGGCCGTCGCCGCACAAAATAGGGACAGTCACCTATTTTCGGCGCGAAAACGGGTGACTGTGCCTATTTTCGGGGTGGGCCAGACGCGGCGGGGGGTCGCATGGCGCCCGGCACGACTGTCGCTATGATACGCGTGCCTTCCTTGCTCCCGGAGAAGGCGGCGTGCAGGTTCTCAGCTTCGACATCGAGATTTCCAACGTCTTCGATCTGCGCCCGGGCGAGGATATCGAGAAGTACGCCCCGTTCGACGTCGCGGTCGCTGCCACGCAGGTCGCCGGCGGCGAGCAGCGCCTGTGGTTCTCGCCCGGTCCGGCCGGCCGGCCGCAGATGAACCTGGAGCGCCGGCACGCACGAGAACTACTGGGCTATCTCGGCCAGATGCAGCGCACGGGGTACGCGATCTGCGCATGGAACGGGCTCAGCTTTGACCTGCAATGGATCGCACGCGCCGCGGACGATGTGCCGACCGCGTCGCGCATTGCCCGTGCCATGTACGACCCCATGTTCCAGTTCTTCAAGTTGAAGGGCTTCCCCGTCGGACTGGCGGCCGTCGCCGCGGGACTGGGTATCGGCATGAAGAAGAGCATGGACGCCGCCGACGCCCCGCGCGAATGGCAAGCGGGTCATTACGAGCGGGTGTGCGAATACGTGCTGGGCGACGCGCGGATGACCAACGAGATCGTCGCGGCGATCCTGGGCCGTCGGGAGATCGCTTGGGTCACGCAGCGCGGCAAGCGGTCGGCGGTTCCGTTGCCCCGTCTGCGCACGGTCGAGGAATGCCTGGGGGACCCGATGCCGGACCAGTCGTGGATGAGCAGCCCGATCCGGCAGGAGAAGTTCACGCATTGGCTGAGGCCGTAGGGCGGCGGCGAGGGAGGGGGCGGCCTGCCGCGAGCGAGCGGGCGTGGGCGCCAACCGGCCGATCGGCGGGGTTGCGGAGGGGGCCTCAATTCGCTATAAAGCACGTTTCGTTCGACTCTCTGCCATGCTGAGGGAAGCACAGAGCTGACTTTAGGAGATCGCGATGCCGCAAGACGTGAGACCGGATTCCAGCGCCGCCGAGCGCATGTTCCCGCCCTCCGCCGAATTCTCCGGCCGGGCCCACATCAAGTCGATGGAGGAGTACCGGCGGGTGTACGAGCGGTCGATCCAGGACCCCGAGGGATTCTGGGGCGAAATCGCCAACGGGTTTTACTGGAAGCAGAAGTGGACCAAAGTCCGCGACTACGACTTCCACGACAAGATCTCCATCAAGTTCTTCCAGGGCGCCAAGACGAACATCGCCTACAACTGCCTGGACCGGCACCTGGAGAAGCGCGGCAACCAGGTCGCGATCATCTGGGAGGGCAACGACCCCGGCGAAGAGGCGCGCCTCACCTACCGCGAGCTTCATGCCGAGGTCTGCAAGTTCGCGAACGTGCTCAAGAAGTTCGGCGTGAAGAAGGGCGACCGGGTCTCGATCTACATGCCGATGGTCAAGGAACTGGCCATCGCGATGCTGGCGTGCGCACGGATCGGAGCGGTGCACTCGATCGTCTTCGGCGGGTTCAGCCCGGACTCGCTTGCCGACCGCATCGTGGACTCGACCTGCGAGTTCCTGGTGACGACCGACGGCGTGATGCGCGGCGCGAAAGCGGTAACGCTGAAGGCCAATGCCGACCAGGCGATGGACCTGGCAGCCAAGCAGGGCGTCAACGTCAAGACCTGCGTCGTCTACCGCCGCGTGGGCGACAAGGTCAGCACCAGTATGAAGGCCGGCCGCGATCACTGGTGGCACGACCTCATGAAGGATGCGTCGCCGCAGTGCGACCCAGAGTGGATGGACGCGGAGGACCCGCTGTTCATCCTGTACACCTCCGGCTCCACCGGGAAGCCGAAGGGCGTGCTGCACACCGTCGCCGGCTACATGGTCTTCGTGGCCGTCACGCACAAGTGGATCTTCGATTATCACGACGGGGACATCTTTTGGTGCACGGCGGACATCGGCTGGGTGACCGGGCACTCATACATCGTGTACGGGCCGCTGTGCAACGGCGCGACGAGCGTCATGTTCGAGGGGATTCCCACGTATCCTACGCCCAGCCGGTTCTGGGACGTGGTCGACAAGCTCAAGGTCAACCAGTTCTACACGGCGCCGACGGCGATTCGCGCGCTGATGCGCGAGGGCGAGAAGTGGGTCGATGGGCACGACCTGTCCAGCTTGCGGCTGCTCGGCACCGTGGGTGAGCCGATCAACCCCGAGGCCTGGATGTGGTATCACAGGCACGTCGGCCGCGAGCGCTGCCCGATCGTCGATACCTGGTGGCAGACCGAGACCGGCGGCATCCTCATCACGCCGCTGCCGGGCGCGATCCCGACCAAGCCGGGCTCGGCGACGCTGCCGTTCCCCGGCGTCAAGCCGTGCATCATCGACGAGCAGGGCCGGATCGTCGAAGGCCCCGCGTCGGGCGCGCTGTTCATCGCTGAGCCGTGGCCGGGAATCATGCGCACGGTCTACGGCCAGCACGAGCGGTTCAAGGAGACCTACTTCAGCCGCGTGCCAGGCTACTATTTCACCGGCGACGGCTGCCGGCGGGACGCGGACGGCTACTACTGGATCACCGGCCGTATCGACGACGTGATCAACGTCTCCGGCCACCGGCTGGGGACGGCCGAGGTCGAAAGCGCCCTCGTGTCGCACCCGACGGTCGCAGAGGCGGCGGTCGTGGGGTATCCGCACGAGATCAAGGGCCAGGGCATCTACGCGTACGTCACGCTCAAGGTCGGACAGGAGTACACGGACACCCTCAAAGAGGAGCTGAAGAAGCACGTCCGTAAGGAGATCGGCCCCATCGCGACGCCCGACGTGATTCACTGGGCCCCGTCGCTGCCCAAGACGCGCAGCGGCAAGATCATGCGGCGGATTCTGCGGAAGATCGCCGAGGGCCAGACGGAAGACCTGGGCGATACGACCACGCTGGCCGATCCGACGGCTGTTGAGAACCTGCTGAAGCACAAGTAGAACTGCGCTGTTTCGCGGGCCGCGCACCGGTCGTCCGGTGCGCGGCCGCACCTTTGGAGCAGCGAAAAGCCGCGCGTGCGCGACCCGAAATGCAATCCTGAGGGCACAGACCACGAGGACTCTTCAATGACTACTGCGGCCGTGCCGGACCCAAAGGGAGGTCCGCCGCCGGTTGCGCCGACCATGAACCGCTGGCTGGTCGTCGTTGGCGCATTGGTGATCCAGGTGAGCCTGGGGGCGGTGTACATCTGGAGCGTTTTCCAGACGCCGCTCAAGGGGGTCTTTCAAAGCTGGACGGAGACGCAGGTGACACTGCCAGCGCAGATCGTGCTGGCGGCCTTCGCGCTGGCGGTCATCTTCGGCGGTCGGTTTCAGGACCGCTTCGGCCCGCGTGTGGTGGCCACGCTTGGCGGGCTGATTCTCGGCGGGGGGATGATCCTGGCCCGCTTCTCGGGCGATTTCTCGTCCGGGCCAGCCCTGGTTTGGCTGATCATCACGTATTCGGTGCTCGGCGGCCTCGGCATCGGGGCGGCCTACGTGTGCCCGATCGCTACTTGTGTGAAGTGGTTCCCGGACAAACGCGGCCTGATTACCGGGTTGGCGGTGGCCGGGTTCGGGGCCGGTGCGTTCTTCTTCGCGCCGCTCGCCAAGGCGTTCATTTCGGGCGGCCATTACCAACTTCTGGGTGCCAATCTCTTTAGTCTCCCGAAGCTGGGCGTCTTCAACACGTTCCTCGCGCTGGGGCTGATCTTCCTGGTCGCAATTGTTCTCGGTGCCCAGCTCCTGCGCAATCCCCCGGCCGGGTACAAGCCGCCAGGTTGGAACCCGCCGCAGCCCGCGGGCGGCGCGCCCGCGCGAACGGACTTCGCTCCCCGACAGATGTTGAGCACGTGGCAGTTCTGGCTGCTGTGGATCACCTATTTCGCCGGCTGCACCGCCGGCTTGCAGGTCATCATGAAAGCCTCGCCGGTGTGGCAATCCTTTGCCATCGAGCCGCTCACGCCGCCGGTGGACGCGGACACCTTCGGCTCGATCGCGGCCGCCGGCGCGATGGCGGTTGCCATCCTGGCGATTTTCAACTCGCTGGGCCGGATCCTGTGGGGCAAGATCTCGGACAACCTGGGCCGCAAGGCGACCCTGGTCGCGATGTTCCTGCTGTGCGGGGTGGCCATGCTGCTGCTGAACTCCTTCCGCGCCTACGGCCTGTACCTGGTCGGAATCTGCGTGGTGGGCTTGTGTTTCGGCGGCTACCTGGCGCTGTACCCCGCCGTGATTGCCGACTTCTACGGCACCAAGCATCTGGGCTTCAACTACGGGTGGATGTTCACGGCGTACGGGGCCGGCGGGATCGTCGGGCCGTTCCTGGCGGCCTGGCTGATGCGGGTCAAGGCCACGGCGGCCTACCTCACTGCTGATGCTGCGGGCGGCACGGTCGAGAAGGCCTTCACGGTCGGCAATTACCAGCTCGCGTTCGTCGTGGCCGGGATCATGTGCGTGGCGGCCGCGCTCCTCACGTTGCTCCTGCGGGCGCCCAGGCCGTCGCAGGAAGGAACCGCGTAAGGGTTGATTCTGGAGTCTCCCCTGCGGATGCCCGCGGCCGGATCGGCGGGTTGCCCCTGCTGAAAGTCGAGCATCTGTGGTAGTGTATCCCCGGGCAGTTTCCCGCCGAGGACATACATTCGTTTTCTCAGGAGCCTCAACGAATGCCAAGACAACGTTGCGACGTAACGAGTCTCGCCTCCGCGCCGGAGGGCAAGAAGAAGATTCTCTGGGCCGACCGCGACATGCCGGTCCTGGCCCTGATCCGCCAGCGCTTCGAGAAGCAGAAACCGCTCCGTGGCATTCGCATGGGCTGCTGCATGCACGTCACGTCGGAGACGGCCAACCTGATGCGCACGCTCAAGGCCGGCGGCGCTGCCGCCGCACTGTGTGCCTCGAACCCGCTCAGCACCCAGGACCCCTGTGCCGCCAGCCTGGTGAAGGACTTCGGCGTGCCCGTCTTTGCGCGGCGCGGCGAGAGCGTCAAGGTGTTCTACGATCATCTGTACGCCGTCATCGACACGAAGCCGCAGATCACGATGGACGACGGCGCCGACCTGGTGAACACGCTGCACACGCGGCGGCAGAGGGACGCGAAGAACATCCTGGCGAGCATGGAGGAGACGACGACCGGCGTCATCCGCCTGCGGGCCATGGCCCGCGCGGGCATCCTGAAGTTCCCCGTGATTGCCGTCAACGACGCCGACACCAAGCACCTGTTCGACAACCGTTACGGGACCGGTCAAAGCACGATCGACGGGGTGGTGCGGGCCACGGACCTACTCCTGGCCGGCAAACACGTGGTCGTGGTCGGCTACGGCTGGTGCGGCCGGGGCGTCGCGATGCGGGCGCGGGGCGCCGGCGCGATCGTGACCGTCACCGAGATCAGCCCGCTCAAGGCGCTCGAAGCCGCCATGGACGGCTTCGACGTGCGGCCGATGAGTGAGGCGGTGGCGATCGGCGAGGTGTTCATTACGGTGACCGGCAACAAGCACGTCCTGCGGGCGGAGCACTTCCGCAAGATGCAGGACGGCGCCATCATCTGCAACAGCGGGCACTTCGACGTCGAGATCGACATCCCGGCGCTGACGAAGCTGGCGCGCCGGGTCGTCAGGGAAGTCCGGCCGCTGGTGACCGAGTTCGAGTTGCGGCGCGGCCGGCGAATCTACTTGCTGGCCGACGGCCGGCTCGTGAACCTCAGCGCGGCGACCGGGCACCCCGCCAGCGTGATGGACATGAGCTTTGCCACCCAGGCCCTGACGGCGGAGTGGATCGTCAAGAAGGGCCGCAGGCTGGACGTCGCGGTCCACGATGTGCCGCACGAGATCGAGGAACAGGTCGCCAAGCTGAAGCTCCAGGCGATGGGGATCAGGATCGACCGCTTGACCCCCGAGCAACTGCGTTACCTGGCCTCATCGGGAGAAGGTACGTAGCGGCGGGCCGCGACACCAGGCCGTTTCGAACGTCCTGCGCCGACCTCGCCGCCTACGGTCGCTGGCGGTGACCGGCCGATAATCCTATTTGCAGAATTCGCGCGACGGAATGTCCGAACGTGTCCGAGCAGTATTCGTATCGTAACCGGCTCATCGTCGTTGCCCTGGGCGGCAATGCGATCCTGCATGCCAACCAGGAAGGCACGGTCGAGCAGCAATTCGAGAACACCCGCTATACCGCCGCTCACCTCGCGGGCCTCGTCCAGGCCGGCTATCAGCTCCTCGTGACGCACGGCAACGGGCCGCAGGTGGGAAGCGTACTGCGGCGCGTCGAGCTGGCCGAACGCGAAGTGTATCGCCTGCCGCTGGACCTCTGCGGGGCGCACACCCAGGGCGAGATGGGCTTCATGATCGCCCAATGCCTCAACAACGCCCTGGCAGAACGGCACGTCTCGCGCCGCTTCGCCGCGCTCATCACGAGCGTCGAAGTGGACCGCCAGGACCCCGCCTTCCAGAAACCCACCAAGCCCATCGGCAAGGTCTATCGCAAGGACAAGGCCGAGGAGATGCAGCGGTTGTACGGCTGGCAGATGGTGCATGTCCCCCAGCAGGGCCTTCGCCGCGTCGTTCCCTCCCCGGCGCCCAGGGCCGTGGTTGAGATTGACCTGATCCGACGCCTCGTCGATGCCGGCGAGCTCCTGGTTGCGGCCGGCGGCGGCGGCATCCCGGTTGCCCGCGACGACCGCGGCCACTGGCACGGCGTCGAGGCGGTGATCGACAAGGACCGAACCGCGGCGCTCCTGGGGCGCACGCTGGACGCGCCGGTGTTCGTGATCGTGACCAGTGTGGAGCGCGTGGCACTGGATTACGGCACGCCGCACGAGAGGCCGCTCGACCGCCTCACCGCCTCCCAGGCGCAACAGTATCTCGACGCGGGGCAGTTCCCGCCCGGTTCGATGGGCCCGAAGATCGAGGCAGCCGTCGAGTTCCTGCGGGGCTGCCGGGCTGGCGATGCGCGCGTCATCATCTGCGACATCGAGCACATGGCCGAGGCGCTCGCGGGCCACAGCGGAACGCACATCGGACCCGACGCCGGATAGTGTCCCCGGCCCTTCTGGCAGACCGGGCGGAGAAGGGGCTTCGGCCCTGGCGTGTCCCATCTTCGAGCGATTGATCTTGCTCGAACCCCTCTCGGAGAAGGTGGGGGACGATGGGGTAGCTTGAGCGCCGCGATTACGCACGGTCCCGGCGGCCGGTCCGTTGCGGCCCGCGCCGCGCGGCAGGGCACGGTACGCGGCGCGGGTGACAGGCTGCGTTTCCGCTTGCGGACCGGGCGTCCGCCGCGATAATGAAAGTGGAGAAGCAGCGAGGAGCAGCGATGGCGATCGAGTTCCACTGCGACCACTGCGGGCACCTGGTACGCACGTCGAACGACAACGCGGGAAAACGCGGCAAGTGCCCGCATTGCCACTTGAGCGTTTACATCCCTACGCCGAGCGAGGAGCTGGAGCCGCTGCGGCTGGCACCCGTCGACGCGGCGGAGGAGGAGGCACGGCGGCGAGAACTGGAGGAGAGCCGTGCCGTGGCCCGTCGCCTCCGGGAGGAGCAGGAGGCACCGCCGCCGATGGAAGTGAGCGAGGAGCCGCTGGCGGAGCCGCTGGGAGATGCCCGGCTGCCGAGCGATATGGAGACCCTCGTCACGGAGTACGCGCTGTGCATGGCGGACGGCCGGCTGAGCGAGGCGGAAGACCTGGCGGTTCAGATCCGCATGGACTTGCAGCACGCCGACGAGTACATGCAGCGGATTACGATGGATGAGCTGCCGCCGGCGCGGCTGGCGCATATCCCGCGGGCGCTGCTGCTGGGGTTCCTGAAGCAGTTGCACAAGCCAGGATAGTCTGCGACGCCGGACCGGCGTGTCCGGCGCGATTGGGAGGTCGCCGGCTGAGTGCCCATTTCACCGCGGTCGACTGGGGCGTTCTCGCGGCGTACCTCGTTTTCACGACGGTGCTGGGGGCCAGGCTGGCGGGCAAGCAGGCGACGATCCGCGACTTCTTTCTGGGCGGACGCAAGCTGCCGTGGCCGGCGGTCAGCGGTTCCATCATCGCTACCGAAATCAGCGCGGTCACGCTGATCAGCGTTCCGGCCATCGTATACGGGCGCGGGGGTGACCTGACGTACCTGCAACTGGGTCTCGGGGCGATTCTCGCGCGCGTCATCGTGGGCGTATGGTTTGTGCGGGCCTTCTACGAACGTGAGATCTACAGCCCGTACGACTACGTCGGCGACCGGTTGGGGCCGCCCGCGCGGACTGTGGCAACCTGGCTCTTCGTGCTGGGCGCGGTGCTGGGGCAGAGCGTGCGCGTACTCCTCACCGCGCTGATTCTCCAGCTCATCAGCGGCATTCCGGTCAGTACTTCGATCTGGATCATCGGTGCCTTCGCGGCGGCGTGGACCTTGCTCGGCGGCATCACGACGGTCATCTGGACGGACGTGATGCAGTTCTTCGTTTTCCTGATCGCCATGTTCGCCGGCCTGGCGTTCGTGCTCATCGATCTGCCCGGCGGGTGGGGGGAGCTGTGGAGCACGGCGGCGGAGGCTGGAAAGCTGCGGCTGTGGGACGTGCGGCCCGATCCGAAGATTGCGTTCACGCTGTGGGCGGCCCTGCTGGGCAACACGATCATGTGCCTCGGCGCCTATGGCACGGACCAGATGATGGCCCAGCGGATGTTCTGCTGCCGCGGCCGCCGCCAGGCGGGGTACGCGATCATCACCAGCAGCGTCGCGCAGCTCATCGCGGTGCTGGCGGCCTTCGTGGGCCTGGGCCTTTTCGCGTTCTACCAGCGGCCGGAGAACGCCCTCGGCGAGGAAGCGCTGCGGCTTGTCGCGGCCAACAAGGACAACATCTTCCCCCTCTTCATCCTCGACCGGATGCCGGTCGGCATGACGGGGCTCATCATCGCCGGCATCTTCGCGGCGGCGATCTCCAGCCTAGATTCGGCCCTGGCGGCGTTGTCGCAAACCGTCGTGTCCGGCGTGTATCGGCCGTGGCGCGAACGCCGTGCGGATTCTGTGATAGGCGAATCAGCCGCGTCCGAGCGGCATTACCTGCGGGTGTCCAAGGTTCTGGTCGTGGTCTGGGCGCTGGTGCTGGCGGGGATGGCCCAGGTCAGCCGGCTGGCACTGGACCGCTATGGCGACATCCTTAACCTCGCCCTGGCAATGGCAACGTACACGTGGGGGGCGTTGCTGGCGGCGTTCATGCTCGCGCTGCTGCGGCTGAAAGTTGACCATCGCGGCGTCTTGTGGGCCGCACCGCTGTCTGTACTGACCGTGTTCGCGATCACGTGGCATCAGCCGTGGGCACAAGCGACAACGGCCGCGCTGGCGGGGCTGATCGTCGTGGCGTGGCTGGCCCGGCCACGCTCGCGGGCGATGCCGGATACGGCTCTGGTGGTCGTTGCCGGCGGGCTGGCGGTGTTCCTGTGCTCGTTCAACTACCTGTCCGACGGCGAAATCCGCTACCTCAGCGTAGCCTGGCCGTGGAACGTCCCGATCGGATTCGTTGTGGCGTTTGCCCTCGGCTACCTGCTCGGCCGCCGGCCTGCCCGTACCATCCCGGGCGAGCCGTGCCACTGCTCTTGAGCAGCGCTCCCTGGGCCCCGCGCTGGCGCTTGGGGCTCGGACGGCGGGCGGGGCGCCGGGTGCCACTGGTCTTGAGCGGTGCTCGCCGAATCGCCGGATGGACCGCGACGACATGATCGCCGGCAGGTTTCGGCTGCCGTGCGGCCTCCCCCTGCCCTACGTGCTTGGCGTGCCTGAAACACGGGCGGACAAGCCGCCTACCGCCTTCTCCCTCAGTAGGGCAAAGCTCTGCTTTGCCTCGTCAGGAACGGGCAGGCAACTGTCCGCCCTCCTTTCCCGCAGTAGGGCAAAGCTCTGCTTTGCCTCGCCCGCCGCGGGCGGGGCTGCCCATCCCCCCGGCCGAGCCGTGCCACTGCCCTTGAGCAGTGCTCGCTGGGCCCCGCGCTGGCGCTTGGGGCTCGGAGGGCGGACGGGACGCCCACCCCACCCACCGTTACCCGCCGGCCAGCAACTGGACGAACGGGTTGATGTCGCCGAAGTTCACCAGGCTGTCCCCATTGATGTCGCCATTGAGCAGCGGGCTTCCCGGGTACACCCCTTGCCAGGCGACCGGATCGGCCAGTATCAGCACGAACGGGTTGATGTCGCCGAAGTTCACGTGTCCGTCGCAGTTCAGGTCGCCGGTGTAGGCCTTGAGGCCCAGACTGTGGCACCCACCCCCTGCGACCGCCACGAAGCCATCGTTTGGCGGAGGCACGTTGCATTGGCCGTAGTCGTTCCATCCCCACGCCACGATCGAGCCGTCGGACTTCAGGCCTAGATTGTGGTGCATCCCCCTCGCGACCGTCACGAAGCCCGTGTTCGGCGACGGGACGTTGCATTGGCCGTAGTCGTTGCGTCCCCACGCAACGATTGCCCCATCCTCCGCCGCTGCGACTTGCGCGCCGAGCGAAACTGCCAGCACGCCGACGCTCAAACCAAATCCGATCGTCCGTGTCCTGCCGCTCATTCGAGTACCTCCCAACGTCTATCCAACCCGCCAGTCCGCCGTCTTCGCCAACCGCCGCCGCGCGGGTCGCCGTTGACCGCCAGCCTCCATTGTAGCCGAACGTACCCCTGCAACGCGCTTGTGGCTTCTTTTCGACCGTTGGACTGGGCGAACAGTGCCGATACAGCGTAGCGATGCCTGCTCGCGCAGCCGGCAGGTTCCGGCCGCGGAGCGGCTTGCACGAGGCCTACGGGCTGCGGCCCCCAGCGGCGCCGGGCCCCTATCCGAACCGCGGCCGTGAAGTGGGGCGGGCGGCCCTGCCCGCCCTGGCAGGCACTGAGGCCTGCCCCACCTTCGTCGAAGCGTCCAGGGCACGCGAGGCATAGCGGAACCTGCCGCAAGCTTATCTCCGCTGGCGGCTCGGACGGGCCTCAGCCTACAACACCGATCGCAGCGCCGCGCGCATCTCCGCCACGAAGCGGTCCTTGCCGAACCGCCGTGCGTGGGAGTGCATGGCACGCGCGTCGAAGCGAGTCTGCTCGCACCGCCGCAGCGCCTCGACGAGGCACGCCGCGGTTTGCCGCTCGAACCAGACGCCGGTTTGGCCGTCGATGACCGTCTCGGTCGCACCGCCGACCGCGTACGCGATCACCGGGCATCCGTGGGCCATCGCCTCGACCGGGACGATGCCGAAATCCTCTTCGCCGGGGAAGAGCAGGGCCGCGGCGCGGCCGTAGTGGTCGTTGATCACGGCGGCATCCTGCCAGCCCAGCCAGCGGACATCCGGGCCGCTGGCCGGCTGGAGGCGCGACACGTCCGGCCCGTCTCCAATCACGACGAGCCGGCGGCGCAACTGGCGGCATGCGTCCAAGGCGAGGTCGAGCCGCTTGTAGGGGGTGTGGTAGCCGACGCAAAGGTAGAAATCCTCGCGCGGGCCGGCTGACGGCGTGGGGGGGATGTCAACCGGGGGGTGCACGACGACGGCGTCGCGGCCGTAGTGGCGCCGAATCCGGTCGGCGACATGCCGCGAGTTCGCGACGAAGAAGTCCACGCGCTGGGCCGCTCGCAGGTCGGCGGCCCGGATACGGCGACAAAGCGGGTTCCAGAGCGGGCGGAGCGGCCGCGGTAACGTCCGGCGGTACTCGTCGCTGAGATCCCACACGTAGCGCATCGGCGAATGGCAATAGCACACGACCTTGCTGCGCGGGTGCGGCGTCATGGCCTTGGCGATGGCCGCATCGGAGCACACGACGAGGTCCGTCGGCGGCAACTTCATCCGCCCGGCAGCCCAGGGCAGTAGGGGGAGCAGCTTTGGGTAGTGACGGGTGGCGCCGGGCAGTCGCTGGAGGGCGGACGTGTGAATGGCGCGGCTCGCAAGCGGTGAGCCCGCCAGGCCCGCGGGGTCGTGGACCAAGGTGTAGATGGGGGCGTCTGGCACAAGCTCCGCGACGGCTTCGAGTACCTTCTCGCCGCCGCGCACGCGGACCAGCCAGTGGTGCGTAAGGACAGCGGAGCAGGTGAGCGGGGCTACGGTCGCAGGCGGCGGGACTGTAGTAAGCATTCTCGCAGCGCATGCTAACTGCGCAGTGGGTATGGTGCGATAGGGCGTTGCGTTGGCCGGTTTCGGCGGCCTGGGATAGACTGGCAGCGCGCGGCGCGTTGACCGCGCTCCGATCGTGGCGCGAGGTCTCACGTGTGCGGAAGGCAACTCAGACGACTGCTGGTTGTGACCGCCGCCGCCGTTGCCGCATGGCTTGGGTGCGGCACGAAGGCCCCGCCGGCGACGCAGCCGGTCGCGGGCGCCTCCGGGCCGAAACTCATCGCAGCGGAGTCGGCGAGCTGGTCGCGCGAGGAGGCGTGCATCCGTCTCGCCGATGCCCGGCTGGGCGTCAGTGCGGCGGTGCGGCTGGTGCGCCTGGCCGGCGTCGCGTCGCTCTGCGTGCCGGAGGAACTTACGGACGCGCACGTGGGCCGGCTGCGGCTGGCGGCGCTGGGGGCCGAGCGCTGGGTGCTTGGGTTGGCCGAACGGAACGACGATCGGCGACTGCGCGCTCCGGTGCTCATTCGGGCGACCGGCGAGGTGGTGCAGCCGCTCGATGGGATCGAGGAGGAACTGGCGGTGCTGCACGTATCGCGCGACGCCGATGTGTTCCCGCACGTAGTCACACTGCCACAGCGCGTGTTGCTGGTGACCGACGGCGAACTGATCGTCGCGATCGCACTGGAAACCTGCGAGCACGTGCGATTCGACCTGCGGGAGCAGCGCGGTTTCGGCTACGTGGCGCTGGTATTGACGGCGGCCGGCGAAACCGAGGTAGCCCGCTATCGCTGGGACCCGTATGAGCTCGCGTTCATGGGGCCGGCGTGCGACAAGCTGCCGGACCCGCCGGACGGCAAGTTCCAGATCAACTTGGAGGCAAGCCAGCGGCTCGAACCGGTGGGCGGCGAGATTCCCGCGCCCACTCCGGACGAGGAGATACCGGTGCCGGCCGCGCCAGAGGATGAGTGGGCATGAAGAAAGCGACGAAGCGACGGAGCAACGGAGCGGCAAAGGGACGGACATCCAAACGGAGCCCCGAGCGCAAGCGACGGGCCAATCAGAGCCCCGAGCGCAAGCGACGGGCCGGCGCACCGCGCGCTGCCGAGACCGACTCGGCCCGGCGAGCCCGGGCAGCGCGCATTCTGGCCAGCTTGCGGGTGGCCTATCCCGGCGCAACCTGCGCGCTCCGCCACGGCAGTGCTTTACAACTGCTGGTCGCGACCATCCTCTCTGCCCAGTGTACGGACGAACGCGTCAACAGGGTCACGCCGGACCTGTTTCGCCGATACCCGGACGCGGCGGCGCTGGCGGCGGCGGAGCCGGCGGACTTGGAGGCGGCGATTCGCTCGACGGGGTTCTTCAGGAACAAGGCCAAGAGCTTGCTGGGCATGGCCCGCCTGTTATGCGCGGAGTTCGGCGGGCAAGTGCCCGAGACGATGGAGGGACTGCTGCGATTGCCCGGCGTGGCGCGGAAGACGGCGAATTGCGTGCTGGGGACATGGCACGGCAAGAACGTCGGCATCGTGGTGGATACGCACGTCGGACGGCTGGCGGTGCGACTGGGGCTGACGACTTCCGCACGCGATAGCAAGGACGCCGAGAAGATCGAGCGCGACCTGATGGAGCTGTTCCCGCAGGAGTGGTGGACGTACCTGGCCCATGCGCTCATTTGGCACGGGCGCGAGGTATGTACGGCCCGCAAGCCGCAATGCGAGCGCTGTCCGCTGAGCCTGGATTGCCCGTCGGCGGGGAAGTGCGGATGACACGGATCTGCCTTCTTGTTGCGGGCGCGACCATCCTGCTGGTCGCCGCCGGGTGTCAGCCGTGGATTGTGAACGCCGCTCTCGCGCCGGTCGATCGAACCGGCTACGAGGTGGAGGACTTGCCGGTAGTGATCACCGCGTCCTTCGCGCGCGGCGACGATGTATACCTTGGCCTGGAGAGCGGCGAGCTGAAGCGGGCCAGCGATGCTCGGTTCTGGGAGCCGTGGGAAGACCTGGGTCGTCCGATCGACGGGGGGCCGCGGCTGGTGTTCGCGTCGCGCACGGGGACGCTCTTTGTTTCCGCGGATCGGCGGCCGGTGTATCGGTCCGACGACGCGGGCCGGACGTGGGAGGTGTGCCTGGCGGTGCCGGTCTGGCGCATGGAGGAGGACGACGAAGGCAGCCTCTATGCCGGGAACTACACCAAGGACGATGAGCACTTCGCGACGCTGTACCAGAGCACGGATGACGGTGCGACTTGGGCGGCGATCTTCGAGGAACCGGCCGCCCACCACATCCATACGGTGCGCTGGGACGAGCGTGGTCAACGTCTGTATATCGCCTTTGGCGATGGACCGGGATCGGGACGTGCCTGTTCCGACGACCGCGGGGCGTCCTTCGTGCGGATTCCCAGTGGTCGGCAAGAAGTGTGCACGGACGTGGCGTTCAGCCGGGACTACGTTTTCTGGTGTACCGATACGGGAACGGGCCGCATCCTGCGCGTGGCCCGTGCGACCGGCGCGGTGCAGGTCATCACGGGCTGGTCGCAGTTCGTGTGGTTCGGCGTAGCCGAAGACGAGCAGGTGTTTCTGGGCACCGTGGCTTCGCACAAGCCGGGTGGCGAGCGCGCGGCGCTGTGGGCGTCGCACGACCAGGGCGCAAGCTGGCAGAAGCTGAGCGAAACGGCCTGGTCCACCGGGCCGTATTCGCAGGGCTTCTTCGGCGAGTCGCGCCGGCTCAGCGCGGGCGGCTGGCTGTACTGCACCGGCGGCGATGAGAACGGCCCCCGATCGTACCGCGTCCGTCGCCTACGGCGGCGATCCGCCCGGCGCGACGCGCCCCGTACTGTGGGTGGAGCGCGCTACATGCGCAGCAGCACGAGCGCCGTCCGGGCCGGAATGTACACCTGAATGCTCTGCGCGACGCGATCGCTGGGCACGCGTTGCGTCACGTAGACCTGTCCGGCGAGTACCTCGCCGTGACCGCCGAACCAGAGGTCATCAGTATTCAACAGCAGCCGGTAAGCCGGGGCTTCCGGCACGCCGATGCAATAGTCGGCGTAGGATTGGGTCGGGTGGAAGTTGAACGCAAACACCAGTGGGCCGCGGCGGTATACCAGCAGCTTGCGGTCTTCGTGCTCGTGCAGCTTCTCGCAGGGCAGGGACGACAGAAGGTCATGGTCTTCGTCCAGCCGTATCATGGCGCGGTCGAACGCCGCCAGCGCGTGGTAGCGCAGCAGTGGGTCGTCAACCAGGGACCATTGCCGCCGCGCGTACTTGTACGAGAAGTTGTTGCCCTCGCGCGGGAAGTCGATCCATTCCGGGTGGCCGAATTCGTTGCCCATGAAGTTGAGGTATGCTTCGCCGCCCAGCGAGAAGGTGAGCAGCCGGATCATCTTGTGCAGTGCCATGCCGCGCTCGACGACCAGATTCTGGCTGCCCTTGACCATGTGATAGTAGATTTCGGCGTTGATCAGGCGCATGGCGATGGTCTTGTCGCCGACCAGGGCCTGGTCGTGGCACTCCGCGTAAGAAACGTGCTTCTCCCCAGCCCGCCGGTTGGTCAGCGTGTGATACAGCTCGCCCATGTGCCAGTCTTCGTCGCGACGGTCCTGGAGCAGCTTGATCCAATAGTCGGGGATGCCCATCGCCAGGCGGTAATCAAAGCCCAGGCCGCCTTCGGCGAGGGGCCGCGCAATACCGACCATACCGGAAACGTCCTCGGCGATGGTGATCGCGCGCGGGTGCGTGGTGTGGGCCAGCTCGTTCGCGAGCTGAAGGTAGACGACGGCGTCGTCGTCGGTATACGGCGGGAAGTAGTCCGCGTAGCTGACGAAGGGGTGGCCCAGGCCCCGGTCGTGGTACATCATGCTGGTCACGCCGTCGAAACGGAACCCGTCGAAGCGGTACTCCTCCAGCCAGAAGCACACGTTGCTCAGAAGGAAACGCAGGACCTCCCACTTCCCGTAGTCAAAGCACAGCGAATCCCAGGCCGGGTGCTGGCCACGGCCGCCGGCGTGAAAATACTGGTAATCCGTCCCGTCAAACAGGTTCAGCCCCTCGTTCAGGTTCTTGACCGCGTGGCTGTGCACCAGGTCGAGCAGCACCAGCAGCCCGCAGCCGTGCGCCGTGTCGATGAGGTGTTTCAGGTCCTCCGGTGTGCCGAAGCGCGACGAGGCCGCGAAGAAGCTGCTGACCTGGTAGCCGAAGGAGCCGTAGTAAGGGTGCTCCTGGATCGCCATGAGCTGCACGGCGTTGTAGCCGGCCGCGACCACGCGCGGCAGGACCTGGGCCGTGAACTCCTGATACGTCCCGATGCGCGGCTCTTCGGTCGCCATGCCGACGTGCGCTTCGTAGATGCGCAGGTTGCCGCGCAGCTCGGGCCGCGCATGCTGCCAGACATAGGGCTGGGGCGGGTCCCAGTGCTGGGCGGTGAAATCGTGCGTGCGCGGATCGGACACCGTCCGCCGCGCGTACGCGGGGATGCGGTCGCGCGGACCGATCGCGCTGTGTACGTGGACCTTGTAGAGGCTGCCGTGCGTAAGGCGCTCGGCTACCTCGGCGTCCGGCAGGAAACGGCTCCACACGCCGAACTGGTCCTTGTGCAGCGGGTGCGCCAGACGGTCCCAGCCGTTGAAGTCGCCCACCAGCGACATGGCGATGGCACCCGGAGCCCATTCGCGGTACCACACGCCAGGCTGCCCGTTGTGCTCGCCGCGGGTCAGGCCGTAGTACGCGTGTCCGCGGGCGAACTGCTGAAGGGAGCCCTCCGCCGCAATGATCCGCGCGCGCGTGGCGCGGTAGCGCTGGTAGCGCTGGTGCAGCGCGTCTGTGAAGGGCTTGAGCCAGGGGTCGTGACGGATCAGGCCGGTGCCTTCCGGTGCGGTCGGCGCGGCCTGCGATTCCGGGTGCAGTGCTTCCGTTTCCATGCGGGTGCCACGATATCCGGCCCCCGCAAGCGGTCAAGCGCCGGAACCGGGGCGCGCCCGAGACGAACCGGGCGGCGCTGCGAGCGGCGAGTGGCACGCGGCGTACGCGGCCGGTATGATCCGCCACCGACATGGTGGGGGCTGGTGGCTCGTGGCGCGTGTGGAAAAAGTAGCCATTATTGGCCTGGACTGTGCGGACCCGGTCCTTGTCTTCGAGCGGTGGCGCGCGGACCTGCCGAACCTCCGGCGTCTGAGCGGACTCGGCCTCTGGGGGAACCTGGAGAGCTGCATCCCGCCGCTCACGGTGCCGGCCTGGACCTGCATGGCGTCGGGCAAGGACCCCGGGGCGCTGGGGGTCTACGGCTTTCGCAGCCGCCGGGACTGGAGCTACGAGAATCTCGGCCTGGCCACCAACCTCGACGTGCGTCAGCCCCGGCTCTGGGACTACGCTGCCCGGGTCGGGTTGCCGTCGATCACGGTCGGCGTGCCGCAGACCTTCCCGATCGTGCGTCCGCCGCGCGGTTGCCAGATCACCTGCTTCCTGACGCCGAGCACGAAGAGCCCGTACACCCATCCGCCGGAGCTCGCGGGCGAGATTCGTGAGTTGCTGGGGGGCGAATACATCCTCGACGCGACCGGTTTTCAGACGGAGGACAAGGAGCCGCTTCTGCGGCAGATCTACGAGATGGCTGAGCAACGCTTCAGGGTCTGCCGGCACCTGCTCAGCACGCGCCCGTGGAACCTGTTCTGGATGGTCGAGATGGGCGTCGACCGCATCCACCACGGCCTGTGGCGTTACCACGATCCCGAGCACCGTCAGTACCCCGGCCCGGGCCCGCTGGCCGATGCAATCCACGACTACTACGTCTTCATCGACCGCCAGATCGGGATGCTGCTCGAGTTGCTCGACCTGGAGCGGACCGCGGTGTGGGTGGTGTCCGACCATGGGGCGCAGCGCCTCGACGGCGGGTTTTGCATTAATGACTGGCTGATCCGCGAGGGGCTGCTGGTGATGAAGACGCCGATCTCCGGCCGCCGCCGGTTTGAGCTCGCCGACGTGGACTGGAGCAGGACCAAGGTCTGGGGCGACGGGGGCTACACCGGGCAGTTGTTCATCAACCGGGCCGGCCGCGAGCCGCAGGGCATCGTCGCGGGCGACGAGTATGAGCCGTTGCGCGACAAGCTAGCGGCGATGCTCTCCGATCTGCCCGGCCCCTCCGGGCACCCGCTGGGCAATCGCGTGTTCAAGCCCGAGCGGCTCTATCAGGACGTCACCGGTTTTCCGCCGGACCTCATCGTCCTGTTCGGCGACTTGCGGTGGCGCAGCGTCGGGACGCTCGGGCACGAGGACATCTACACGTTCGAGAGCGAGACCGGGCCGGACGACGCCAATCACGCGCTGGCGGGGATGTACATCCTCTCCCACGCCGCGCTGCCCCGCCGCCGTCAGGACGCCGCGTTATACGACGTGACGCCGACGACGCTGGAGCTCCTGGGCCTGAAAGTGCCGCGCGGCCTGTGTGGGCGGTCGTTGATCTGAGCATCGTCGCGGGCAAGCAGGGCTCGTCCGCGGTACGCATCAAATCTGTTTGCCGCCGCGCCGGAACGGTCGTTATAATCGTATCCGGAGGTACGAAAGCAGCGCCGGTCGGCCCGCTGGAGTGCGTGGCCGGCCCGCGGCAAGGATGGTCCGCGAGGATGCGTTCCCGCCTTCACTCTTC
This sequence comes from Phycisphaerales bacterium, assembly GCA_022839625.1. GTDB lineage: Bacteria > Planctomycetota > Phycisphaerae > UBA1845 > Fen-1342 > JALHJL01. Next base: position 86,055 of record JALHJL010000009.1, read on the forward strand.
AACCGCCGGAATCCCGCCCGGCTGCTACGACAGGAGGATTGTCTGGTGATTACAAAGCGCGCGTCATGGCAAGCGATCTGGAGTTTGGCGCTGGGGCTGTGTGTGCTGGGGGCCACGCCGGCCGTCGCCTCCGACGAGGGGCAGGCCGCGGCCGAGCAGGTGAGCCCGCTGAATGTGAACGGGTTCCTCAACTTCTACCTGTACACCCACACGGGGCACAACCGCGGCATGAGCGGCGCGCAGCACGACTTGTGCCGCGACAACATCAAGATGCTCTTCGAGAGCTACGGCCTGCCGACGTACCTCGACACGTTCACTTACAGCGGCGGGACGTGGGAGAACGTGGTCGCGGAGATGACCGGCACGCTGTTTCCCAACTCCATCTACGTCATCGGCGCGCACTACGACTCGGTGAACAACCCCGGGGCGGACGACAATGCCAGCGGCGTCGCGGGCGTGCTGGAGGCGGCCCGCATCCTCAGCCAGTACGAGTCCGACTATACCATTCGCTTCATCGCGTTCGATATGGAGGAGCAGGGCCTGATCGGCAGCGACCACTACGCCTCCCAGCACGCCGGCGAGGACATCCGCGGGATGATCTCGCTCGACATGATCGCCTATGACCCGATCAACCAGCCGACCAACCACGTCCGTATCTACGGCACGAATGCATCGAATCCGATCAAGAATGTCCTGGCCGCGGCGGTCACGGAGTACAGCGGCGGCCTGACGTACACTCTCTATGGCGGGCTCGACGCGAGCGATCACGCGCCGTTCGAGTGGCAGGGGTTCCAGGCCTGCCTCATCATCGAAGGCGAGGTGTGGAACAACCCCTGCTACCACCAGCAGTGCGATACGTACGACAACCTCGGCTACCTCAACTTCGGGTTCGCGGCCAAGATCACCCGCAGCGTGGTCGGCTGGCTCGTGGACGCCGCCGGCGTGAACGTGCCCGTGGACAAGCTCGATTTCCTCTACCCGCTCGGCTTGCCGCAGTACAGCTCGCCGGCCGGCGGCACGACCATTCGGGTCGAGGTCATCGGTGTGGGCGACAAGGTGCCGCAGCCTGGCACCGGGATGCTGCACTTCAAGTCCGGCACAACCTGGCAGCAGGTCGCGATGACGCAGGTTGCCCCCAACGTCTACGACGCCGTCCTGCCCGCCGCGGCGTGCGGGGGCCAGATGCACTATTACTTCAGCGCTCAGGCGACCGACGGGCAGGGGTACGTCGATCCGTACGGCGCGCCCGCGAGTTACTTCACCGCGACGGTCGCGTACGGCCTGGACGTCATTTACGAGAACAACTTCGACGCCAATCCCGGCTGGACTACCCAGGACCTCTGGGCGTTCGGTCAGCCGACGGGCGGCGGCGGCGAGTATGGCGGACCGGACCCCACCAGCGGGTACACCGGGCCTTACGTCTACGGCTACAACCTCAGCGGCGACTACCAGAACAACCTGCCCGAGCGGCACCTCACCAGCACGCCGATCGACTGCACGGGCAAGTACGGCGTGCGGCTGAATTTCTGGCGCTGGCTGGGCGTGGAGCAGCCCCAATACGACCACGCGTACGTCCGCGTCAGCAACAACGGCACGAGCTGGACGACGGTCTGGGAGAACTCGGCGACGATCAGCGACACGGCGTGGCAGCCGATGAACCTGGACATCTCCGCGGTGGCCGACAACAAGCCGGCCGTGTACCTGCGCTGGACAATGGGCACGACGGACGGCGCGTGGCGGTACTGCGGATGGAACATCGACGACGTGCGGCTCAGCGCGCTGATCTGCGAGCCGCCGTGGGTCGTGGGGGATATGAACTGCGACGGCACGGTGAGCTTCGCCGACATCAACCCCTTCGTCCAAGCCCTGACCGACCCGGCCGCCTGGCAGCAGACGTACCCCGACTGCCCGCTTTCCAACGGCGACATCAATGGCAACGGCACGTTCGGGTTCGACGACATCAACCCGTTTGTGGCGCTGATGACGGGCGGGTAACGGTCTGGCGGCCGCAGGCCCGTAACAAGGGCCGAGACGCGGCGGATAAGCCGCCCGTGCCGGGGAGCGCCGGCGCGGCGGTGGTAGGGGAAGGTTGCCAAGATTGCCCGTGCGCACCCTATACTTGGCAACCTTCGGCTGGGGGGCTGGGGAGCGGTTTCGGAGGAGTCGAGCGCGCGCGCACGGGTTGGCAATCTTGGAAGATTGCCAAGCAAGGTTGCCAACACGGGGACGCGGGGACACGAGTTGGCGGGAGTAGCGAGCGGCGAAGAGGCAGTTGGAGGCGTGCGAGGGGCCGAGGGGTCAAGGGGGCAAGGGATCAAGGGATCAAGAGATCGAGGGATCAAGGGGTCGAAGGGGCAAGGGATCGAGGGGTCGAGGGGCCAAGGGGGCGAGGGGGGCGGCGGGTGGCGGACACTTGTGTGTGCGTTGAGAACGGGGGCTGGCTCCGCGCCGGCGGGCTTTCGCGGCAGCGCTACGCGACTCTCTCGCGGGGCTTTGTCGCTCGCCCGTGTCGTGGGTCTCGCTGGCGGTGTTGCCTCACCATTCTGTCCCTCAGCGTGATTGAGTTTGGGGGGGCACCGCGGTAGGATGGCGAGTACGCGGAAGTTGGAGGGGCTGAGCGCGAGGGCTTGTCCCTCCAGGTAAGCACGACTCGCGGGGGCCGTGCGGCTTCCGGGGTGCATCTCAGTCCGAATCGGATCGGTCGAAATGGCGGCGGACCAGGGCCCGAGCGGCAGCGACGCGGCTGTAGCGCCGATCCTGCATGTCGGCCGTTCGAAGTCGAAGCGACTGGGCATCCCCTGTAGCGCTGGGGCGTCGTCGTGTAGCGCCGGGCCCCCGTACGCGCCGTCCGCACTGCGCCGAACGACAGGTAAGCACTTCGAGAATCGGGGGTATCGGCGCGCCCCGTCGGCGGGCCATCACATCAAGGACCCCGAGCCCCAGAGCACCGTGGCGAGGGGCCATTTCACGAAGGGAGCAGCGACATGTCTCGAGAACTGGGCAGAATCGCGGCATTTTGGGCACTGAGATCGTTCGTTGTTGCGGCTGCTGGGATCATGCTCTGTGCACTGACGACGCAGGCGCAGGATTGCGAGCGGTCTCGAGATGCGTCCCGGCGTCAGGCCCAAGACGTGCCCAATGGGCAGGGCGGCGAGTCCATCGCACGTCGTCCAGCCGGACTCGGCAAATTGGATGTAGTCACCCTGAGCAAGGGCCCAGCGGCGTGTCCACTGAGGGAGCGGGTTTTTGCCGAGTCGATGACCGTCCCCGCGCAGCGCCGGGAGGCGCGGCTGCAAACCGTCCCGACCCGCCGGCAGGCCGAAGGTCGCGGCAATCCGCAGTGCGGGACCGTGGTCTACGAAAACGCCTTCCCGGTGGACTTCGCACCTACGGGGGCCAATGGCCGTGTGGCTGATGATTGTGAGATGATCAGTCCCGGCGGCGACGTCTGCAGCATTTCGGGCCGCATCTGGAACGACCACAGCAGCGACGCAACGATCTTCCTCGAACTGTGGGACGGTTGCCCGATCTCGGGCGGTGGGGCGACGCTGCTGTCCACTAGCCCGGCTTTCAGTGTCGCACCCGAGTACAGCTTCGTGATCTGGTCGTTGGAACCTTACGTGACAGCGCCGGCGGTGGTCTGGGTCGCCTGGCGATCGGCGCACGCCAACGTCGGCCCCCTCGTCAGCGAGGAAGCCGAGATCGGTTATACGGCCAACAACTTCTATGCCTCAGACTGTGGAGGCGGCGAGTCATGCAACTGCGGGTGGAGTGGAAACCCCTACGCGGGGCTTGACGTCACGATTCGCGTCGAGGCTCCCGCTAACGTTATCGACAAGGCGACGCACCCCGGGCTGGGCGACTGCGGACGCTACACGAACCTCTTTCTCGCAAACGACCAATACACAGATTACGGTTCTGCTCCGGCCGAGGTTGACACTGTCGTGTTCTGTGGATCGCACGATTACGGTGCGACGTGGGGCGATATCACCTGGCTTGTCGACCGGAACACGCTGGAACCGCGGCCGTACTCCATGGCGTCCGCGGCGTACTGGGGAGAAAACAATGGGCTGGACAGGTGGTACGTTACTTTGCGCGACGATACTGCCACCAGCCACATCAATCTGCTTCAGTGGGACACGGACGACGATTCACTCGTCAACATCTGGGAGGCGAGCCTTCAGGGCCAGTACTGGAATTATAGCAGCCACGGCTGTTCCGACTTGAAACAGCCGCAGATTGCGTGTGACAATCGCTTCGCATCGTGGTGGTGGGGAGTGATGTCGTTCAGCATCGACAAGAGCGGAGCTTCTCCGCCGAATGACAGACCAGCGTTATTTTATCAGGAAGACGAGACCGGGCTGGGCACAATGCGGCAATTCAACCGCGGCGATGCGCTGGGCAATGATGTAGCCATCGACCCCGTTGGCGATCACTTCGCCGCTGCCTGGGACCCCATCTACTCATCTTACGGGCATTCGCTCCTGGCTTTGTGGCAGAACATTAACGATCCGAACGACTACGAATCGTTCGTGTGGTTTCACACCGGCGAAGTCTCTCATCCGGCGGTGGCGGTACATGACGGTGCGATCATTTGTGCAGCAGAGCTGAACTTGCCGAGTTCACATCCATACAAAATGCTCTTGCTGCTTAGATTCGAAGACGACACGGTCGGCGGCATCGCGCAAGAGTGGTACTGCTGGTACGGATACGGGCCGCTGGTGCATCCCGAGATCAAACACGTCTTCGGCGATACGTTTGTTGTCGGCTTTGCGGCGGAGAATGCTTCGGATCCCGAAGATCGTCGTTTGGCTTTCATCGCGACGCGCGACGCGGGCATGACTTGGACGGATTGGGAAGACATTTACTGGCTGGGGGGAACGGACGCGGTCTCCGAATACCGGGCGATAGAGATGTCATCCGGCGGGAACAACGCAATCTGGGAGTACCGGCCGCTGCCCGCCAGCAACGATCTGGTGTACCTGCACCTGGAGACCCTGGCGGTCGAGATGAACGGCCATGTTTACTACGCGGACGGCAGCCCAGCCGCGCCGACACAGATTGTCGTGGAGAACCTCGATCCGGAGCACGGCGGCATCATTCCGATGGAGGCGATCATCGACGGCAATTCCTACCACTTGAAGCTCATGGTGAGCTGGGATGTGTGGATCGGCGCCACGCTTCGGGTGACCGCGTCGCAGCCGGGTGAGACGGGCTCGGCGCAGCACGTCTTTGAGAGCATCGACCCCGTCAACACAATCGACGTGACGTACACTGGGTTGCCCGCGGGGGCCTGCTGCTTTGGTGATGGGCACTGCGAGCAGTTGACCGAGACTGGCTGCACGAGCGCGGGCGGCGTGTCCTGGACGATGGACCTGCCATGCGAGCCGAATCCGTGTCCGCTGCCGGGATGCCCAACCGAACCGCGTCCGGAAGACGGGGCGACGAATGTCCTCTTGGACACTGATCTCGACTGGGCGGACGCGCAGTACGCAACTTCATACGACGTGTGCTTCGGGGACACGAGCCCGCCACCCTTTGCCGGCAACACGCCGACCAGCGACTGGCCCCTACCGACGCTGAACTACGACACGGTGTACTACTGGCAGGTCGTGGCCAAGAACAGCGCGGGTTCGACCTTGGGACCGGTCTGGTCATTTCAGACGGTGGCCTCTGCGCCAAGCGGCCCAATCGTGGCCTGGGGGATGAACGACTACGGCCAGTGCAATGTACCTTCACCGAATGAGAGCTTTGTGGCGGTCGCCGCGGGTGGGTACCACAGTCTGGGCCTGAAGGTCGACGGCTCCATCGCCGCGTGGGGCCGCAACCAAGCTGGGCAGTGCGACGTACCGGCACCCAACTCCGGTTTCGTGGAAGTGACGGCAGGCTCCGCGCACACGCTGGGATTGAAGGGTGATGGCTCGATCCTGGCGTGGGGCTGGAACAACTACGGCCAGTGCAACGTGCCGGCGCCCAACGACGACTTCACGGGGGCTGCTGCGGGCGTCTACCACAGTCTGGGGTGCAAGGCGGACGGCTCGATCGCAGCATGGGGTTACAACTACTACGGCCAGTGCAACGTGCCGGCGCCGAATGCGAACTTCGTGGCGGTCGCGGCAGGCGACTGGCACAGTCTCGGGCTGAAAGCCGACGGGGCCATTGTAGCGTGGGGATGGAACAACCACGGTCAATGCAGCGTCCCGGCGCCGAACGCCGACTTCGTGGCCGTCGAAGGGGGTGCCTACCATAGCCTGGGCTTGAAAGCTAACGGCACGATCGTGCCGTGGGGTCGGAACAACTATGGCCAGTGCAACGTGCCGGTACCCAACAGCGACTTCATCGCGATCGGCGCAGGAGACTACTTTTCTCTGGGTCTTAAGGCCGACGGCACGATTGTGGCGTGGGGAGCGAATGATTACGGCCAGTGCAACGTGCCTTCGCCCAACGCGGACTTCGTGGCCGTTGCGTCGGGCAATTGCCACGGACTCGCCATACAGTCGTCCCCGGCGGTGACCGGCGCGTGTTGCCTTCCCGGCTCGCAATGCGAAGTCCTGAGCCCCGACGAGTGCGCCACGCTTCAGGGCAACTACAAGGGCGAAGGCACGACCTGCGAGCCCAACCCCTGCCTCTGCGCCGGCGACCTGAACTGCGACGGCGTCGTGGACTTCGGCGACATCAACCCGTTCGTCCTGATCCTGAGCAGCCCGGCGGCCTGGCAGCAGGCGTACCCCGGCTGCCCGCCGCTGAACGGCGACATCAACGGTAACCTGTCGGTCGGGTTTGAGGACATCAACCCGTTCGTGGCGCTGATGGTGCAATCGCCGATGGAGTGTCAGTACTAGAAGAAGCCACGGAGCCACGGAGCCACGAAGCCACGAAGCGACCGAGGAATAGAACGCGACGCGCGAACCAGCGCAATCGCCGAGTATTAAGTCGCCGTGCGCAATCACGCGGCGCGGGAGGGCGAGGCTTCCGCCGAGCCGCGGCTCGCCAGGAGGCGCGCCCTCCCGACGCGCGCCGCCGAATCGCGCACGGTGATTTAGAAGAAGCCCCGGAGGGGAGCATGGGCCT